>NZ_JBIAUL010000004.1:0-296323 GCF_042892755.1 Streptomyces sp. NPDC001714
CCGGTCAGGGAGCAACGGCTCGATCCGCGACCACTGCGCATCAGTTAACGGCACACCCAGACCAACGACCGACTGATCCAAACGAAACGGCCTAGCCCTCGTACTTCCGGTACGACGGGTCCAGGTCCCGCACCTCGGCCGACGCATGCAGCACGGCCCCCTCCGGCTTCAGGTGCTCGCGCAGCAGCTCCAGGGTCGTCTCGGTCAGCTTCGCCTTCGTGTCGTCGGTGCGGCCGGCCAGCAGGCCGAAGGTCACGTGGACGATGACGTGCGCCCCGTCGGTGTCGTAGCCGAAGGCGGTCTCGTCGGCGGCGCGGAACAGCGTCTTGCAGGCCTCCGGCTTGGCCGCCGCGATCTCGACCACGGCGCGGTGCAGGGCCGTGGCGAAGCCCCGGCGGTCGAAGGCGGGTCCCGCGCTGGCGGTGTAGTCGACGGTGATCTGCGGCATGAGCACTCCTGTTCTGCGGCGACTGGGTCCAGCCTAGGTCTCATTCGGGGCGACCGAAGCGGCGGGCCGTGCTCGGAATACCAGGTGCCGCTTCCTGCCCGATTTTCGAATCCGCTCACTTCCGCCCGGTTCTGCTCGATTCCGTCAGGGCACCCGCCGACCTGCCTTGATCGGCCACGTCAAAGACGGTGCGCACAAGGCATGTTGGAGAGCCCGACGGATGCCGGGGGGAATGCCCAGAAGGCGCCGTCGGCGGACGGCCGCGGTGAGACAGCCGCTAGTTCGCCAGGCTCAGCGCCAGCAGTGCGATGTCGTCCTCGCGGTCCTGGCCGAAGCAGGCGAGGAGGGTGTCGCACAGGGCCTCCAGGCCGGGCAGGGCGCCGCCGGCGGCGGCCCGGAGGTGTTCCATGGAGACCGTGAGGTCGGTGCCGCGGGTCTCGATCAGGCCGTCGGTGACCATGAGGAGCCGGTCGGTGGGTTCGAGGACCAGCTCGGTGGGCGGCGGGTGGGGCAGGCCCACCCCGAGCAGCGGACCGGACGCCTTGACGTACTCGGCGCTGCCGTCGTCGCCCAGTATCAGCGGCGGGATGTGGCCGGCGTTGGCGATGCGGGTGCGCCCGGTCCCCGGATCGATGAGGGCCAGGCAGACGGTGGCGGTGACCTCGGCGTGGTAGTGCTGGAGCAGCTGGTCGAGCCGTTCGGCGAGGGCGGCCGGGTCGCTCTCGGTGAGGCAGTAGGCGCGCAGCGCGTGCCGCAGTTCGACCATGACGGTGGCCGCGTCCAGCGAGTGCCCCACGACGTCCCCCACCGCGGTGAGCACGCCGTCGCCGACCCGCAGCGCGGCATAGAAGTCGCCGCCGATCTCGGTCTCCTGGGAGGCTGGCTCGTACCGTACCGCTATGTCGACGCCCGGCAGCTCGGGCAGCTGGTGCGGGCGGGGCAGGAAGCTGTGCTGGAGGGTGAGCGCGACATGCCGCTCCACCTGGTACATGAGCAGCGGCTCGGCGGCGAGCGCGGTGGCCTGGGCCAGCTGGGCCAGCAGCGCCTCGTTCTCGGGGTCGACCCTGCGCTGCCCGCGGGTGGGGGTGGCCACGCACACCGGCACCTTGCCGTCCTGGGTGAGGACCAGCGTCAGCCGGGCGTCGTGCTCCACCCCGGGCCGGAAGAACCCGGCGGGCCACAGCGGCGTCGGCACGGTGGTGATCCGGACCCCGGACTGCCCGCGGGTGAGCCGCCGCAGCAGACCCGCCACGTCCCGGTGGGCGCCCTCGTCCGGCAGGGCGAGGGAGGTGCGCTCCCGGTACAGGCCGCGGTACAGCTCGTCGTCCTGGTCGAGGACGAAGACGGCGGCGGGGGTGCCGAGGAGGCGTGCGGCGCCGTCCGCGGCGGCGTCGGCCAGCTCGTGCAGCGAGCGCGCCGCCTGGATGGTGACGATCGTCTCCGACAGCAGTTTCAGCCGCCGTACCAGCGCCTGGTCGTCGGCGCGCAGCCGGGCGGCGCGCACCGCGGCCCGCACCGCCGCCTCGATCTCCTCCGGCTCGGCGGGCACCGTCAGATAGGCCTCGGCCCCCGTGTCCAGCCCCGGGCAGCGGTCCGCCGGGGGGACCCGGAGGGCCGAGAAGTGCACGACGGGCAGGGCGGCCATGTGCGGCCGCTCCTTGAGCCGGCGGCACAGCTCGAAGCCGCTCATGTCCGGCAGGTTCACGTCGACGAGGGCCACGTCGGGCAGGGAACCCTTGCGCAGCCGCACGTCGAGTTCGGCGAGCGCCTGCCGGCCGTCGGCGACCGCGACGACCTGGTGGCCGGCCCGGCGCAGGACGGTGCCCAGCGCGTACCGGCTCGCGGGTTCGTCGTCCACGACCAGCACGGTCGTGTCTGTCAGCTTGCCGTTGACGTCCATTCTCCCAGCCCCTGGACAACACCGGTGGGGCAGTACCTCGGGGTACCCCAGCGGTAGCTGGGGGAGCCGGGCCTGCCCCACCGACGTAAGGCCTCGGTCACCTCGTCCGGGAGAACACCGCCACCGTGCGCCCCGGAACCACGAACGTACCCGTTTCCCGCTCGTACGATGCCGACTTGACGACGGAGTCCGCGCCCGACGCCTGCACCGGGTGCAGCCGGTAGCCGGTTCCGGCCAGTGCGCCCACCCGCTGCTCCTGCCGCTCGGGGCTCGCGTTGAAGACGACGACGAGGTCACCGAGCTCCATGGTGATCACGCCGGGTGTCTCGTCCTTCCCGGACAGCGGGAAGGAGAGCTTCGACTGCACCTGCGCGGCCGTGCCGAGCGAGAACGCCTTGTCGGTCGTACGGATGTGCAACAGGTCCTGGTAGGCGGCCGAGGCCCCGTCGATCTGCGCGCACCCGACCTTCACCGAGGTCAGCAGCGGCTTGGCGTAGGACCACTTGGACTGGTTGTCGGCGGCCATGGGCAGCCCGCGGCCGAAGCCGTTGCCGTCGGCGCAGTTCCAGTGGACGGCGTTGAACCAGTCGCCGCTGTCGAAGGAGTTGCGGTCCAGGGACTTGGAGCGCAGCAGGTCGGTGCCGGCCTGGGAGAGCGAAGGTCCCTGCGAGAGGGCGGCCGTGGCCATCGCCAGGACCTGCATCCGGGCCCGGTCGGACGCGGAGGTGCCGGCCGGCAGTTTGTACGTCAGCGCGTCGAACAACGACTCGTTGTCGTGGGCGTCCACATAGGCGAGGGCGTCGCCGGGCGCGTCGGCGTATCCGGCGGGCGAGCCGTTGTAGTCGATCCCGGCGCCGGTGACCTCCTTGCCGTCGCTGTCGGTGAACTCGTACTTGGCGAGGTTGCCGGTCAGGCCGACCTTGATCAGGTCCTGGTAGTGCAGCAGCCGGGCCTTCTGCTCGGCCGGAGTGCCGTTGGCGGTGGAGGAGTTGGGGTCGGTGTAGAGGCCGGAGGCGAAGCCCTGGATGCCGGGGTCGTCGTCGAAGGGGCTGCCGCCGCGTACGGCGTCCCGGGCCCGGTCGGAGAAGGTGGCGATGCCGGTGCCGGCCATGTTCTGCTGCGTGGCCTGCACGAACCGGGCGTCGTTGGCGACCTCGCCGAAGTTCCAGCCCTCCCCGTACAGGATGATCTTCTTGCCGTCGACGCCGTCCTTCCTCAGGGTCAGCGCGTCGAGCGCCTTGCGGACGGCCAGGATGTTGGCCTTCGGGTGGTGGCCCATCAGGTCGAAGCGGAACCCGTCGACCTTGTACTCCTTCGCCCAGGTGACGATCGAGTCCACCACCAGCTTGCCCATCATGGCGTTCTCGGGCGCGGTGTTGGCGCAGCAGGTGCTGTTGGCGACGCTGCCGTCGGCGAGCAGCCGCTGGTAGTAGCCGGGCACGATCCGGTCGAGGACGCTGGTGTCCGCCTCCCCGCTGGCCGCCGTGTGGTTGTAGACGACGTCCATGACGACCCGCAGCCCGTCGTCGTTGAGCGACTTGACCATCTTCCGGAACTGCACGGTACGCGCGGTGCCGTCCGGGTCGGTGGCGTACGAGCCCTCGGGGACCGTGAAGTGGTACGGGTCGTAGCCCCAGTTGTAGGCGTCTTTCGCGGCCACCGCGGAGACGCACTCCTGCTGCTTCTCCGAGTCGGCCGGATAGGAGGCGAGATCGCAGTCGGGGCTCTTCTGGTCGGCCTTCTTCTCGGGCACGGTCGCGAAGTCGAAGGCCGGGAGCAGATGGACGTACGAAGTCCCGCTCTTGGCAAGCTCCTTGAGGTGCTTGGAGCCGTCGCTGTTCTTGTCGGTGAAGGCCAGGTACGTGCCCCTCTCCGCGGCCGGGACCGTGGAGTCCGCCACCGAGAAGTCCCGGACGTGCAGCTCCTGGATCTGCGCGTCCTTCATCGGGACGGCCTTGGGCTTGGTGTAGGTCGACCAGCCGCCGGGGGCCAGGGACTTGTCGTTCAGGTCGACGACGAGGCTGCGCTCGGAGTCGGCGGTGAGGGCCACCGAGTAGGGGTCGGTGACCTTGTTGGTGACGACCTTCCGGACACTGGGCGCCCAGACCTTCACGACGTACCGGTAGGGCTTGTTCTTCCAGGACGCGGGCCCGGTCACGGACCAGACGCCGGTCGCGGAGTCGCGGTGCATCGTCTTCGACGAGCCGTCGAGTTCGAGGGCGACGCTCTGCGCGGTCGGCGCCCAGACGGAGAGCGTGGGCTTGCCGTGATGGAAGA
The DNA here is from genome assembly GCF_042892755.1 of Streptomyces sp. NPDC001714. Classification (NCBI taxonomy): domain Bacteria; kingdom Bacillati; phylum Actinomycetota; class Actinomycetes; order Kitasatosporales; family Streptomycetaceae; genus Streptomyces; species Streptomyces sp. NPDC001714. Next base: position 4,626 of record NZ_JBIAUL010000004.1, read on the forward strand.
CCGGGCCGAGGTCCGCCGTCGTGGCCCTGGCGTACACGTCGTCCAGCACGCCCGCGATCTGCACACCGGTCGCGGCCAGCACCGCGCCGTTGGCGGCGCGCTGGGAGGCGACGAGCTGTCCGCCGAGCGCCTCGCGCACCCGGCCGCGGTCGCGCGGGTCGACCGACCAGGCCGTGTAGTCCTTCAGGTACGGGAACTTCGCCTTCTGGGCGTCGGTGAGGGTGGTCCTCGTCAGCCGCAGCCACCGCTCGTCGTCGCTGGTCAGGGTCCCGTCCTTGACGGCGATCGAACCGTCGTGGGAGTAGACCAGCTGGGTGGAGACCGCGCCGTCGACGCCGTCCCAGGCGACCGTGTCCCGGTCGATCCAGACCGCCTTGGAGGTGGTCAGGTCGAGGGCGGCCGCGCTGCCGGCGGGCTGCGGGAGCAGGTGCTTCTCCTGGCCGTTCAACAGCCACACCTCGTAGCCGTCGGCCTTGAGGTCGAGTGACTGGTCGGCGGAGAGATCCTTCTCGTCGCCCTTGTGGATGATGTAGCTGAGGCTGGTGGCACCGTCGGTGAGCGGTACCTCGAAGACCGCGCCATAGGCATCGGTCTTCACCGGCTTCAGGGGGTTCGACCAGTCGGTGGGGTTCGCGGCGCCCGTCCAGACGTGCAGGCCCCAGCCGTCGTAGTCCCCGTCGGCGCGGTGGTAGTGGATGATCGCCTTGGTGGTGTCCTGCGCGGGGTAGGCATCGGCCGGTTTCGTCGTGAGGACGTCCGCCTTCCCCTGCTCGAGCCACACCTCGCCCGTCTTGGTGACGTCGATGGAGCGGTCGGCGGAGACGTCCTTGTCGCCGTCCTTGTCGACGACGAGGAAGCCGACGTTCGTGGCGCCGGGCTTCAGCTTGACGTAGGCGAAGGCGCCGTACGCGTCCCGGCCGGTGAAGGGGTGACCGGCGGGCCAGGTGGTCGCCTCGCCGTCGGCGAGGTCGCCCCAGGCGTACAGTCCCCAGTTGTCGTAGTCACCGTCGGTGCGCTTGTAGTGGACGACGGCGTAGTCGCGGGAGGATGCGGTGGGCGTCTCGGCGGCGGGCGGGGTGCCGCTGCTGCTCTCGGCCAGGGCACTGGAGGTGTGCCCGGCGGAGTCGACGACGACCGCCTTGTAGCGCAGGGCGGTGCCGGCCGGGACGTCCTCGGCGAGGGTCTGGGTGACCTTGTACGGGGCGTGGTCGGCGGAGCCGAGCGTGGTCCACTTGCCGTTGCCGACCTGGGCGGCGAAGACGACGCGGTTCAGCTGTCCGCCGGTGACGTCCGCGGTGAGGTCGACGGTGCCGGTGGCGCCGGCGGCCGGGGCCCGGAGGGTGACCGTCGGTGCGGTGGCGGGCTCGGCGAGGGGGCCGGCCGCCTTGTAGACGACGGCGGACTCCGCGGGGACGGTGACGGTCAGCTCGGCCGAGCCGTCGGAGGTGAGGGTGCCGTCCGTGCCGTAGAGCGCCCGGTAGCGCATGCCGGCGGAGCCGGTGGCGAAGCTCGCGGTCTTCGCCGTGCCGGCGTTGTTGAGGGCGACGACGTACTCCTGGCCGGTCTTCGCGTCCGTCCGGGTGAACGCGTAGACGCCGGCGCCGTCGGCCGCGTAGCGCTCGGTCTGGACGCCGTCGGCGAGGGCGGGATTGTCCTTGCGGAGCTTTCCGAGAGCACTGACCTGCTTGTAGAGCGGTGCACTCGTGTCGTACGAGTCGTCGGCGGCGGTCCGGTCGGTGCCGATCTCGTCGTCGTCCAGGTAGTCGGCGACCTTCGACGCGAACATCGTCTGCCGGGCGTCCTTGTCACCACCGGAGCCGGTGAAGCCCTGCTCGTCGCCGTAGTAGACGACCGGGTTGCCCCGGCTGAGGAACATCACCTCGTTGGCGAGCTTGTCCTTGGCGAGCAGTTCGGCGTCCGAGGCCTTCGGGTTGTCCTGCTCCAGGAAGTACCCGATCCGGCCCATGTCGTGGTTGCCGAGGAAGGTCACCTGCTCGTAGGCGTTCGCCTTGTCGGTCGTGTACTTGTAGTCGTCGCCGAAGACGCTCGACAGCTTCTGTGCACTGCCGCCCTGGGAGGCGTAGGAGCGGGCCGCGTCCTGGAAGGGGAAGTCGAGGGTCGCGTCGAGGCGGCCCTGGGTCACGTACGGCGAGGTGACGGACGTGTCGGCGGAGTACGTCTCGCCGAACATGAAGAAGTTCCTACGGCCGTGCCGCGCCGCGTACGTGTCCAGCGCGGTCGCCCACTGGGTCCAGAACTCCATGTCGACGTTCTTGACGGTGTCGATCCGGAAGCCGTCGATGGCGAAGTCCTTCACCCACCGCTCGTAGATCTTCTCCATGCCGCTGACGACCTCGGGCCGCTCGGTCCACAGGTCGTCCAGGCCGGAGAAGTCCCCGTAGGTCGCGGACTCGCCGGCGAAAGTCGAGTCGCCCCGGTTGTGGTACATCGTCGGGTCGTTGAGCCACGACGGCACCTTGCTGTCGCTCGTCACGGTCGGCGTCCGCGGGAAGGAGGCGCCGGAGACGGCCGGGAACTTCTTCTTGCCGTCCGCGTAGTCGGCGTCGTCGAAGGGCTGCCCGTCCTTGGTCAGGTAGGGGAAGGCGCCCTTGGAGAGGTAGTCGTAGGACTTCTCCGCGTAGTCGACGACGTCGGCGGTGTGGTTGGTGATGACGTCGAAGAAGACCTTCATGCCCTTGGCGTGCGCCTTGGAGATGAGGGTCTGAAGGTCCTTGTTGGTCCCGAAGTGCGGGTCGACCTGGGTGAAGTCGGTGATCCAGTACCCGTGGTAGCCGGCCGAGGCGTTGCTCCCGGTCCCCTGCACGGGCTTGTTCTTGAAGATCGGGGCCATCCAGATGGCGGTGGTGCCGAGCCCCTTGATGTAGTCGAGCCGCTTGGTCAGGCCCTTGAGGTCACCGCCCTGGTAGAAGCCCTTGTCGGTGGGGTCGTAACCGGTGGAGAGCCGGGAGCCGGTGAGGCCGCCCTTGTCGTTGCCGGTGTCGCCGTTGGCGAAACGGTCCGGCATGACGAAGTAGAACTGCTCGCGGGTGTCGTCGTACCGGGCGGGCGCGGCGGCGAGCTTCGCATCGGAGGGCGGGGCGGGCGGGGCGGCGGCGTGTGCGGCGACTGGCTGCACGAGCGCGGCGGCGAGGGCGGCGACGGCGACGGCCGCGACCCGTCTGACATGTATCACCGGCATGAACTCCTAGCGATAGCGGCTCTCTTGGGTCCGACCCCGCGCGACCGTACCGCTAACGAAAGGTTTACAGCAAGAGGCTTGAAACTCACAGCAAGAACTTTCACGAGGCGTATTGACGCACTGTCTCAACTGGCCCACGCTCCGGGGTTGTTGAAGCCTGTCCCTCTTGTTTCGGAGCCGCACATGACCGGACACCGACCCCCGGCTGTCTTCAGACGCACGGCCGTCGCGATCGCCGCGGGCGCCCTGGCACTCGCGGGCGTCGTCGCCCTGCCGGCCACCGCCGCGCAGGCGGACACCACCACCAAGGGCGATGTGATCGCCAACCTCTGGGAATGGAACTGGAACTCGATCGCGTCCGAGTGCACGAACGTGCTGGGGCCGGCCGGGTACGGCGCGGTGCAGGTCGCCCCGCCGTCCGAATCCCTCAAGCAGTCCAGCTACTACTGGTGGGACGCCTACCAGCCCTACTCGTACACCCTGAACAGCCGCTTCGGGACGGCGACGCAGTTCGCCGCGATGGTCACCGCCTGCCACAGCGCGGGTGTGAAGGTCTACACCGACGCGGTCATCAACCACACGGCCGCGCAGACCGGCACCGGCTACGACGGCACCACGATCACCAACAAGTACGACACCCCGGACTGGGACCCGAGCGACTACCACACCTCCGCCGACTGCCCCACCTCCGACCTGACCATCCAGGACTACTCGAACCTCACCCAGGTCCAGAACTGTGAACTGCTGGGCCTGCCCGACCTCAAGACCAGCGCCGACAACGTCCGCTCGGGCCTCGCCGCCTTCCTCAACAAGCAGATCGCGCTGGGCGTCGACGGTTTCCGGGTGGACTCGGCCAAACACATCCCGGCGACCGACCTGGCGGCCGTCGTCGCCAAGCTGAACACCACCACGTCCGGCGCGGCGCCGTACGTCTTCGACGAGGTCTACCCGGGCTCCACCCCGCAGCCCAGCGACTACTACGGCTCCGGTGACGTCCTCGACTTCACGTACGCGAGCAGGATGAAGTCGGCCTTCCAGGGCAACGTCAGCGACCTCTCCTCCCTCTCCGGCAGCGGCATCCTGCCGGCCGCCGACTCGGTGTCCTTCGTGACCAACCACGACACCGAGCGCAACGGCCTGCACATGAGCTACAAGGACGGCGACAGCTACAAGCTCGCCAACCTCTTCGAGCTGGCCTACAAGTGGTCGACACCGACCATCTACTCCAGCTGGCAGTGGACCCAGAGCGACCAGGCGCCGCCGAACTCGTCCGGCTTCGTCACCGACACGGACTGCTCCAACGGCTGGAACTGCCTCGACCGCGACACCGCCGTCGTCGGCATGGTCGCCTGGCACAACGCGGCCGGCAGCGCGGCCGTCTCCGACTGGCAGACGATGTCCTCGAACGTCATCGGCTTCGGCCGCAGCGGCGCCGGGTTCTTCGCCGTCAACAACGGCTCGTCGTCGGCCACCTACACCTTCGCGACGGGCATGGCCGACGGCACGTACTCCAACGTCATCGACGGCGGCGCGACCACGGTCACCGTCTCCGGCGGCAACGCGAGCATCACGATCCCCGCGAAGGACGCCGTCGCCTTCTACAACTCCTCCTACACCTGCACGGTCGGCTGCGACGGCGGCAGCGGCGGCGGCTCCACCTCCACGGTGACCGCGACCTTCAACGAGTACGCGTCCACCACGACCGGCACCCACGTCTACGTGGTCGGCTCCGTCGACGCCCTGGGCGGCTGGGACACCTCGAAGGCGATCCAGCTCTCGTCCTCCGGGTACCCGATCTGGTCGGGCGCGGTGAGCGTGCCGATCAACACGTCCTTCACGTACAAGTACATAAAGAAGGACGCGTCCGGGAACGTCACCTGGGAGTCCAACGCCAACAGGTCGGCCACGACCTCGACGTCGGCGCTCTCCCTCAGCAACTCCTGGAACGTGGCGAACGCCGACGCCACGGACGTCACGTTCAACGAGTACGCCACCACCGACTACGGCACCAACGTCTACGTCGTCGGCTCCATCGCCTCCCTGGGCTCCTGGAACACCGGCGACGCGATCCCGCTGTCGGCGGAGTCGTACCCGACGTGGAGCAAGCTGGCGATCGTCCCGAAGAGCACCACATTTGCTTACAAGTTCATCAAAAAGGACAGTTCCGGGACTGTGACGTGGGAGTCGGGCACCAACCGCTCCTTCACGACCGGCACGTCGTCGGGCTACACCACCAGCGACACCTGGAAGTAGCCGAGCGGTCGTGGACGGGTGCGGAAACTTCCTGTCGGTGTTCGTGAACAAATCCGGAGTACCGCGCATCTGACCTTGTGTACGGCACACGAAGACGGCGCGGGCCGCATGCCGCGGCCCGGGCCTCAGAGCGCGAGTGGAGCACTGTCACCGTGAACGCACACCGGAAGACCACCGACCTGTCCACCACCACCCGGCACCGCACCGACCGCAGGCTCGGCCGTACGGTGCTCGCCGCTGGGGCCGTCGCCGCCCTGGGGCTCGCCTGGGCCGGTACCGCCGAGGCCGCGGCCCCGAGCACCGCCAAGGCCACGCCGACCTGCTCCGCCGCCGCGCTCAAGGCCACCTTCGGCCGGCAGCTCGCGGGCGGCATGAACCACGAGGGTGTCGTCATCACGCTGCGCAACCTCAGCGGGAAGACCTGTGCGCTGCGCGGCTACCCCGGCCTCGGCCTGGAGAACTCCGCACACAAGGCGATCACGACCCACACGCACTGGGGCGACACCTGGTACGCCAAGGACCCCGGCAAGAAGACCCTGGTCCTCAAGGACGGCCAGAGCGCCGAGGCCGTCGTCGCCTGGACCCACGCCAACACCGGCACCTCGGGCGCGGTGCACGCCTCCTACCTGGAGATCACGCCGCCCGCCTCGACCAAGCACAAGACCCTGGCGTTCCCCCAGTGGGTCGACCACGCCGACCTCTCCGTCACGGCGCTGGCCAGGCACATCAACGTCACTGACTGACCTAGGCCCGTGCCCCGCCGTCCACCCGCAGCACCGTGCCCGTCACGTAGGAGGCCCGGTCGCTGAGCAGCCAGGCGGCGGCCTCGGCGATCTCGGCGGGGTCGGCCGTGCGGCCCAGCGGGGTCGTGGACCTCATGCGGTCGATGACGCCGGGGGTGGCCTCCTCCCAGGTGCGGACCATCTCGGTGAGCGTGCCGCCGGGGGCGATCGCGTTGACGCGGATGCCCTCGGGGCCGTAGGTGACGGCGGCCGACTCGGTGAGGCTGTTGACGGCCCGTTTCAGGGCCCCGTAGACCGGCAGGACCGGGTTGGCGCCCAGGCTGCCGACGGACGAGTTGTTGACGATGGCGCCGCCGGAGGCGGTGGCGCGGATGGCCCTGACCTCCTCGGCCATGGCCAGCCAGACGCCCTTGAGGTTCACCGCGGTGATCCGGTCGAAGTCGGCCTCGGGGAGTTCGTCCATGGGGCCGGGGTGCTGGATCGTGGCGCCGTTGTTGAAGGCGATGTCCAGGCGGCCGTAGACCTCCACCGTGCGGTCGACGGCCGCGCGGACGCTCGCCGCGTCGGCCAGGTCGCAGACCGTGTGGTCGGCGGTGCCGCCGGCCGCGCGGATCTCCTCGGCCACCGTCTTGAGCTGGTCCTCCGTGCGGGCCGCGAGCAGCACCCGGGCGCCCTCGCGGGCGAACAGCCGGGCGGCGGCCGCGCCGATCCCGCGCCCGGCTCCGCTGATGAAGGCGACCTTGCCGGCCAGAAGGCCCGTGTTCGCTGTATCGGCTGTGTTCTCCATGGCTTCGAGCCTGCGTCCGGGCCCGGGGCCCATCCAGGCACCGGCGGTACCTGGATGAGGTCGGGTGCCCGGCGCACACTGGACGCGTGGACAGGCAAGAACTCGCGGCTTTCCTGCGCAGCCGACGTGAGCGGATCTCCCCCGCCGAGGTGGGGCTTCCGCGCGGCCCGCGCCGTCGGACGCCCGGGCTGCGGCGCGAGGAGGTGGCGCAGCTGGCGTTCATCTCGACGGAGTACTACACGCGTCTCGAGCAGGCGCGGGGGCCGCGGCCGTCGCGTGAGGTGCTGGGCGGGCTGGCGCGGGCGCTGCGGCTGACGGACGCCGAGCGCGGGCATCTGCACCATCTGGCCGGGGCTCCGCCGGGGCCGCCGCCCGGCCCCCCGCGCGAGGTCCGGCAGAGCCTCCTCGACCTGCTGCACCGGCTGCCGCAGGCCGCCGCGTTCGTGACGTCCGCGACCTTCGAGGTGCTGGCCTGGAACGATCTGGCGGCCGCCCTCATGGAGGACTTCTCCGCGCTGCACCCGCGCGACCGCAACCTGATGCGCCGCGCCTTCCTCACCCCGCGCCCGGCGGGCAGCAGGCTGTACGGGGTGTCGGACGTGGACGCCTTCGCCCGGCTCTCGGCGCAGCGGCTGCGGGCCGCGGCCGGCCGGTACCCCGACTCGCCGGAGGTGACCGGCCTGGTGGCCGAACTCCTCGCCGGGAGCGAGGAGTTCGGGCGGCTGTGGGAATCGCACGACGTGTCCGCCGAGCCCACCCTGGTCAAGACCTTCCGGCACCCGGTGGTGGGCCCGGTCACCGTCAACTGCGACGCCCTCGACATCACCGACCGGGACCAGCAGGTCGTGATCTACACCGCGACCCCGGGCTCACGGGCCGAGGAGGCGCTGCGGCTGCTGTCGGTGATCGGGACGCAGCGGATGGCCTCTCAGCAGGTGGACTTCCCCGCGTAGATCGCGAGGGCGGTGTTCGAGCCCAGGGTGGCGGTGAACTGGCCGCTCAAGTTGACCGTCACCGACGTGTTCGCCTGCACGTTGCAGTACGTCCCGGCCGGCAGCGACGTCTGGTAGGTCCGGGTCAGGGAGCTCGACTCGTGGTTGATGGCGACGTACCCCTTGGCGCCCCGCCCGAAGGCGATCGCGTCGGCGCCGTCGTCCCACCAGTTCGTCACCGACTCGCCGCGCACCGCGTTGCGGAAGGCGACCATGCGGATGATCTCGGGCCAGGCGTGCTGGCACTTCCAGCCGTCCTGCCAGCAGGCATTGACGACGCCGTTGTCGGGCGGTCCGGCGTCGGCGTCCGACCACTCGTAGCCGGAGTTGATGTCCGGGGCGCCGTACGGGTAGGCGAGCATGAAGACGTTGGCCAGGGTGTAGTTGGCGCCGTCCTTGTAGTTCAGCGTGGAGCCGTTGCGCTCGGTGTCGTGGTTGTCGACGAAGACCCCGGCGACCGAGCTGCTCAGGTACCCCCAGCCCTCGCCGTAGTTCTTCAGGTAGGCGAGGTTCTCGTCGTTGAAGACGCGCTTGAGGTCGTAGGCGTACCGGAACTCCTGGACGTCCCCGTTGCCGGTGTACTCGGTCGGCTGGACGGCCTCGCCGGCACCGTAGATGACCTCCTGCTTCCAGTACACCGACGGGTTGGTCAGCCGGGTCTTGATGTTGGCGAGGTCCTCGGCCGGGATGTGCTTGGCCGCGTCGATCCGGAAGCCGTCGACGCCCAGGCTGAGCAGGTCGTTCATGTAACCGGCGATGGTCTTGCGGACGTACTCCTCGCCGGTGTCCAGGTCGGCGAGGCCGACGAGTTCGCAGTGCTGGACGTTCCAGCGGTCGGAGTAGTTCGAGACGAGGGAGGTGCAGTCGTCGAAGTCGTAGGAGGAGTACAGACCGGGGTAGTTGTACTTCGTGTACGACGAGCCGCCGGTGCCGGTGCCGCTGCCCGCCGACATGTGGTTGACGACGGTGTCGACGACCACCTTCACACCGGCCGCGTGGCAGGTGTTCACCATGTTCTGGAAGGAGGTCCGGTCGCCGAGTCTGCCCGCGATCTTGTACGACACCGGCTGGTACGACGTCCACCACTGCGAGCCCTGTATGTGCTCGGCGGGCGGGGAGACCTGAACGTATCCGTAGCCCGCGGGACCGAGGGTGCTGGTGCACTCCTTGGCGACCGAGCCGTAGTTCCACTCGAAGAGGACGGCGGTGACGTCCTTCGTGCCGGGCGGGGAGGCCGACGCGACGGACGGGGTCATGACAACGCTACAGGCGGCCAGCGCCAGTGCGGCGGAGAGGGTCTTACGTGCCATGTGGGGTTCCTTCACCATTGAAGGCTCTTGCAGAAACCTTGCGGAAACCTTGTGGTTGCGCAGATGTTAAGGGCCCGCTCCCCGGATGGGTAGCGGGCCCTGTGAAGTTGCTGCAAGAAGTTACCGAATGACGCCCCGTCAGGTGCCGGTCACGCGGTGATCAGGCGGTGGTCCACCACACGGTGGTGTCGGCCGGCAGCTTCGCCTCGCCGTCCGCCTCGGTCACCTCACCGCTGGCGAGCAGCACCCTGCCGTACGCCGGAGTCGTCACCGACTCCCCGGTCGTGTTCGCGACACACACGAACTCCCCGCGCCGGAAGGCGAGTACGCCCTCCGGGGCGCGCAGCCACTCCACCGCGTCGCCCGCGCCGAGGTCGGCCTGCTCACGGCGAACGCGCAGTGCGCTGCGGTAGAGCTCCAGGGTGGACCCGGCCACCCCGGTCTGCGCCTCGACGCTCAGCTCACCCCAACTCGCGGGCTGCGGCAGCCAGCTGCCCCCGGACCCGAAGCCGTACGACGAGCCCTCCCGCTCCCACGGGATCGGCACCCGGCACCCGTCCCGGAAGCCGTCCTGGCCCGCGCCCCGGAAGTACGCGGGGTCCTGGCGGACCTCGTCGGGGAGGTCCACGACGTCCGGGAGGCCCAGCTCCTCGCCCTGGTAGACGTAGGCCGAGCCGGGCAGCGCGAGCATGAGGAGGGTGGCCGCCCGCGCCCTGCGCAGGCCCAGTTCCCGGTCGCCGGCCGTGCGGATCTGGGTGCCGAGGCCGGGCGGGTTGGCGAAGCGGGTGGCGTGCCGGGTGACGTCGTGGTTGGACAGCACCCAGGTGGCCGGGGCCCCGACCGGGCGCATCGCCTCCAGGGTGCGGTCGATGACGGCCCGCAGCTCCTTCGCGTCCCAGTCGGTGCTCAGGTACTGGAAGTTGAAGGCCTGGTGCAGCTCGTCCGGGCGGACGTAGTTCGCGGTGCGCTCGACGGTCGGCGTCCAGGCCTCGGCCACGAAAATCCGCTCACCGGCGTACTCGTCCAGCACGCGCCGCCACTGCCGGTAGACCTCGTGGACGCCGTCCTGGTCGAAGAACGGCATGACATCGTTGCCCAGCAGCTTCAGCTGTTCGGCACCGCCGATGTCCGGCAGCCCCTCCGCCTTCACCAGGCCGTGGGCGACGTCGATGCGGAAACCGTCCACCCCCATGTCCAGCCAGAACCGCAGGATGGAGCGGAACTCGTCGCCGACGGCCGGGTGGTCCCAGTTGAAGTCGGGCTGCTCCGGGGCGAAGAGGTGGAGGTACCACTCCCCGTCGGCCACCCGCGTCCACGCCGGCCCGCCGAAGATGGACTCCCAGTCGTTGGGCGGGAGTTCGCCGTTCTCGCCCTTGCCAGGCCGGAAGTGGTAGCGGTCGCGCGACGGCGAGCCGGGGCCCTCCGCCAGCGCCCGCTTGAACCACTCGTGCCGGTCCGAGGAGTGGTTGGGCACCAGGTCGACGATGATCCGCAGCCCCAGCCCGTGCGCGTCCCTGATCAGCGCGTCCGCGTCCAGCAGGTTGCCGAACATGGGGTCCACGGCCCGGTAGTCGGCGACGTCGTAGCCGGCGTCGGCCTGCGGGGAGGCGTAGAACGGGCTGAGCCACACGGCGTCGACACCGAGGTCACGCAGGTACGGGAGTCTGGAACGCACGCCCTCCAGGTCCCCCATCCCGTCGCCGTTGCTGTCGGCGAAGCTGCGCGGATAGACCTGGTAGATCACCGCGTCCCGCCACCAGTCGCGGCGACGGGCGATGGTGGCGGTAGTCGGGGCCGGGTCGGCGGCGGAGTGCTGCTGGCTCATGGCGTCCTTGATGCGTCGTAACAGGGTCATCGGGTCAGAGAGGGATACAGCGGTGGGGTGGTGACGAGGCGGCCGCGGTCACAGCGGGGTCGGATGGAGACCGCGGCCGCCTACCCCGCGCCCCGAGGGCAGCGCCCCGAAGGGGCGCGGGGAACTGCGCGACCGGCCACGACGGCGCCGCAGACGAACGACGACCCTCGTGGCCCGACCAACGGTCAGCCCTTGGTACCGCCGGCGGTGAGGCCGGTCACCAGGTTCTTCTGCACGAGGTAGAAGAACACGGCCACCGGTATCGCGATCAGCACCGCCGTCGCGGTCATCAGGTTCCGCTGCGCGTCGTGCTCGCTGATGAAGCTCTGCAGCCCCACCGCGAACGTGTACTTGTCGTCGCTGAGCATGAACGTGGACGCGAACGCGACCTCGCCGAAGGCCGTGAGGAAGTTGTAGAACGCGGCGACCGCGAGGCCGGGCTTGGCGAGGGGCAGGATCAGCCGGGCGAAGGTGCCGAAGGGCGAGAGCCCGTCGACGCGGCCGGCCTCGTCGATCTCGAAGGGGATCGTGTCGAAGTAGCCCTTGAGCAGCCAGGCCGTGTACGGCACGACGGTGGTGCAGTAGACGAGGATCAGGCCGAGGTAGCTGTCGATGAGGCCGAGCCGCGACATGATCTGGTACATCGGCACGATCAGCACGGCGATCGGGAACATCTGGGTCACCAGCAGCAGCCACATGAACTTCCGGTAGCCCGGGAAGCGCATGCGGGAGACCGCGTAGCCGGTGGTGGAGGCGAGGATCAGGCCGATGACCGTCGTACCGCCGACGACGATCATCGTGGTCCTGAACCAGTCCCAGAACCCGGTGTGCTGCAGGACGAAGGAGTAGTTGTCCAGCGTCATCTTGTGCCAGATGCCGCTCGGGTGCAGGTAGTCGTCCTTGTCCGGGCCGAGGGAGAGGAAGATCAGCCAGCCGACCGGGAAGAAGGCGACGAGGCTCGCGACACCCAGGATGCCGTGGGTGAGGGTGGTGGCGAGCGGGCCGCGCTCGCTCCGGCCGCGGGCGCGGCGCGGGCTGCCGGTCACGGGGGCCTCCTCGGCGACCTGGGCGGAGGTCTGGACAGTGGTCGTACTCATGGAAACTCCTGTCTCAGATCGCGAGCTGCTGGTCGTTGCGGTTGAGCCAGCGGCGGTAGAAGGAGGTGAAGACGATCAGGATGGCCAGCAGCAGCATGCCGTAGGCGGCGGACTGGGCGAAGTCACGCGGCTGCTGTCCGAAGCCGAGGAAGTAGGCCCAGGTCACGAGGATCTGCGCGTCGGGGGCGGTGTTGCCGAAGAGCAGGAAGATGACGGCGAACTGGTTGAACGTCCAGATGATGCCGAGGAGGACGACGGTGGAGCTGACCGACCTCAGACCCGGCAGGGTGACGTACCGGAAGCGCTGCCAGGCGCTCGCGCCGTCCATCTCGGCGGCCTCGTAGAGCGTGCCGTCGATGGCCTGGAGGCCGCCGAGCAGCGAGAGCATCATGAACGGCACACCGCACCAGGTGTTGACGAGGATGGCCGCGGCCCGCTGCCAGAACGTGTCCTCCAGCCAGTCCGGTTGCGGCAGATGGAGGAAGTGCAGGGCGCTGTTGATGATGCCGCCGTCGGCGAGCATGAACCGCCAGCCGAAGACGGTGACGAAGGTGGGCACCGCCCAGGGCAGGACCAGGACCATGCGGTAGAAGGTGCGGCCGCGGAACTTCTCGTTGAGCAGCAGGGCGAGGCCGAGACCGATGGTGTAGTGCAGGGCGACGCAGAGCGCGGTCCAGACGATCGTCCAGAGGAAGTGGGACCAGAAACGGTCGTAGGACGTCGGTCCGAACAGGATGTCCTTGTAGTTGTCCAGGCCGATGAACTTATAGGTGGCGTCGATGTGGTTGACGCCGATGGTGCGGGCGGTGTTGAGGCTGTTGGCGTCCGTCAGCGTCAGGTAGAAGCCGTACACCAGCGGGTAGATGACGAGCGCCCCGAGGACGACGGCCACGGGGGCGATCATCGCGTAGGCGTACCAGTACTTCTGGTAGCTGTTCTTCAGCCGCTGGCCCAGCCCGGGGCGGGGCGCGCGGTCACCGTGGCGCTGGCCGGTCGCGCGGTCGATGGCGACTGTCATGAGTTCGACACCTTCTGGTTCTTCCGGGATCGGGCTGGGCACAGGCCGGTGGCCGCCGGAGCACTCCCCCCTGAACGAGGCGCTCCGGCGGCCGGCCGGCACTTACTTGCTGAAGTCGGGGACGAGCTTCTCGATCCCGAGTTCGGCGTTGCTCAGGCCCTTGTCCAGGGACTCCTTGCCGCCGGCGATCTTGGTCAGCTCGGTGCCGACCGGACCCCACAGCGAGGAGTACTCGGCGAGCGCGGGGCGCGGCTGGGCGGAGGAGAGGACGGCCTGGTAGCCGGCGATGCCCGGGTCGGCCTTGACCTCGGCGGTGTAGGCGTCGGAGCGGGTCGGCAGGGTGGAGTTCTTCAGTGCGATCTCCGTCTGGGACTTCGCGGAGGTCATGAAGGCGACGAACTTCTCGGACGCCTCCTGGTGGGCCTTGTCCGAGCCGGCGTAGACCGAGAGGTTGTGGCCGCCGGTCGGGGCGCCCGCCTTGCCGGTGGAACCGGCCGGGACGGTGGCGATGCCGAGGTTGGACTTGTCGCTGAACGCGGAGCCCTTGTAGAAGTTGGTGATCTCCCACGGGCCCTCGATGGTCATGGCGACCTTGCCGTTGACGAAGGCGTCCTGGCGGTGGGCGTAGGCGTCGGCGGTGGTGTCCGCCTTGTGCAGGCCCTTCCCGGAGTACAGGTCGAGCCAGGTCTGGTAGCCCTTCTTGGCCGCCGCCGAGGTGATGGTGATCTTCTTGGCGGAGGCGTCGACCATGTCGGTGCCCTCGCCGTAGAGGAAGGGCTGGGTGTAGTACGCGGCCTCGGGGCCCCAGTATCCGGTGGTCTTGGCCTTGTCCTGGATCTTGGCGGCGTCCGCCTTGACCTCGTCCCAGGTGGTGGGGGCGGCGGTGATGCCGGCCTTCTTGAGCAGGGCCTTGTTGTATACGAGGGCGAGGGTGTCGGTGACCAGCGGGACGCCGTAGGTCTTGCCCTCGTACTGGGCCTGGGTGATCAGGCTGGGCTGGAACTTGTCCTTGTCGGCGAGGGCGGCGGTGCCGTCCAGCGGCACGAAGTAGCCGGCCTTGGCGAAGGCGGGGGTCCAGCCGACCTCGGAGCGCAGCACGTCGGGGGCGCCCTTGCCGGACTGGGCGGCCGTGTCGAACTTGTTCTGCGCCTGGTCGAACTGGACGTTGACGTACTTGACCTTGACGTCCTTGTTGGCGGCCTCGAACTCCTTGATCAAGGCCTGGTACGTCGGTGCCTCATTGGTGGCGTTGGAGGTGTCCCACCAGGTGATGGTGACCGGCCCGTCCGACTTGCTGTCGCTGTCGCTCCCGCCGCACGCCGTCGCCGTGAGGGCGAGGGACGCCACCAGCGCGGAGGCCGCTATGCCACGCCGCATGAGTTCTCCTTGAGGGTTAAGCCCGAGTGATGCGGGGGTGGTCCCGTCCACCGTCCCGCTGTCGTGCCGACTGCGCCGTTGCTGCGGCGGCCGGGCGACTGGGAACGTAACAGCGATGTAAGCCACGCGAAAGACCTTGCAGCAAAAAAGTGCAAGAGATCTCCGAAGTTATCCGGGCGTGACCTGTCGGCGACCGCCGTGAGACGCTTGTTTACGGGGGTAGAGCGCTATGGCGGCGGCTTGTGCAAGACTCTGCAAGCTCTTGCCGTCATGTTTCAGTAGGGAGTGCGATGACGCAGCAGCCCAGAACGGGCCGCCCCCCAAGCCGCATCAGGCGCCCGATCGGTGTGCAAGGGGACATACGGCCGGTACAGTCCAGTGCCGTGACCACACGGCTTGCCGACATCGCAGCGCAGGCGGGGGTGAGCGAGGCGACGGTGAGCCGGGTCCTGAACGGGAAACCGGGCGTCGCCGCCACCACCCGCCAGTCCGTGCTCGCCGCCCTGGACGTCCTAGGCTACGAGCGTCCGGTACGGCTGCGGCAGCGCAGCGAGGGCCTGGTGGGCCTGATCACGCCTGAGCTGGAGAACCCGATATTCCCGGCCCTGGCGCAGGTCATCGGGCAGGCGCTGACCCGGCAGGGCTACACCCCCGTGCTCGCCACCCAGACCCCGGGCGGGTCCACGGAGGACGAGCTGACCGAGATGCTGGTGGACCGCGGGGTCGCCGGGATCATCTACGTCTCAGGACTGCACGCGGACACCACCGCCGACATGCAGCGCTACGAGCGGCTGCGGGCGCAGGGCGTGCCGTACGTCCTCGTGGACGGTTTCTCGCCGAAGGTGCAGGCGCCGTTCATCTCCCCCGACGACCGGGCGGCGATGACGCTGGCCGTCACCCACCTCGCCTCCCTCGGCCACACCCGGATCGGGCTCGCCCTCGGCCCGAAGCGGTTCGTCCCGGTGCAGCGCAAGATCGAGGGGTTCGTGCGGGCCATGCAGGACCAGTTGGGCCTGCCGGCGGACACGATCGAGTCCGAGCTCGTCCAGCACTCCCTCTACACCCTGGAGGGCGGTCAGGCGGCGACCACGGCGCTCATCGACCGCAACTGCACGGCGATCGTGTGCGCCAGCGACATGATGGCCCTCGGCGCGATACGGGCCGCACGCCAGCGCGGCCTCGACGTCCCCCGGGACATCTCCGTGGTCGGCTTCGACGACTCCCCGCTGATCGCGTTCACCGACCCGCCGCTCACCACCATCCGCAAGCCGGTCCCGGCGATGGGCCAGGCCGCGGTGCGCACCCTGCTGGAGGAGATCGGCGGTACCCCCGCTCCGCACAGCGAGTTCGTTTTCATGCCGGAATTGGTGGTACGCGGTTCTACGGCGTCGGCGCCGGGCGACCGCACCAACCGCACCAACCGCCCCTGACGACGCCTGAGTACCCGGGTGCGGGCTGTCCGGTACCTGGGTAGTAGTCGCCGTGGCGTAGAACATGCGCCGTGAACCCAACCTTGGGATGATCTGTCGGAGACGCCTTTTCTGGCAGACTCTGTGCCTATGAGTGACTCGACCGTGACAGAGCCGGAAGGTCGCGCACAACAGACCCTTCCGCGGACCGTCACGGGCGAGGGAGAGCAGGGGTTCCTGGGCCGGCTGCGGACGCCGCGGCGGCCCCGGCTCTGGTTCGAGATCCTGCTGATCGCGGTGAGTTACTGGACCTACTCGCTGATCCGCAACGCGGTCCCGGAGCAGAGGACGCAGGCGCTGCGCAACGCCGACTGGATCTGGAAGGCCGAGCACCACCTGGGGATCGCTGTCGAGGAGTCGGTCAACCACGCCGTGAACTCGGCGACTTGGCTGATCGTCGGCATGAACTACTACTACGCGACGCTGCACTTCGTGGTGACGCTGGGCGTTCTGGTGTGGCTCTACCGCAACCACCCCGGCCGCTACGCGGCGGCCCGCCTCGCCCTCTTCGCGACGACGGGCGTGGCTCTCCTCGGCTACTACCTGTTCCCGCTCGCCCCACCCCGCCTGATGAACGGCGGCGACTTCGTCGACACGGTGGCGGTCCACCACACCTGGGGCTCGATGGCCTCCGGCGACCTCAAACACATGTCCAACCAGTACGCGGCGATGCCGTCCATGCACATCGGCTGGTCCCTGTGGTGCGGCCTGACGATCTTCGCCCTGGCCTCGGTCCCCTGGGCCCGGCTCCTGGGCCTCCTCTACCCCACGGCCACCCTCCTCGTCATCGTCGCCACCGCCAACCACTTCTGGCTCGACGCGGTGGGCGGCGCGCTGTGCCTGGCCTTCGGCTTCACGGTGGTAGGGCTGTGGTACGGCGCCCTCCCCTACGCCCTGCCCCGACAGCCGACGGGGGTGACCTTGCTGCGGAGCCCCACGGGCGGCTGAGGCGGGGCCGACTTGGGTCCGGGGCGCATGGCCGGTTCGGCACCGCCGACCTCCACGGCGGTTGCTGAGCGCCGCTGCGGCGGAGAAAAGAGAGCCGTCGGCTCAAGAAGAACCGACACCTCACAAGCGGCCTCGACGCAGGACCACCTCCGGCCCAGCACTACTGTCGGCGCAGAGCGACTGCGAGCCCCCTCCACCCGCCGCAACGGCGCTCAGCCACCACGTCGGTGACCGGCGGTGCCGGACCCCGCTCAGCCCAGCCAAGTCTCACCACCCCCGCCTCAGAAACCCCGCCGCCCCCCCTCCACCCGCCGCAACGGCGCTCGGCCACCACGGTGGTGACCGGCGATGCCCGCCGACGGCTCACTCTCCCCGGTGCACCACGTGCCCCCCGGTCACCGTCAGTCGTACCGGCGCCTCGGTCAGTTCGTCCGCCGGGGCGGCCACGGGGTCCAGGCCCAGCACCGTCAGGTCGGCGCGGTAACCCACCGCGATGCGGCCTGCGACGGCCGCCTCGCCCGCTGCTCGGGCCGCGTGGCTCGTGCAGCCCTCCAGGGCCTCCAGGGCGGTCAGGCCCGGGCCCGTCGACGCGGCGCCGCGCGGTGTGCGGGCCGTTGCCAGGACGGCGCGGACGTCGTAGTGGGCGATCGGCCAGTCCGAGCCGAGGGCGACCGTCGCGCCCGCGTCGCGGAGGTCGCGCAGGCGCCAGGCGTGTCCGGCGCGGCCGGCGCCCAGGCGGCGCGACCACTCGTCCGTGCCGTCGGCCCGCGTGTACGCCGTGTGCGGCGGCTGCATCGACGCGGCCACCCCCAGCTCCGCGAACCGCGGGAGCAGCGCGTCCGGCGCCGTCTCGATGTGCTCGACGCGGTGCCGGCCCGCGGCGCCGGGCCCCAGCCCCGCCACCACGTCCAGGACGTGCCGTACCGCCGCGTCCCCGATCGCGTGCGTGGCCGTGCGCACCCCGGCCGCGTGCAGCTGCCGCACGGCGGCCGCGTACGCCTCGGGGTCCGGCCAGAACGCCTCCGTGCCCTGCCCGTGGCAGTCCGCGTGCTCCAGCCAGGCGGTGCCGCCCTCCACGGTCCCGTCCATGAAGAACTTGACCCCGTCGACCACCCAGTGCCGTCCGCCCCGTCCCTGCGCGGCGACCAGCTCCCGGAGGCCCGCCTCGGTCACGCCCGGCATGCACCAGGGCGCGAAGCGCAGCCGCACCGGCAGCACGGTCTCCTCGGCCACCGCCCCGACCAGCTCCGCGTCCCCCGCGTCCATGACGTGCGCCCCGGTCAGCCCGGTGGCCGCCATCGCGGCGAGCAGCTCGACGAGGCGGGCCCGGCGGGCCGCGTACGAGGGGCGGGGCATCGCCCGCTCGACCAGCTGCATCGCCGCGTGCTCCACGAGGTGCCCGGTGGGGCGGCCGGACGGGTCGCAGACGACCTGCGACCGCTGGGAGAAGGCCCGCGCGCCCGTGACCCCCGCCGCGGCCAGCGCCGCGCCAGACGCGAGGGCGGAGTGACCGTCGTAGAGCCGGAGGAAGGCGGGCGCGCCGCCGAGTACGTCCTCGACGAGCGCGCGGTCGACCGGCCGGCCCTCGAACGCGTTGTGGTCGAGGCCGAAGCCGATCGCCCAGCCCTCGGTCCGTTCGGCCCCGGCCAGCGCCGCCCGCAGGCCCGCCAGGTCGCGGACGCCCGACAGGTCGGTCCCGGTCGCCATGTCCAGGCCCCACACCGGGTGGCTGTGCGCGTCCACCAGGCCGGGCACCAGGTACGCGCCGTCCAGCGCCACGACCTCGGTGCCGGGCCCCCGCCAGTCGCGTACGTCCCGCTCGTCGCCGACGGCGGCGATCACCCCGTCGCGCACGGCGACGGCGGTGGCGTACGGCCGGGCGGGGTCGAGGGTGCGGACCTCGGCGCCGGTCAGGATCAGGTCGGGGGCGGCGGTGGCGGTCATGGTGCGGTGAAACTCCTTTGTTCGGTGTGGCTATTCGGTCGGCTCGGACGCGAAGTCCGCGTACACCGCGGGCCGTTCGCGGCGCAGCCACCACGCGAGGCCGAGGCCCGCGGCGAAGACAGCCGGGGCGATGACGATCAGGAGGGTGTTCACCGTGCTCGACGCCCCGGTGAACAGGTCGATGTGGCTGATGACGAGCCCTATCGCGGTGGCGAGCAGGACGGCGGCGACGGTCGGGGCGACCACGGTGCGCAGGGTGCCCTCCTCGTGCCGTACCCGCCGGAAGTAGCAGGGCACCGCGATCGCGGCGAGCAGCTGGAGCGCGAACAGGCCGATCATTCCGGGGGTGTTGACCCACAGCAGCAGCTGGTCGTACGGGTCGGCGCCCGCTGCCCAGAAGGCGAGCACGACCGCCAGGCCGAGGACGGTCTGTGCGACACCGGCCAGGTACGGGGAGCGGTGCCGCGGGTGGATCGTGCCGAGCGACCTGGGCAGGACGCCTTCTTCGGCGAGGGCGAGGGCGTAGCGGTTGATCGCGTTGTGGAAGGCGAGGAGCGAGGCGATGATGCTGGTCACGATGAAGACGTGCATCAGGTCGGCCGCCCAGCCGCCCACGTAGGTGGTGATGGCGGTGAAGAAGAGCCCGCCGGGGTCCTTGGCGGCGGCCGCGATGACGTCCTGGTTCCCGAAGGCCTGGATGATGATCCACACCATGAAGGCGTAGAAGAGGCCGAGGAACGCGACGGCCACGTAGGTGGCGCGCGGGACCGTGCGGTCGGGGTCGCGGGCCTCGCGGCGGTAGATGACGGTCGACTCGAAGCCGGTGAAGGCGGCGAAGGCGAAGGCCAGGACGACGGCCGTGCCGGAGACGAACACGTGGTGCGGGGCGAAGGAGGCGCCGGACAGGCCGTGCGCGCCCCCCTTCACCAGCACACCGCCGGCGAGCAGCACGAGGATGCCGGTCTCGGCGACCAGCAGCACGCCGAGCAGCTTGGCGCCGAACTCGATGGAGCGGTAGCCGCCGTAGCCGATGAGGACGAGGCCGGCGAGGGCGATCGGCAGCCAGGGGACGTCGACGCCGAAGAGGGCCTTGGCGGTGTCCCGGCCGGCGCTGCCGAGCAGGCCGTAGACGCCGATCTCCATGCCGTTGTAGCCGACGAGGGCGAGGAGGGCCGCGCCGATGCCGACGGGGCGGCCGAGGCCGCGGGTGATGTACGCGTAGAAGGCGCCGCCGCTCCGGACGTGCCGGCTCATGGTGGTGAAGCCGACGGCGAAGACGGCGAGGGTGATGCCGGCGATGAGGTAGCCGGCGGGGGCGCCGATGCCGCCGAGCAGGACGGCGAGCGGGGCGACGCCGGCCATGACGGTGAGCGGGGCGGCGGCTGAGATGACGAAGAAGGCGATGTCGGCGGTGCCGAGCGAGCCGGAGCGGAGCGTGGCCACGGCGGGTGGCGTGCTCTCCTCGCGAGCGGTGACGGACATGGGGAGGGAGCCCTTCGAGCGCGACGGACGGGGAGGGTTCCGGGCGTGCGGGATGACCGGCGCTACCAGGGCAGGAGCTGCCCCGGACCCGTAAATCTAAAGCCTTTCGGTTTTGGCAATGTAGCCTCCTCCTGGACATCCGGGAAGACCCGTTTCACACCTCCGGGGGGAGAACACACGCATGGGACGGCCGCGCACCCCGCTCCTGGACCGGGAGCGGATCACCACGACCGCGCTGCAACTCGTGGACGAGCAGGGCGACTTCAGCGTCCCGCAGATCGCGAAGCGGCTCGGCACCCAGGCCGGTTCGCTGTATCACCACGTGGACGGCCGGGACGGCATCGTCGAGCTGCTGCGCGAACGGGTCGCGGCCGCGATCGACCCCGCGACCCTGGACCTGTCCCCCTGGGACACCGCCGTGGAGTCCTGGGCCCGCTCCTACCGGGCCGCGTTCGCCACCCACCCGAGGGCGATCCCGCTCCTGATGACCTCGCCGGTGCGGGCGCCCCGGGTCCTGGCGCAGTACGAGCGCGCGGTCACGGTGCTGCTGACGGCGGGCTTCGCCCCGGCGGACGTGATGCCCCTGCTGATCGCCCTGGAGAACCTGGTGCTCGGCTCGGCGCTGGACCTGGCGGCCCCGGAGACGATGTGGGAGCTGACGGACCGGGCCCCGACCCCGCGCCTGGCCGAGGCCCTGGCGGCGGTGGGTGACGGCAGGGCGGACCGCGCGTTCGAGGTGGGCCTGACGGGCCTCATGAACCACGCCCGGAGCCTGCTCCCGCGCTGACCCTTCCCGTAGCAGATTCCGTGTATCGCGGGCGTATCGAAAAACGCATACGCCGCCGCAACGGCCCTCCGGGTCCCATGGAGGGCGTGAACCACGACACAACCCTGTCAGCGCCTCCGCGCCGCGCGCGCCGGATGGTGCTCCCCGGCCTGGCTGTCCTCTGCCTGGCGAGCGCCGCGTTCGTCGTACGGCGGCCGCTCATGATGTCCGCTCCGAGGTGCATGGCCGGGCACTGGCACGGCTGCTTCGACACGTTCAACGGTGTGGTGCTCATGACGCTGGTCACGCTGCCGCCGGCCGCGCTGGTGGCGTGGGCGCTGGCGCACCGTCGGCGGGGCGCCGGTGACACGTCGGCGTGGCGGACGTCGCTGGCCGAGGTGGGCATGGTGCACGGGACGGTGCCGTTCGTGTGGCTGACCATGATGCCGGGCGCGGCGGCCGGTACCGCCCCCGCCCGGGTGAGCCTCGTGCCGCTGCGGGACCTGGTCACGATGGGGACGCTCGGGATCGTCGGCAACCTGCTGGTCTTCGCGTCGCTGGGGTTCTTCGCGCCCATGCGGTTCGCGGCGCTGGCGTCCGTGCCGCGGATCCTGGCGCTCGGGGCGGGCTGCTCGGTCCTGGTCGAGACCGCACAGTACGTCCTGCGCCTCGACCGGGTGTCCTCCGTGGACGACGTACTGGTCAACACCGTCGGCGCCCTGCTGGCCGGGCTGGCGTCGCGCCGCTGGTGGCGCACCACGGCACCGGCGCCGTCGGACCGGCAGCCCCCCGCGCTGACACCGGCGGGCTGACTCACGTGCCGGTCCGCACGCGCCCTCGCACACGTCGGCGACCTGTCGTGCTGCCTACGCTGGGGACACCGTGAACAGACGCCCCGACCTCAGCGCCCGACTGAAGCTCACGATCAGCTACGCCGGCTTCCTCCTCGTCGCCGGCGTCCTCCTGCTGGCCGTGATGTGGGTGTTCGTGCTGCGCTGGCTGCCGAACGACGACGCGAGGTCCATCCAGAAGACGTTCGGCGCCGTGATCATCATCGGGCCCAGACGCTCCGACCTGCTGCGCGGCTTCGCCCCGGCCGCCGCCACGGCACTGGCCTTCCTCCTCGTCTTCGGCCTGCTGGGCGGATGGATCCTCGCCGGCCGGATGCTCGCGCCGCTCACCCGGATCGCGTCCGCGGCGCGGATGGCCTCGAACGGCTCGCTCTCCCACCGGATCCGCATGACGGGCCCCAGGGACGAGTTCCGCGAACTCGCCGACGCCTTCGACACCATGCTCGAACGACTCGAATCCCACGTCGCCGAACAGCAGAGGTTCGCCGCCAACGCCTCCCACGAACTGCGCACGCCGCTGGCCGTCTCCCGGACGCTCCTCGACGCCGCCCGCAACGACCCCACGCGGGACCAGGACGAACTCATCGAACGCCTGCGCACCGTCAACACGCGGGCGATCGACCTCACCGAGGCCCTCCTGCTGCTCAGCCGCGCCGACGGCCGGAGCTTCGCCCGCGAGCCCGTCGACCTCTCCCTCGTCGCCGAGGAGGCCGCCGAGACGCTGCTGCCCCTCGCCGAGAAGCGCGGGATCGCGCTCGACGTCACCGGCGGGACAGCCCATGCCGTCGGCTCCGCGGCGCTCATCCTGCGGATGGTGACGAACCTGGTCCAGAACGCCCTCGTCCACAACCTCCCCGCCGGCGGCACCGTGACGGTCCACACCGAACGGCAGCACGGCGCGAGCGTGCTGCGGGTCGAGAACACGGGCCGTCCGCTCCCGCCGGAACTGGTGCCGACCCTCACCGAACCCTTCCAGCGCGGAGCGGAACGCGTGCGCACCGACGAGCACGCCGGCGTCGGCCTCGGGCTGGCCATCGTGCACAGCGTCGTCCGGGCGCACGACGGCACCCTCGACCTCGTGCCCCGCCCCGCCGGGGGCCTCCTCGTCACCGTCCGGCTTCCCGCCCCCTGCGGAACGGCCGCCAAGCCCCGTCAGGCCCCGTAGAAGAGCTCCTCCACGACGGCCCGGGCCCTGCGCGTGGTACGCCGGTACGCGTCGAGCATGTCCCCGGCGTGCCCGTCCCCGTACCCCAGGTACCGCCCCACGGCGGCCAGCTCCCGGCTCTCGGTGGGGAACGTGTCGCCGGCCCGCCCCCGCACCAGCATCACGGCGTTGCGCACCCGTGTCGCCAGCACCCAGGCCTCGTCGAGTATCGCGGCCTCCTCGGTCCCCAGCAGCCCGGCCGCCTGCGCCGCGGCCAGCGCCTGACGGGTCCGGGTGGTGCGCAGCCCGGGCTCGGCCCAGCCGTGCCGCAGCTGCAGCAGCTGCACGGTCCACTCCACGTCGGACAGTCCGCCCGGCCCCAGCTTGGTGTGCAGCTTCGGGTCGGCGCCGCGCGGCAGCCGCTCGGACTCCATCCGGGCCTTCAGCCGCCGGATCTCGCGCACCGCGTCCTCACCGAGCCCCTCCGCCGGATACCGCAGCGGGTCGACCAGCTCGATGAACCTGCGCCCCAGCTCCTCGTCCCCGGCGACCGGTTCGGCGCGCAGCAGGGCGTGCGACTCCCACACCAGCGACCAGCGGCGGTAGTACGCCTCGTAGGACTTGAGCGTCCGCACCAGCGGCCCGGACTTGCCCTCGGGGCGCAGGTCCGCGTCGATGAGCAACGGCGGGTCGGCGCTGGGGATCTGGAGCAGCCTGCGCATCTCGGCGACGACCTTGTTGGCCGCGTCGGCGGCCTCCCGCTCGGCCACGCCGTCCCGCGGCTCGTGCACGAAGACGACGTCGGCGTCGGAGCCGTAGCCCAGCTCGTGGCCCCCGAACCGGCCCATGCCGATCATGGCGAACCGGGTCGGCAGGGTGTCCCCCCAGCCGTCCCGTACCACCGCGCGCAGGGTCCCCGCCAGCGTCGCCGCCGTCAGGTCGGAGACCGCGCCGCCCACCCGGTCGACCAGGGCGCCCTGGTCGGCCTCGACGGGCTTGGTCTCGGTGCCGTAGGAGTCCACGATGTCGGCGGCGGCCGTACGGAACAGCTCGCGGCGGCGCACGCCGCGCGCCGCCCGCACCCCGTCCTCGGCGTTGTCGGCGCGGCCGACGGCGGCGAGGATCTCCTGCTCCAGCTGGGCGCGGCCGCGCGGCTCCAGGCCTCCCCCGTCGCCGTCGCCCAGCAGGGCCACCGCCTCCGGGGCGCGCATCAGCAGGTCGGGGGCGAGGCGGCCGGCGGACAGCACGCGCGCGAGGTTCTCGGCGGCGGCGCCCTCGTCCCTGAGCAACCGCAGGTACCAGGGTGTCTTGCCGAGGGCGTCGGAGACCTTGCGGAAGTTCAGCAGGCCCGCGTCCGGGTCGGCGGAGTCGGCGAACCAGCCCAGCAGGACGGGCAGCAGGGTGCGCTGGATGGCGGCCTTGCGGGTGACGCCGGAGGCGAGGGCCTCCAGGTGGCGCAGGGCGGCGGCGGGGTCGGCGTAGCCGAGCGCCTCAAGACGTTCCCGGGCGGCTTCCGCACTCAACCTGGCCTCGCCCGGGGCGAGTTGGGCGACGGCGTCGAGCAGCGGGCGGTAGAAGAGCTTCTCGTGCAGGCGCCGTACGACGCCGGTGTGCTGCCTCCACTCACGGATCAGCTCGGTCACCGGGTCGGTGCGCAGGCCGAGCGAGCGGCCGAGGCGGCGCAGGTCGGCCTCGTCCTCGGGGACCAGGTGGGTGCGGCGCAGCCGGTAGAGCTGGATGCGGTGCTCCATGGAGCGCAGGAAGCGGTAGGCGTCGTCGAGCTGGACGGCGTCGGCGCGGCCCACGTAGCCGCCGGCGGCGAGGGCCTGGAGGGCGTCGAGGGTGGTGCCGGAGCGCAGCGAGGCGTCGGCGCGGCCGTGCACCAACTGGAGGAGCTGGACGGCGAACTCGACGTCGCGCAGACCACCGGGGCCGAGTTTCAGCTCGCGGTCGAGCTCGGCGACGGGGATGTTCTCCACCACGCGGCGGCGCATCTTCTGCACGTCGGCGACGAAGTTCTCGCGCTCGGCGGCCTTCCAGACCAGGGGTTCGAGCGCGGCGACGTACTCCTGCCCGAGGTCGAGGTCGCCGGCGACCGGGCGGGCCTTGAGCAGGGCCTGGAACTCCCAGGTCTTGGCCCAGCGCTGGTAGTAGGCGAGGTGGCTGCTGAGGGTGCGCACGAGGGGGCCGTTGCGGCCCTCGGGGCGGAGGTTGGCGTCGACGGGCCAGATCGACCCCTCCACGGTGGTCTCGGAGCAGATCCGCATCATGTGCGAGGCGAGCTTGGTGGCGGACCGCAGCGCCTTGGCCTCGTCGGCGCCGTCCGCGGCCTCGCCGACGAAGATGACGTCGACGTCGGAGACGTAGTTCAGCTCGTGACCGCCGCACTTGCCCATGGCGATCACCGCGAGCCGGCAGGCGGCGGCGTCCCCGGGCGCGGCGGCCTCGGCGAGGCCGAGGGCGGCGCGCAGGGTGGCGGTGGCCAGGTCGGCGAGCTCGGCGGCGGTCTGGGCGACGTCCGTGGTGCCGCACACGTCCCGGGCGGCGATGGACAGCAGGCAGCGCCGGTAGGCGACGCGCAGGGAGACCGGGTCGACGGCCTCGGCGAGCCCGCGTTCGAACTCCGCGAGGCCCGGGTGCAGGTCGCGAGGCTCGTAGGTGACCAGGGCCTCCCAGTCGCGCGGGTGCCGGGCGAGATGGTCGGCGAGGGCGGCGGAGGCGCCGAGGACGCCCAGCAGACGGTCCCGCAGCGGCTTGGCGGCTATCAGGGTGTCGAGCAGCTCCTGGCGGGCGGTGGGTCCTGGCTGTGCCTCCAGGAGCCGTACCAGACCGTGCAGGGCGAGGTCGGGGTCGGCGGTGGCGCCCAGGGCTTCGAGGAGCACCGGGTCGTCGCGTACGGCGGCCAGCTCGACGCTGTCCAGCAGCCGCTCGGCGGCCGAGGCATCGGTGAAGCCGTGCCGCAGCAGTCGCGTGAAGGTACTGCTCCTGCGCCCCGGCGTCATGTGCGGCCTCCCCTTGGGATCACGATCATGCTGGCCAGACGAGCCTAACCGCAGAGCCCGGCACCGGCGCCGACGAGTTTCACGCGGGATCGTGGTCCGTACGGGCGGACGACCACGGGAGGCGCCATGCGTGAACCCCAGGGCGTACTGGACGGCCCGGTACGGCAGCGAGGGCACCTCGGCCCACCACTGGTCGGAGACGGAGAAGGTCCTGACGGAGTCCGGGCTGTCCTGGATCTCGACGGTACGCCCGGACGGCCGCCCGCACGTCACTCCCCTGCTCGCGGTGTGGCACGACGGCGCCCTGCACTTCGGCACCGGCCCCGGCGGGTACTTCCGGCACGGGCCGGGACGGGTCCTGGTCCTCGCGGTGCGGCCGCGCAGGGCCCTCGGCTTCGGCAAGGGCGAGCCGCTGGTCCAGACGAAGTGGAGCAGTCCACCAGGGCCAGTAGTTCACCCGCTCTTCATCCCCCTGGCCGGGTCCGGTGGGACAGGGGATTATTGGCGTGTGCATGCTCAGTCCGCACCGCCACCCCCGCCCCTCCCTTCCCCAGTACCGGAGGTTGATGTGTCCGGCAGTTCCGCACGTTCCGGGAAGCTGCGCCGTGCCCGTACGGCGGTGGCCTCCGCCACCGCCTTCACCGCGGCCGCGGTCGGCCTGTGGACCGGGCTCGGCGGCACGTCCGCGCACGCCGCGAGTGCCGTACCGACCCCGGACCACGTGATCGTCGTGGTCTTCGAGAACCACGCCTACAGCCAGGTCATCGGCTCGTCCAGCGCCCCGTACATCAACTCGCTGGCCACCGGCGGCGCCAACCTGACCCAGATGTACGCCGAGACCCACCCGAGCCAGCCCAACTACTTCGCCCTGTTCTCCGGCTCCACCCAGGGCATCACCGACGACAGCTGCTACACCCCGGGCTTCTCCTCGGCGGCCAACCTGGCCTCCGAGCAGCTCGCGGCCGGCCGCACCTGGGCCAGCTACAACGAGAGCCTGCCCAGCCAGGGCTCGACCACGTGCAGCAGCGGCAACTACGCGCGCAAGCACAACCCGTGGTTCGGCTTCAGCAACGTGCCGACCTCGACCGCAAAGACGTTCGCCCAGTTCCCGACCGACTACTCGACCCTCCCCCAGCTGTCCTTCGTGACCCCCAACCTGTGCAGCGACATGCACGACTGCTCGGTGTCCACCGGTGACACCTGGCTGAAGAACAACCTGGGCGCGTACGCCACCTGGGCCAAGACCCACAACAGCCTCCTCGTCGTCACCATGGACGAGGACAACCGCCTGGCCGGCAACCGCATCCCGACGGTCCTGTACGGCCAGCCGGTCACGGCGGGCTCGACCTCGTCCACCACGTACGACCACTACGACCTGCTGCGCACCCTGGAGGACAGCCAGGGCCTGAGCGCACACGCCGGCAACGCGGCGTCCTCGTCCGACATCACCGGGATCTGGGCGTCCTGACGTGTACGTAGCGGACAGCCGCGCGAGCACTCCGACGACGGCGTCCGTGGAAGGTACCGCCCGGCCCGAAACGGCCGGGCGGTACCGCACCACGATCGCGCCCACCGTCCTCGCCCTCGGCACGGTCAGCCTGGTCACGGACGTGTCCTCCGAGATGGTCACGGCGGTCCTCCCGCTGTACCTGGTGGCGGGCCTCGGCCTGTCCCCGCTGGGCTTCGGCCTCCTCGACGGCGTCTACAACGGCTTCTCGGCCGTCGTACGCCTGGTAGGCGGCCACCTGGCCGACCGCGGCGGCGGCCGCCACAAGTGGGTGGCGGGCGCGGGCTACGCCCTCTCGGCCCTGTGCAAACCCCTGCTGCTGGTGGCGCATTCACTGACGCCCATCGGCCTGATCCTGGCGGCGGACCGCACGGGCAAGGGCCTGCGCACGGCCCCCCGCGACGCCCTGATCTCGCTCTCCTCCACCCCGGAGACGCGGGGCCGCGCCTTCGGCGTGCACCGCGCCATGGACACGGCGGGCGCCCTGCTCGGCCCCCTGGCCGCGTTCCTCATCCTCCGGGCGACCGTGGACGGCTACGACGCGGTGTTCACGGTGAGCTTCTGCGTGGCGGTGCTGGGCGTGCTGATCCTGGTCCTGTTCGTACCGGGCGGCCGTGCCGAAGCGACCGCTCCCGGCGAGCGCCCCACCCTGCGCGCGGCACTCGGCCTCCTGTCCCACCGCGACCTGCGCCGCATCACCGTCTGCGCCCTCCTCCTCGGCCTCGCGACGGTGAGCGACTCCTTCGTCTACCTGCTGCTGCAACGCCGGCTCGGCGTCCCGGACCGCTGGTTCGCCCTTCTCCCCCTCGGCACGGCTGCCGCGTTCCTCCTCCTGGCCGTCCCCCTGGGCCGCCTGGCCGACCGCTGGGGCCGCTGGCACGTCTTCCTGACCGGCCACGCGGCCCTGCTGCTCGCGTACGCGCTGCTGCTGACGTCCTGGCACGGCACCGCCCTCCCCTACGCGGTGCTGGCCCTGCACGGCGCGTTCTACGCGGCGACCGACGGCGTCCTGATGGCGGCCGCGTCCGACAGCGTCCCCGAGGCGCTGCGCTCGTCGGGCCTGGCCCTCGTCCAGACGGGTCAGGCGGGGGCGCGTTTCGCCTGCTCACTGGGGTTCGGGGCGGCGTGGACGCTGTGGGGCGACCGTACGGCGCTGAGCGTGTCGGCGGTGGCCCTGGCGGTGTGCGCGGCATACGCCCTCACCCTCCGCCCCCTCCGGAAGGCCGCCGCATGACCCTCCGCTCCCTCCGGAAGGCCGCCGCATGACCCTCCGCTCCCGCCTCCTGATCCTCCTCTCGGCGCTCGCGGTCCTGGCCGCCGTGGCCCTGGCCGCCGTCCTGCACGCCTCCGCCCGGGCGGAGCGGCGCGACCACACCCAGGCCGGCGGCCCGAAGGTCACCCCGGGGACGGTGACGCTGACGGCCCCCGGCCGCATGGTCTTCCGCAACATGGCGTGGGGCCCGCACCGCGACGAGCTGACCACGGTCCCCGCCGCCGCCCCCGCCGGCCCCCGTACCGCCTCCGGCGTGAAATGTCTGCGCTTCTACGCCGCCGCGGGCACCGGCGTCTGCCTCCAGGCGGTCCACGGCCCGGTCTCGGACACGTACCGGGCCCTGATCCTGGACGCCCACCTGAAGGAACGTGCCCACTACGACGTCCCGGGCATCCCGTCCCGCGCCCGCGTCTCCCCCACCGGCCACTACGCGGCCTGGACCGCGTTCGTGGGCGGCGACTCCTACGCGGGCACGAACTTCTCGACCCGCACGGCGATCGCCGACACCCGCACCGGCGCCCTGATCCCCTCCCTGGAGGAGTTCCACATCGTCAGGGACGGCCGTCCCTACCGGTCCTCGGACGTCAACTTCTGGGGCGTGACGTTCGCGTCCGACGACAACACCTTCTACGCGACCCTGGCGACGAAGGGCTCGACCTACCTGGTCCGGGGCGACCTGCGCACCCGCACGGTCACCACCCTCCACCCGAACGTGGAATGCCCGTCCCTCTCCCCCGACGGCACCCGCATCGCGTACAAGAAGCGGGTGAAGGGCCTCCCGAAGGACGCGCCCTGGCGCCTCTACGTCCTCGACCTCCGGACGATGCGCGAGACCCCGCTCGCCGAGACCCGCAGCGTGGACGACCAGGCGGTGTGGAAGGACGCCCACACGGTCGTGTACGCGCTGCCGGGCGACTACGGGGCTGACCTCTACCAGGTCCCGGCGGACGGCACCGGGAAGGCGCGGCGGATCAGCGTCTCGGCGGTGTCGCCGGCGTACGTGGGCTGACCCCGGCAGGGAATGCCGGGAATGGGCGGCATGTCACCATGGGTTGGTGGGTGCAGGACGAGCAGCAGACGAGCACCGGAGCACGACGTGAGCGCTGCCACGATCACGGCATCCGTGGTCGACACCCTGCGAGCATGGCGCCGTTGCGCGCCGGGGCCTCGGTGGCTGGCCGGACCCCTCCTGCTGATCATCGCGATCCCGGTGGCCGACCGGTTCCTGCCGCCGGACATCCACCTCGCCCACCTCCTGGTCGTCGCCGTGGCGGTCACCGCGGTCCGCAACGGGCCGCGCGCCACCGCGCTGATCGGGTCGCTGGCGGTCCTCGCACTGGTCTTCGCCGGCCTGGAGCGGCAGACCCTGGCCACGGAGAGCGTCCTCGTCGAACTCGCCGCCCTCCTCGCCGTCTGCGTCTTCCTCGTCCTCTTCACCCGGCTGCGGGACAGCCGCGAACGGGAACTCCTCCGGGCGCGCCGGGTGTCCGACGCGGCGCAGCGGGTCGTACTGCGGCCGTTGCCGAAGCAGGCCGGACCCGTCACTCTCGCCTCGCACTACCGCAGCGCCGAAGCGGACGCGACGATCGGCGGCGACCTGTACGCCGCCGCCCGGATCCCCGGCGCCACGCGGCTGCTCATCGGGGACGTCCGGGGCAAGGGGCTCCCCTCGATCAGCGACACAGCGATCGTGCTGGGCGCCTTCCGCGCCGCCGCACACCGCCGGATCCCGCTGCCGGAACTGGTCGCCTACATCGAGGACGCCGTCCGGTGGGGACTCACTCTCCGAGTTCTCGGAGCCGAACGAGGACGCCGCCGAGCGCTTCGTGACCGCCGCCGTCATGGACATCCCAGACGACGAGCCCGTGGTGCGTCTGATCAGCTGCGGTCACCCTCCGCCCCTTCTGCTGCGGGGCCCCGCCAGGACGGCGCTGGCACTGACGGTCCCCGAACCGTCGCCCCCGCTCGGCCTCGGCGTGTGGCCCGCCGACGCGCACGGCACGGACAGCGCAGCCGGCTGCTACGCACCGGCGACCTTCCCGTTCGAGCACGGCGACAGACTGCTCCTGTACACGGACGGCGTCAGCGAGGCCCGGAACGCGGACGGCGACTTCTACCCGCTCGCCGAGCGCGCCACGGCCTGGGCGGACAAGGCGCCCGGCCCGCTCGTCGAACGGCTCGCCGCGGACGTCCGGGCGTACGCGGGCGGCCGGCTGAACGACGACCTGGCCATGATCGTCCTCCAGCGCGACCGGACGGCGTCCTGACGAGCGGGAAAGCCCCGGCCCGCGGCCGTTGTGCGCCTACAGCACCGGCAGGTTCTTCCGCAGCTCGAACGCGGTCACCTCGCTGCGGTACTCCTCCCACTCCTGGCGCTTGTTGCGCAGGAAGAAGTCGAAGACGTGTTCGCCGAGGGTGTCGGCGACCAGGTCGCTGTTCTCCATCAGGGTGAGGGCCTCGCCGAGGTTCTGCGGGAGCGGTTCGATGCCCATGGCGCGGCGCTCGGCGTTGGAGAGGGCCCAGACGTCGTCCTCGGCGCCCGGCGGGAGCTCGTAGCCCTCCTCGATGCCCTTGAGGCCGGCGGCCAGCAGGACGGCGTAGGCCAGGTACGGGTTGGCGCCGGAGTCGATGGAGCGGACCTCGACGCGCGCGGAGCCGGTCTTGCCGGGCTTGTACATCGGGACGCGGACGAGGGCGCTGCGGTTGTTGTGGCCCCAGCAGATGTAGGACGGGGCCTCGCCGCCCGCGCCGGCCGTGCGCTCGGAGCCGCCCCAGATGCGCTTGTAGGAGTTCACCCACTGGTTGGTGACCGCGGCGATCTCGGCGGCGTGCTTCAGCAGGCCCGCGATGAAGGAACGGCCCACCTTGGAGAGCTGGAACTCCGCGCCCGACTCGTAGAACGCGTTGCGGTCGCCCTCGAAGAGGGAGAGGTGGGTGTGCATGCCGGAGCCGGGGTGCTCGGAGAACGGCTTCGGCATGAAGGTCGCCTGCACCCCCTGCTCCAGCGCCACCTGCTTCATGACGAGGCGGAACGTCATGATGTTGTCGGCCGTGGAGAGCGCGTCGGCGTAGCGCAGGTCGATCTCCTGCTGGCCGGGGGCGCCCTCGTGGTGGGAGAACTCGACCGAGATGCCCATCGACTCCAGCATGGTGATCGCCTGGCGGCGGAAGTCCATGCCGACGTTGGTGGGCGTGTGGTCGAAGTAGCCGGAGTTGTCGGCCGGGGTGGGGCGGGAGCCGTCCAGCGGGCGGTCCTTCAGGAGGAAGAACTCGATCTCCGGGTGGGTGTAGAAGGTGAAGCCCAGGTCGGAGGTGCGGGCCAGGGCCCGCTTCAGGACGTACCGGGGGTCCGCGAAGGACGGGGAGCCGTCCGGCATGAGGATGTCGCAGAACATGCGGGCCGTGCCGGGGGTCTCCGCGCGCCACGGGAGGACCTGGAAGGTGGACGGGTCCGGCTTGGCGATCATGTCGGACTCGTAGACGCGGGCGAAGCCCTCGATGGCGGAGCCGTCGAAGCCGATGCCCTCGTCGAAGGCCTGCTCGAGCTCGGCCGGGGCCACGGCGACCGACTTGAGGAAGCCCAGCACGTCCGTGAACCACAGGCGTACGAACCGGATGTCGCGCTCCTCCAAGGTCCGGAGCACGAACTCCTGCTGCTTGTCCATCTTCCGCTTCCCCATCCTTGCTGGTCAGGCCGCCTGCTCCCGGTCCCTCAGGAGGCGGTCGGGCACCTGAGCATCACACCACAACAGCATTTCATGCGCGTTGCGCACCTTGATCGCCCGAGCGACCTCGGCCTGAACGGCTCTCGTACGGCAGGTGTCCTGCCTTGCCGCCCATCTTGCCTGCTCGCACCGACATCCGTAATGGCCGATTCGGTTTCCCGGCCGTCAGGCAGGTGACGGACGCCACGGACTTTAAATTTGAATCTCAGATGCAAGTTTTAATAGCGTGCGGAGCACCGAGCCGTTCGGCCGAGCCACAAGGAGCCCCGATGCTGTCCGAGCCGTCCGCCGCCACCGTCCGCGCCACCCTGCCCGCCGTCGGCGAGGCCATCGGCGAGATCACCGAGCGCTTCTACGCCCGCCCCTTCGCCGCCCACCCCGAGTTGCTGAGGAACCTCTTCAACCGCGGCAACCAGGCCGCCGGCACCCAGCGGCAGGCCCTCGCCGGCTCCATCGCCGCGTTCGCCACGCATCTGCTGGACCACCCGGACCGGCGACCCGACGCCCTGCTGAGCCGCATCGCCCACAAGCACGCCTCCCTGGGCGTCACGCGCGAGCAGTACGACGTCGTCCACGAGCACCTCTTCGCCGCCATCGCCGAGGTGCTCGGCGAGGCCGTCACCCCCGAGGTCGCGGCCGCCTGGGACGAGGTCTACTGGCTGATGGCGAACGCGCTCGTCGCGATCGAGAAGCGGCTGTGCGAGGAGAGCGGCGGCCTCCGGGGGCTGCGGCCGTGGGAGGTCGTCGAGCGGGTGACGGAGACCGCGGACGTCGTGACCTTCCGGGTGCGCCCCGTGGACGACGGGACGGCGGTGCGCGGGTTCCGCGCCGGGCAGTACGTCTCCGTGGGCGTCACCCTCCCCGACGGCGCCCGCCAGATACGCCAGTACAGCCTCTCCGGCGCGCCGGGCGAGTCGGTCCGCCAGTTCAGCGTCAAGCGTGACGGCGAGGTCTCCCGTCACCTGCACGCGCGCGTGCGCGAGGGCGACGTCCTCGAACTGTCGGAGCCGTTCGGCGACCTCGTGCTCGACGGCACCGCCGGCCGCCCGCTCCTGCTCGCCTCCGCCGGCATCGGCGTGACCCCGATGGTGGCGATGCTGGCCGCACTCGCGGCCGACGGCCACTCGGCCCCGGTGACCGTCGTACACGGCGACCGTTCCCCCGCCGACCACGCCCTGCGCGCCGACCACGAGACCTGTGCGGCGAAGCTGCCGGACGCCACCGTGCGCTTCTTCTACGAGCGGGACGGGGAGCCGGGTACCCGCAGCGGCCTGGTCGACCTCGCCGACGTCCCGGTACACCCCGGCACGCGCGCGTACCTGTGCGGACCGCTCCCCTTCATGCGCGCGGTACGCGGCCAGCTGATCGAGAAGGGCGTGGCTCCGGCGGACATCCACTACGAGGTGTTCGGCCCGGACCTGTGGCTGGCGGCGGCCTGAGCACCCCTGCCACCACCGAGAGGGGCCGGTCCCTCCCCGAGGAGGAGACCGGCCCCCGCGTCGGGCGGACGGGATCAGCTCAGGCCGAGGTCCGCCAGCGCGGTCGTCCAGTCCGTGACGATCGCGTCCTGGGCGTCGGAGAGGGTGACGGTACCGGCGCAGACGGCCTTCTTGAGCTTGTTCTCGACGGTGTCCTTGTTGGCGGCGGTCTTGGTGCCGTACTCCGGTTCGGGCCAGAGGTTGAGCTCACTCTTGGGGGCGCCGCCGAGTTCGAGGGGGACGAAGTGGTCCTCCTCGTAGTCCGAGGTGCTGGTGTCCGTGTAGCCGTACTCGACGATCTGCTTCTTCTTCAGCGCGGTCGTGTAGGAGCTGGAGGGCCGGACGGTCGCGGTCCACCCGGAGACACAGATGGTGGAGTCGATGGTGGACTGGGTGACGTCCGGGTTGAAGTCGCCGGGCTGGCAGCTGGGGTCGGGGAGGGGGAGGTAGTCCTGGCTGCAGCTCTGCGCGTGCGCGGTGCCGGTGGCGACCGTGAGCCCGGCGGCGGCGAGGGCGAGGGAGGAGAGGGTGGTGACCAGGGAGCGGGATATTCGGGGCATGGGGGATCTCCCGGTGGGGTGCCCGGCAGGAATTCCGGGCGGTCGTGGGCATGACAGCACCGGGATCATCTATGCGGGTAGAGCCCTTTGTCGGTAGCGGAGATCCCTTTGTTGAATGTTTGAACACAGCGGGACCTATGGAGGGCAAGTCATGGCCCGCGCTTGGTTGTCGGCATCGCACGCCGACCGGGTGGCACTACACCACCCCCGGCCCCTCGGGGATCTGGACCGCCCCCGGCCCCTCGGGGATCTGGACCGCCCCCGGCCCCTCGGGGACCTAGACCGCCCCCGGCCCCTTGGAGATACCGAGCAGCAACGCCCCCGTCGGCTCCGCCACGATGTCCGTCACCGTCACGGGGTCCAGCGCCGCGAAGAACGCCTCCTGGGCGCGGCGCAGGGCACCCCGCAGGCGGCACCCGGAGTTCAGCGGGCAGGGTGTCGCACCCTCGCAGTCCACCACGTCGCCGTCGCCCTCGAAGGCACGCACCAGCGCCCCCACCGAGGCGGTACGGCCCCTCTCGGTCAGCGTGAGCCCGCCGCCCCGGCCGCGCCGGGCGTCGACCAGCCCCAGGTGCTGCAGTTCGGCGACCACTTTCGCGGCGTGCGTGTACGGCACGTCCATGTCCGCGGCGACCTCGCGGGTCGTGGGGCTGGCGTCGCCCGCGACGGCGAGCCGCATCAGGAGGCGTAGAGCCAGGTCGGTGGAGCGCAGCAGCCGCATACCGGTCAGGGTAGGTAATACGCATCCGTCATTCAAATTATCGGTTTCCTGTCGGATCCCGGGTCTTTACAGGACTTTCCTGTGCCCTGCCTACGGCTGACCCCATCTCCCCCATTACGATCAGCGAGCCCCACCGTCCACGTCTCTTTCCCCCAGAAGGACACATTCCATGGGTTCCGCGAAGAAGAGCAGCAACGCCGAGCGCAAGGCGCGCATAGAGGAGATGCGGCGGGCGGAGCGTGCCCGCGAGCGCCGCAACCGGATCCTCACCATCGCCGCCAGCACGGTGGTCGTGGCCGGTCTCGTCGTCGGCGGTGTGGTGCTCGTCAACTCGCAGTCGGGCAAGAGCGACAGCGCGAGCGACGCGAAGGGCGACTCCGGGGACTCCGGGCACTTCGTCAATGGCAGCGACGGCGTGCGCACCTGGACGGGCAAGCTGTCCCGCACCCACGTCGCGGGGACGGTCAAGTACCCGATGCACCCGCCGGTCGGCGGCAACCACAACCCCGTGTGGCTGAACTGCAACGGCAACGTCTACACCAAGGCCGTGAAGGACGAGAACGCCGTGCACGCCCTGGAGCACGGCGCGGTCTGGGTGACGTACACCGACAAGGCGAAGAAGTCCGACGTGGACACGCTGGCGGCGAAGGTGAAACAGACGCCGTACTCGCTGATGAGCCCGTACGCGGACCAGACCTCGCCGATCGAGCTGTCGGCGTGGGGGCACCAGCTGAGCGTGACGAGCGCGGACGACCCGAAGGTCGCCAAGTTCTTCGAGACGTACGTGCAGGGCAAGCAGACCCCGGAGCCGGGGGCCTCCTGCACCGGCGGGACGATGTGACGTGAGGAAGCACATCGGCTGGGTCGCCGGCACGACGGCCGCGGTGCTCGTCGCGGCCGGCGCGATCACCTACGCGGTCGCCGAGGACGGCGACGGCGGTGGTGGCGGCCCGGAGGTCCCGAGCGCGGACGGTGCGGACGCCGGGTTCGCGCGGGACATGGCGGTCCATCACCAGCAGGCCGTGGAGATGTCGTACATCATCCGCGACCGCACGAAGAACACGGAAGTACGGCGGCTCGCCTACGACATCGCACAGACGCAGGCCAACCAGCGCGGCATGCTGCTGGGCTGGCTGACCCTGTGGGAGCTGCCGAAGGTGTCGGCGAAGCCGCCGATGTCCTGGATGGGCATGGGCGACATGCCCGAGCGCGGGGACGGTTCGCTGATGCCGGGCATGGCGACCGACACCGAGCTGAAGAAGCTGGGGACCCTGAACGGCAGGCAGGCGGAGATCTTCTACCTCCAGCTGATGACGGACCATCACAAGGGCGGCATCCACATGGCCGAGGGGTGCGTGGCCAAGTGCACCGTCGCGGTGGAGAAGAGCCTCGCGCAGGGCATGGTGGACGCGCAGCAGTCGGAGCTGACGACGATGAAGCAGATGCTGAAGGAGCGGGGCGCGAAGCCGCGCGACTGAACATCCTTGCAAGCCGCCTTACAAGACGGGGGATTTGTCGACTTAACGGCACCGCAAGTATTCAACAACAATCGCAACCGATCTGTAATGTTCTGCGCGCCGCCGAAAGTGGACCAAAAGCCCCTAATCAACGCCCACTTGGGACTTCCTTGGGCTTCTCATTCCCCTGGCATGAACTGTTCACCGCAAGAGTGACGTCCACCGTGTGATCCATTCACGGGCCGTTCCGCCGCAGGCCTCCTGGTGACCACGGACGACCGACCACTCCATGCGTCGAACCGCATAGCAGGGGGCAGTATGAGATCCAACCGTGCCAAGGTGCGGGCCAGCGTGAGCATGGCAGCGACACTGCCGATGATCGCCGGCGCGCTCGCACTCGGCATACCCGCGGCGCACGCCGCGGACAGCCCGGCCCGTGACACCCTGAAGGGCACCAAGCCCACCTGGGCGACGGCCAAGGCGGACAAGGGCGCCACCTCGAACAGCGCCACGGTCAAGGCCCGGGTCTACCTGGCCGGCCAGGACGCCAAGGGCCTCGCGGCCTACGCGAAGGCGGTGTCCGACCCCAGCTCGCCGCTGTACGGCAAGTACCTCAGCGCCAAGCAGGTACAGGCCCGCTATGGCGCCACCAAGGCCCAGGTGAAGGCCGTCAAGTCCTGGCTGACCGCGTCCGGCCTGACGGTCACCGAGGTCACGCAGCACTACATCGCCGTCTCCGGCGACGTGTCCGCCGCCGAGAAGGCGTTCGGCACGCAGCTGCACAACTTCGCCAAGGGCTCGAAGACCTACCGCGCCCCGGCGCAGACCGCGTCGGTACCGGCGGCCGTCAGCAGCTCCGTCCTGACCGTCACCGGCCTGGACAACGCGCCGCACACGGCGAGCCACGACGACACGCTGCCGCCCCCGGACTCCGTGTTCAAGAACTCCGGGCCGTTCTCGTCGTACTACGGCTCGAACATCGCGACCACGCTGCCGGACGCGTACGGCACCAAGATCCCGTACGCGATCAAGGGCTACACCGGCAAGCAGTTGCGCGCGGCCTACGGCGCCGGCAAGTACACCGGCAAGCACGTGCGCGTCGCGATCACCGACGCGTACGCCTCGCCGACCATCGCCTTCGACGCCGGCACCTACGCCAAGAAGAACGGCGACCAGGCCTGGAAGACCAGCCAGCTGCACCAGGTGCTGCCGGACACCTACACCAAGACCGACGAGTGCCAGGCCGCCGGCTGGTACGGCGAGGAGACTCTGGACGTCGAGGCCGTGCACGCGGTCGCGCCGGACGCCGACGTCACCTACGTGGGCGCCGCCTCCTGCTACGACGACGATCTGCTGGACTCGCTCAGCAAGGTGGTGGACAACCATCTCGCCGACATCGTCTCCAACTCGTGGGGCGACATCGAGGCCAACCAGACCCCGGACCTCGCGGCCGCCTACGACCAGGTCTTCCAGCTGGGCGCGGTGCAGGGCATCGGCTTCTACTTCTCCTCCGGTGACAACGGCGACGAGGTCGCCAACACCAAGACGAAGCAGGTCGACACCCCGGCCAACTCCGCCTGGGTGACGGCGGTCGGCGGTACCTCGCTCGCCGTCGGCAAGGGCGACAAGTACCTGTGGGAGACCGGCTGGGGCACCGAGAAGGCCTTGCTGTCGGCCGACGGCAAGAGCTGGACCAACTTCCCCGGCGCGTTCACCTCGGGCGCGGGCGGCGGCACCAGCAAGACGGTGAACGAGCCGTACTACCAGAAGGGCGTCGTCCCGGACTCCCTCGCGAAGGCCAACAGCAGCACCGGCAACCGCGTGGTCCCGGACATCTCGGCGATCGCCG
The DNA here is from genome assembly GCF_042892755.1 of Streptomyces sp. NPDC001714. Classification (NCBI taxonomy): domain Bacteria; kingdom Bacillati; phylum Actinomycetota; class Actinomycetes; order Kitasatosporales; family Streptomycetaceae; genus Streptomyces; species Streptomyces sp. NPDC001714. The sequence goes on from NZ_JBIAUL010000004.1 coordinate 43,433, forward strand.
ACCCGAACACCGGCTTCCTCGTCGGCCAGACGCAGACCCAGGCGGACGGCACCGAGGCGTACAGCGAGTACCGCATCGGCGGCACCTCGCTGGCCGCGCCGACCATCGCGGCGGTCCAGGCACTCGCCCAGGAGGCGGCCGGCGGCAAGGCGATCGGCTTCGCCAACCCGTCGATCTACGCCAAGTACGGCGAGAAGGGCGTCTTCCACGACGTCACCGACAAGCCGACCGGCAAGGACCTCGCGGTCGCCCGCGTCGACTTCGCCAACGGCTACGACAACACGAACGGCCTGCTGACCTCTGTCCGCAGCCTCGGCAAGGACAGCTCGCTGTCCGCGGTCAAGGGCTACGACGACGTCACCGGCGTCGGCAGCCCGGCGAACGGCTACGTCGCGTCGTACAAGCCGGCGAAGGCACACCGCAAGCACTGACCCGCTGCGCGGCTCGGCCGACGAAGGGGCGTGAGGTCTTTCCAGACCTCACGCCCCTTTGTGCTGCGCCTGTCCGAGGGAGGCGACGAACGGCGCCCACGCGGCGGCCGGGAGGAGGAGGGCGGGACCGTGGGGGCCGTTTTGACGTCAGTCATCCGGTCCTTTGCGAGAAATCCCCGTCGCGGCTCTCGCCGCACGCAACAGCAGGCCGGTATCGAGGACGATGAGACGATGAAGAAGACCGACCGGTCCCCGTTCCGCTCGGCCACTTCACGAACGGTCGATTCGCGTGGTCGCACCTGAACGCCGACCCTGGTGCGCCCAGAGGCCGTTCATGTGCGCGTACGCCGACAGGTCGTCGTGGGAGCCGCTGATCGGCCGACTCGCCGAGCGGAGGGGCGTGGGGTCCTGGTCCTGGTGACCTCACCCCCTCCGCATGACGACGAGCGGAAGGCTTTCGCCCTGGCCGGAGTGCCCGGAGTATCCGGCTCACGGGCCGTGAGCGGGAGCTACCCGGTCATGGACGGGGCGAAGGGAGACAGGGCCGGGCCGAGCTGGGTGCCGTGGGCCAGGCCGAGGGCGGCAAGGGCGTCGGGCACGCCGCACCCGGTACGGGCCGCGTCCAGTGTTCCCGGTGCGGCGAGGGGGCGGCAGCTGGCGGCGAGAATCCCGAAGAGGTGCTGCACGCGGCCCGGCCCCCGGGGCAGCGATTGGCCGTGGAAGTCCTCGTGGTGGGCCAGTACGAGCGCGGCCAGGCCCGCGATGTGGGCGGACGCGGTGCCGGTGCCGTCGAGGGCGGTGTAGCCGCCGTCCGGGGAACAGGACAGAACCGAGACGCCGGGGGCGGCCGCGTTCACTCCGGGACCGTGGCAGCTGAACGGCGCGGCGAACAGCCCCTCCGGGCTCAACTGCGGCCCGATGTGGGTGGCGTGGGAGGTGTCGGGCGGGTAGGTGCCGAGGGCTCCCAGGGCGCCCACGGCGAAGACGGTGGGCAGGGAGGCGGGGAAGGAGACCGGTCCGCCGCTGTCGCCGACCGGAGCGATGCAGGCGATGCCCGCCGCGGTGGCATCGGCGAGTTTGCGGGAGACCAGCGCCGAGGGGTACGGGGACGCCACCTGGATGTGGGCGATGTCGACCTCGTGCTCCACGCAGTGGTCCAGGGCTGCGATCAGGTCGCTGAAGTGGCCGTCGGGCATGATCTCGAAGACCTCGAGTTCGGCGTCGACGGCGATGCCGATGACACCCTTGCCCGTGTCCGCCCCGACGATGATGCCTGCCGCGTGGGTGCCGGTGCCGACCGGATCGTGGGCCCAGCCCTCCTTCGTGCCGCGCACGAGGTCGACGCCGGATCGCACCCGTTGCTTCAGGTCGGGGTGGTCGACGCCGACGCCCGTACCGATGACGGCGATCTTGGTGCCGAAGGCACGGAACGTGGGGGGCAGCCGGTCCAGCCTCATGGCCTGCTGACCCCAGCCGTAACTCTGCCGCTGTTCCAGTTCCGGGTAGACCTTGGACAGCGGGGTGAGGGTGACCAGGTTGTCCTGGGTCGCCGAGAGTTCGGGGCGGTGGATCCAGCGGTCCGTGTAGCCGCCCGCGGGCCGGACGTACAGTGCCTGCACGGACTGCGCGGTCTCCGTCGCCAGCGTGAGGGCGACCCTCCCGTCGGGGCCGGTGACACCCTGGCTCGGCCATGCCGCCCCGATCAGGAACACCCCCGCACCGGCCAGGGGTTCGCCCTCCGGACCGCAGACACTGATCGAGACCTGCAGGGGCTCCGCCAGCGGCATGACCAGCCCCGGGTCGCGCACCGGCAGCAACCCCGCGGCCGGCATGGCGACGGGTACGGCCGTGGACAGCGGCAGATCCGGCTCGATGTGCACATGCAGCGACCGCATCGCCGGTACCTGGGCTTCGGCGGCCTCGACGACCACGAGTTCGGGGCAGGAGGGCTGCACTCCGGCCGACTGCAGTTTGTCCGACGGGGTGAGTCTGCGGACCACCGTGACCTCGGGCATCCGCTCCAGGTGGTCGCACACCGCGTCCATGCCGAGTTCGGGCACTCCCATGGGCAGCAGCTGCTGCGGCAGCGGGGTCACCATGTAGCGCGACCGGCGCGGCTGCACCGCGATCGGCGACGGTCCGCCCTTCCTGCGCGGCGCCGTTCTTTCCTCGGGGCCCGGCCCGCCGGCCCCCGCGCCCTCGGATTCGCTCTGGCGGCTGCTCCTGGGCTTGCTTCCGGGCCTGTCCTTGACCATTACATCCACCTCAACCATGCCTACGTGGGTTTCTGCGCTTCTGATCCGTACGACGGGCGGCTCGTGCCTTCCGTGGCTGTGCGGTGTGCCCGGGAACCGGTCCCGGGCACACCGCACAGGTCACCTGCCTTGCGTCAGCCGATACCGAAGTGCTGACCCATCGGGCCGAAGCCGAAGCCGGGCTGCTGGTACTGCTGCGGGTACTGCTGGCCGAACGACTGCTGGCCGAACCCGCCGCTCCACTGCTGCTGGCCCTGCTGGCCCTGCGGACCCTGCTGGCCCTGCTGGCCCTGCTGAACCAGCGTCAGGATCGCGGTCGGCAGCGCCTGCTGCACGGCCTGCTCCACGGCGCTGCGCACGCCCTGCACCAGGGTGTGCTGCAGCGCGACGGCCAGGTAGGGGTGGGCGTGGTGGGCGATGCCCTGCTGCTGCAACTGCTGCTGGACCTGGTGGAGCTGCTGCAGCGTCTGCTGCATGCGCTGCGCGATCTGCTGGCCGGCCTGCTGACAGGCCTGCTGGATGGACTGCTGGACGACCTGCGCGATCTGCTGCTGCGGCCCGGCGAACTGCTGGCCGAACTGCTGCAGGGGCGGGGTACCGGTCATCACCGACATGAATGCTCCGTTCGATGTCACGGGAAGGTAAACACATGAGCCCTTGATTACCTTGTCGGAATATTTCCGACATGCCGAATTTATGGACATGCCGCTCCGTCCCGCACTCGGGCGAGCCGATCGGTGCACGGAATCCCCCGATCGGCCCCAGTGACCGGAACCGGCGCCGGCCCCGCGGGATGAGCTTCTGTCCGAAGGCGCCGAACGGCCGCGCGGACCTCGCCCCGCCGCTGTCGGTGCGGACGGCAGGGGGCTTCGAGGACCGGCGGCGTGCGGGACCGGCCGAAGTCCTCGGCGGGTCCGGGAGCAGAGCACGGCCAAGACTCTGGTCGACACACCCCGCGCACCTCACGGCGCACCGCGGAGAGCGCGGATAGGTTGGGCGCGGCCCCACAGCGACACGCGGTAGGGCTACGCCCGGCTGACCGAGCTCCCGCGGTCTTCGGCGCGAATGGGATATGGGGTAATTGGCAGCCCGACGGTTTCTGGTTCCGTTAGTTCAGGTTCGAGTCCTGGTATCCCAGCAAGCGCGGAGCCGCCCCTCCGGGACAGGAGGGGCGGCTCCCGTGCACGACGTGAGGCTCGTCACCGGGAGACGGACGCGGTCAGTTCGCCTTCTTCTGGGCGGCCTTGAGGATCTGGTCGACGTCGAGGGTGACCTCGGCGCCGATCGACCCGGGCAGGGTGACGGTCTCGCCGGGCGAGTACGGCCGGTGGTGCTCGTACTGCTCCCCGCTGGGATCGGTGAGCACGTGCACGCGCTGGTGCTTGCGGTCGACGACGACGTAGACCGGGACCTTGGCCTGGGCGTACGCGACGGCCTTGGTCTTCAGGTCGTCCTTCCAGTTGCTGGAGGTGACCTCCAGGACGAGACGGAAGCAGACCGGGTCGTAGGCGTTGTTCTCGACCAGGTGGTCGCCGATGTCGGCGTCCACGATCGCGAGGTCGGGGATGGCGTAGTCCTCGGCTCCGGTGGGCAGCCAGAGGCCGACGTTCTGGGCGACCTTGGTTTCCGCTCCGTGCAGACCTGCGGCAATGAACGGGATCATGAGGTCGGTCAAAGCGAATGCGTGATCGACATCCGGTGGTGGGGTCACGAGGAGGTGGCCTCCGATGATCTCGACTCGGTAGCCCGGATGCCGTTCCATGATCTCGTCGGCGATGGCCGTGAGCGAGAACGGCTCGTCGTCGAAGGGCTGCTCGATGGCTGCGGCGGACATCGCATGCCTCCCAGGGGCTGGTGTCGAGAGCATCATCGTAGGCAGATCCGATCGCCGACGCCCCGTCTGAACCGGTTCACCCGAAGGTGATCACCAGGCCCGCCCGTTGACCGCCGGATGCGCTGCATAGAGCAGTGCCCCGACGTTCAGCGGGGCACGGAAGGTCAGGAGGAGTGGACCGGCTCCGCCGGCTCGGGTACGTGCGAGGCGACCACCCGTACGTGGCCGGTCGGCGCCGGGACGTCCCGGCGCCGGTCCACCGCGTAGGCCACGCTCGCGACGCCCAGGCCCAGGACGGCGAGGGCCGCGCCCGCCAGCGCCGGGGACGTGACGCCGAAGCCCGCGGCCAGGGCCACGCCGCCGATCCAGGCGCCGCCGGCGTTGGCGAGGTTGAAGGCCGCCTGGTTGGCGGAGGAGGCGAGGGAGGGGCCGGCGACCGCGCGCTCCATGACCATCAGCTGGAGCGGCGAGCCGGTGATGAACGCCGCGATGCCGAGCAGGACGACGGCGAGGGCCGCGCTCCACTCCGTCCGCATCAGGACCGGGAAGAGGAGCAGCACCGCGACCATCGACACCAGGCCGCCGAAGAGCGTGCCGCGCATCGCGTGGTCGGCGAGGCGGCCGCCGACGAGGTTGCCGATCGTGGCGCCGACGCCGAAGAGGGCGAGGAGCAGGGTGACGTTCGCATCGGCGTAACCGGCGGCGTCCGTCAGCATCGGGGTGATGTAGCTGTACGCGGAGAAGAGCGCGCCGAAGCCGACGACCGTGGTGGCGAGGGCCAGCCAGACCGGGAGGGAGCGCAGGGCGGAGAGTTCGCCGCGCAGGCCGGAGGCGGGGGCCGGGGCGTGTGCGGGGCGGATCAGGAAGAACACCGCGGCCATCGCCGCGATGCCTATCAGGCTCACGCCCAGGAAGGTCGCCCGCCAGCCGAGGTGCTGGCCCATGAGGGTGGCGACCGGGACGCCCGCGATGTTGGCGACGGTCAGGCCCATGAACATCAGGGAGACCGAGCGGGCCTTGCGCTCCGGTGCCACCAGGTTGGTGGCGACCACCGCGCCGACGCCGAAGAAGGCGCCGTGCGGGAGGCCGCTGAGGAAGCGGGCGGCGAGAAGGGAGTCGTAGCCGGGGGCCAGGGCCGAGAGCGCGTTGCCGGCGACGAACAGGGCCATCAGGGAGATGAGGACCGTGCGGCGGGGCAGACGCGCGGTGAGCGCGGCCAGGAGCGGGGCACCGACGACGACTCCGAGCGCGTACGCCGAGACCAGGTGGCCGGCGGCGGGGATCGAGATGTGCAGGTCGTCGGCGACGTCGGGCAGCAGGCCCATCATCACGAATTCGGTGGTGCCGAGACCGAAAGCGCCGACGGCCAGGGCGAGCAGGGCCAGAGGCATGAAGGGCTGTGCCTTTCGGGGAGCAGGGTTCCGTGCGTTCTAAGTTCAGCTACGGAACAAAGTGTCCCAGCCCAAGTATTCCGCCAGGTTACGGCGCAGTGTCCGGTTGTCCTTACAAAGCCAGCATGGCTGCGCTGACCAGGGGGTTTTACGAACCGGATGTGGTCAGGTTCACACGTGCGGCGATCGGGAGATGGTCGCTGCCGGTCCTCGGGAGGGTCCACGAACTCTCCGGCTCCACGCCCTTGACCATGATCTGGTCGATGCGGGCCATCGGGAACGCGGCCGGCCAGCTGAACCCGAAGCCGCTGCCCGCCGCGCCCTGTGTGGAGCGCATCTGCGAGGTGACGGCGTTGAGGGAGCGGTCGTTCATCGTGCCGTTGAGGTCGCCGAGGAGGATCACCCGGGGCAGGGTCTCGTCGGCGATGGCCTCGCCCAGCGCGTCCGCGCTCTTGTCGCGCTGCCGGGCGGTGAAGCCGGCGTTCATCTTGACGCGTACGGAGGGGAGATGGGCCACGTAGACGGCGAGGGGGCCGTCCGGGGTGGCGACCGTGGCCCGCATCGCGCGCGTCCAGCCCAGCTTGATGTCGACGGCCTTCACCCCGGTGAGGCGGTACTTGCTCCACAGCCCGACGGTGCCCTCGACCGCGTGGTACTTGTACGTCGACGCCAGCGCCGTCTCGTACGTGGGTACGGCCGTCGCCGTCAGCTCCTCCAGGGCCAGCACCCCGGCGCCCGAGGAGGCGAGCCGAGCTGCCGTGCCGGTCGGGTCGGGGTTGTCGGCGTTGACGTTGTGCGTGGCCACCATGAGGTCGCCGCCGGTGCCCTGCTTGTCGGTGAGCAGTCCGCCGAACATGTTCAGCCAGACGATCGCCGGGAGGAGGACCGCGATCAACGCGGTCGCCGACTTGCGCAGGATGCCGACCAGCAGCAGGAACGGGATCAGCAGGCCCAGCCAGGGCAGGAACGTCTCGGTGAGACTGCCGAGGTTGCCGACGGCGTTGGGGATGCGGGAGTGCATCAGCATCACGCCGGCGAGGAGGAGCGCCACCACGGCGGTGACGACGCCCCGGCGCCAGATCCGCGGATCGTCGCGCCAACCGGACAGCAAGCGGTTCACCAGGCGCCGGAACCGGTCTCCCCGACGCTCGGGCCCCGAGCCGCCGTTGTCCGTCTCCGTCATGTACGCCTGCTGCGCCATACCGCCTGCCTCACAACCTGCCGTGCACACCGTCGTCCCCCGACACGACCCTAGGGGATGATCGGCTCCTCTCCCGCCGTCACATGACGGCCGTACGCAAGACGATGACGAACAAGCCGGGGGGAGGGGTTCCGGTTACCGGTGGGTCGGCGGGGTCTGTGACGAAACGCGAACACCGGTTACGGCGAAGTGGCGGGTCCCAGGCCCGCCAGCACCTCGTCGACGAGCTGTTCGGCGAGGCCCTCGGGGAGTTCCGCGTCCGGGCGCAGTATGGCCCTGAGCAGCATCGGGCCGGTGAACATGTCGTTGGCCAGCTCGATGTCGACGTCGGCGCGGAGTTCGCCGTTGCGCTGGCCCCGGCGCAGCACTTCCTTGCCGAGTTCACGCCGGGGGTTGACGACGTTGGCGTGGTAGGCGTTCCAGATGCGGGGGCTGCTCTTCATCTGGGCGTAGACGTTGTGCAGGATGGCCGACGAACGGTTCATCAGGCCGCGCTGACGCAGCGATTCGAGCAGCACGACGAGGTCGTCGCGCATGGACGTGCCGGGGAGTTCGGGGTCGGGGGGCTCGGCGGCGCGCATGACGTCGACGAAGAGCTCCTCCTTGCCGTTCCAGCGGCGGTAGATGGTGGCCTTGCCGACGCCGGCGGTCCGGGCGATGCGCTCGATGGAGAGCTCGGCGAGCGGAACGCCGTCCTCCAGGAGCTTCATCACGCCTTCCAGGATGGCGTTCTCCACCGCCTCGCTGCGGGGGCGGCCGCGGGCCGGGGTAATGGACCGCGGTCCGCTGTCGGCAAGCGTCACGTCGTACCGTCCTCTCACTGCACTGGCTGCGGGAATTCTCCCGCAGCCGAAGCCTCCCCCCGTGGTTGCCCACGAGGTTTCCCCCGCGGCTCCGGGGTGTCCCCCGGTGTCCCCCCGTGGTTCCTGCCGGTGCCGGCCGGTCCGTTCAGCCGTGTCAGCCGTTCAGTGGTTCAGCCATTCAGCCGTTCAGCCATTCGGTGGTTCAGCCGTTCATGTTCACTCCGCCGCCACGACCAACTCCTGCTCCCGGTCGCCCCGCTGACCGGCCGGCGGCTTGCCCGGCAGGAAGAGGGCCACGATCACGGCGCCGATCAGCGCGACGCCCGCGCCGCACAGGGCGGTGGTGTGCATGGCGTGCAGGAAGGCGTCGTTGGCGGGGGCGACCAGGGCCTTGCCCTGCGCACCGAGCTTCGAGGCGACGCCGAGCGTGGCCTCGATCGACTCGCCGGCGGTCTCGCGCAGCCCGGGCGGCAGCGCGCCGAGCTTGCCCTCGATGCCGTTGCGGTACGACGTCGACAGCACCGAGCCGAGCACGGCGATGCCGAGGGCGCCGCCGACCTGGCGGAAGGTGTTGCTGAGCGCGGAGGCGGAACCGGCCTTCTCGCGGGGCAGGGCCTGCATGATGACGACCGAGGTCGGCGTCATGATGTGCGCCATGCCGGTGCCCATCAGGAAGAAGACGACCTCCAGGATCCAGATCGGCGTGTCGGCCTCGAAGGTGGCGAAGGCGCCCAGGGTGGCGGCGATCAGCACCAGACCGCCCGCGGTGGTGGCCTTGTTGCCGAACCGCTCCACCACCAGCCGGGCCCGCGGCGCGAAGATCATCTGCGCGGCGGCGAGCGGGAGCAGCAGCAGACCGGACTGCAGCGGCGAGTAGCCGCGCACGCTCTGGGTGTAGAAGACGGAGAAGAAGGTCACGCCCATCAGCGCGAAGAAGACCAGCGCGATGGCGGCCATGGCGGCCGAGAAGACCTTGTTCTTGAAGTAGGTGACGTCCAGGGACGGGTGGTCGCTGCGCTTCTCGTAGATCACGAAGCCGGCGAGGACGGCGAGGCCGGCGAAGCTGGTCGCGAGCACCTTGGCGTCCGTGAAGTCGGCGAGTTCGCCGCCCTTGATGATGCCGTAGACCAGCAGGACGAGGCCGACGACGGAGAGCACCACGCCGACGGGGTCGAGGCGGCCGGGACGCGGGTCGCGCGAGTCGGGGACCAGCCAGAACATCAGGGCGAGCGCGATGATCACGATCGGCACGTTGATGAGGAAGACCGAGCCCCACCAGAAGTGGTCGAGCAGCACGCCGCCGGTGATCGGGCCGATCGCGATGGCGAGGCCGACGCCGCCGGCCCAGATGCCGATCGCCTTCGGCTGCTCCTGGCGCTCGAAGACGTTCATCAGGACGGCGAGGGTGGCGGGCATCACGAAGGCGGCGCCGAGGGCCATCAGGGCGCGGAAGGCGATCAGCTGGTCCGCGGAGCCGGACTCGGCGGCGAGGGCCGAGCCGACACCGAAGACCACGAGGCCTCCGATGAGCACCTTCTTGCGGCCGAGGCGGTCGCCGACGAGGCCGGCGGTGAAGAGCAGGCCGGCGAAGACAAGGGTGTAGGCGTTGATCGCCCACTCCAGCTGGCTCTGGGTGGCGCCGAGGCCGACCGGGGCCGGGGTGGAGATGGTCTTGACGGCGACGTTCAGGATCGAGTTGTCGAGCACCACGATCAGCAGGCTCAGCATGAGCACGCCGAGAATCGCCCAGCGGCGCCGGTGCACGGCCTCGGGTATGCGCGGGCCGGGTGGAGCGTGGTCGGCAGGAGTTGTCATACGAACGACCCTAAGGCCATTTCAATACGAGACCGTCTCGTATCTGAATTCCTTTACTCAGGCCTTACACAACGCGACAGGGGCGGGGAGGACGGCGGACGGCGGCAGACGGGCGGTGACCGATGGATCACACGGGGGTCCTCTGGCCGAGGGCGGCACGAAGTGCCACCATGGGAGGGATCCGGGGACACCGTCAGGGTGCCTCGAGATGACTTGAAGGAGCCGTTGTCATGACGCAGCTTTCGGCTGCCCAGACTGTGCAGAACAGGCCCTCCGACGGCAGTAAGGCGCTGTACGGGGGGAAGGGCACCCGCCGCATCACGGTTCGCGACCTCGCCCTCGCCAAGGAACGCGGCGAGAAGTGGCCCATGCTCACCGCGTACGACGCGATGACCGCGTCCGTCTTCGACGAGGCCGGCATCCCGGTGCTCCTGGTCGGCGACTCGGCGGGCAACTGCCACCTCGGGTACGAGACGACGGTACCCGTCACCCTCGACGAGATCGCCATGCTGTCGGCGGCCGTGGTCCGCGGCACCCAGCGTGCCCTGATCGTCGGCGACCTCCCGTTCGGCTCCTACCAGGAGGGCCCGGTGCAGGCGCTGCGCTCGGCGACCCGGCTGGTGAAGGAGGCGGGCGTCGGCGCGGTCAAGCTGGAGGGCGGCGAGCGGTCGCACGAACAGATCCGGCTGCTCGTCGAGTCCGGCATCCCCGTGATGGCGCACATCGGCCTGACCCCGCAGTCCGTCAACGCGATGGGCTACCGCGTGCAGGGCCGCGGCGAGGAGGCGGCCCAGCAACTGCTGCGCGACGCCAAGTCGGTCCAGGACGCGGGCGCGTTCGCGGTCGTGCTCGAACTGGTCCCGGCGGAGCTCGCGGCCGAGGTGACCCGGGTGCTGCACATCCCGACCATCGGTATCGGCGCCGGTCCCGAGACCGACGCGCAGGTGCTGGTCTGGACGGACATGCTCGGCCTGACGTCGGGCCGGGTCCCGAAGTTCGTGAAGAAGTACGCGAACCTGCGCGAGGTCATGAGCGACGCGGCCAAGGCCTACGCCGAGGACGTCGTCGGCGGTACGTTCCCGCTGGAGGAGCACTCCGTCCACTAGGCCCGCCACCGCACACCCCGGAGCCACTGCCGCAACACCAAGGACAGCCCGCCGATCTTCCCCCGTCGGCGGGCTGTCCCGCGTCGTGAAGGACACCGCCGGACCCGATGGACATCCCCGGACCCCGGCGAAGAGAACGGCCGCCCCCGACACGCCAGGACTTCTGCCCGGTGACGGAGTCGGTGCGGGGCGCGTGCCCCCTCCCCGCGCCGGCGCTGGACGGTTCCAGACGGAGACAACGGGTCGGTACGTCCGCGCACCGACGACCCAGGTGGGCCGTCCCGCCGGGCCGCGAACAGGACTCGCCGTGCCCTCGGCGAAACGGCCGGCCGGGTACCGAGGCTGCCCGCGTGTCGGCTGTCACCGATCCCTCGGCGAGCTATCGGTGGGCTATCGGCGGACTGTCGGCCGGTGTCGGCGGCCTGTCGGTGGTTTGTCGGTGGGGCCTGGCACCGTACTTCCCATGACGCGAATCGACAACAACGCCGTGTCCGTACGGGGGCTGGTGAAGCACTACGGCGACACCAAGGCACTCGACGGAGTTGATCTGGACGTCCGCCAGGGCACCGTGATGGGCGTGCTCGGACCGAACGGGGCCGGCAAGACCACCCTGGTGCGGATCCTGTCCACGCTGCTGCAGCCCGACGCGGGAGAGGCGACCGTCGCGGGGTACGACGTGCTGCGCCAGCCCCGCCAGCTGCGCCGCGTGATCGGACTGACCGGGCAGTACGCCTCCGTGGACGAGAAGCTGCCGGGCTGGGAGAACCTGTACATGATCGGGCGGCTGCTCGACCTGCCGAGGAAGGACGCGCGGGCCCGGGCCGACGAGCTGCTGGAGCGGTTCTCGCTGACCGAGGCCGCCAAGCGCCCGGCGAGCACCTACTCCGGTGGTATGCGCCGCCGGCTCGACCTCGCCGCCTCGATGATCGGGCACCCCCAGGTGCTGTTCCTGGACGAGCCGACCACCGGTCTCGACCCGCGCACCCGCAACGAGGTGTGGCAGGAGGTCAAGGCCATGGTCGGCGACGGGGTGACCGTGCTGCTCACCACCCAGTACATGGAGGAGGCCGAGTACCTCGCCTCCGAGCTGACCGTCGTGGACCGCGGGAAGGTCATCGCCGGCGGCAAGGTGGAGGAGCTGAAGGCGAAGGTCGGCGGGCGGACGCTGCGGGTGCGGCCGGTCGACCCGCTGCAGGTGCGGCCGCTCGCCGCCATGATCGACGAGCTGGGGATCACCGGGCTCGCCGGTACCACCGTGGACGGCGAGAACGGCACGCTGCTGGTGCCGATCCTCAGCGACGAGCAGCTGACCGCCGTGGTCGGCGCCGTCACCGCCCGCGGCATCACCATCAGCTCCATCGTCACCGAACTGCCCAGCCTGGACGAGGTGTTCCTGTCCCTCACCGGCCACCGCGCCAGTGCCCCGCAGGACACCAAGACCGCCGACGACCGTCAGGAGGTCGCCGTATGAGCGCCACGACCGCCACCGCCACCGCCACCGATGTCCGGATCCCGCTGCGCGGGCACCTGCGGCACACCGGGGCCCTGATCCGCCGCAATCTGCTGTGGATCAGGCAGGACCCGGAGTCGATGTTCGACGCCCTGCTGATGCCGGTCGTCTTCACGCTGCTGTTCGTGTACGTCTTCGGCGGCTCGATCGGCCAGGCGCTCGGCGGCGGTCAGGACGGATACGTCCAGTACGTCATCCCGGGCATGATCGCGATGATGAGCATGACGCTCTCGCAGGGCGTCGGCACCGGGTTCAGCCAGGACTTCAACTCCGGTGTGATGGACCGGTTCCGGTCACTGCCGATCGGGCGCGGCTCGGTGCTGTTCGCGAAGATCTCCGTCGAACTCGTGCGGATGCTGTTCGCGACCGCCGTACTGATGATCGTCGCCGTGCTCGTCGGGTTCCACATCAACCACTGGGCCGGGCTGTTCGCCGCCGTGGGGCTGTCCGCGGTGTTCGCCTCCTCGATCATGTGGGTGTTCCTCACCCTGGGCGTGATCCTGAAGAACGCCCAGTCCGTGCAGGCCATGGGGTTCCTGGTGCTGTTCCCGCTGCAGTTCGGCTCGTCGATCTTCGCGCCGACGAACTCGATGCCGGGCTGGCTGCAGGCCTTCACCGACTACAACCCGCTGTCCACGCTCGCCGACGCGGCGCGCGGACTGATGGTCGGCGGGCCGGTCGCCCACGACCTGTGGATCACGCTGGCCTGGTCGGTGGGGATCACGGCGATCGCGGCACCGTATGCGATCTACAAGTTCCGTACGAAGAGCTGAGGCTCTCCGACGGACCTCAGAGCAGGGCGGTGGCCTCCGCGCGGGAGAGGCCACCGCCTTCGGCGTACGCCGACTCGTAGGCCGGGTCGTCGGCGAGAACGGCCCGGACCCGGGTCTCCGACCGGTCCCGTGCCGTGCGCTCCAGGCCGACCTGGAGGTGGCCGGCCGGCAGCAGGGCGTCGGCGGCACCCAGGCAGCGGGCGGCGTCCGCGGCGCGCACGCCCCCGTCGAGGCCGGCCAGGGCGACCGCGGCGACGGTCAGGCAGACGGACGGCAGATGCGGGGTGATGGCCTCGCTCAGCGGGTCGGCGGCGAGCCGCAGCGCGTTCCGCAGCTTGTCCAGGGCCTCCGCGTGGCAGCCGTCGAGGGCGTCCACCCAGGCCTCCTGGGTGAGGATCAGAGCGTCGAAGACCACGAAGTGGGAGATCTTGAACTCGCTGCGCAGCAGCCGGACCTGCTCGCGGGCCTCGGCGATGCGGCCGCTGATCAGGAGCCAGGTGGTGAGGAAGAGCCGGGCGGCGGGCATCGCCTCGTTGCTCAGGCTCTCGTTGTCGGCGATGACCTGCCGCAGCAGCCGTTCCCCGCGCTCGGTGTCGCCGGACTCGATCAGCACGCTGCCCAGGCGGGCGTTGAGCACGGCGCCCTGGGCGCGGGCGCCGAGCCGGCCGACCCGTTCGATCGCGGCCTCGTAGTCGACGGCCGCCGCCAGGTAGTCGCCTCTGCGCTCCCGGGACTCGGCGCGCCCGGAGAAGGCCTCGGCGGTGCCCCAGTCGTCCCCGAGGCGCCGGAAGATCTCCAGTGCCTCGTCGGCGTCCCGGGTGGCGTCGCCCGCCCAGGCGGCGCGGTTGGCGAGCAGGTTGGCGCGCATGGCGAGGCTGCCGGCCAGCTCCCACTCGTAGCCGGGTGTCTCCCGGCAGGTGCGGACGCTCGCGTCGAGGATCTCGCGCAGCCGGTCCATGCCGCCGGTCAGCATCACGGCGAAGAACCAGAACATGCCCGGCGCCCGGCAGGTCTGCGGCATGCCGGGCTCGTAGACCTCGGTGACCGCACGCAGCTTGGCCTGCGCCTCCGGCGTCTGCCAGACGTCCAGTTCGGTGTCCATACAGGCCATGTGGGCCAGGTGCACACCGCGCCGGGCCTCGGTGAGGAGTTCTCCGGTGTACGGCGGCGGGGTCTCGGTGCAGCGCTCCCAGACCGCCTCGGCCCGGCGCAGCGGCTGGGCGAACGGGTCGGGGCCGAGGGCGATGACGTCGGCGCACCAGGTGCGGGTCTCGATGCGCTGGTCGTGCATCTGCCAGTACCAGAACAGGGAGTGCAGCAGGCACAGGGCCTCGTGCTCGTCCCGTTCGGCGATGGCGTGCCGCAGCGCGGTGCGCAGGTTCTCGTACTCCAGCTGGAGCCGGGCGATGGCGGCCCGCTGGCCGGGGCCGCGCAGCAACGGTTCGGTGGTGCGGGCGAGTTCGCGGTAGTACGTCAGATGGGCGCGCTCGGCGGCGGCGCGCCCGCCGCTCTCGTCGAGGCGCTCGCCGGCGTACTCGGCGACGGTCTCCAGGAGCCGGTAGCGCATCCCGCCGTCCTCGGCATCGCCCGAAGGGGCCGCCACCACCAGGGACTTGTCGACCAGGGAGCCGAGCGCGTCGAAGGCGGCGGGGCCGCAGACGGCCTCGGCGGCGGCCAGGTCGCAGCCGCCCGCGAAGAGGGAGAGGCGGCCGAGGACGTCGCGTTCGCCGGCGTCGAGCAGGTCCCAGGACCAGTCGACGACCGCGCGCAGGGTCTGCTGGCGGGGCAGCACCGTGCGGCTGCCGGAGGTGAGGAGGCGGAAGCGGTCGTCGAGCCGGTCGGCTATCTGGCGCGGGGTGAGCATCCGCAGCCGGGCGGCGGCCAGTTCGATGGCGAGGGGCAGTCCGTCCAGGCGGCGGCAGATCTCTGCGCACGCGGCCGCGGTCTCGTCGTCGGCGCCGATCGTGAAGCCCGGTCTTGCGGCGGCGCCCCGGTCGGCGAGCAGCCGCAGGGCCACCGGCTCGGGCAGCGGCTCCACCGGGCGCAGCAACTCCCCCGGTACGCCGAGGGGTTCGCGGCTGGTGGCCAGGATCGTCAGGTCCGGGCAGCGCTCCAGGAGCCGGGCCGCCAGGTCGGCCGCCGCGTCGACGACGTGCTCGCAGTTGTCGAGGACGAGCACCATCCGGCGCCGGGCGCAGTGCTCGACGAGCCGCTCGACCGGGTCGTGGTGCCGGTCGGCGGCGGCCCGCATGGTCTCGGCGCCGCCGCCGTACAGCACGGCCTGGCGGGCGCCGAGCGCGCTGAGCACGGCCTCGGGGACGTCGGCCGGGTCGTCGACGGGGGCCAGCTCGGCCAGCCAGACGCCGTCCCGGGCGGCGTACCCGACGGTCTCGGCGGCCTCCTGCGACAGCCGGGTCTTGCCGGCCCCGCCGGGCCCGAGCAGGGTGACCAGCCGGGCGGCGGCCAGGTCGCCCCGGATGGCCTCGATGTCGGCCTCGCGCCCGACGAAGGAGGTGAGCCGGGCGCGCAGGTTGCCGGGCCGGGACGGTTCGTCCGCCGTGGCCGCCGGGTCGAGGAGCTCGGCGTGCAGCGCGCGCAGTTCGGGCCCGGGGTCGGAGCCGAGGCGGTCGGCGAGGAGGTGCCGTACGTCGTCGTAGGCGGCCAGCGCCTCCGCGGTGCGGCCGGTGCTGTGCAGGGCGCGCAGGCGCAGGGCCTGGAGGGGCTCGTCGAGGGGGTGGGCGTCGCACAGGGCGGTCAGCTCGGGCAGGGACTGCTCGGCCTGGCCGAGGGCGAGGGCGGCGGTGTGCCGGGCGCGCAGGGCGTCCAGGCGGCGGACGTCGACGCGGGCCGCCTCGGCGGTGCGGTCGGGCAGGTCGGCCAGGGGCGGGCCGTGCCACAGGGCGAGGGCGTCGTCGAGGACGGTGGCCGCCTTGGCGGGGTCGCCGTCGGCGAGGGCGCGCAGGCCCTCGCCGGTGAGCCGCTCGAAGCGGTGCAGGTCGACGTCGTCGGGGGCGGCGGCGAGCCGGTAGCCGCCGTCGGTGGAGTCGATCGCGTCCGCGCCGAGCGCCCTGCGCAGCCGGCCGACCAGGGCCTGGAGGGCGCCGGTGGCGTCGGCGGGCGGTTCGTCGCCCCACACCTCGTCGACGAGCAGCCCGGCGGGCACCCCGCGCCCGGCCCGCAGCGCGAGCACGGTCAGCAGGGCACGCAGCCGAGAACCGCCCACGGGGACGGCTGTGCCGTCGGGGCGGAGTACCTGGGTGGTGCCGAGGATCGCGTAGCGCACGGGGTCCATTGTCCCTGGGGACGCCGGGACGCCGCCTGCGGGTTTCAGATGCGGACGAACTCGGAGGAGTCCAGAGTGAGGGTCTGGTCGGCGACGGGAATGGAGATCTGGTCGCCGAACACGCCGGACTCCTCGTGCTGGTACTCGCCGTCTTCGGGACGGGTCAGCAGCGTCCACCTGGCGGAGAGCACATCGACGATCAGATAGACCGGGATACCGCGCAGGGCATAGTGGCTCGGCTTCGTGTTGTAGTCGCGGTTCTTGCTCTCCGGTGAGACGACCTCGACCACGAAGGGCAACAGTTCCTCGTTGATGTCGCTCTTGTCCCTCTGGACCAGCTCGAGCGGGATCGCCGTGGCATCCGGTTCGGGCTTGTAGCCCTCCCGGGGTGGAACGACAGAGAATTCACTCGTCGCGACCCAGCCCGGCAACCGCTGGTCGATCTGGTTCTCGATGCGCCGCTGCGTCGCCCTGTGCGCAAAGGTGACTGGTACCACAGTGAGCCCGTTCTCCGTCAGCCGGAGGCGCGCGCTGCGCGGAACGTCGATCCGGTCCTGGACCAGTTCGACCCATCCCTCTGCGATCGTCATGAGCACCTCCTCGTTCGACTCGCTATCAGCGTAACGACTAACAGGAACCTACGGCCGCCCGCAGGACGTTCTTCACCTGTCACCTGTACGGTCTACCCCGCACGCCACCTCCACCGACGCGCCCCGGGAGTCCCGCGCCATGACCGCCACCACCACCCGCCCCAGTGACCGGCGGATCAGTCCCGTGTTCGTCGGGATTCTCGCCGTCACCGCGGTCACCGGGTGGGCCACCTGGTCCGGGTTCGCCGAGCAGCCCGGGGTCGCGGTGTTCCTGTTCGTGACGGCGGCCTGGATCGTCTCGCTCTGCCTGCACGAGTACGCGCACGCGCGCACCGCCCTGCACGGCGGCGACATCACGGTGGGCGCCAAGGGCTACCTGACGCTGAACCCCCTGAAGTACACGCACGCGCTGCTGAGCATCGTGCTCCCGGTGCTGTTCGTGATCATGGGCGGGATCGGTCTGCCCGGCGGCGCGGTCTTCATCGAGCGCAGCCGGATCCGGGGCCGCTGGCGGCACAGCCTCATCTCCGCCGCCGGTCCGCTGACGAACGTCCTGTTCGCCGCGGTCTGCACCGCCCCCTTCTGGCTGGACGCCCTGGACGGCGTCCCGCGCGACTTCCGTTTCGCGCTCGCCTTCCTCGCCCTGCTCCAGGTGACGGCCGCGATCCTGAACTTCCTGCCGGTGCCGGGCCTGGACGGCTACGGCGTGATCGAGCCCTGGCTGTCGTACAGCATCAAGCGCCAGGTGGAGCCGTTCGCCCCGTTCGGCCTGCTCTTCGTGTTCGCGCTGCTGTGGGTGCCGTCGATCAACAGCGCGTTCTTCGACGTGATCGACGCGCTGCTGCGCCACCTGGGCGTCGGGGACCTCGACCAGTACTGCGGGCAGCAGCTCTACCGCTTCTGGCAGGGGTCGGACGAGTTCTGCTCGATCAGCCAGTAGCGACGGGGATCAGGCGGACAGCGGGAACTCCTCGCCCAGTTCCCGGAACACCGCCGTGTTGAGGGCGAACGCCCGCTTGCACTCGGCGACGACGCGCTGCTTCTCCAGGTCGTCGGCGTCCACCCCGTCCAGCAGCTCGCGGTAACCCCGCTTGAAGGCGGCCGGGTTGGCGATGCCCTCGAAGACGTAGAACCGGACGCCGTCGCCCTTGCGCTCGAAACCCCAGGTCCGCTCCGCCTTGTCGCGGATGATCTGGCCGCCGGAGAGGTCGCCGAGGTAGCGGGTGTAGTGATGGGCGACGTAGCCGGCGGGCCAGCGCTCCGCGCACTCCCGCACCCGTGCCGCGTACTCCTCGGTCGCCGGCAGGGCCGCGCACCCCGTCCGCCACCCGGCGCCGCGCAGGTGCGCCAGGTCCCGCTCCAGCGCGGCCAGCCGGAACAGCTCGGGCCGCACGAACGGCCCGGCCACCGGGTCCGACGCCAGCCGCCCGGCCGCGCTCTCCAGCGCGTCGTACACGAACCACAGCTGCTCGGTGTAGCGGGCGTACGCCTCCACACCGAGCCGCCCGCCCAGCAGGTCGCTCATGAACGTCGAGGTCTCCGCCTCCACGTGCTGCTCGTGGGACGCGGTGCGGATGAGTGTCGAGAAGGACTCCATGAGCAACATCCTCTAAGGTAAGCCTTACCTAAGTCAATGCCCTTGCCGACGCTTCGTCGGCAAAGTTACCGACACCCTGTCGGTAAAAGCGTACCGGAAAAAGGCCCGCCCTCCGAGAGGAGGGCGGGCCGGGCGGCGGGCGGGGCTACGGCAGGGTGAGGATCTCCGCGCCGGTGTCCGTGACCACCAGCGTGTGCTCGAACTGGGCGGTCCGCCTGCGGTCCTTGGTGACGACGGTCCAGCCGTCGTCCCACATGTCGTACTCGTAGGTCCCGAGCGTCAGCATCGGCTCGATCGTGAAGGTCATCCCGGGGTGCATCACGGTCGTCGCGTGCGGGCTGTCGTAGTGCGGGATGATCAGCCCGGAGTGGAACGACGAGCTGATGCCGTGACCGGTGAAGTCACGGACCACGCCGTAGCCGAAGCGCTTGGCGTACGACTCGATGACGCGGCCGATGATGTTGATCTGCCGGCCCGGCCGGACCGCCTTGATCGCCCGGTTCAGGGACTCCCGGGTCCGCTCCACAAGGAGCCGGCTCTCCTCGTCGACGTCCCCGACCAGGTAGGTGGCGTTGTTGTCGCCGTGCACCCCGCCGATGTACGCGGTCACGTCCAGGTTGACGATGTCACCGTCCTGGAGCACCGTCGAGTCCGGGATGCCGTGGCAGATGACCTCGTTGACGCTGGTGCACAGGGACTTGGGGAAGCCGCGGTAGCCGAGCGTGGACGGGTAGGCCCCGTGGTCGCACATGTACGTGTGCGCCACCTTGTCGAGTTCGTCCGTCGTCACACCCGGCGCGATGATCTTCGCGGCCTCCTCCATCGCCTGCGCGGCGATACGGCCGGCGATCCGCATCGCCTCGATGGTCTCCGGAGTCTGCACCTCGGGCCCGGTGTACGGGGTCGGCGCGGGTTTGCCGACGTACTCGGGGCGGCGGATGTTTCCGGGTACCGAACGGGTGGGAGAGAGCTCCCCTGGTACGAGCAGCGACTGGCCAGACATGCCAGCGAGTCTAACCAGCGGGCATGGGGGAACATGTGGATGGCGAAAGGAGCCGGTCATGGCCCTGTTCAAGAAGCGGACCGTTGCGAAGGCGGGCGAGTGGTACTACTGCCTGCAGCATCAGAAGGTCGAGGAAGGCCCCGAGTGCCCCGCCAAGGACCGGTTCGGGCCTTACGCCAGCCGTGCGGAGGCCGAGCACGCGATGGAGATCGCGCGGGAGCGCAACCTCCAGTGGGAGAACGATCCGCGGTGGCACGACGCGCCGGCCGGGGACTCCTCGGAAGAGGGCTGATCAGGAGGGGCGGGTGGGGCCGGCCGCGGCCTCGGTCGCGGCTTCGGCGGTGCGCTGGGCGCGCAGTCGTGCGGCGTGTTCGTCGGTCCGTTCGTCGTACGACATGAGGGCGGGCAGGCACAGGGCCAGCAGGCCGACCGCGCCGGTGCAGAGCAGGCCGCCCGCGCCTACGGACGCCCGCACCCCGAGCCATCCGGCCATGCCGCCGGAGCGGACCTGGCCGAGGGTGGGGCCCACGGAGTACGACAGCAGTTCGATCCCGGCGAGGCGGCCGCGCAGCTCGTCGGGGATCGTCTGGTTCCACATCGCGGCCCGGAAGATCCCGCTGACCATGTCGCAGCCGCCGGCGACGGCGAGGAGCAGCAGGACCAGCCAGACGTTGGCCACGGCGCCGGCGGCGGCGATCGCGAGGCCCCACAGCGCGGCGGACAGCACGACCATCCGCCCGTGCCGATGCACGCGTTTGGTCCAGCCGCTGATCAGGCTCACGAGGAGCGAACCCGCCGGAATGCTCGCGTACATCAGTCCGAGCGACCAGTCCGCGTCCAACTCGTCGGCGAGGAACGGCAGTACGGCGAGCGGCATCGCCAGGAACATCGCCGCGAGGTCGACGGCGTAGGTGCCGAGGAGCTCCTTGCGGCTCCAGGCGTAGCGGGCGCCCTCGGCGATGGAGCGGAGGGAGGGCCCGGCGGCCTCGTGGGAGGCGGGCGACGGGGCGATGGGGAGAATGAGCACGACCGAGACGGCGAAGGTGGCCAGGTCGGCGCCGTACGCCCAGCCGAGGCCCGCGTACGCCACGACCAGGCCGGCGACGGCGGGGCCCGCGACGCCGCCGACCGTCCAGCGGAAGGAGCTGAGGGCTGCCGCGGCCGGGAGGTCGTCGTGGGCGACGATCCTCGGCCACAGGGAGTCGAGGGCGGGGCGCTGCACCGAGACCAGCGCGGAGGAGAGCGCGGCGACGGCGTACAGCGGCCACACGGCCGGGTGCGGCAGCAGGGCGTTGACCAGCAGGCCCGCGCTGAGCAGGCCCTGACCGGCCTCGGTCCGGACGATCAGCGCGCGCTTGTCGAGGGCGTCGGCGAGGGCGCCGCCGTAGAGGCCGAAGACGATGAGCGGGAGCAGTTCGACAGCCCCGACGGCGCCTACGGCGGCTGCGGAACCGGTGAGGTCCTTGATCTGCACCGGGAGCGCGACGAACGTCAGGAAACTCCCGAAGTTGCTGATCAGACCGGAGACCCACAGCCGCCGGAAGTCCACGGAGGCCTTCCAGGGGGCCAGGTCGGGGAGGAGGCTCACGGTGGCCCATGCTGAACGCCGCGCTCGGCGGCAGCAAATGCTTTTCGCCCGGGTGCGGCCCGGTGGGGGCTGGTCGCGCAGTTCCGCGCGCCCCTGAAGGGGCGCTGCACCAACGCGCCCGGAAGGGGCGGGAACTGCGCGAGCAACCACCAAGCGCCCGCAGCCGAGGTCTCACCACGGGGTCGGGGGCGGAGCCGTCACCGTCTCCGCCAGGCGGGTCAGACGGTCCCTGAAGCGGCGGCGCCTTCGCGGGGAGGGGCCGTTCTCGCCGGCTGCCGCGCTGACCAGGTGCTGGACCGTGTCCAGGTCCAGTTCCGCGGCCTCGGGGACGGTGAGGGTCTCGTGGGCCATGGCGGTGAGCGCGTCGTCGGTGGCGGTGGAGAGGGTCAGGACCGTCACGCCGGCGCGGCGGGCCGTGTGGACCCGCTCCAGCAGGGGTTCGGCGGCACCCGGCGCCACCACGAGCAGTGTCTCGCCCCGGCGGGCGGCCTCGATGCGGCCGGGGCCGACCGCGAGGTGCGCCGGGTCGGTGGGGCGGGCGTCGTGCCGTACGAGCGTCGGCGCCAGTTCCGGCGTACCGGACCACGCCGCCTCGTCCACCAGATGGGCGGCGAGATGCCACGGCTCGTACTCCGGCGTGCCGAGGAGGAGCAGTCCGCCGCCGTGGGTCACCACCGAACCCCGCAGGGCGCCCGCGAATCTCCGCGTCGCGGTCAACCACTCGGTCCCGGCGAGCACTTCACGCAACAACGCGACCCGTACGGCGTCCATGCCTCCGCATGGTGCCGCAATCGGACACTCGTGACGCGGAGTTCACCCCCCATTCGCCCGAACCGGGGAGGAGGCGGCCCATGAGCGACGCTGAAGCAAGCATTCCCTTTCGCGCGGGCAAAGAGGGCTACGCGAGTTTCCGGATCCCGGCGGTGGTGGTCTCCCGGGCGGGCACCGTGCTCGCGTTCTGCGAGGGGAGAGTCGGCTCCGCGGCCGACCACGGGCACATCGACATCGTGGTGAAGAGGTCCACGGACGGCGGGCGTACCTGGGGAGCCCTCCAGGTCGCCGCCGACAACGGCACCGATCTCGCCGGGAACCCCGCCCCGGTCGTCCTCGACAGCGGGCGGGTCCTGCTCGTGCACGTCCGCAGTGCCGCCTCCGCCACCGAGGACGCCATCCTGCGCGGGCAGGTGCCGGACGCCGACGGGCGGCGGGTGTGGGTGCAGCACAGCGACGACGACGGGGTGACCTGGTCCGCGCCGAAGGAGATCACCAAGTCCGTGAAGAAGGCCGGGTGGCGGTGGTACGCCACCACGCCCGGGCACGCCGTCCAGTTGCGTTCGGGACGGGTCGTCGTGGCCGCCAACCACACCCTGCCGCCCACCGGGACGGACAACGGCACCGAGGGCAAGTACAACAGCGGGCACTGCCTGCTCAGCGACGACCACGGGGAGACCTGGTACCTCGGCTATCTCGACGAGAACACCAACGGGTACATCAACGTCAACGAGACCACCGCCGCCGAACTGCCCGACGGGCGGGTCTACTTCAACACGCGCAACGATTCCCCGGCGCCGGGGAACAGGGCCGACGCCCACTCGGCGGACGGCGGGCGCACCCTGGTGAAACCCTTCCGGCCGCAGGCCGGGCTCATCGCGCCCGTCTGTCAGGCGAGCGTGCTCCAACTCCGCGATCCGGACCTGCTGTTGTACTCCGGTCCGGGCGATCCGGCGACGCGCGCCCTGATGACGATCCGTGCCTCCGCGGACGGCGGCACCACCTGGCGGGCCGCGTACACGGTCGACGGGCTGCCCGCCGCCTACTCCGACCTGACCCGGATCGACGCGGCCACGGTCGGTCTGCTGTACGAGACGGGAGACTTCAGCGCGTACTCGACGATCACCTTCCGCCGGGTGCCCGTGAACCGGCTCACCTGACCGAGCCTGACCGGGTACGGCCGCCGGCCCGGACGTAGAGTCGGCCCATGACCTCTACCGACAGTGCACAGCAGGCGGCGGCCGAGAAGGCCCCCGCCAAGGATCCCTGGGACCTGCCCGACGTCTCCGGTCTGGTCGTGGGTGTGCTCGGCGGCACCGGCCCGCAGGGCAAGGGCCTCGCCTACCGGCTGGCGCGGGCCGGCCAGAAGGTGATCATCGGCTCGCGGGCCGCCGAGCGCGCGCAGGCCGCCGCCGACGAGCTCGGGCACGGTGTCGAGGGCGCCGACAACGCCGAGTGCGCGCGCCGCAGCGACCTCGTGATCGTCGCCGTACCGTGGGACGGGCACGGCAAGACGCTGGAGTCACTGCGCGAGGAACTGGCCGGCAAGCTGGTCGTGGACTGTGTCAACCCGCTCGGCTTCGACAAGAAGGGCGCCTACGCGCTCAAGCCGGAGGAGGGCAGCGCGGCGGAGCAGGCCGCGGCGCTGCTGCCGGAGTCGCGGGTCACGGCCGCCTTCCACCACCTCTCCGCGGTGCTGCTCCAGGACCCGGAGATCGAGGAGATCGACACCGACGTGATGGTGCTCGGCGAGGTACGGGCCGATGTCGAGGTCGTGCAGGCGCTGGCCGGCCGGATCCCCGGGATGCGCGGCGTCTTCGCGGGGCGGCTGCGCAACGCCCACCAGGTGGAGTCCCTGGTCGCGAACCTGATCTCGGTCAACCGCCGCTACAAGGCACACGCCGGGCTCCGCGTCACGGACGTCTGAGCGGATGGGGGACACTGGTGGGCGCCAGCAGTGTCCCCCGTACTCGTTCCGCACTCGTCAGGAAAGCGACCTCATGCCCCGCCTCGCCCTCTACGCCCTGATCGTCTGCGTCCTCGCCGTCGTCGCCGCCGTCGTCTCCTTCGTCCAGGGCAGCTGGCTGATCGGCGTGGTCTGGGTGCTGCTGACGGGTCTGTCGTCCAACATGACCTGGTACTACGTGCGGCGCGGGCGCGAGGACAAGTCGGTCACCGGCTGATCCCCGGCTGTTTCTCCGGGCCCTCCAGGAAGACCCGCCCGCCGATCTCCACCCAGCCGTAGGGCTGGGGTGCGGTGAGGATCTGCGATCCCTTGCCCTGGGTGATGTTCAGGGCCCGGCCCAGCTGCGCGGTGAGCAGCAGCGCGGCCGCCCCGGTCGCCTCGTCCTCGTCGATGCCGTCGTTCCGGCCGGGGAAGGCGCGGGCGCGGACCCGTCCCGCCGACTCGTCCTCCCAGGCCCAGGCGTACAGCCACTCCCCCGGCGGCGGCACCGGGAGCGCGTCGACCTCGGCGGCCGTGGCGTACTGGCGCAGGGTGCGCGGCGGGGCCCACTCCGGGAGCGCCTCGATCCAGCTGAACTCCCCGTCCAGCCGGGCGCCGACCACGCCGGCCGGGGTGACCAGTTCGGGCACGTCCAGCAGCCAGGCGGTGCCGACGCAGGGGTGGCCGGCGAACGGCAGGCGCAGGGTGGGGGTGTAGATGTCGACGACCCCGCGCTCGGGGTCGTCCACGAACACGGTCTCGCTGAACCCGAGCTTCGCCGCCAGCGCCTGCCGGTCCTCCCGGTCGGGGAGCACGGAGCCGTCCCGGACGACCCCGAGTTCGTTGCCGTATCCGCCGTTCGCCGCGCAGAAGACACGCAGCACGTCGTAATCAGTCACTCCGGCATTGAAGCATTCGCGGCGGCGGACGGGTCGCGCCCGGCGGAGGCGCCACCCGAACCGCACTATTTGACCAATCCTTTACTCTCTCTTGGTGTCGATTTTAGGACATCGAGATCAAGCCGTGCCTGTGATCTTTCTGTGTCTGGCGAATCGCGACCCGGGTAGGTATGAGTGAGGTAAGCCTCAGGTAAGTTAGGGCAGCCTCACCACACCATCCTCGCTTGGAGCCTGCATGCGTGCCGTCCGACTCACCGTCACCGCCGCCGCCACCGTGGCCGCCTTGACCGCCCTCTCGGCCTGCACGGCGAAGAGCGACGCCAAGGGCGACGACGCGATCCAGGTCACCGCCGCCGACTCCAAGTGCGAGACGTCGACGAAGTCGGTTCCTGCGGGGCACGTCACGCTCGCCATCGAGAACACGGGGTCCAAGGCCACCGAGGTCGAGATCCTCTTCCCCGACGACCGGATCGTCTCCGAGAAGGAGAACATCGGTCCGGGGACCAGGTACACGCTCACCGCCGAGGTGAAGGCGGGGTCGTACGAGATAGCCTGCCGGCCCGGGATGAAGGGGCACGGCGTCCGGCAGAAGCTGACCGTCACCGGCTCCGGTGCCGTCGCCAAGCGCAACCCGACGCTCGACAAGGCCGTCGCCGACTACCGCGAGTACGCCCAGGAGCAGGCCGACGCCACCGTCCCGCTCGCGCGGACCTTCGCCGACGCCGTCAAGGCCGGTGACCTGGAGGCCGCCAAGAAGGCCTACGCGCCCTCGCGGCTCGGCTGGGAGCGCACCGAGCCGATCGCCGAGTCCTTCGGTGACATCGACCCGAAGACCGACACCCGTGCCGACGGTCTGGAGGAGGGGCAGAAGTGGACCGGCTGGCACCGGCTGGAGAAGGCCCTCTGGGCGGACCGGAAGATCGGTGCCACCGAGGCGGCCCTCGCCGACCAGCTCGTCGCCGACCTGACCGACTGGCAGAAGCGGGTCGGCAAGGCCGAGATCACCCCGACCTCCATGGCCAACGGCGCCAAGGAACTCCTCGACGAGGTCGCCACCGGCAAGGTCACCGGCGAGGAGGACCGTTACTCCCACACCGACCTGGTCGACTTCAAGGCCAACGTCGAGGGGGCGCAGAAGGCGTACGAGCTGCTGAAGCCGGTCGCCGCGAAGAACGACCCGGCGCTCGCCGGCGAGCTGGACAAGCAGTTCGCCGCGCTGAACACGCTGCTGGACAAGTTCCGGACGGACGCGTCGGACAGGACGTCGTACGACTTCGTGTCGTACGACAAGGTCACCAAGGACCAGCGCAAGCAGCTGTCCGACGCGGTCAACGCCCTCGCGGAGCCGCTGTCCAAGCTCGCCGCGACCGTGGTCAAGTAAGGGGCGGGACATGGGTGAGAAAGTCAATCCGTCGCGTCGGGCGCTGATCGGGTGGGGCGGGGCCGGGCTCGCGCTCGGGGCCGCCGTGGCCGGGGGCGCGGTGGCGATGGCCGAGGCCGGCGACGACGTCGACCCGACGGCCGCCGCGGCCGGGGGCGCGGTGGCGTTCCACGGCGCCCACCAGGCCGGGATCGCCACGCCCGTCCAGGACCGGCTGCACTTCGCCGCGTTCGACGTGAAGACCGACGACCGGGCCGAGTTCGTGCAGCTGCTGAAGGACTGGACGGCCGCGGCCCGGCGGATGACCGCGGGCAGGGCCGTCGGCGAGGGCGCGTACGGCGGGCTCGCCGAGGCGCCGCCGGACGACACCGGTGAGGCCCTCGGGCTCAGTCCGTCCCGGCTGACGCTGACGATCGGCTTCGGGCCGTCCTTCTTCGAGAAGTTCGGTCTGCGGGGGCAGCGGCCGGCCGCGCTCGTCGACCTTCCCAAGTTCCCCGGGGACAACCTGGACCCGTCCCGTACCGGCGGTGATCTGTGCATCCAGGCGTGCGCCGACGATCCGCAGGTCGCCGTGCACGCCATCCGCAACCTCGCCAGGATCGGCTTCGGCAAGGTCGCCGTCCGGTGGTCCCAACTGGGCTTCGGAAAGACCTCGTCGACGACCCCCGACGCGCAGACGCCCCGCAACCTCATGGGGTTCAAGGACGGCACCCGCAACATCGCGGGGACCGAGACCGACCGGCTGAAGAAGTTCGTGTGGGCGGGAGAGGGGGACGGAACCGCCTGGATGAGCGGGGGGTCGTATCTCGTCGCCCGGCGGATCCGCATGAACATCGAGACCTGGGACCGGACCTCGCTCCAGGAGCAGGAGGACGTCTTCGGGCGGGACAAGGGCGAGGGCGCCCCGGTCGGCAAGGCGAAGGAGCACGACGAGCCGTTCCTGAAGGCCATGAAGCCCGACGCCCATGTGCGGCTCGCGCACCCGGACTCCAACGGCGGGATCACCATCCTGCGCCGGGGCTACTCCTTCACCGACGGGACGGACGGGCTCGGGCGGCTCGACGCCGGGCTGTTCTTCCTGGCCTACATGCGTGACGTCAGCAAGGGCTTCATCCCGCTCCAGCGCAAGCTGTCGGCGTCCGACGCGCTCAACGAGTACATCCAGCACGTGGGTTCGGCGGTCTTCGCGGTCCCGCCCGGCGTCCGGGACAAGGACGACTGGTGGGGCCGGACGCTGTTCTCCGAATCCGCCGAGGGGGCGTGATCCGTGTTCTCCAACTACCTGATCGGTCTGCGGGAAGGCCTCGAGGCCTCGCTCGTCGTCTGCATCCTCATCGCCTACCTGGTCAAGACCGGGCGCACGGACGCCCTGAAGCCGATCTGGATCGGCATCGCGGTGGCGGTGCTGATCGCCATGGGCTTCGGGTGCGCGCTCGAATTCGGTTCCCAGGAGCTGACGTTCCAGGCGCAGGAGGCGCTCGGCGGGTCCCTGTCCATCGTCGCGGTGGGTCTGGTGACCTGGATGGTGTTCTGGATGCGGCGCACCGCCCGGCACCTCAAGGCGGAACTGCACGGCAAGCTGGACGCGGCCCTCGCGATGGGTACGGGTGCGCTGGTCGCCACCGCCTTCCTCGCCGTCGGCCGGGAGGGCCTGGAGACCGCGCTGTTCGTGTGGGCGTCCGTGCACGCGGCGAGCGACGGCACCCCGCGCCCGCTGGTCGGCGTGGCGCTCGGCCTCGCCACCGCCGTCTTCCTCGGCTGGCTGTTCTACCGGGGCGCGCTGCGGATCAACCTCGCCAGGTTCTTCACCTGGACCGGCGGCATGCTGGTCGTGGTCGCGGCGGGCGTGCTGGCGTACGGCTTCCACGACCTCCAGGAGGCCGACTGGGTCCCGGGCCTGACCAGCAAGGCCTTCGACATCAGCGACACCGTCCCGCCGGACAGCTGGTACGGGACGCTGCTGAAGGGCGTGTTCAACTTCCAGCCGGACCCGACCGTGCTCCAGATCACGGTGTGGCTGCTGTACCTGGTCCCGGCACTCGCACTCTTCTTCGCCCCGGTAGGGTTCGGCTCCGGGAAGGGGAAGGTGAAGGCACCTGATGACGCACCTGACGACCAGGGATCGCGGCCCTCGACGGCTCCGCAGGCTCCGCAGGCGTGATCGCAACGCGCTCATGGCGGTCTCGCTGACCGCCCTGTCGCTGACGGCCAGCGGTTGCGTGGTGGTGCACGGGGAGCGCGAGGTGCTCCCCACCACCACCCGCGCCGAGGCCGCCAAGGCGCTCCGGCAGTTCACGGACGCCTACAACAAGGCCGACGAGGCCTACGACGGCTCCCTGGACGCGGACTACACGACCGGCGCCCTCGCCGACATCGACTCCGCGCGCCTGAAGGCCGGGCACGTCAACAGCCCGGGCGGCAACTCCGCCCACTCGGCGCTGAAGTTCGACGACGTCACCTACACCATCCCGAAGAAGGCCGGCTGGCCGCGCTGGTTCGTCGCCGACGCGCACGGCAACAAGGGCGGCGACGACCGCTGGCTGCTGGTCTTCACCCGCAACAGCCTCTCCCAGCCGTTCCAGGTGGCGTACCTGACGCTGGTCGCGCCGGACGACGTACCGAAGTTCACCACCGACAAGGACGGCTGGGCCGAGGCCGTACCGGCGAACAGCGCCCGACTCGCCGTCTCCCCGGGCGACCTGAGCCAGGACTACGCCACCTACCTGAAGAGCGGCGGCACCGTCTTCGCGGACGGCGTGCACACCAGCGGCTGGCGCACGGACCGCAAGAAGTCCACCAAGCCGGGTCTGGCCACCCAGTACATCGACGAGCCGCTCACCGACGGCGACTACGCGCCGCTCGCCCTGCGCACCACCGACGGCGGGGCGGCGGTGTTCTTCACCACCCGCTACTACGCCAAGGAGACGGCCGCCGCGGGCACCTCCGTGCCGACCCCGAACCTGAGCGTCAAGGCCCTCACCAAGGGCGAGATCAAGCAGTCGCTGACGATGCAGTTCGTCTCCAACCAGGTCGCCCTGGACCCGGCGGGCACCGGGAAGGTCTCGATCCTGGGACGCGTCCAGGGCCTGACCTCCGCGGAAGGGTCCTGACGTTTTCTACCGCCGCAGCGGCCAGGCGGCGCCGGCCTGGCCGGGCTGCTCGCCGGCATGGCGGGCGCCCGCGTCGGTGAGGATCTCCAGCAGGCTCAGCGGGTCGGGGAGCGCGTGCTCGGGGCCGCGGACCCAGTGCACCCGCCGGTCGTCGTCGCCGGGCAGCCGGGCGGGCGGGACGAGGACGTAGGAGCCCCGGCAGTGCCAGCGCAGGCCCGGGTGCTCGTCCATGGTCTCGGGGTGGCAGTCCAGCTCGCAGGGCCACCACTCGTCCTCGTCCTCGGGGGTGCCGCGGGTGAGGGTGAAGAAGAGCATGCGGCCGTCGTCGCTCTCGGCGACCGGGCCGACCTCGACGCCGTTCGCGAGCAGCCTCTCCAGCGCCTGCCGGCCGGCCTCCAGGGGCACGTCCAGGACGTCGTGGGTCATGCCGGTCGCGGTGATGAAGTTGGCCTGCGGCTGGTGCCTGGCCCAGCGCTCGATCTGGGCGCGGTCGGTGGTGGACTGCGTCTGCCACGCGAACGACACCGGGTGCCGGGCGGGGGTGGGACAGCCGACGCGGTCGCAGGAGCAGCCGTAGCCGGGGGCGGGATGCGCGGCGGGGGCCAGCGGGAGGCCCGCTTCGGCGGCGGCGAGCAGCAGGGCGGTACGGCCCGGGTCGCCGGCGGTGGCCGCCTGCTTCGGGCGGCGTCCGCGGAGCCACTGGGAGAGTCTGCCCTGCCGACCGCTCGGGCCGCCGAACGTCGCGCTCATCTATCGCCTCGCCTCGCTGTGGTCCGGCCAGGATGCCTTATGGACCCGTCTGGGTGCGAAGCGGGGGGTACGGGCGGTGTCACCGCGGCGGCCACGCGTCGCCCCAGTCCGCGTCCCGGGCCGCCTTGTACAGGTCGCCGTGGCGTTTGGTGACCGTCGTCCGGCGCAGCTGCTCGTCGGTCTCGCACAGGTCGAGCAGGACCTGGCCCTTGCGGAGCTGGGGACGGCGGACCACCCGGGCCGGTGCCGGGGCGGGCGGGAAGCGGGTGGCGGCCACGTAGCTGAACTTCTCGTCCTCGTAGGGCAGTGACCCGCCCTTGACCTGGCGGTGCAGGGAGGAGCGGCTGACCCGGGCGGAGAAGTGGCACCAGTCCGTGCCGGGGACGATCGGGCAGGCGGCGCTGTGCGGGCAGGGGGCGGCGACGTGGAAGCCGGCGGCGATCAGGCGGTCACGGGCCTCGATGACCCGGGCGTAGCCGGCGGGGGTGCCGGCCTCGACGACGACGACCGCCTGCGCGGCGGCCGCGGCGGCGTCGACGAGGGTCGCGCGGTCGGCCTCGTCGAGTTCGTTGAGGACGTAGGACACCGTGACGAGATCAGTGCTCTCGATGGTGAGCGCCGATCCGATCCGGGAGCGCTGCCACTTCGCGTCCCGCAGCGCCGGGTTCGCCGCGGCGATCTCCCGGCCGAGGGCCAGCGCCGGCTCGGCCCAGTCGAGGACCGTGACCGGCCGCGTGCCCTCCCAGGTGTCGGTCACCGCCCAGGTCGCCGCGCCCGTCCCGCCGCCGACGTCCACATGGCTGCCCGGCGTCCACCCCTCCGGCAGCGCGCCGGCGAACGCCGCCAGCGCGGACCGCACCGCCTCGAAGGTCGCCGGCATCCGGTACGCCGCGTAGGCCACCACGTCCGCCCGGTCCCGCAGGATCGGTGCGTCGGTCGGGGTGGCCCCGCGGTAGCTGGCGATCAGCCGTTCGACGGCTGTGGCGGCCTGCTTCGGGGGCAGGCCGTCGAGCAGGTCGGAGAGCGTGGCGCGGAGCCGGTCGGCCGGTGGGGGTGGGGTGGGGTGACTCACCCGGCGATTGTATGGACAGCCCTGGCGAGCCGTGTCGCCGCGGCGGCCCGGGGTGCGCTGTCGCCGGGGCGGCGGCGGGGATGCACGGTGTTGGCCAGCAGGACGAGGAACGTGTCCGTCGCCCGGTCCAGCACCAGGCTCGTCCCCGTGAACCCGGTGTGGCCCGCGGCGCCCTGTCCGGCCAGCTCGCCCATGAACCAGGGCTGGTCCAGCAGGAAGCCCAGGCCGGGCGGGGCCAGCAGCAGGTCCACGAAGTCGGGGCCGAGGATCCGCGCCGGACCGTAGGCGCCGCCCGCGAGCAGGGCCCGGCAGAAGATCGCCAGGTCCCGGCCGGTGGAGAAGAGGCCGGCGTGCCCGGCCACGCCGCCCAGCGCCCAGGCGTTCTCGTCGTGCACGACGCCCCGCAGCATCCCCCGGTCCACCTTGGCCCACGGCCGGCGCTGGTCCTCGGTGGCCGCCGCCCCCGGGCAGGGGCCGAAGTCGGTGGCGGTCATGCCGAGCGGGCGGGTGATGCCGTCGCGGACCAGGACGTCGAGGGGGCGGCCGGTGATCCGCTCCAGGACGTGCTGGAGGAGGAGCAGGTTGAGGTCCGAGTAGCGGTAGGCGCCGGGTGCGCTGCTCGGGGCCTCCGCGCGGAGCAGGTCCAGGCGGGCCGCGTCGTCGGGACAGTCGTACAGCGGGAGCTCGGGGCGCAGGCCGGAGGTGTGGGTGAGGAGCTGGCGGACGGTGATGCCGTGCGCGGCGGCCCCGTGGAAGTCGGGGAGGTAGGCGCCGACGCGGGCGTCGATGCCGAGGGTGCCGCGCTCCAGCTGCTGCGCGGCGGCGACCGCGGTGAACAGCTTGGTGAGGGACGCCAGGTCGAAGGGGGTGTCGACCGCGGTCGGGACGCGGGCGGCGAGCGGGAGTTCGACACCGGCGTCGGTCGCGGGGTCGTACGCGGACCAGCGCACGGCCCAGCCGGACGCCTCCTGTACGGCGACCACGGGTCCGCGTCCGGCGACCACGACGGCCCCGGCCGCCCAGGGCCGTTCACCGGTGGTGAGGTCGTGCACTTCGCGGACGAGGTGCCTGAGTTCCGCGGGGTCGAGACCGGCCCGTTCCGGTGTCTCGACGCGCAGTCTCGGTACGCTCAGCTCCCTGCTCCCTCCGTCCTCGCACGGGTGTTCCCACGTGCTGCCCAGGGACGGCACATTCCCACGAAGCAGGCCAGTGCCACCAGTGCCCCCGCCAGTTGGACGATCGCCATGGGCACGGCGGTTCTGTCCCCGGCGATCCCGACCAGCGGCGAGGCGACCGCGCCGACGAGGAACGAGGAGGTCCCGAGCAGCGCCGACGCGGATCCGGCGGCGTGCCGGGTGCGCAGCAGGGCCAGCGACTGGGCGTTGGGGAGGGTGAAGCCCATCGCGGACATCAGGACGAAGAGGGCGGCGGCGACCGGGGCGAGGCCGACCGGGCCGAGGGCCCCGGCCGACATGAGGAGCAGGGCGGTCGCGGCGAGCACGGTCACGGCCAGGCCCGCGCCCAGCACCTTGTCCAGGCTGACCCGGCCGACCAGCACCTTGCCGTTGACCTGCCCGGCGATCACCAGCCCGACCGAGTTGAGGCCGAAGAGGAGGGAGAAGGTCTGCGGGGACGCGCCGTAGATCTCCTGGATCACGAACGGGGACGCGGATATGTAGGCGAAGAGGGCCGCGAAGGCGAAGCCGCCCGCGAGCATGTAGCCGGTGAAGGGCAGGTCGGCGAGGAGGGTGCGCATGGCGCGGACGGCGGCCACCGCTCCCCCGGCGTGCCGGGCGGCCGGCGGCAGGGTCTCCGGGAGCCGCACCCACACCAGCGCGGCGAGCAGCGCCCCGACGACCGTGAGGACCACGAAGACGCCCCGCCAGTCCGTCACCCGCAGGATCTGCCCGCCGATCAGCGGGGCGACGACCGGGGCGACCCCGGAGACCAGCATCAGGGTGGAGAAGAAGCGGGCCATGGCGACCCCGTCGTAGAGATCGCGTACGACGGCCCGCGCGATGACGATGCCGGCCGCGCCCGCGAGGCCCTGGGCGAGACGGAAGGCGACCAGGGTCTCGACGTCCGGCGCGACGGCGCACAGGGCGGTGGCGACGATGTAGACGGCGAGGCCGGTGAGCAGCGGGCGGCGGCGCCCCCAGCGGTCGCTCATCGGGCCGACGACCAGCTGGCCGAGGGCCATGCCGGCGAGGCAGGCGGTGAGGGTGAGCTGGACG
Organism: Streptomyces sp. NPDC001714; assembly: GCF_042892755.1. NCBI lineage: Bacteria > Bacillati > Actinomycetota > Actinomycetes > Kitasatosporales > Streptomycetaceae > Streptomyces > Streptomyces sp. NPDC001714. Next base: position 76,775 of record NZ_JBIAUL010000004.1, read on the forward strand.
GTCGCGGCGGGGGCGCCGAGGGAGCGGGTGACCTCCGGCAGGGACGGGAGGTACATGTCCATCGCCAGCGGGGGCGTCGCGGTGAGGCCGCCGAGGACCAGGACGAGGAGGAAACCGGTGCGGCGGGCGGCGGGGGTGGCGGGGCCGGAGCGGCCGGCGGGGCCGTGCGGCGCGGGTACGGCGGCATCCTGGGCGTCCGGTGTCGGCGCCGCCGGCTGCTCGGGCATGTGTCCCCCGTCTTCGTAGGTCTCGCGGTCCGGTCGGCTGTTGATGGACACCGATGGCCCCCACATATGCTCTCAGCTCGTACAGACTGCTGGGAAACACATGAGCGAGGGTGGGGCGGCCGGGATGGGTGAGCAGAGCGTGCGGTGGGGGATCCTGGCGACGGGCGGGATCGCGGCCGCGTTCGCGGCGGACCTGGTCGATCTGCCCGACGCGGAGATCGTGGCGGTGGCCTCGCGGTCCCCGGAGGCGGCGGAGGGGTTCGCGGAGCGGTTCGGGATCGGGCGGGCGTACGGGGACTGGGAGTCGCTGGCCCGGGACGAGGACGTCGACATCGTGTACGTCGCCACTCCGCACTCGGCGCACCGGGCGGCCGCCGGGCTGTGCCTGGCGGCGGGGCGGAACGTGCTGTGCGAGAAGCCTTTCACGCTCACCGCCCGCGAGGCCGGGGAACTGGTCGCGCTGGCCAGGGAGCACGACCGCTTCCTGATGGAGGCGATGTGGATGTACTGCCATCCGCTGATCCGGCGGCTGACGGCGCTGGTCGCGGACGGGGCGATCGGGGAGGTGCGGACCGTGCAGGCGGACTTCGGCCTGGAGGGGCCGTTCCCGCCTGCGCACCGGCTGCGGAACCCGCTGCTCGGCGGGGGCGCGCTGCTCGACCTGGGGGTGTACCCGGTGTCGTTCGCGCACCTGCTGCTGGGTGAGCCGGACGGGATGTCGGCGCGAGCGGTGCTCTCGGACGAGGGCGTCGATCTCCAGACGGGTGCACTGCTCTCCTGGGAGAGCGGCGCTCTCGCCTCGGTGCACTGCTCCATCGTCGGCGGCACCGGCACCACGGCTTCGGTCACCGGCTCGCAGGGCCGGATCGACATCCCGGACGGCTTCTTCAACCCCGACCGCTTCGTGCTGCACCGCGACGGCCGCGCCCCGCAGGAGTTCGCCCTGACCCCGCAGGACGGACCGCGCAACACCTTCCGCCACGAGGCCGGGGAGGCCATGCGCGCGCTCCGCGCCGGCGACCGGGAGTCCCCGCTCGTCCCCCACGACGGCACCCTCGCGGTAATGCGCACCCTGGACGGCCTGCGAGAGCTGATCGGGGTCCGCTACCCGGACGAACTCTAAAGGCACCCCGAAGTAGATACGCCCCGAAGCCAAGCGCCCCTGTAGGGGCGCTGGGGGTACCCCCGGCCGGAGGCTGGGGGAGGAACTGCGCGACCAGCCACGACGGCGCCGCAGACAACCGACGCCCCAGCCAACCCGGCCCACCCCAGCGGAGCGCCTACGCTGCGACCCCATGGATGACAGGCAATCGAAGATCGCGGTGGTCACCGGAGCCGGTTCCGGCATCGGCCGCGCCGTGGCCACGGAACTGCTGCGGGCCGGCTGGTCGGTGGCGCTGGCCGGCCGGCGCCTCGCGCGGCTGGAGGAGACGGCGGCGCTGGTGCCCGAGGGCGCCTCCGTCGCCGTACGGGCCGACGTCTCACAGCCCGACGACGTGACGGCGCTGTTCGCGGCGGCCGTGGACCGGTTCGGGCGGGTGGACCTGCTGTTCAACAACGCGGGGACGTTCGGCCCCGGCGGGGTGGCCGTGGAGGACCTGCCCTACGAGGCGTGGCGGCACGTGGTGGACACCAACCTCAACGGGTCGTTCCTGTGCGCGCAGGCGGCGTTCCGGCAGATGAAGGAGCAGGAGCCGCAGGGCGGCCGGATCATCAACAACGGGTCGATCTCGGCGCACGCGCCGCGCCCGCACTCCGTCGCCTACACCGCGACCAAGCACGCGCTGACGGGACTGACCAAGTCCCTGTCCCTCGACGGACGGCCGTACGGCATCGCGGTCGGGCAGATCGACATCGGCAACGCGGCGACGGACATGACGGCCCGGATGCAGACCGGCGCCCTGCAGGCGAACGGGGAGGTCGCCCCGGAACCCGTGATGGACGTGGCCGACGTGGCGCGGACGGTGCGGCACATGGCCGAGCTGCCGCCGGCGGCGAACGTGCAGTTCGCGACGGTGCTGGCGACGGCGATGCCGTACGTGGGCCGGGGCTGAACCGCCGTTCAGTCGGACAATCCACAACCTGCACAAGCGGAATCCCGACGTCCGCAGTATTGCGCCCGGTGACGGGCCTATGCTCGACTCTCCTCCACCAGAACTTCACAGTTGAGGCTCTGGCATTCCGCAGACCGTCGGCCACACCGAGGGGGGAGGCGGCAGCCGTTCCACCGAACCGGGGTGGGGGTGGACCCGCGAGGGACCGCGGGTACGCACCGGTGGGTGGAGCGGCTGCCGCGTGACGTCAGCCCGCCGTCGTGTCGGCCGGCGTGTCACCCGAGTCGGGGCCGGCCGCGGCACCGGCCGCCCGCCGGCGCCGGCGCAGCGCCCACGCCCCCGCGCCCAGCAGCCCGAGCGTCACCGCGCCGCCCTCCGCGACCCGCCAGGGCGACGGCCCCGACGCCCCCGAACCGGCCGCCCCCGTCCCGGCCGCCCCCGCGGCCCCCTTGCCCTTCGACGGCGACGGACTCGCGCTCGCCCCGCCCTCGCTCAGCGGATCGACCAGCGCGCCCACCGGCTGCGCCGAGCTCCCCTTCCCGAAGCCCCAGTCGAGCAGCGCGGCGGTCTGCTCGTACACGGCGTTGGTGGCGGGGTCCGGGTGCATCACGGTGACCAGCAGGGTGCGGCCGCCCCGGGTGGCACCGCCGGTGAAGGTGTTGCCGGCGTGACTGGTGTAGCCGTTCTTGACGCCGAACAGGCCCTTGTAGACGTCGAGGCCCCAGGCGCCGGTGAGCAGGCGGTCGGTGTTCTGGATCTGGAAGGTCTTCTTGCCGCCCGCCGGGAAGTTCGCGGTCCGCGTGCCGCAGTAGCCGCGGAAGTCGTCGTCCTTCAGCCCGTGCCGGGCGAAGAGGGTCAGGTCGTACGCCGACGACAGCTGGCCCGGGTGGTCGAAGCCGTCGGGGCTGACCACGTGGGTGTCGAGGGCCTGCAGGTCGGCCGCCTTGGCCTGCATCTCGGCGACGGTCCTCGCGATCCCGCCGTTCATGTGGGAGAGGACGTGCACGGCGTCGTTGCCGGAGCGCAGGAAGACGCCCTGCCACAGCTGCTCGACGGTGTAGGTGAGGCCGGGCTTGATGCCGACCAGGCTGGAGCCGGCCGGGACGTCGGAGATGTCGGAGTCCTTGACCTTGTACCGCTCGGTCCGCCCGAACTTCTTCAGCACGGTGTCCGCGAACAGCATCTTCAGGGTGGAGGCGGGCGCCAGCCGCCGGTGCGCGTTGTACGAGGCGAGCACCTCACCGCTGTCGCAGTCGGCGAGCAGCCAGGCGCGGGCGGTGATCTTCTTCGGCAGGCCGGTGGCACCCTGCACCTGTATGCCGCCACGGGCCAGCCGCTCGCCGCCTATGACGGTGGCGGCGGAGGCAGGGGTCGCCGCCGCCACGGGAAGGGCCGCCGCCGTCAGTCCTAGGACGGCACGCCGGGTCAGCCGAGAGGAATCGCGCATCCCGGGACCGTACACCGCATCCAACAGGGGCTTACTGGGAGGACCCCTTCCCCGGCGTATGAATGTACTGTCTTATGAAAGTTTGCTAAGACATCCCGGTTTCTCAGCTCTGACACATCTTTTACCCAGGGCTGCTCAAAGGTTTCTCCCTAGCTTGAGCTCGCGTCCACAGCGGGCGCCAAGAACCTTCGAGGAACGGGATGTTTGGCATCTATCTCAAGCGCGAGCTGGGCCGCAGAAAGAAGGCGGCCCTGGTCATCGCTCTGGGTCTGGCGCTCGGTATCGCGCTGGTCATCACGGTCAACTCGGTGTCGGCCGGCATGACCCAGGCGCAGGACAAGGTCCTCAAGTCGCTGTACGGCCTCGGGACCGACATGACGGTCACCAAGGCCCGTACGGCACCGACCTCGGGCAGCTCCGGCGGCCCGAACTTCAAGTTCGACGCCAAGTCCAGCAGCAGCTCCACGCAGAGTTCCGACCGGGTGCAGACTCAGGGCGGTCAGGCCCTGAAGTCGTCCCTGGTCACCGAGGTCGCCGGCCAGAAGGGCGTGGAGAGCGCGGTCGGAGCGCTCTCCCTCAACGTCACCAAGGTCGACGGCTCCTTCACCCAGGGCAAGGCGAAGTCCTCCACCAGCAGCAGCGGCAGCAGCAGCGGCCAGGGCCAGCCGGGCGGCAGCGGCAGCAGCAGCTCGGGCGGTGCGCCGCAGGTCCAGGGCGGCGGCGCCAACTTCAACGTCAACAGCTACTCCGTGGTCGGCGTCGACGTGGCCCACCAGGGTCTCGGCCCGCTGTCCACCATGAAGGTCACTTCGGGCAAGACGTTCACCTCGGCGCAGACCAGCGCCAAGGTCGCGGTGGTCAGCAAGTCCTACGCCAAGGAGAAGAAGTACAAGGTCGGCTCGACCTTCAAGATCTCCGGCACCAAGTTCACCGTCATCGGGATCGCGACCCCGGACAGCAGCGAGTCCGACACCGACGTGTTCGTCCCGCTGAAGGCCGCGCAGACCCTCGGCGACGCCAAGAACCAGGTCACCACGATCTACGTCAAGGCGACCGACTCCAAGCAGATCTCCACCGTGAAGAAGGAGATCACTGCCAACATCTCCGGTACGACGGTCACCACCTCCGCCGACCTGGCGTCCACCGTCTCCGGTTCCCTCTCCACCGCCTCCAGCCTGGCGACCAGCGTCGGCAAGTGGCTGTCCATCGCCGTCCTCGCGGCGGCCTTCCTGGTGGCGGCCCTGCTGACCTCCTCCGCCGTCTCCCGCCGCGTCCGTGAGTTCGGCACGCTGAAGGCGCTCGGCTGGCCGTCCCGCAACGTCACCCGCCAGGTCGTCGGCGAGTCCATCGTGAACGGCCTGATCGGTGGCGCCCTCGGCATCGCCCTCGGCGTCGGCGCGGCCTACGCGGTCACCGCGATCAGCCCGAAGCTCACCGCCCAGCTGGGCAGCACCGGCGGCGCGGGCGCCGGCCCGGGCGGCGGCGGTCCCGGCCAGCAGGCCTCCCAGAACACCCTGGAGATCGCACTGTCGGCACCGGTCTCCCTCACCACCATCGCCCTCGCGGTCGGTCTCGCGGTCACCGGCGGTCTGATCGCCGGCGCGATGGGCGGCTGGCGCGCCTCCCGGATGCGCCCGGCCGACGCCCTGCGCAGCGTCTCGTAACCCCCCGCCCCCCTGAGCCGGGGCGCCGCTTCCACTCCCCCCGGGACGCGGCGCCCCACCCCCTTACGGCAAGCACCCAGTGGAGAACCCATGTACAGACTCAGCGGAGTCACCAAGCGCTACACGCGGGGCAAGGAGACGGTCGAGGCGCTGCGCGGCATCGACCTGACCATCGAGGACGGCGACCAGCTCGTCATCCAGGGCCCGACCGGCGGCGGCAAGTCGACCCTGCTCCAGATGATCGGCGGCCTGGACCGCCCGACCGAGGGCAGCGTCCTGCTGGACGACGTCGACCTCGCCCGGGTCAGCGAGACCAAGCTGACCCGGCTGCGCGCCGAGAAGATCGGCATCATCTTCCAGGCGTTCAACCTGATCCCGACGCTCACCGCGCAGGAGAACGTCGAGACGGCCCTCGTCCCGCTCGGCATCAAGCCGGCCGAGCGCCGGGAGCGCGCGGCGGAGGCCCTGCGCTCGGTGGGCCTCGGCGAGCGCCTCGGGCACGCCCCCTCCGAACTCTCCGGCGGCCAGCAGCAGCGCGTCGCGATCGCCCGCGCGCTGGTGAAGAAGCCGAAGGTGCTCCTCGCCGACGAGCCGACCGGCAACCTCGACGAGGGCACCCGGGACGACATCATGGCCCTGCTCGAGGGCCTGTGGCACGAGTACGGGCTGACCTTCATCATGGTCACCCACGACTCCTCCATCGCCCGCCGCGCCCCACGCCTGGCCACCATCAAGGCCGGCCAGATCACCCTCACCGAGCAGGGCGGCGGGCAGCGGTACGCGCAGCAGGCGGCGGCCGGACACGACGGACAGCAGGCGGCGGCGTACGGCGCCCCGGAGCCCAGGGCTACGGCCAGCAGCCGTACGTCCAGCAGCAGTACGGCGGCGGCCAGGGTTACTGACCGCGGCCAGTGAGCGGCGCGGGGCCGCTCACCGCCCGAGGAGACGGTCGATCTCGGCCATCTGCCCGGCGGTGAGCGGCCCCTTCGCGATCGCCCCCGCGTTCTGCTCGGCCTGGGTGACGGAGCGGAAGCCGGGGATCGGGACCGTGCGCGGGCTGCGAGCCCAGATCCAGGCGAGGGCGCCCTGCGCGAGGGTCCGTCCGTCGCTGGTGAGGATCTCCCGCAGGGCCTCGATCCGCTCGACCCACTCCGGGTCGGCCCCGGTCCCGTCCCCGAACCCGGGCAGCCAGGCCGGCGGCCTGCTGCGGATGTCGCCGGCCTCGGCCCCGGCTCGCCGGCCCGCGAGCAACCCCATCGCGAGCGGACCGCGGTTGATGGCCGCGAGGTCGAACTTCTCTGCTGTGTCGAGGAGTTGCGGAGCGTCCTGGAGCACGTTCAGGGTGTGCTGGACGGCCGTGCAGTGCGGCCCCTGGGCGAAGACGGCCGCGCGGTCGGGGTCGTCGGTGCTCCAGCCGTAGGCCCGGATCAACCCCTCGCCCACCAACTCCTCGCAGACGTCCCGGAGTTCGGCGGCACGGGCCGGGTCGGCGTCGGACAGGTGGAGCTGGTAGAGGTCGACGTGGTCGGTGCCGAGGCGGCGCAGCGAGCCGGTCAGGGCCCGGCGGACGTGGGCCGGGGAGTCGTCGTGGCCGGTGAGGGTGCGGGTCTCCTCGTCGAAGACGTTGCCCCACTTGGTGGCGACGACCGCCTCGTCGCGTCGTTTGCCGAGAGCCCGGCCGAGGATCCGCTCGCTGTGGCCGGTGCCGTAGGTGTCGGCGGTGTCGAAGAAGGTGACGCCGAGGTCGAGCGCGCGGTGGATCGCCCGTACGGACTCCTCGTCGTCGACCTTGCCCCAGCCGAGCGGCTGCCCGGTGGTGTCCTGCCACTCACCGCCGATGGCCCAGCAGCCGAAGCCGAGCGCGCTGACGCGGATGCCGGAACGTCCCAGGGTCCTGGTGGTGCTGTCGGTTTCCATGCCCGAGACGGTAGGAGTTGGAGCGCACGCGAAAACAAGGGAATTCCCAGGCCGGTTTTCACGCCTGCCCGGTCTCGAAGCGGGAGATGCGGCCGTCGTCCTCGATCGTGAAGTCCCAGCGGGTGACCATCTCGCCCCAGCTGTCGTTGCGGTAGTGGGCGAGCAGGGAGCGGCCGCCGTTGGACTCGTTGTCGACGTCGATGTGGCCGTTGGAGGAGAAGATCTCCCGGTCGATCCAGTCGTCGAGGTTCCGGTCGGAGCCGTCGTCCGCCATGGTCGCGTCCGGGGTGAGGAGTTCCACGAGGCTCTCGCGGTCGCTGGCGTTCACGGCGGTGACGAAGGCCCGCACGGCCGGGTCGCTGAGCTTGGCTGTCTTGATCGTCATGCCAGTCAGCGTCACACCGGTCCCGGCGGCCCGCCACCCGCCCGCCACCCGAACGGCCGCGAGGACGGGCCGACGGGGTGCGACGGGTGGGACGGTGGAAACCCGCGATCCGAATGCCGCCGATGGGAGCTCCCGTGACCTGCTACGACCGACGTGACGTGGGCCTGCTGCTGCTCCGGCTGGGCACCGGCGGGGTGCTGGCCGCGCACGGCACGCAGAAGCTGTTCGGCTGGTTCGGCGGAGGCGGCATCGAGGGCACGGGCCAGTTCATGGAGTCGGCCGGATACGCGCCGGGGCGGCAGAGCGCGCTGGCGGCGGGGCTCGCGGAGGCGGGCGGCGGAACGCTGCTGGCGCTGGGGCTCGCGACCCCGGCGGCGGGGGCCGCGGCGGCCGGGGCGATGGCGGGCGCGACCGCCCTGCACCAGCCGAACGGCTTCTTCGCCGCGGAGGGCGGCTACGAGTACGCGGCGACCCTGGGCCTGGCCGCCGCGGGCCTGGCCGTCGCGGGCCCCGGCCGGCTCTCCCTGGACCACGCGTGCGGGCACGTCTTCGACCGGGGCTGGATGGTCCCGGCGGCGCTGGGCGTGACGGCGGCGGTGACGGCGGTGGTGATCGGCGCCCGGAACCGGCGGGTGCGGCGGACGAAGGAAGGCGAGCAGGAGGCCCTGTTCGAGGAGTGAGGAAGGGTGAGGACGAGTGAAGAGGCGTGAGGAGGAGCGAAGAGGCGCGAAGAGGAGTGAGGAGGAGTGAAGAGGAGTGAAGAGGAGTGAGGGGTAGCGGCGGGGTGCGGCGGGGCAGGCTACGGGCCATGACGGAACAGCGGACACCGCCCTGCGGTCCCACCGGCCTGTGGACCTCCATCGAGGACCTGTGGACCTGGCTGGACGCCGGCCGGAAGCACGACGGCGAGACCGGACTCGTGCTGCGCATGCTCAAGCTCACGGAGGAGGTCGGCGAGGTCGCCCAGGCGGTGATCGGAGCGACCGGCCAGAACCCCCGCAAGGGCGTCACCCACACCTGGGAGGACGTGCAGGGCGAGCTGTGCGACGTGGTGATCACGGCACTGGTGGCGCTGCGGACACTGACGCCGGACGCCGAGGGGGTGTTCGGGCGGCATCTGGCCGGGGTGACGGAACGGTCGCTGGGGCCGGCCGCGCCGTAGGACACACGGCGTCAAGGCCGTGCGGGCGCGGGCCCGTTCAGAAGATGCCGGTCCGGATCGCGTACGCCACGGCCTGGGTCCTGTTCCTGATCCCCAGTCTCTTCACGGCCTCGTGGATGATGCCCTTGATGGTGCGTAGGACGCGGCGGCCCGGCACCTCCGCGGGCGGCGGAGATCCCGTGCCGTGTGCGCCGCAGGGCGCCGAGGCCGGACTCCCGAGCGGACGAACATGTCCCGGCCCGCCCGTCCGAGACATATGTCCCGGGCCGACCGGGGGCGGGCCGGGACCGGATGCCCTAGGACTCGGCTCCGTCCTCCGGTGCCTCGGGCCCCTCAGGCGTCGACAGGGTGTAGAAGACCGCCCTGCCCTGCTTGGTGCGCCGGGCCCGGTTCCTGGCGACCAGGTTCTCCAGCGTCGTACGGATCACCGTCGTCTTGATGGTGCGGCCGGGCTGGGCGGCCCTGATCGCCTCGGCGACGTCGGTCGCGGACCGCGGCTCCCCCTGCTGGGCGAGATAGGCGTGGACGGCCTCGACAAGGCTCGGCTTCGTCTCCGCGGGGCTCGGCTTCGCGACGGCACGGCGGTTCGGCGCGGCCTCGGTCCGCTGGTGCGGCACGACGGCGTCCGTGTCGGCGTCCGCTGTTCCGGATGCGGAGACGGGTACGGAGGCCGTGGCGGCGGCCTGCGGGGTGAGCGCCTGCTGCAGCCGTTCCAGCACCACCCTGTTCTCCCGCACCGCGCGCAACTGCTCTTCCAGGGCGGCGATCTCGGTGGCGAGGCGGTCCTGTTCCTGGGTGTTGGCTTCGAGGTCCTGCGCGATCCGCGCGCTGTACGCGGACGCCAGCTCGGTGCCGGGTGACTCGGACATACGGTCGGACCTCTCGTCGATGTGCTGCGCGCGGGGATGCCGATGTGTTCCGCGCGGTGAACAGCGTACGCACACAAGGCGTCCCACATGCATGACTCGGGCCGCCGGGTGTCTCAACCGGTGGCGGTGGCCCGTTCGATGACATCGACGACCACCTCGGGCCGTGACACGTGGACGGCATGACGGCCGGGCGCCTCGAGAACCGTGGCGCCCGGGCGTTCGGCAGTCGCCGCCGGTGCGGGCCTGCGGGACGCGCTCACCGGTCCGGCGCCGGAGCGGAGCGCCTGAACCCTCAGGAGGCCGGCGTGGTGTCGGCCGCCTCCCGGCGGGTCCCCCTGCCCCCCGAGGACGCGGCGGAGCGGCTCCTGCGGTACGCGGACACCGCGGCCGAGGAGTACGACAACCTGGTGGCGCTGCGCGATACGGAGGCCTGGGACCGCGACGCGATGGCCGAGTGCGGCCGGCTCGTCCTGGAGTACGGCGTCCGCCGGCGCGCCCTGGACCAGGAGTGGGCCCGCTGGGCGGCTGCGCGAGGGGCGACGCACCGCGTCGGCCGGTCGGCCGGCGGCACCGGCCCCCGGCCGGGAACGGGACGGCGCGGGCGGCACATCCCTCAGGCCCTTCAAGTGAGGGCGGCGGCCGGTCCGATCGTCGCCCGGATGTGCTTCATCAGCGGCTGGTCGCTCTGCTCGCTGTAGTCGCACAGGGCGATCAGCGCGTTCATCTCGGGCATGTACCCGGCCGCACAGCCGCGGGGCAGGTCGTAGGGGATGGCCAGGTAGCCGTTCAGGGTGCGGGTGCTGCCGTCCTTGGCGGTGCTGGTGATGTCGACCGGATCGAACTCCCCGAGGCCGCGTTCGCGCATGTCGGCGGGGTTCATGAAGACGAGGGTGCGGAGGTTCTTGATCCCCCGGTAGCGGTCGTTGTCGGAGTAGATGGTGGTGTTCCACTGGTCGTGCGAGCGCATGGTGCCGAGCGCCAGGGTCCCGGGCGCGGGGACGACGTCGGGCAGCGGCGCCGAGGAGAACTCGGCGAGCCCGGAGGCCGTGCGGAAGACCAGTTCCCGCGCGGGCTGCCGGATCCGGAAGCCCAGCGGCAGCCGCACCCGCCGGTTGAAGTCCTCGAATCCGTCCAGGACTTGGGCCATGGTGTCGCGGATACGGTCGTAGTCCTCGACGTACCAGGCCCAGGGCGTGGTGCTGTCGGGAAGCGCCGCGCGGGCGATCCCGGCGATGACGGCGGGCTCGGACAACAACTGCCGAGAGGCGGGCTTCTTCATCCCGACCGACAGATGCACCATGCTCATCGAGTCCTCGACCGAGGTGCCCTGGACGCCGCACCGCTGATGGTCCTTCTCGGTACGGCCGAGGCAGGGCAGGATCAGCGCCTGCCGGCCGTGGACGAGATGGCTGCGGTTGAGCTTGGTGCTCACCTGGACGGTGAGTTCGCAGGTGCGCAGGGCCTCGTAGGTGGCCCGGGTGTCGGGCGCCGCGAGGGCGAAGTTGCCGCCCATGCCGACGAACACCTTGACGTCGCCGCGGAGCATCGCCTGGATGGTGCCGACGGTGTCGAGCCCGTGCTCCCGGGGCGGATCGATCTCGCACACCGCGGCGAGCCGGTCCAGGAACTGGCCGGTCGGCCGGTGATCGATCCCGCACGTGCGGTTGCCCTGCACGTTGCTGTGCCCCCGCACGGGCGAGGGGCCGGCGCCCTCCCGCCCGAGGTTGCCGCGCAGCAGCAGCACGTTGACGATCTCCCGTACGGTGTCGACCCCGTGCTCGTGCTGACTGACACCGAGGCACCAGCTGATGATGCTGCGGTCGGCGTCCCGGTAGACCCGGGCCGCGCGGAGGATGTCGGCACGGCTGACGCCGGACTGCCGCTCGATCTCCTCCCAGGACGTGGCCTCGCACACCTTCCGGTAGTCCTCGAACCCGCTCGTGTACCGGTCGATGAACTCCTGGTCGAGCGCCTTGGGATCGGCCGTGGCCTGGTCGAGGACGGCCTTGGAGATGCCGCGCAGCAGCGCCATGTCACCCCCGACGCGCACCTGGAGGTCGAGGGTTCCGGTGCGGGTGGAGTGGCAGGCCGCCATGTCCAGGAAGTCGTGCGGGATGATCGTCCGCCGCGAGGCCGCCTCGATCAGCGGGTTGACGTGCACGATCTGGGCACCGCGTCGGTAGGCGGCGGCGAGGGCGGTGAGCATCCGGGGTGCGTTGGACGCGGCGTTCACGCCGATGATGAAGAGGGCGTCGGTGGCATCCCAGTCCTGCAGGTCGACGGTCCCCTTCCCGGTCCCGAGCGAGGCGGTGAGGGCCCGCCCGCTGGCCTCGTGGCACATGTTGGAACAGTCCGGAAGGTTGTTCGTCCCGAGCTCGCGGGCCATGAGCTGATACAGGAAGGTGGCCTCGTTGCCGAGCCGCCCGGAGGTGTAGAAGGACGCCTGATTCGGATGGTCGAGCCCCCGCAGCACGCCCCCGACCAGGTCGAACGCGTCCCGCCAGCTGATCGGCACGTAATGGTCCGAGTCGCCGTCGTACACCATGGGCTCGGTCAGCCGCCCCTGATCCTCCAGGGCGAAGTCACTCCACTCGGACAGCTCCCCGACGGAGTGCGCGGCGAAGAACTCCCGCCCGACCCGCTTCCGGGTCATCTCCCAGGTGACGTGCTTGACCCCGTTCTCACAGAGATCGAGCCGCAGCCCCTTCGTGTCGTCGGGCCACGCACATCCGGGACAGTCGAACCCCTCCCCCTCATGGTTCATCTTCATGATCGCCCGCGGCCCGTCCAGGAGCGCCCGCTCCCGCACCAGGAACTTGCTCACGCTCTTGGCGGCGCCCCAGCCCGCGGCGGGATGGTGGTACGGATGGAAGAACGGCTCCCCGTCAGGCCTGGGCCCCACCCGCTCCCCGCCCCCCGGCTCTGCCGACCCCGACCGCTTCTGCTCGTCGTGGGAGGTACTCACGGCTCTCACCCTTCGCCGGCGCGGAACACACACCGCCGGGGTCAGCGGCGTCCTTTTCATGCTAGGCAGGGCGATCCGGGGAGGCGAGGCGATCTAGGAGAGGCGATCCAGGAGAGGCGCACGACAGGGCGGTTGTCGATGAGGGGCCCGGAGCCGATCAGGTTGGGCAGCTGCCCCGAGTTCCGTGGCCGACGGGATGGACCAGGAGGGGCTCCGCCCGCCCTTCCCGCCGTCACGGCTTCCGCGCAAGCCCACCGTGCTCGGCAACGACCTGCGGAACACCCGACCCGGACTCCGGCCGCCACTCGGTCACCGAGACGACACCGGGTTCGACAAGCTCCAGACCGTCGAAGAACGCGGTGATCTCATCGATGCTGCGCAGGTTGTACGGAACGGCGCCGCTGTTGTTGTAGGCGTCCTGGGCCTGTTCGAAGACGGGGTCGATGCCGCGCGACCCGTCGTTGACGGAGAGGTAACTGCCCGAGGGCAGGGCGTCCATCAGCCGCGTGACGATGGAACGGGCCTGCTCGTAGTCGGCGACGTGCCCCAGGATGTTGCTGAGGATGAGCGCGGTGGGACGACCGAGGTCCAGCGTCTTCGCGGCGACCTCGAGAATGCGCTCCGGATCCGTCACGTCGGCGTCGATGTACGCGGTCGCGCCCTCCTCGGTGGAGGTGAGCAGCGCACGGGCGTGGGCGAGCACCATCGGATCGTTGTCGACGTAGACGATCCGCGCGTCGGGGGCGAGCCCCTGGGCGACCTCGTGGGTGTTCTGCGCGGTAGGAAGCCCGGTACCGACGTCCAGGAACTGCCGGATACCCGCCTCGGAGACGAGATACGCGATGTTCCGGCGCAGAAAGGCGCGGCTGGAGCGGGCGATGGTGACGATCCCGGGAAACACCTCGGTGTACGCGTCACCGGCCGCCTCGTCGACGGGGTAGTTGTCCTTGCCGCCGAGCCAGTAGTTCCAGATACGGGCGGAGTGCGGCACCGACGTGTCGATCTTCTGCTGCCGCTCCGCCGGCTCGGGCGTCGGCACGGGGTCGGTCATGAGTCGTGTACGTCCTTCGGCCTGGGCGGGCGTCATTCGCGGCACATCCTACGATCGAACTCCCTTCTCTCGCTTACCAGTTCAGGTCTTCCTTCCAAGCGGTTGCGACAGCGGCGTCCGGTCCTCGGCAGCTTCTGGCCGCGGCTCTCGACACCGAAGCGAGCGAGCGGATGCCCTTCCGCCGGGTCCGACGCGCTTCAAGGAAGGCTTCCGACTCCTGCGCGCCGTCGGCGACCAGCAACCGCACACGACCTGGCGGACCACCCAGCGCAGGCAGGCGTCACTGGAACCCGTCGACCGTGGCGGAAGGAACAGAAGTGCGTGAATGGACCAGTGCGTGAACGGACCTGGCCCTTCAGCCTTCCGCCCGAGTCTGTCAGCGGGGTGAGGACCTGGGCCGAACTCCTTACGCCGGCCAAGCCGCCGTTGTGTTCGGCCCGGCCTCCCGCCGTCCCCAGCCGCCCGCTGCTGACCGCCAAGAACTGCCCCGAGCCGCCGGCCGGGGAATCCCGTCGTCGTACCCGTCGCCGCTTCTCTGCAGCCGTGTTGGCGTCAACCACGAACCGCGCGGAGCCGGCGGGATGCACTACCGGCTCTCCAGCGAATCCCTGTCGGCCTCGGTGGAAACACACCCCGGCCGCCGTACGGGGTCACCAGGTGTGGGCCACGTCCACCACGAGATGGTTGGCCGTCTGGAAGACCCGGAACGGCAGCCGGGCGCGGACGCCCAGGCCCGCCTGGGTGTAGCCCTCGGAGCCGCCCGTGACCTTGAACTCGCGGAAGGTCCGGTACCCGGTGACGTCGACGGACGGCAGCGACGGGTAGGGCTGGCCGGTCGCCGGGTCGTAGCGCGGGGAGAACAGCGAGATCTCCAGAATGGCTCCGCCCTTGATCGGAACCACGACGTCGCTCGGGTCCTGGTGCAGTACGTCGACGTAGCGGACGGAGTAGCCGATCGGGGCGGCCGACGTGCCCGCGGCATCGAAGACCAGCCGGTCGAAGCACTCGTGCTGTCCGGTCCGTACGTCGGTCAGCCGCCTGCCGGCAGCAGAGTCACCGGTCTTGTCCAGGCTTCCCCACGTCACGGCACAGTCCACGGCCGTCGTCGCGGCCACCGCCGGAACAGTGCCGGCCAGCAGGCCGCCGCCCGCCAGCAACATCGCGGCCAGTGCAGTACCCAGTCGTCGCATGACTACCCCCCGGTAGTTCGCGTAGGTGTGTGCCTGTTTAGACCGGCGGCGTTCCGGAAGGTTGTGCGTGGTCGAGCAGTCCATTGCGTCACAGGGACCCGTCCAGCATCAGTTGTCCCGGGCGTGGCGTGCTCCGCGACCGCTACCGGGACATCCGCCGGTTCCGGTGCTTCGGCCGGCGAGAATCGCCGCTCCCACTTGACACGCGCGTACCTTCCCGGGTGAACCGTGTGGTACGCAGGGACGGTGATCAGCCGACTCCCTCTCGACGAGCAACTGGATTCCCTGCGTGCGGTGCTGTCGCGGAACGACGTGTTGACGGAGGTGCTGGCGCGGACCGCGAGGTTGGATCTGCCTGGGTGGTACGTGACGGCGGGATGCCTGTTCCAGACCGTGTGGAACGTGGTCACGGACAGACCGCCGACCCACGGCATCAAGGACTACGACGTCTTCTACTTCGACGCCGGCCGGCTGTCCTGGGAAGCGGAGGACGCCGTGATCAGGACCGGCCGGGAGGTGTTCGCCGACCTTCCGGCAGAGGTCGAGATCCGGAACGAGGCACGGGTTCACCTCTGGTACGAGGACAAGTTCGGAGTGGCGTGTCCGCCGTACGACTCCACCGAGGCGGCGATCGACAGCTTCGCCGCCACGACGTGCTGTCTGGGAGTCCGGCTGGAGACCGACGGCCGGTGGCGCGTGTACGCGCCGCACGGCCTTTCGGACGTGTTCAACCTCGTCGTCCGGCCGAACCCCGTACTCGCCCCTCGCTCGGTCTATGAGACCAAGACAGCGCGGTGGCAGGAACAATGGCCCGAGCTCACCGTGCTGGACTGGCCCGCAGAGAGCGTCACAACGCCCTGTTCCCGCGGCTGACCTCGGCTGTGTCCAGCAGGGCGATCAAGCACGTTTTGACGTATGCCACAGAGCCAGTTCTACGACGCCACCGAGGAGGATCTGTTCAGCCCCCTTCCGAGTGCGTACCGCAACGATCAAGAACCGTCGCGGAGTTCAATCCGAGCGGCGGTGTGCATTTCGACAGGTGCTCCGCCGTGCCGGGCCGCATACGGTCGGACGAAACAAGCGCGCAGCCCGAGCCTGCTCGGCCCGCTCCGCGCGCTCCTCCGGAGTGATCAGCGTCTCGGCGAGTTGGGGCAGACAGCCCCGCAGGGACATGCCTTCGGAGGACGCTGTCCGGGCGAGCCGGTCACGGGCTTCGGCGGAGATGCGGATGTTGGCGTGGGACATGGCCGTCTCCTCCTCCAGCCCCCGCACGCGTTGTGGCGCGGGTACGTATCCGTCCGCGCCCCTCACCGTCCAGCCACCTCGGGCGCCGGAAGTGTGTACTCCGCCCAGATTGTTTTGCCCGGGCCGTCGAGGCGCGGGTGCCAGGCCCAGTGGGCGGCGAGGTGCGCCACAAGAAGCAGGCCGCGGCCGGCCTCCTCGGCACCGGCCGTGCCCAGGCTGCGCGGGACGCGTTCCGCGCGGGTGTCGCTGACCTCGACCCGTACGAGGCCGGCGTCGGCCGGCGCGTGCACCCGAAGGTGGAAGTCACGGCCGGGGACATGCCCGTGCCGTACGGCGTTGGCGGTCAGCTCCGCGATGATCAGCACGATGTCGTCGTGGGGTGTGGTGTCGTACGGGATGCCCCAGGCGTCGAGCCGGACGGCGGTGAGGCGGCGGGCGAGGCGCGCTCCGCGCGGGGGGGAGGTGAACCGCATCTCGAACGCATGGTCGGCGGAGCCGTCGGGTGCGGTGGACAAGTGCACGGTGAGGGCGTCGAGTTGGGCGGGGGTAGTGGAGCTGTGGGGGTTGCTCGTCATGCCGATAAGGGTCCCGACGGTGGCGTAGCGTGACCAGTGGTGACGCACCGACGAACGCCGTTGTACGCACGACGCCGGTACGGGTACGACCTCTGTGCCCCTTCACTGCGGCTGCGCTACGCTCGGCTCCCCGCCGTCGCGCGTTGTCCAGGAAGAATCCCCGCGGAAAAAAGCTGGAGGCCGCATGGACAGCATGACGCACATTCATTTCGCGGCAAATCTGTTACGTGTCTCGGGCCATGACTACCGGGCCGTGGACTGCTCCCTTTTCCCTCAGATGGACCGGCGCCCCGCCTATTACCACCGGCTTTACGCGCACAGCATCGCGAAGGCCGCGCCGGTCGCGGCGGCGGCCAGCCGGGTCTACTGGTCCGCCGGAAGCGAGGAGAAAGAACCGGCCGGATATGTGGAGACACGACTGCTCGAAGAGCGGGAGCGCATCAGGTCGTACGTCGACGCCTCACCCTTCGCCGGCACCGGCGAAGCCACTCCGCCGCTGCCGGCGCAATACCTTGCCTTCGTGTCCCACATCTACAACGACCAGTTCAACAATCCCGTGCAGGCCTTCGCCCCTTTCAACGTCTACCCGTCGGGCGCGTGGCGGCTCTGGGAGGAACTCGGGAGCACGGAGTTCCGCTGGTATCTGTACGACCGACGGGCCATCGAGGCGCTTCGTGACGAGGTGTTCGCCGGCGGCGAGTGGGACGCCCGCATTTCCGCTGAGGCTCTCACCGCCGCGATGATCGGACGGCTCGCCGAGGCGGCCGCCGGGGAGATCGACGACAAGGCCGTACTCGCGGCCCTGGAGAGCGTCGACGCGTCGTCGTCGTACGACACCCCCGCCCACCGCGAGGCCGTCGCACTGCTCGCCGAGCACGACGGCAGACTGGCGGCCGCGATGAAGAGACACTCCCGGCCCAGGGAAGCCGCGACGACCGATCGCATCTGGGCCGGGCAGGGATACTGACCAGAGACAGGAGAGAACGGGCACGTGAACGCGATCCAGGTGGATGACGAGCGCATCACCTACCGCGGCAGGCTGATCGAGATCGTGGAGCAGGACGTCTCCGTCGAGGGGCGGCGGAAGGTCTTCGAACTGGCCCGCAGGGGCCCTGGCACGCGGATCGTCTTCGACGCCGGGGACAGGATCCTGCTGACCACCGAGTACCGGCACGAACTGGACGCCTACGACCTGCGCCTGCCGGGCGGCAAGGTGTTCGACACGCTCCCGGAGTACGAGCGGTTCCTGCGGACGGCGGCCGACGAGCGGCTGGCGGCGGAGAAGGCGGCCGTCCGCGAGTCCGAGGAGGAGGTCGGCCTGAAACCGCTCGATCTCCGCCACCTGGCCACGTCCGTGTGCGGGGCCACCGTCAAGTGGGACCTGCACTACTTCGTGGCCACGCGGTGGGACGTGCTCAGTGCGGGGCAGAGCCTGGAAGCGGGCGAGGACATCTCGACGTCCTGGTACTCCAAGGAGGAAGTGACCCGGGCCGCTCTCGACGGACGCATCTCCGAGGACCGCAGCGCCCTTCAGTTGCTCCGCTACCTGAGCCTCCCGGAAGAGTGATCCACGGTGGAATTCCCGGGGCGCGCGGGCGCCGTCGTACTGGGTGCCTCAGGAGCCGGGAAATCGACACTTCTCGGGATCCTGCGAAGTCGTCTGGGAAACAGGCCTGATGTCGTCTTTCCCGGCCGGCTGACCACTCGTCCCGCTCGAAAGGACGACGCCCCCTGGGAGAACAGGTCGGTGACCGCGGCCGAACTCGACCGCCTGGATTCCGAGGGAAAGCTGCTGCTGCGCTGGCAGAAGGTGCTCGGCCCGGAGAGAGCCGAGCACTACGCCTTCCCTCGCGTGCCCCCACACGGGATCGGGGTGTTCGGCGGCAACGACGCGTTGATCGAGAACGCGTCGAGCATCCGGCCCGGCACCGAACCGCTGGACCGGCTCTGCAAGGTCCTCGTGGTGTGCGATCCGGAGGTCAGGCGGGCGAGGCTGCTGGCACGATCGCCGGAACTCCTGTGCGACCCGGTCGAGTTGGCGGCCCGTCTGGCGTCCTCGCCCCAGCGGGTACGGGACTGCGCGGACCTTGTGCTCGACAACACCGACGGGTTCGGGGCGGCCGACCTCGACCATCTGGAGAAGACCGTCCTCGGCGGCGGCTCACGGTCCAGCGCCGAGACATGACCCAGGAACGGAGCCCCCTCGACGGCGTACAGGAGCTCGCACGACTCGCACGGGTGCTCAGCATGTTCGGGGTCGTCGGCGGAACGGAGACCCTGACCGAGGAGCTGGTCCGGCCGGAGACGTGCATGCGCCAGGCACAGACGTCCCTGCACTTCATGGGCTACGGTGCAGGGAAGTGGCGTTCGGAGACCTGGTTCGCCACGGAGCTGGAACGGCTGTCACGGCGGGAGGGCGAGGTCAGGTTCCTGATCTCCCGGAACACCGACGAGCGTGCTCTGGACTCCCTGGCAGAGCTGCAGCGTGCCTTCGCCCGGACCCTCAGCGTCCGCCTCATGAACGACCGTTCGCTGTTCCGGGTGGTCATCATCGACAGACGGCAGCTCATCCTGTCCCACTACGGCCACGAGGTCATTCTGGGCAACGGCCAGAACGCCCAGGGCTGGCAGAGCCCCCAGCTCATCGTGGAGAACGGCACGGAGTGGTCCCTCATCATCCCCTTCATGATCCTCTACAACGAGATCTGGGCGAAGGCGGACCCACTGGACGACCAGCCGGGCGCGGGCCAGCGGGCCCGGCGAAGATTCGAGTAGCCACCGACGAGAGGGCACGGGGGTGCACTGGGTGACGGACTGGGGATCTGTGCCCGACTGGGTCGGCGCGATAGGCAACGTGGCCGTGCTCACCGCGGCTTTCGAGACACTGCGGCGCGACCGGGCCAGAGTGCGCGCACTGGAGGCCGAGCGACGCGAGCAGTCGCAGCACACCGCCCGCGACCGGGTCTCCGGCGTGTGCGCCTGGCCGGAGGACTGGTCGGGCCGGGACATCCACGTCATCTGCCGGAACGCCGGAGACGAGCCGATATTCGACGTGGTCGTACGGGTCAGCGGGGAACAGCTCGGGCAGAGCCCGTCCGTCGACGGCAGCACCTGCGTCAGATCGGTCTTCCTCATGCGCCCCGGCGAGGAGACGGACACGAACCTCGCCTCCACGACGCCCATCGGCGCCCGGCCGTACGTGGACATCGCCTTCCGGGACGCCGCCGGGAACCGCTGGTGGCGGCGTGCGGACGGCGGCCTGTGCACCGTCACCGACGCCGGCGTCGTCATCTGGCCGGCCTGACCACCGAGGAGAGACGTGACCAAGGTGATTGTCGCCTACACCGACCCGTCCTGGGCGCTCGGCGAAACGGCGGCGGACTCCGGAGCAGGAGCCGACCGCGGCGACGATGCGCGGGACGCCGTGGAACGGGACGTGTTCGGAGCCGCCGCGGAGATCCGGTTGGGGCTGCCGCGCGAGGACGGCGAGGAGGGCTTCGAGACCTCCGGACCCCGGTTCCGCGACTGGCTCCGTACGGCGGATGCCGTGGTCGTCCACCGCGCCCGGCTCACCGGGGACCTGATCGCCGCCCTCGCGGACGCCGGACGCTGCAAGGTCGTCGCCCGGCAGGGCGTCGGCACCGACAACATCGACCTCGCGGCACTGCGCGAACTGCGCATCCCCTCGTTCCACGTGCCGGACTACTGCATCCAGGAGACCGCCGACCACGCGTTGGCGCTGATGCTCGCCCTGGAACGCGGGATCTGCACCCAGGACAGGATCATCCGCCGCGGACAGTGGGACACCCGCGCCGACCGCGCCCCCAGGAGACTCGGCGGGTCGACGCTGGGGATCATCGGGTTCGGCCGCATAGGCAGTGCTGTCGCCAGGAAGGCGAGCCTGTTCTACGGCACCGTGCTCGCCTACGACCCCGCGGTTCACCCCGACGCGATCACGGCACACGGCGTGCGTCCGACCGACACCCTCCAGGAACTCCTCGGCCAGTCGGACACGGTGACGGTCCACGCCTCCCTCGACGACACCACCGAGGGACTGATCGACCGTCATCTGCTCCGCCACGCACGCCCCGGAGCCCTGCTGGTGAACACGGCCCGGGGGCGGCTCGTCGATCCGGCGGCGGTGCTCGACGCCCTGGGGAGCGGCCTGCTGGGCGGCTACGCGACCGACGTGTACGCCCCGGAAGACCCGGCCGACGACCCGACGAACCAGCGGCTGGCACTGCACGAGCGGGTCGTCTCCACCTGTCATCGCGGGTTCCTCTCCCAGGACTCCGACCTCAGCCTGCGCCGACGGGTCGCGACGGAGATACGGCACGTCCTGTCGACCGGCACACCACCGAGGTACGGCAGGCTGACCTGACGGACCTCGCCGTTGGACGGATAACGGTGTCAGCGGTCGCGTAGCGTTACGAATGAGTCACGCACCGGCGCGGGCGACTGTACGCGCGGTGCCAATACGGGTACGAGGCGCGCGGCGTGACGGCGATCCCTGCGGGGGCGTTGGGCCGGGGAGGGCGGTGGTCGGTGTCGGAGGGTACGGCGGTCGGGGTGGCGGAGGGCGAGACTGCGGTGGGCCTCGGGGACGGCTGGGACGCGGACGACGGGGCGGGACGGCGGCCCGAGGACGAGGCGGCGCGCGTGGTGGTTGCGTTCGGGCAGACGATGAAGACGCTGCGGACCCGGGCGGGGCTGGACCGCGCGGAGTTCGGCAGGCGGATCGGGTACTCGGCCGCGACGGTCGCCTCGTTCGAGCAGGGGCGCAGGATTCCGTCGCCTCGGGCGGTGGACCGGGCCGATGAGGTGCTGGGTGCGGACGGGTTGCTGTGTCTGTGGAAGGAGCAGTTGGAGCGGGCGCAGTATCCGGTGTTCTTCCAGGGGATGGCGGCGCTGGAGAAGGAGGCCGTTGAGCTGCTCATGTATGACACGCTCGTCGTCAACGGCCTGCTCCAGACCGAGGAATACATGAGGGCGCTTCTTGAAATGCGGCGCCCGCCCCTGGACGGGGAAACCATCGAGCAGCGGGTGGCGGCTCGCCTGGCCCGACAGGACATCTTCGACCGGCGGCCCCTACCCCTGTTGGGTTTCGTGTTGGACGAGTCGGTGCTGCGGCGACGTCTCGGCGGAAGGCATGTGCTGCGCGGACAGTTGGAGCAGCTCCTCCTGATCGGTCAGAAGCGCAACGTCCAGATCCAGGTGATGCCGCTTGACTGCGAGCAACACGCGGGCGTGGACGGGCCGTTTACAGTCGTCTCGCGGCAGGACGGGAAGAAGTTCGTGTACGCGGAAGCGCAGGGAACCAGCGCCCTTCAGACCGACCCCGCGCAGACGACTCTCGCTGCCGCACGCTATGGGATCATCCGATCACAGGCTCTCGCCTCACGAGAGTCATTGGAGCTGATCGAAGGGTTGCTGGGATCGCTATGAACAACGCTGAGTCCTCGACCGTGGCATCCGGCCTCGCCTGGTTCAAGAGCAGCCACAGCGGAGCCGAGGGCGGTCAGTGCGTAGAGGTCGCGGCTGCTACGGCAGTTGTGCACGTCCGGGACTCCAAAGCCGTCACCGGGCCCGTCCTCACGGTGTCGCGTGAGGCATGGGTGGGCTTCGTCCAGCGGGGTTTCTGACGCTCGTACAAACGCGAGAGCCCTGCCGGTTCCTTACGGACGGCAGGGCTCTCCCGTTGGCGGGTGCCTGGTCGGTCGGCCTCACGCAAGCGCCGGGTGAACTCCTCATGGGCAGGCGGAGGCTGCGGAGGAGGGTCTGCTCCGGGTCCCGGAGAACTGGGCGGCGCTCGGCCGGGGCATCGACCAGGAATACCTCCTCGCGGCACTGGAGGAATGCCGCAACTTCCGCAACAGCCTGATGCACTTCAGCCCGGACCCCATCACGGACGAACAACTCCGCCAGAGTCAGGGCTGGTTGGGAATGCTGCGCTCGGTGGACCCGCAGATGTGAGGCTGCTACGCGGCACCATCGCCCCTGACACGCGCGGCGAACCGCAGCGCCACCTCGCGCCACACCGGGGCCGCGGCCGCGTCGTCCCGCACCGCCACCCGGCGCAGTTCCTCCCGGTCCACTCCATATCGCTCGGCCCGGCCCTCAGGCCACTGCGCGATGCGCTCCGGTCCGGTCTCCGGATGGAACTGCACGCCCCAGGCCGCGTCACCGACCCGGAACGCCTGATAGGGGCACAGCTCGCTGCTGGCCAGCCAGTGCGCCCCCGGGGGCAGCCGCACGATGGCGTCCACGTGGTTCTCGATCGCCGTAGGACGCTCTGGCAGCCCCCGGAACAGCGGGTCTTCGGCAGCCTCCGCCCGCAAGGTCAGCACGGTGCTCCCGAACTCCGGCTCGCCGTACCCGCCCGCCACCTCTCCGCCCGCCACCTGCGCGAGCATCTGGCCCCCGAGGCAGATCCCGAACACGGGCACGCCCCCGTCCAGCGCCTGCCTCATCAACGCCCGCGCACCCGGTAGCCACGGCGCCCGCTCGTCGTCGTCCGGAAGCATCGCCCCGCCCAGCACCACCAGCCCCTGATGCTCCAGCCGCCCCGGCAGCACCTCCCCCGCATACCCCCGCACCACCTCCACGCCCACCCTGCCCTCGGCCAGCCACCGGCCCCACCGCCCGGGCCCTCCGTACTCGGCGTTCTGCACCACCAGAGCCGTCGCCATGTTCGCCCCCCCACATCCCGGTTCGGCTTTGTCGTCCCCACCGTTGTCACCCGCGTACCCCGATGCCAGTCTTGACGGATGGACAGCGAGACGCTGCTCGTCAACGTGGTGACACTGCTCCTCTCGATGACCGCGATCGGGGTGACCCTCCTGCTCACCCTGCGCCAGATCCGCCTGATGAACAACTCCAACCAACTGCCGCTCGTACTAGACCTCTTCAGGGAGTGGCGGTCGGCCGAGTTCGTACACCGCGAAGAGCGATTATGGGCGGACCTCGCGTCGGGAGAGGGGGCCGACCTGGGCATCAGCGGCCTCGAACAGCCCATCCGCGACGACGTCTACCAGGTGTGCGCCTTCTACCAGATGCTCGCTTACCTGGTGGCGTTCCGCGTCGTCGACGAGGACCTGGTCTTCCTGGCCACCCACTACCGACTCCTGCGCACCTGGGAGGTGGTACGCCCGTACGCCCTGGCGGAGCGTCAAGTGCGCGGCGACCCGTACGCCTACCTCAACTTCTTCGAGGACCTGGCCGCACTCACCCGCGCCAAATCCAGCCAGGCCGTCTACCGCACGGCCCGCAAACGCGCCTACGGACCTGACAGGGCGACGGCGTAGTCGTTGCGGGCGACCCGCCCCGTCCGCCCACTCCGTCCGGGCAGACCGGGGCGCGCCCGCGCCGCACATCCAGTTGCCCGTCTGTCACGGCAATGGGACGCGGCAGCGCAGCAGCGCTGTCCTCGACTGCTGTGTCTCGTGGCCCGAACGGCGTCCTCCCCGTCAGTCGGTGTCGTCGGCGAGCCGGGAAGGACCAGAAGTGCGGGAGTGGACCTGGCCCTTCCCGGTCGCCGCCCCATGGTCGGCCGTGAGGCACCCGGCTCCGATAGGGCCGAACGGCCCTTCTTCGCGCCACCGGGCGGACATGCGCGTCAAATGCACACCTCAACCCGAGTTGCGGCCCCACGCTGCGGGGGAACCCACCAGCCCGGCTTTACGAACCCATGACGAGCCCAAAAGGTTCTACGGAACCCTCTCATCCGTATGTCTGTGCGTGCGGGATCCGAAGAACCGGATCAGGAGACACGGTGCTCGTTTCACGGAAGGCGGCGGGAACTCTCTTCGTGGGTGGTGCGCTCAGCTTCACCCTCGGCTCCCTCCTCTACCCCGCCATGCTCGGAGTCCAGAAGATCAGCAGCGCACCCGAACGGGTCGTCGCCACCCCGGCGACCGGACCGCTGACGGAAGCCGACCGGGATTTCGTGGTCAAGGTGCGCTCGGCCGGACTGTGGGAGTACCCCGTCGGCCAGAAGGCGTCGAAGAAGGGGACGACGAAGGCGGTCAGGAACGCCGGGAGGCGACTGGTCGCCGGGGACGCCTCCCTGGACGCCGCCTGCCGCAATGTCGCGGATCAGCTGGGCATCACGCTGCCCAACCAGCCGTCACCACAACAGCAGGGCTTCGAGTCCCGGCTGAACGGCGAGAACGGCAAGCAGTTCGACACGGACCTGGCCACCACCCTGCGCGCGACGAACGGACAACTCCTCACCACGATCGCGAGCGTCCGCAGCACCACGAGGAACTCGCTGGTCCGAGCCCTGGCCGACCAGGCGAACGACACCGTCCTGGACCACATCACGGTCGTGGAGAAGACCGGCCTGGTCGACTTCAGCCAGGCCCTCGCCCAGGAGACCACCTCACCCAACCTCCCGGCCCAGTCCCTGACCCCGCCGCCCGCGGTCGCGGGCCAGCCGCAGGTCGTCCTCACTCCGCCGGCGAACAGCACGGTGTCGGCGAGTCCGACGGTGAGGTGAGGAGCTGAGCCGGGCCGCCCACGCCGGCCGGGCGGCCGACATCGCCTCGCGAGCCCGTCCGGTCCGGCCGGCGCTCTCCCCCACCGGTTCAGGTACAGCGGAACGGTCCACGGTCACGGCCCTGCCGTCCAGGGGGAGAGACAGGTGGTACGTGACAGACGAGCCGAGCCCTCCTTGGCTACTAAAACACCGAACTAAACACTGAGTGTATACTTCGCATGTATAGTGCTGGGGCATGGCTTCCACAACCGCCCTCCGGCGCGACGCCCCCGTCATCGTTCTCACGGCGACCACCGCCTTCGGACTGCTGCTCGGCTGGGCGACGTACGGCCTGCACGGGATGACGCCCCTGCTGGACCGGGCGACCAACTCGACGTCCACCTGGATCATCTGGACCGCCGCGGCCGGCGCCCTGATCCGGAGTCGGCAACTCGCCGTCTGGGGCGGGGCGCTGATGATGCTCGCCACCTGCGGCGGCTACTACACGGCGTCCACGCTCGGCGGCACCTTCGGGAGCGGAGGGCTCGGGACCGCCGCCGTGTGGTCGGTGGCGGGACTTGCCGGAGGGCCCCTGCTGGGATGGGCCGGCTGGACAGTACGGCGAGGGCAGGGGGACCTGCGGGCGGTGGCCGGGGCGGTCATCACGATGGTGGTGCTGGGCGAGGGGCTCTGGTTCGGGCTGGTGCTCCATTACTGGGGAGACGCGACCGTCTTCCTGACCGTCGGCGCGCTGCTCACCGCCCTTCTGACCGCCTACCTGGCGCGCGCCGGGGTGTACCGCTACTGGCTGTGCCCCGTTCTCGCTCCCGTCGGCGGTCTCGTCTTCCACCTTGCCGAGAAGGGCATCCTCGACGGCCTGCTCGGATCGGTCTGACGCCGTCCGACTGCGAAGGACTGCGGCGGCACCGGCCCGCCGCAGGCCTTCGCAGTCGCCAGGGCGGGGCGGTACGGCCGGGACCGGCTTCCGGCCCAACCCGGGAGGCTCCGCCTACGAACCCCCCCGGGGGGCCTCCTTCACGGCCGTACCGGAAGCCCCGAGCCGAGAGCTGGTGGCCGGATCACGAGTCGGCGGTGAGAACGATGCGATCCCGCACGTCCCCGCTCTCCAGCAGGCGATGCGCCTCGGCGGCCTCCTGCAACGGCATGGGCCTGCGGCCCTTCATGCGCAGCCGCCCCTCGGCCAGCATGGCCATGCCCTCGTCCAGAGCGCCGGGAGCGCGGTCCGCCGTGGGCGCCGAGAGCACGACTCCGAACTCGGGCGCCGCATGGTCGGACAGGGTGATGACACGCTGCGGCCCTCCGGCGAGTTCCACGGCGTCGGCGAGCGCTCCCTTGCCGGCCGCGTCGAAGACGGCGTCCACGGACCCGAGGGCCCGGACGGCGGCCACGAGACCGGAGCCGTACCGGACCGGCGATGCTCCCAGCTCCCTGGCCAGGTCCTCGTCCCGCGCGCCCACGGCACTGATGACCTTCACGCCCCGGGCGACCGCCAGCTGTGTCGCGATCACGCCCACCGAACCGCCCCCGCCGAGAAGCAGAAGCGTCTCTCCGCTCTCGACCCGCAGCTGCCGGAGAACACCGTCCGCGGCCTCCACCGAACTCGGAAGCGCGGCGGCGTCCACCCATGACACCGACTCCGGCTTGTGCGTCCAGATCGAGGCCACCGCGTACTCGGCGTAGCCGCCGCGGCCGAAGAGGAGGGCGGCCACCTCGTCGCCGACGCGCGTGCCCGCGACGCCGGGACCGACGGCATCTACGACGCCGGCCACCTCGTAGCCCAGCACGGGGTCCGGAGGCAGGGGGAACCTGAGGCGACCGGCCCGGATGTCCAGGTCGGTCGGGCCCACCCCCGCAGCACGGACCCTGATCCGGATCTCCCCGTCACCGGGCTCCGGCATGGGAACCTCCGCCCACTTCAGGACGTCCGGCGGACCGTACCCAGTCATGACAACGGCGTTCGACATGACGACTCGCCCCCTTCCTTGCCAAGTTCGCGCTTCATCCACGCGATGCATATAGTTGATGTATCACATATCTGGCTGTGCTGCACCCGCGCAAGCGGACCTGACCGGGCGCCCCGGGCCGACAGACACAGACGCACACTCCCCGACATCGGCGCGCCGTCGGCCGCCGACCCGGCCCGCCGCCGTGAGCCGACGAGATGACCGGCCGCGCCTTCGCACGGGCGGGGGCACCGCGAGCAGGACCAGCGCCCCCAGGCGGCGGCTGGTGGTCAGCGGAGCGGCCACGGGGACGAAAGCCTTGACGGCATGGTCGCTCGAGAACGAACAGTCGTCCGAGGCCTCGCGGGCAGGATGGTGGAAGGGTCAACCTTCTCATAGGGTGGGGCCATGGAGGAGGAAGCACCCCGCTGGCTGAGTCCCGTCGAGGAACGAGCCTGGC
Organism: Streptomyces sp. NPDC001714; assembly: GCF_042892755.1. Taxonomy (NCBI): domain Bacteria; kingdom Bacillati; phylum Actinomycetota; class Actinomycetes; order Kitasatosporales; family Streptomycetaceae; genus Streptomyces; species Streptomyces sp. NPDC001714. The sequence continues at coordinate 104,426 of NZ_JBIAUL010000004.1, forward strand.
GCGGCATGCTGCGCATGCACGACCTGCTGGTCAATCAGGCCGGACGGACGCTGCAGAGCGAGTTCGGGCTGTCCGCGACCGACTATCCCGTGCTCGCCGAGCTGAGCCGCGCACCCGGCGACCGACTGCGCGTGCTGGAACTCGCGAAGGTGCTCGGGTGGGAGAAGAGCCGGGTGTCGCACCAACTCGCACGCATGGCGAAGCGCGGGCTGGTCGCCCGGGAGGAGTGCATCGACGACGGACGTGGGGCGTACATGATGGTCACCCCGGCCGGCCGTGCCGCCCTGGAGGCCGCCGCGCCACAGCATGTCAAGGACGTCCGGCGCCTCTTCCTCGACCACCTCTCGCCCGGCCAGATCACCCTCCTCGCGGAGATCACCGACACGGTCATCGAGAAGATCGACACCAAGTAATCCAGTCGATCCAAGTAATCGGGGATCCCCACAGGCGGCGCCCACCGTTCCCAGAGGCCTCATTCGGCGTGCACAACCGGTATGGGCGGAAGGCCTCACGAACCAGGGCACCGGCCGCCAACCCGGCCTCGCGAACCGCACGGTGTGTCGAGTCGTCCGTCCCGGGTCCTCGCGGAGAATCCCGGGGTCTTCGCGAAGATCCCGGGGTTTCCGCGGAAGATCCCGGGTCTCCGCGGAGACCGGAGTCGGTTCACGCAAGCAGTCGCCGGGACTTCTGCGCCCGCGCCCGGCCGGGCCACCAGGTCAGCGGAATGAACACGGTCACCGATTGTTGAAAGCGGTATGAAAAAGATCGGGTTCCTGTCCTTCGGGCACTGGACGCCGTCGCCGCACTCGCAGACGCGCTCCGCGGCGGACTCCCTGCTGCAGGCGATCGACCTGGCGGTCGCCGCCGAGGAGCTGGGGGCGGACGGCGCCTATTTCCGGGTTCACCACTTCGCCCGGCAGCACGCCTCACCGTTCCCGCTGCTCGCGGCGATCGGCGCGCGCACCAGCCGGATCGAGATCGGCACCGGCGTGATCGACATGCGCTACGAGAACCCCCTGTATATGGCGGAGGACGCGGGCGCGGCCGACCTGATCTCGGGCGGCCGGCTCCAGCTCGGCCTCAGCCGGGGCTCACCGGAGCAGGTCGTCGACGGCTGGCGGCACTTCGGGTACCGGCCGCCGGAGGGCGGAACCGACGCCGACCTCGCTCGCGCACACACCGAGGAACTGCTCGAGGTGCTCAGGGGAGAGGGGTTCGCACAGCCCGACCCCAGGCCGATGTTCGCCAATCCGCCGGGCCTGCTGCGCATCGAACCGCACTCCGAGGGGCTGCGGGACCGCATCTGGTGGGGTTCCGGCTCGAACGCCACCGCGGCCTGGGCCGCCGGGCTCGGGATGAACCTGCAGAGCTCGACCCTCAAGGACGACGAGAGCGGCGAGCCGCTCCACGTCCAGCAGCGCAAGCAGATCGAGGCGTACCACGAGGCATGGCGCGCCGCGGGGCACACCCGCGCCCCCCGAGTGTCGGTCAGCCGCAGCATCTTCCCGCTCGTCGACGAGCGGGACCGCGCGTACTTCGGCCGGGACCGCAACTCGACGGACCAGATCGGCTACATCGATCCCAGCACACGCAGCATCTTCGGCCGGTCCTACGCCGCAGAGCCCGACGTGCTCGTCAAGCAGCTCGCCGAGGACGAGGCCGTCGCCGCCGCCGACACCCTGCTGCTCACGGTGCCCAACCAGCTCGGTGTCGACTACAACGCGCATGTCGTCGACAGCATCCTGACGCACGTCGCGCCGGAACTCGGCTGGCGCTGACGACCAGCGCCACGGCGGGTGCCGCCAGGGGAAGCAGCGTCCCGCGCGGACGCGGATGAACCGGGCGGCATCTTCGCACGGCGCGATGCGACAGCCGGACACTTCGGCGAAGCACACACACGCATGCCGCGATGGACCACTGAGCCAGCGAAAACAAAATAGGTGACGTATCATCTAGATGGTTGACGCATCATCTTCTTTCGCCACGGATACAGGAGAGACATCATGGGACAGCTGGACGGCAAGACGGTCGTCATCACCGGCGGCACCAGCGGCATCGGGCTGGCCACGGCCCAGCGCTTCGCACAGGAAGGCGCCCACGTCTACATCACGGGACGCCGCAAGGAGACCCTCGACAAGGCCGCCGAGCAGATCGGCGGCAACGTCACCCCGGTACAGGCCGACAGCGCGAACCTGGCCGACCTCGACCGGCTCTACGCCACCGTCGCCGACGCCGGACACCGCATCGACGTCCTGTTCGCCAACGCCGGCGGCGGCGAGTTCGCCCCCCTCGACCAGACGACCGAGGAGCACTACGACACCACCTTCGACAGCAATGTGAAGGGCACCGTCTTCACCGTCCAGAAGGCGCTTCCCCATCTGGTCGACGGCGCCTCCGTGATCCTCACAGGCTCCATCGCGGGTGTCTCCGGCGATCCGGCCTTCGGTGTCTACGGCGCCTCCAAGGCCGCCATCCGCGCCTTCTCCCGCACCTGGGCCAACGAACTCAGCGGACGCGGTATCCGCGTCAACACCATCTCCCCCGGCCCCATCACCACCCCCGGCCTCAACGGTCTCGCCGCGGACGAGGCAGGGGCCGCGCAGCTGCGGGAGACCCTCGCCGGCATCGTCCCCCTCGGCCGCATGGGCCGGCCGGAGGAAGTCGCCAACCTCGCGCTCTTCCTCGCCACCGACCAGTCCAGTTTCATCACCGGAGCCGAGATCTTCATCGACGGCGGCGCCAAGCAGGTGTAGTCCGGTCCGCCCGCCGGCCCTCAGTCGGGGCGTCGGCGGCGGCGTTCTCCCGGCGGTCTTCGGACCTGGGGGCCGTGCCAGTCCAGGCACAGGACGGTGGCGTCGTCCTGTGGATGGCCGTCCCAGGCGTCGGTGACCGCGGTGGCCAGAGTCCGCACGACCTCGCGCGGGTGCTCGGCGGCGGTGTCACGGATGAGGCCGGGGAGGTCGACCTTCTTCGCCTGGCGTTCCTGCATGCCGTCGGTGTGCAGCACGAGGCGGTCACCGGGGCGCAGGTCGAAATCCTGCACCCGGTACGGTCCCTTGTGCGTGGCGACGCCGAACGGCAGGTTCACTGCCAGACGCAGTTCGTCGACCGTGCCGTCGCGCAGCCGCAGGGGCCAGGGATGGCCGGCGTTGACGAGTTGGGAGCTGGTGCCGTCCAGGGCGATGCGCAGCAACTGGCCGGTGGCGAAGGTCTGTCGGCCGTGGGCGAGGAGGGCCTCGTGGGTCCGGCGGGCCTGTTCGGCGAGGTCGCACCCGGCACGGCGGGCGCCGCGGGAGGCGTTGACCAGGAGAGTGGCCATGAGCGCGGCGCTCACGTCGTGGCCCATGGCGTCGGTGACGGACAGGTGCAGGGTGTCGTGGTCGAGGGTGTAGTCGTACGTGTCACCAGCGATGTCGGCGGCCGGGACCAGCGCACCGGCGAGCGCGAACTCCGGGGCCTCGCAGGACGGGGCGGAGGGCAGCAGCTGGCGCTGGATCTCCGCGGCCAGACTGACCGAGGTCGTGCGGTTGCCCCAGTGGTAGAGGTCGGTGAAGCGGCGGTCGGTGACGATGATGTACGCCAGCGCGTGCGCGGCCTCTTCGACCTGCTCCAGTACTTCCCGAGTGGCCTCGGAGAGGAACAGCTCCAGGACGCCGATGGCGTCACCGCGGTTGGTGACGGGGGTGAGCACCCTGTGCCCACGCTCGCCCTCCGGCGCCCGCACCGTCTGCTGCACGCGCAGGACCTCGTCGTAGACGCTGTCGTCGAAGGGGACCTCTTCAGCGCGACGCTCCTGGGGCGTCGCGGCCTCCTCGTTCACCCGCAACAGACGTCGGCCGACGACATCGAGGAACAGGAACGACACGTATCGGGCACCGAACCGCTCGCGCAGATTGTGGGCCACGACATCGAGAGAGCGCACCGGCGCGGCATCCTCCGCCGCTGCCAGCACCTCAGCCAGGGCGATCCGATCGCGTGCCACATCAGCCTCCTTTCCGGTGAGAACTCGTTTTCCCACTGACACGCCGGACACGGCCCCGCTGTGACCGATGCCTCAACATGTGCGTGCGGGTCGAGACGGAACGCGAGTGTGTTGGCGGACGAGCGGGGCAGACGCCCGCTGGAGAGCCCAAGGACGTCTTGAGCCGGAGGATCGCCAGCTCCTCCAGCAATGCACGGAACGGGGCTTGCTGGCCGAGCCCCTCGGCCGACAGAGAAGCAGCCCCGACCAGCACATTCGCTGGCCGGAGACCACCGACAGCAGACGAGTGGGGCTCTCCGCCTAGAGCAGTCTGGAAGGGGTCGGACGGGACGTCTGCTCGCTGCTGCCTTCGCATACCGCAGGCGAACCCGGCGGTGGTCGCGTAGTCCGCGAGCCCATCGACGGCTGACTCGTGCGGCACCCGCAGTTGACAGCGGGCGGATCACGATCCCATCCCGACTCGCCGCACGCGGTCGGCAAACGGGTCGTTGGCCGGCCGGGCGGTCAGGGGCGCACCGGAGACGGAACGGTCACCGTGCAGGTTCCGGGACGGGCGCATCAGCAGGCTCGGCTCCGACAGCCGGACGGTGGTCCTGCGCGATGACCGTCAGAAGTCGGCCGAGCACAGGCACCGGATCACGGCGGTCATCGCCTGCCACGTTGCCCGTGCCGGCGGAACGGCCGATGAGCTGAGCCGGCTGCTGCTACACCCCAACACGAGGGCAAACGGTCGGCACTGCACATCGCGCTGCGCGCTCCGGGTAGGCTCACGGCCTGGAGTACATCCGCCAGGCTTGGGCCAGCGCCTCGACCACGGTCGACAGCCCTAGGGCACTGGGGCCGGGACGAGGCGCACAAGATCCTCACCGCACTGCGCGACCGGATCGAAATAACGTCCTGGCATGGGGAAAACAGGGGCTACCCGCTCTGCGGGTGCTCCGGGCGCATCTAAACTTCGCCGAGATCACGGGCAGCCCCCTGCACCACGCCAGTGGGCGGCAGACCGCCGAGGAGGCCGGGACCCGGACGACGCTCTGGGCCGTCTACGAGACCGTTCTTAAGCCACGTGGCTGGCTGCGCCGCCTGTGGGTCGGCCACGGCCGAGAGGGCTCCGACTGGTACCTCGCACCGAGATGCCCACGCACTTGGCGGCGTTCTGAACATTCAGGAAGCAGCCTTAACCCCAGCTTGGATTGGTTACGCATGCTGTGTCTCCGGGCCAGAGGCTGCCGAAGCAGCGGGCGTTCCATCTTCCCGTCTGCCACACGGATCGCTGCTGGAAGCAGGACCAGAAGCCTGAAAATCGGTGATTTGTTACGGCCACCCTGTCGCGATAGTTCGAGGCAGGCGGTTTAATCTACCGAGTTCGAAGCCGTGGACTTGCACAGAGAACGGACATTCACGACTCTCCGAAGTCGGTCAGTTCACCTCGGCAGGACGACGGCCAGAGTCTCCTGTCAACCCGGATAATGCTCGAGAATAAAAACCCGGCCAGTCGTGCATAACCTAGACCTTCCTTAGACCTACCTTCCGAGTTCAAGCCCAAGGCTTACACATTCCAGGAACCGTGAGCATTCATGCTGCATGATACGCAATCACCCAAAGGCATCCGACCGCCGATCGGTCGCCCAGCAGCCCACCCGCACCCTCTGCCGACATGTAAGTACTGTCACCGAAATCCAACAACTCATACGAGCTAAGCATGTGTGCTCCTCTCGGGCAGTGAAGGTCAGCCAAAATTTCGATGCACCCGGACCGCTGTCATCCAATGGCTGTTTTGGTTGCCCCTCCATGACTCGTCACACGTGGACGGCACTTGATCTTCACAGCGCCGCGAGTGAAGGCTTCATCTGTGGCCTTACCCGACCACACGAACGCCTCACCGGGATTCAGCGCGGCCATCTTCTCCGCAGTCAGGGCGGATAGCGCAGCATTAGCCTTCTGCAAATGCTTCAGCCACGCAGGCGAGGTGAACTTGTGCAGCACCATGTGGTTGGAAAGTTCGATCAGCGAGATCGGCACGGACGGCGGATCCTGGCTGGCCACGAGAATGGACATCCCCTTATGCCGCATTTCACGGACGCTGGAAACCAGGCCGTCCACGAGATCGGGGCTGCGAATGTACTTGTGCGCCTCATCGAATACAACCAACTTGTTGAACACCTGCCCCTCATGGCGGGCATCGGCGAACAGCTGCATGAGGACGACGAACAGTCCCAGCGCCTCGTCCTCTCCGATGTAGCCGTCGCGCAGATCGACGATGATCAGTCGGCCGGGCCGTACGAGATCCTGCAGCCGGGCGTCGTCGTCGATGTACTCGGCGGCCAATTCCAGGCGGTCGTAGGCCAGTTGCTTGAGTGTGTCCGAGAGGGAGGACTGCTCCACTCCGAGCCGGATCGCGTCCAGCGTCAGGTTGTTGCGGTTGCCCTTCATGATTCTGCCGAGCTGGCGGATGTAAAGAGCCTGGTTGCCGACAGCACCCATCAGGAACCGCCAGTGAGCGGCCTTTAGCTCGGAGGACGAGAACTTCAGGGGTCGTACATCCAGATCCGGATACTCCTCTTTGCGCTCCTCCACCATGTCGGCGGGGGCGAGCAGCAAGACGTCGCATAGCGCCGCGGGCTCGGCTCCGTAACGCTCCCGGAGTGCTGCCAGCTGATCCGGGTCGCTGTTGGGCTGGGTCATGCTGGTGAACTCGGGGGCGTAGTCCTGCGTGTCGCTGTAGTGGAAGACGATGCTGGCCAGGGGATGCGGGAGTTCGTTGACACCCGAGGCCAGCAGGCTCGCCATCTCCAGGATCGACCCGAGGGTGTAGCTCTTCCCTCCGCCTTGCACGCCGAACAGACTGATGGTGTGCGTCTCGTTGAGGTCCAGGGCGACCTTCCGGCCGGCGCTAGTACCGAGCAGGCCGTATTGCTTGCTCGGCTTCGAAACCCCGAGGAAGACGTCCGGGACGGGCAAGTTGTTCCCCGGACCAGCCGAGTACGCGGACTCTCCCGGACCTGCCTGGACCGGCATGGTTGGAGTCTGGGAGGACGTCGTTGATGCGGACACGTCCGGTTCCTGATCTGGCAACACGTCCTCGACGTTCGACGATTCCACAACCTGGGTTCCGCCGTCCGCGGGCTCGGAGTCGCGCTGCCCAGCGGTTTCCGGCGTCTCCGCCTCCGTGGACGCCGCCGCACCATCAACCACTTCCGACACGACCTCGTCGTCCAGTGCAGCGCTGAGCGGACCGGGTTCCTCTGGGAGTTCACGGCTGCGGACCCTCGGGCGCAGGGTCTGGGTGGCTTCCCCTCGTTCGATCCCCGCCAGCTCCTTCTCCACCAGCAGATGGGGTGCACTGCGGACCGGCCCGCCGAGATACTCGGTCTCCACGGCGTCCAGCAGTTCGGTCACTTGCCGACGGCCGATACGGTGGAAGGTGATGCCGCCGTCGGTCTCGACGTCCGTGCCGTCCCCGCCCAGGTCGAAGATGAGACCCGTGCCCGCGAACTCCAGGGTGTAACCGTGGTCGAGGTGGTCGAGGAGCCAGCGCGCCTCGTCGTACCCCTTCTCGTCGAAGAGGCCGTAACGGTTGGCGCGCGCCAGGTAGTGGCCGAGGAGCGAGCGGAGGGTGAGGTTCTGAAGCGGACGGTCGGGCCGCTCGACTCGGGGGTCGAACTGTGCGGCCAGGACCGTCCGGCTGTTGTCGATCTGCTGGCTGATCTGCTTCTTCTTGGTGTCGTACGCGCCCAGGCCACCCGCCCCTGTGAAGCACTTGACCTCGATCAACCGGCACACCACGGCTCTGCGTTCGGCGTCCAGGTCGAACAGTGCCAGGTCGGTCCGGTGCAATCTGACCGCACTGTCGCCGGCGGCGGCGCGGCGCTGCGCCTCGCCGTAGAGGTCGATGTGCGCATCCAGCGGGATGAGGACCTGGTTGTGCAGGGCTCCTTGGTACCCCAGGTACAGCCTGGTCAGAGCGAGCCCCAGGACCTCGGTTCGGCTGCTGCTGCCGAGCGCGGCAAGCTTGAAGGCGAAGCTGCCGGAGAGCTCCCTGAGCTGGTCGAAGAAGGTCGTCAGATGGCGTGGTTCGATGCTCAGTTGCTTGTCGTCGAGGACGGGCCCGACCAGCGCGCGCAGCTCGTCGACCGATCGCGACGAGACCACGATGTGATGGCCCATGCCGGTCTGCGCGGTCGCCGAGTAGTCGATGACGTATTCGGGCCGATCGGCTCGGCCGTGATCGAAGTACTCCACGCCGAGGGTCCGGTCCACCGTCACGACCCAGTCACTGGCCTGGTGCACGTCATGCAGCAGAGCCTTGTCCCGGGCCGACAGTCGCAGCGTTATCTGCGGCAGATGCCCGGGGAGTAGCTCTCCGGATGTCACGGCGACCACGGCGGCCGACAGGGCTTCCGGCAGCGCCGCCATCAGGTCACCCGTTTCCTCGGCTCCGGGCACTGGGTCCGTGGCGCCGTGTCGGGGCTGGCGGCTCCAGGCCACGGACTCCTCGTCCTCGGCGTAGTAGCTGGTCAGCTCCTGGACGAGGCCGTGTGCCGCCGCTCTGCCCGAGGTGCGCGCGCCTGGCGCGATGTCGAACTGCTCGCCGCCGAACGGATCGAACAGGATGCTGAGATGGGCGGGGAAATCAGTCGCACGGGTGCGCAGGTCGGCGGCGTCACGCACCACGACGGCGAGCTTCGGCCGCAGCGGGTCACCGGGCGTGCCGAAGGGCTCGGCGGCGGCGGCTCTCGGTCCCGATCCCGGTGAGAACAGATCGGTGACCGCTTCGCCCACCCATGGCTCCTGGGGGTGGTCGGTGAAGAGCCGGACCGTGTATCGCAGATGGGACAGGTGCTTACGCCCCTGGAGCTCGATCAGCATCGAGGCCAGCACCTCGCCCCGGCCGACACCGAGGGCGTTGATGACGAGGCTGTCCGCATAAGGGTGGAGGCGCACATAGCGCTCGACCCGGTCCGCGAGGTCGGCGCCTGTGATCACACCGGATGTGGTGGAGCTGTCGCTAACTCCGAGGGCGGATGCGAGCCGCGAGACTGTCCCTCTCGGGTCGGCGGTCTCGCTGGGCAGGCAGACCTGCCAGTAGTCGGTGAGCTGTCCGGCCGCGAAAGTCAGTTCGCCAGTGGTGAGAGGAACGACGAGCGGGAATCCCAGCGGGGCGAGCCGCTCGACCAGGCTGTGCAGAGTCTCCAGGACGCGGTTCTTGTCCTGGCCCTCGGTACGGTCAAGCCAGTGGTCGGCCAGGGCCGCCTGCCCGCACCACCACAGCACCCGCAGCGGATGGGTCGGGGAGACCAGCACCAGCTGACGCCGCCCGCCCTGCACATCGGCGAGTTCCGCCGCCACGGTGTCGGTGCGCAGCAGCAGCGCAAGTTCGGCCCGGTCCTGCTCGGCTGTGCCGCTCCGGGGGTTCTCCAGCGCGCGGACGCAACGGGTGACCGCCCTGAGGTACGTCTCCGCGCAGCTCTCGGCTTCCTTGCGGATGGTGCGTGGGTCGGTGCCTTCCAGAACGAGCGGCGCGGAGCCGTCCGCGTCGGCGCGGACGGCGGCGAACAGTGTGGCGCGGGCCCGGAGGTAGTCGTCGAAGTCACTGTCCTCGGCAGGAGTGACGGCCAAGGACTCGTCGTCACTGAGCTGCCACCGTCCCGAGGCGTCAACGCTCAGCCGGGGGCCTTCGAGCGCGTGCGGCCGGGCCAGCATCTGTTCCTCGGCCTCGGCGAGCGGAATGGGCAGGTCGACGGTGACCAGCCCGGCGGGCCCGAAGGCCGCCCGCAGCGGCCAGGTCTTGGCCGTTTTGGCCCCCCAGCCAACGGTGCGGCAGGACACCCGCCATGGATCACGGCCTTCAGCCCGTGCGGCAAAGCGCAACCGGTCGATCGCCTGGGCCAGACCGGGAGCATGCTGGGAGCGCTGGACGGGCGGGTCGTCGAACTCGGCGTCGGGGACGACGTAGAAGCGGTCGCTCTCGTGCGGCCGGTGTGTGCCGTCGGCACCGGCAACCCGCATGGGGTCGCCGTTGGTGTCGAGCGGCGTGACCCTGACGAAGTGCCAGCCTTCCTCCCAGTCGGCTTTACGGCTCTTCTTCAGTTTGATGTACGTCTTGTAGACCGTCTTGGCGGACTTGGCCACGGAGAGCGTGGCGGTGAACCCGGTCGGGCTGACAGTGGTGGAGCCGCGATCCTCGTCGGTCTCGCTTTCGGAGAGGATCTGGATCGAGAAGCGTGCGAGGCCGGCGATGTGGCGTGGGTCGGGGTCGACGGTGAAAGACACGGGCAGCGAGGTGAGTCCGCCAGGCAATAGGTACTGCCCGCCGAAGAGCCGCTCCAGCGCAGGATGGTTGCGAAGATCGTCCTCGTTCTGCCCCGCCTTGGGCAGCACGGTCAGTTCGTGGACCTCGATGCCGACCTGTTCGTCTCCGGGCGCGTTCTCCTGCGGCCAGTGGTGGAAGGCGAGCGGCCAGTTGTCCGGGTCCACAGCGATCGCGCGGCACCAGCGGGAGGGGGTGTCGAGGCCGGTGCGGGCGGCGAAGCGCACGAGTCGGCTGACGAACTCCTGTGCCGCCGGCGAGTTCTGGGGGAGCCCCAGGCTCAGCACCCGTTGGCGGTCGGTGGTCGTCGCCTCGGTGAGTTTGGCCACGGTCCTGCGGTTGCGGTCCGCCTTGCGGCCGACCAGCGTCGGATCCTGGAACAGGCCGAAGTCGGGGATCAAACCGAGCAGATGGACCGCCGCCCCGGCCGCCTCGGGATCGTAGTCGTTCTCCCGGAGTGTCAGCAGGTACCGCACCGCCGCCCGGTCGTCCGCGACCGCGCCCCCTTCCTCGGCCTGCCGTTCCAGCAGCTCGGTGACCGCCGGACGCAGTGTGTCGGGCAGCTCGCGCACAAGCGATGCCTTGAGCTTCGCGTGTACGTCGTCGAGGGAGAGCTGCTCGAACGTGGCGACGCCGAAGGAATCCTCGGCGCTGGCCCGGGCGCCCGGCGGTACGAAGACGAGCAGCGGCGGCCGCAGCCCGCCCTCCTCGTCGGGATTGCGTAGTTCGACGAGCTTGGTGCTGGTGACCGCGACGTCAGCGGGGATCCGTCCGTCGCCCGCGCCCAGGACGAATACCTGCGCCTCCGGGACGAGCGTGCGCAGCCCGCGCACCAGTCGTGTGGCGAGGTCGGTGTCCAGATCTCCCAGCCGCATGCAGTGCCCGGCCTGCCTGGCACGCAGTATGGCGGCCAGCCGCGGGAGCAGGGCGTGCTCCAGGGCGTCCCGCCACTGCGCCTCGGTGATCTCGGTCAGTCCGCGTGCCATCGAGTTCACCTCCCACCCGCCATGACGGTGCCGTCCACGGAGATCGCGAACCTGGGCGTGATCACCTGAGTGAGGTACGCGTCGGACAGATCGCTGTAGAAGCCGATCTCCCGCATCCGGGTGGTGAACGCCTCGGCGTTCGCCCGCAGGGCGGCCTGCTCCTCAAAGCCGGCTGCGGGAAATCCGTCGTCGGACGGCAATCGGTCGATGTGGAGGCCGTAGCGGGTGCGCAGGATGTCCATGAACTCGTCCAGCCTCAATTGCTCGGTGTGATACGGGAGACGCGATCTCGTACCGCGCGGGTTGGGCCGCAGCAGCGCGATCTGGACCAGGACCTCCAGCAGTGCGCTGTCCATGACGAAGCGACGCCGGCCCCTGTGCGGCTGGGTGATGACCGCACCTGGACGGTTCTTGAGCAGCAGCGAGTCGATGGCCTCGACGATGTAGTCGTAGTGGTACTTGCCCCGATACGCCATGATCAGCTCGATGTACTGCTCGAAGGCGCTGAGTCCCATCCCCGCCCCGAGCAACGGGCGGACAGCCTCGGGTTGTTCGTCGATCGGCGTCTCATCGAGCAGGTTGTCCATGCGGGACGCGAAGAACCGTTCGCGCCGCTCCCGGTAGGCGTCCGAGCCGTACTGCAGCAGCTCGGCCACGGTAAAGAAGCCGCGGGACGGCTTGGTGATCTCTTTGCTGTCGGCGAGATGGTCGGCGAATTCGCCCAGCTTGCGCACCACATATCCCGCACGCACGAATCCGGGGATGCGCCGTAGCCAGACCTCGGCGCTGCGCTCGGCGAGAGCGGCGGCAGGCGTTCCGGGCACGCCCGCCGCGTCGACGAGCAGTCCCACTCGGAACGGGCAGCTCGCCAAGCCGTCCCCCGGACCGCCTGCACCTGAAGGGCAGTTCTCCGGTCCGCACGAGGGTTCGGCCGAAGAGCGCGCCACGTTGGCAGGCAGCAGTTTCATCGCCTTCAGCTGACCGAGCGCCAGATGGAACGCGAAGAGGATCTTCAGGTACTCGACCATGACGATCCGGGGCAGCAGGTCCTGCATGGACAGCAGCCGCAGGACGTCGTCCGCGAGGAGGTCGGACTGGCCCACGCACAGCGGAGGCGCCGAGTACCAGCCCTTGACGCTCGTCGGGGAGTCCTGCTTGACTTGACTGTTGAGGTGGAGCACGGCCTGGGTCTCGACGTCGACGCTGGTGCCGGGCAGCTGGGTGCCCAGGGCCGGGTCGAGGCCGGTGAAGAAGAAGGCGCGGATCCGCTCCAGGGCCAGCGTGCCGCGGCCGCCACGCGCGTGCCGGAGCATCTCGTAGAGCTGGGCGTCGGCTCCGTAGGCGCGGGAGTGGTTGTAGTTACGGAACTTGTACGTCAGTCCGTGCAGCGGGCGCAGTCCAGCCACGGCTTGGTTGGGCTTGCCGCGGTTGACCATGTCCAGGAGCTGGGTCTCGATCCAGCGCTGCGCGATCTCTGGGGATTCCCTGAACCCCTGGAACTTCTCCGCGTGTTTCTCATCGAGGAACTCGTCCACGAACTCGTCGGCCAGCGCCTTGCCCCGCGCGAGTTTGCTGGTCTGGCCGTTGTGGCTGACCCGCATCAGGAATCCGGTGAGCACGCGGTCCATCTCAACCCGTTTGAAGTCCAGGTAGGACACGCCCAGATGCCGGAACTCGCTGTCCCGCTTGCGCAGCACCATCACTTCCCCTTCTTCGCCGCGCCGTTCGTCTCGCTGGCGGGCCCGAGCCGCAGCGCTCCGTCCAGCAGCCGGGTGATGCGGTGCGGCACGCTGCCCGGTGCGGTGAGCAGCACCTCCTGGTACGAGGTGGCCGACAGCGCGTTCTTGAACACCGCCAGAGCCAGGTTCTGTCCCTGGCGGTCCTCCACTCCTGGCTGATGGCCCGCGTGCAGCCGGTAGAGGAGTTCATACAGGTCGAGGCGGACCACGAGTTCTGCCCGGTGCTCGGCCGATCCGTCGGGGGTCCGTCCCCGGTACCGCACAATGATCTCGCGGGGGCTGGTCTCCACGTAGTCGGATGCCGCGGGCCTGCCCGTTTCGATGGTGAAACGGTCGGCGGGGAACAACCGGTGGCTGCGGACGGTGCCGCCGGGCACGGACCTGACCTGGAGTGCCAGAGCGCGCTCGCCGTCGTACAGGGCTCCGGGCAGGCCTTCGCCCCGGTTGACGGCTTCGATGATCCGGTCCAGTTCCGCCTGCCCTGGCCCCTCCCCGGCGAGCAGGTCGAGGAACCTGCCGCCCGCCCGGTAGGTGAGCAGAGACTTCCATCGCTCGCCGTCCAGGCTCTCGAAGAAAAAGCGGCGCCGGGCGGCGGCGAGGTAGGCACGATGCGCCGTGGCCTCCGTCTGGCCGCCCGCGGGGGTGCGGGGCAGAGCGGCGAACCGGTCGGCGAGGAGCTCCGCGTCGTGGCTGCCGCGCTGGTCGACGGAGATCAGGCTGTGGCCGCCGTCCGGGCCCACATAGTCGAGCTTACGGTCGAGCTGCGGATCGGGCACGGTCGCCACGTCCAGCTCACGCAACTGGGCCAGCAGCCGGTCCAGTTCGTGTGCGCCACCGGTGTGCAGGCCGGCCCAGCTGGTGAAGTAGAAGCTGTCCAGCCGCTCCTGGACACTGTCCGGGCGCTGGTAGAGCTCATGGATCTGGGCGCAGTCCCGGCCCGAGGTGAGCATGTAGGCCAGGGCGGAGCGCAGGTCGCGCAGTGTGATGTGGAGTCGTCCGCGCAGATGAGACATCCGGTACAGCGCGGCGAGCCGCTCGGTGACCACGGGCCCGGCAGTGGGGTGCGCGAAGGTCTGGGCGTTGTGCCGGGCGTAGCAGCGGGGTGCGAGCTCGCAGGAGGCGCAGCCGCTCCAGTATTTGGGGTCGGTCATCGCCTGGACCATGCGATGCAGGATAGAGTCCCCGGCGCCTGCCGGGTCGGCGACCACGTCCCGCGTATTGAGGTTGACGACGGCGACCCCGTGCTCGGCGCCGCCGCCTGCCAGCCCCTTGCGCACGGTGTCCGCGAGCAGCGGGTAGCGCTCGGCGTGCGCGGTGACGAAGTCGATGAGACGGCCCTCGTTGACGGCGATCAGCCGCGTCTGGTCCTGCGGCCAGGCGTCGGCGTCCGCTCCCTGGAAGGGGGTGAGGAAGGCGTCGAGGACGGCGTCGTTGTCCTGGTCTCCTTCGTCCTGGCTGCCGTCGTGGTTGGTGTGGAAGGCGCGGCCCCAGAAAACGAAGTAGTCGCCGTTGGCACGCTTGACACCCTGCTCGGCACCGCGCTTGCGGGCCTCGACGGCCAACTGTTCCAGAAAGGCCGTCTTCCCGTCGCCGGCGTTTCCGGTGATGACGACCAGCCGGTGTCGGCCCGTAAGGACGTCGTCCCGCAGCACGGTGTCCAGAGCGGTGGCCACGTACAGCGGGAACTGCGCCGGGTCCAGTCCCCGAGTACCCGCGTTGGTACGGGAGTTCTGGCTGTACAAGGTCTGGAGGTGGCCGACGAAGGCGTTCGTGCCGTCCCGCCCGGCGTCCGTCGTGCAGACCGGCTCGGGCTCCGGCTGCACTTCCTCGTCACCGCCCCGGATCCGGCGTACCTCTCCTATGGCCCGTACGGCCGCGAGAAATGCCTCCGCGTCCCGGTACCGGTCGGCGCGACGGGGAGCGATCGATCGCAGTAGTACGTTGGCGAAGGGCCGGCTCAGGTCGCCAAGGCCGCTGATCTTGCGCGGGTCCAGCGCCTCCTCGTCCTTGGGCGGCTGCGCACGCCCCGGCCAGGGATACGTCCCGGTCAGCGCGATGTAGGCGGAGACGCCGAGGGCGTACAGGTCGAGGTCGGCGAGCTCCGCCTGTGTGGGGCGTCCCTTGAACCCCGTGTCCGGTGCCTGGTAGCGGGGGGAGCCCAGCGTGGGTGTCAGCGTCGAGTCGGCCGACACCGCCGCGTTGAAGTCCAGCAGCTTTGTGCCATCCGCCGTCCACAGCAGGTTGCTCGGCTTGACATCGCAGTGGTAGACGCCGTTGTCGTGCAGATGGCCGAGCCCGGCCAGGCAGTCCTCCAGAAGCCGTACGACGTCGGCGGCGCCCAGGCGACGCTCGCGTGTGGCCGACGCTTGCAAGTCCTGACCCTCGGCGAACTCCATGCGCAGGTAAGGGAATTGACCCTTGGGAAGCCAGTCGGCGTCGATAACGCGCACCAGGTTCGGGTGCGCGGGCAGTTGGCGCAGGATCCGGTATTCGCCCTTCAGCCGGATGCCGACTGACTCCGGATCACTGGTGATAATTTTCAGGACCTCGTCGGTGTCGTCGAGGGTGTTGAACACCTGGTACACGACACCGAACTTGCCCTGCCCGAGCTTCTTGCGTACGTGGAACTTCTCGGTGAGCCGGAATCCGTCGGGCAGGTTGCGGTAGCTGTAGGGGTTCGACCAGTCGAAAGGGTCGTCGGGCGATCCGCCCCCGGTCGCCGTCCAGCCGATGCCGCCACCCGAACCTGAGGAACCGCTGCCCCGCAGCAGCCGCTCCAGCTCGCCGATCGCCTCCCGGGCTGTCGGACGCGGGGCCGGATCGGCGGCGAGCATCCGGCGGATCAACTCCCCGATCTCCGGGGTTACCTCGGCCGCCTCCAGGCTGTCGGCCAGCCGCGCCCCGCCGGTCACCGAGGGCAGTTCGCCGGTGTACAGCTCATGGAAGAGCACGCCCGCGGCGAAGATGTCGGAAGCGGCCGAGAACCGTCCGGGTTCCTCTACGCACTCGGGCGCGAGATACGCGGCCTCTGCATGCTCGTACGCGTCCAAGGCGACGGTGCCGGCCCGCTTCTGCCCCGTGTGGGCATAGTCGAAGCCGGTGAGCATCGCAGTGCCGTTGCGGGCGACCAGGACCGTGTCCGGGGTGAGGTGCCGGTGCACCACCCGGTAGGCGTGCGCGAGCGCGAGTCCGGACAGCACACCGGACAGGATGCGGCGACGGGCGTCCGCCCCCAGCTGCGCGGGCCCGTCCGTCATCCGCACCCGCAGCGCCTCGGCCTGCACGTCCTTCAGCACGACGAAGTACCCGGTCTCGTCCTCCAGCGGCAGCACCTGCACGCAGGGCACGATGTGCGGGTTGGGGGGCAGCTTGTTCAGCGCCTGGAGGGGATTGCCGATCCGCTCCCGCTCGCGCGTCTGCTCCGCCTCGGGGAGCAGCGGGTCGACGGTGTGCACCTGGATGAGGTACGTCCCCGAGTTCGGCTGGTCCGGCTGCACCGCCCGGTAGACGGACACCCGATCCTCGGCGTCCGCCTCCGCCCCGGCCTCCGGCTGCGGATCCGCTTCTACGAGCGTCTCGATCGCCTCGTAGACCCCGAACCGGCGCACCGACGGCGCTCGCGATACGGCGTTCAGCGCGCGGGCGATGTCCTCATGCAGGCCGGTGATGGACATCTGGGGCGTGTTCGCCCCGAGCCGCGACGGCTGGTGACCGGACAGGAAGGAGACCAGCTCTCGCAGCAGGACGGTGTTCTTCTCGTCCCTCCCGTCGTGGTCCACGAACAGCGCGTCGTCGTACGGCAGGATCACTAGTTCCTCGCACCACACCGATCCGATCAGCGGGGACAGATGCGACTGCCGCAGCAGGCTTCCCACCGTCTTGGCGTGCTCGCGGAACTTCCTGACCGGGCTCGGGAACGGCTGCCGCCCCTGCGGGTACCACTTCTTGCCCCGCACCTCGATGCGCCCGTGCGTGCCCTTGGTGTCGGCGATGTAGCAGGCCCGGTCGGTCAGGATCGCGAGGTCGACCTCGAAGCACTGACGGCCGCGGTAGATCTCGAAGTTGGAGATCACCGTCCAGTCGTCCGGGGCGTTGTCACGGAGGTGGCGCAGGACCATCCGCTCGGCGTCGTTGACGGGGTCGCCGACCTTGATGATGCGCGCCATGAGTGCCCGTGCCCCCCGTTCGTTCCGGTCAAGTGCGGACAGGTGTGAGGTGCCGCACTGCCATGTGCCATGTTCACTTTAATACCAGGGTTTGCGACTCCTCTGCCTTGGTTAGGTTGATTGACGACAGACCGGTGACGGGGAGGGCATGTGTCGTATTCGTTCCACATCCGCAATCTGCGCAAGCGGCTCATCGAGCGGTTCGATTCTCTGATCGACATGTCGGACGAGCCGTCGGCGTCGGAGAAGAAGAAGGAAGAGAAGTTCCTCAGCCGGGGAGTCGCCGCCCTCGCCATCAAGCGTGAGACCGGATGCGCGGACCGGGACGCGGCTCTGTCGATCATCGACGGCCGTGACGACTGGGGGATCGACGCGATCGCGGTCGAGTTGGCGGCGCCGGGACAGGGCGGCCGCCCGCACATCACCCTGGTGCAGGCGAAGTGGAGCGACAACGCCACTGCCGGCTTCGGGCAGAGCGAGGTCGACCGGCTCTTCCGCGGCCTCGATTACCTCCTGAACCTGGAGTTCAACCGGTTCAACAAGCGCATCGAGCAGCATGTGGAAGGCCTGGACAAGGCTCTTGACAGCGGCTCTCCCAAGATCACGCTGCTGCTGGCGCTGGTGACCGACGGCGAGCTCCACCCCGACATCCGGACGTTGCTCGACTCCGAGGTCAAGAAGCGCAACTGGGCCGAGGAAATGGTCGAATGGCGAGTTCTCGACCTTCGCGGCCTGTACCAGGAGATCCTCGGCGAGCACGCCGACCGGAAGATCGAGCTGGAGGCCTGGGTCGAGGGCGTGGGCCGGGAGGAACACCCCTTCACCGCCTACTACGGCACGCTCTCGGCGGCCGATGTCGCCGAATGGTACGAGACCCACGACCGGCATCTCTTCGCCCGCAATATCCGTGACTCGCTGGACACGGACGTCAATGACAAGATTCGCACCACTCTTCTCCAGGAGCCGGAGAACTTCTGGTACTTCAGCAACGGCATCACGCTGCTGTGCGACCGCATCCGCAAGAAAGGCAAGGGCGCGTTCTCGCCGGGCGCTGGCGCCGGGTTCGTCCTGGAGGGGGCGAGCGTCGTCAACGGGGCGCAGACGGTCAGCGCCATGTACCGCGCGATGCAGCGAAATCCTGCCTCGGCCCGGCGCGGCCGAGTCCTGGTGCGGATCATCTCCCTGGAGAACTGCCCCGAGGGATTCGGCGACCAGGTCACGCTCAACACCAACACCCAGAATCCCATCGAGGAACGGGACTGGAAGTCCCGCGACCCGATCCAGACGGGCCTCAGGGACGACTTCGCGCTGTCCCTCGGCCGCACGTACGTGGTCAAGCGGGGCGAGTCGGAGCCCGCCCCCGACAGCGGCTGCACCATGACCGAGGCGGCGATCGCGCTGGCCGCGACCCACAGATCCCCGGATCTGGCCGCGAAGGCAAAGCGGGACACCTCGCTCCTCTGGGACAGGTCCAACTACCAGGAGATCTTCGGCAAGGCGCTGAACACGGCGCCGAGCGCCCACCGGGTATGGCGCTGCGTCCAGCTGGTACGGGCGGTAAAGGCGACGCTCGCAGAACAGAGCGAGAACCTGTTCGGCCGGGCCGCCAGCACCGCCAGCAACGGCGACCTGCTGATCAGCCACGTCGTCTTCCACAACCTGGACACCGAAGGACTGGACGACGAGGCCAAGGACTGGGAGGCCGAGCTGGCACGGGTCCCTGACCTCGTCGAGCGGGCGCTGGGCTGGCTGGTGACGACGATCGACAGGGCCTACGGCCGCAACAGCCAGATCCTCACGACCATGCGCACCCCGGATCGCGTCCGCCTGGTCTCGCGACGCATCCTGGATTCCATGGCCTCCGGCGAGTCCGCCCCGGACAACGCCGACTACCGGGTGGAGGAGCGGGTCCAGGGCAAGCCAGCCCGCTCGACCAACGCCGTCAGCCTCATCGTGAAGTCCGAGCGGATCCCGGTCGGTACGACGCTGGAGTTCCGTCCGGTGACCCGCCCCGACCGGCAGGGCCTGTCGGCCTGGCTCGCCGAACACCCCGACCGCGCCCGCGCGACCTGGGGCGCCAACGCCTCCAAGCCACTGATCTGGGCTCACGACGGCGAGGCATACGCACCCAGCACCCTGGTCCGCAAGATGCGGAAGGAGGCCATGGGCAACAACCAGCAGGTCCAGGGGACCCTGTACTGGCACATCCCGGGCGAGGGTTCCCTGGTCGACCTGGCCGCTGAGCTGAGGGCCGAGGACGAGCTGGACGCGGAGCGGCAGCCGTGAGGCGCGCAGTCGATGCGAGGTGGTGCGCAGGCGACACTTCTCAGTCGGGCCCCACAGCGACCACCTGATCCGGCTCGGTGGCCCACTCCCGGCCGCCGCCGACGGGCCGGAGGAAGGCGAGCCGACGGGCCGGGCGGCCCTCCGGCTCCGGCAGCTCGTCGGCGGGCCGGTAGAGGAGGACGTCCCGCAGGGTGCCCTCACGCCCGGTCCCGGACGAGGGCGCCCACGGGAATGCCGGGAAGACCGGCGGGCGGGTCGCAGGGGTTCGCGGTCGTACGTTCCCCGTGCAGCGGCCGGGTCACAGGGCCTCCCCACGGCTGCGTGCGTTGGCCCGCGCGACCAGCGGGCTCAACGCCTCACCGGCGCGGGCGAGTTCGACGTGCTCGGGCCGGGCGGCCCATTCCCTGCCGCCGCCCCTGGGGCGCAGATGGACCTGGCCGGGGCCGCGCTCCATGACGATGCCGTAGCGGTCACGGAGGGTGTCGTAGGCGAGGTCGCCGACAACGGGGGCGGGAGGGACAGGAGTTCTGTCGGGATGGTTCATCGATGGCCTCCGAGGCGTGAGGGTACGAGAGCTCACGAACAGCGGGAATCACCGTTCGTGCCCACATCATCGCCGTCCGTCGCTACGCTCCACAGGGGTGTTCCGTCCCCTGCGGAGGCTTGGAACAAGGAGGCTGCACGGATGACGGCTGGCGCACGTGACCTCGAACCCGCCCGATCGGCACGGGAGTTGTACGGCGCCGAACTCCGCCGACAGCGGCAGCTGAGCGGGATGTCCCTGGACCGCCTTTCGGCGGTGGTCAACTACAGCAAGACGCACCTGCACGGAGTGGAGACGGCGGAGAGGCTTCCGCTGCCGCCGATCTCGCAGAAGCTGGATGCCGCGTTCGGGACCGGGGAGTTGTTTCAGGGGTTGTGGGGGGCGGTTAAGCGGGAGCACACTCCCAAGCGGTTCGATCACTGCTTGGAGTTGGAGGCGAAGGCAGGGCGGATTCAGGCCTACGGCGCGACTCTGGTTCCGGGGCTGCTTCAGACGCCGGCGTACGCGCGTGCCTTGTTCAGTCGGTCCAACCTGGCCGCTGGACTGGCAGAGATCGACAGTCTGGTGGCGGGCCGCATGAGCCGCCAGGAAGTTCTACGGGGTGACAACGTGCCGGACTACTGGGCGATTCTCGATGAGGCGGTTCTACACCGTGCGGTAGGCGGACCGGTGGTGATGTATGAGCAGCTTGCGGCGTTCCTGCCTCTGGTGGACACCGAGCGCACAACGATTCAGGTCGTCCCCTTCAAGGCCGGGGAGTACGCCGGAATGAACGGGACCATCATCCTGCTCACCCTGCCCGACAACTCCACCACCGTCTATCAAGAAGGTGGTGGCATCGGGGAAGTCTTCGACGACCGGGAGACCGTCACACGCCGCCTGCGCGACTACGATCGCATGAAAGCCTGCGCCCTCTCGCCGGAGGAGTCCGCAGCGTTCATCGAAGCGGCGATGGAGAAGTTCGAGCCATGCGAGCCACCCCAGGTCTGAGCACTGCCCAGTGGCGCAAGTCCAGTTACAGCGATGGCGAGCCGGGTGGCGAGTGCGTCGAAGTCGCCGACGGCATCGTCGGCCTCGTTCCCGTTCGTGACAGCAAGGCGCCACACGCCCCTAGCCTGCTCTTCACCTCGAACGCTTGGGAGGCGTTCGTCTCCTCAGTGAAGAGGTAGGTCTGCCATCTGGCGCCCCGGCCCTGCGGGGCGGGGCGCCGGCGCGTCCGCGCCTGTTCCGTAACGTCACACGGAACAGAACCGCCCGTGTCTCAGCCTGCGCTGTGCTCCAATACTGCCTGCTCCAACAGCTCCAGGGCCCTGTCTTCCTTCTTGTCAGCCTCATCCCGCTTCCGATAGGCGGCACGGATCGTTTCCGCAATGCGTTCCCGGTCAGGGGCGGTCAGCACCGGCACCGGGATTTGGGCACGCAGACCCTCATGGATGTCCTGCTGCTTTCCACCGGTCGACATGGAACGCAGGACGCGGAACATGGCCTCGGAGCGAAGGAAGGCGAAGAGGTAGGCGCCGGGGATGTCCGGGGTGCCGCTCACCACCCGTAGAAAGTGCTGCGTGTACGCGTAGTCGAGCCACGAGCCGGTGACAAAGATCGCGCGGCAGAAGACCTCGTTCTCCCCCAGCGTGCCTTGCGACGGAATCATGACCGTCTCGTCTCTGGCGAAGATACCCGGAGGCGCCTGGGTCGGGCTGATCCAACGCCCTTCAGGCCGAATCCAGAAACCCTGCCTCTGCCCGATGAGGCAGACTGCGCCGTGGCCGGGTTCCGCATCAACGCGCTTGAAACGCACGCCGGATCCGAGCTGGCCCCCTTTGCAGATCTCCCCGAGCGTCAAGCACTCGGTCTCGTCCCGCAGCCGCTGCAGAATCCGCTGGGCCCTCGGCTGATAGTTCAACGCCCGCAGCGTCGTATGGCTCAACCCCCGCTGTACAAAGCCCACATCCCGAGGTTGGTCGTGCCACCGCAGGTCGATCAGATCCTCAAGCCCCGCCGTCTTGAACAGATCCTCAGTCGCCCCGACCACGCCCTCCTGGAACTCCGTCCGCAGCGTGGCCGCCTCCTCGACCAAGTCGTGGATCTCCTCTTCCACCGCGGATTCGAACCGTGGAACCGGCAGCCCCGCGATGTGATCCGGCTCAATGTGTTGGATGATCGCGCCGTAAGCCTGACTGGTGACGATGGGGACGCCGAAGCGGCTGCGCAGGAACGTGTTGAGGTACCCCGGGGGAATCCGCCCCGGGGCGGGAACGACCCTCATGACGTGCTCACTGCACGCGTAGCCGTCGATGTCCGGACGGGCGTATGCGATACGGCCAACATTCCCGGAGCGCGTGATCAAGGTCCAGCCCGCCCGGATCGTGAGGCGGGGATTGAGCGCGACGGACGTCTTGGAGATCAGCGGTAGATTCGAGAAGTCGGCCTCCATGATGTCCGTGCTGGAGAAGAACCGAACTCCGTGTTCCGGCGAGGTGACCCAGCGCCGCAACGGCCGCCCGGCATGAAAGATCCCGTTCCCACCCCGCGTGACCTCCCTCAACGGCTCCGTCACCGGCAACCGCTCCAACAGCTTCCGCGCCTCGAACGCCCCCGACAGATACGGCGCCGCATCCATCCGCAGCCCCTGCTCTCGCAGCCAGCTGAGCCGTACCGGATTGTCCTTGGACGCGATCTTCACTGCGCGCGCTCCGTCATCGAGGTCGTCGTGTTCATTCCGCTCGCCGGGAACCAGTCCGCCAGCGTCGCCATCAGGTGCTGGAACGAGGCATCCGTGCAGCGCCGTACGGACGGAACCTGTTCCGCGAAGCGCCGGAAGATACCGTTGCTCATGTCACCGATGTACTTCATCCCGTGCAGGAACTCCACGGCGCCCTTGGGATCATCGGGCTTGGCCTCGCCCGGCGCCCACAGCCCCGCCTCCTCCAGCACCTGCCGCGGCGTACGCTCGTCACCGCCCCTCGGACGCCACACCAGCGCCTTCTTGATCACCTCGGTGTGGTCGGACCAGAACCAGTTCTCCAGCTCCGGCTCGATAACCACGACCGCGTACTGCGGCCAGAGGTCCTCCAGCTGATCCCCGATGCGCTTGCGGATCTCGTCCGGCGAAAGCGGGTTGTCGTAGGCGTGGTCCTGAACCACAATCGCGCGCCGGTACTCGCCGCGCCACGGCCTGAGCAGCTCACCGGCCCGGAGCGGCAGCTCCGAGTCCTTGTGTCTCGCAAGCTTGATGTCGCGGCGGCCGTCGAAGTCGAACGGCCCACAGCCGAGCTTGTGATGGATCTCCTTGCGCCCCAGAAACGCGCTGATCATGGCCTTCATGCCCTGGTCGGCAACATAGAAGATGACGTCGCGTTTCCCAGAGTCGTCGACGGGCCCCTCCGCCTGCCGGGGAACCGAGGCGACCGCCTTGTCCTTGCGACCGGCCCTCTTCGTCACTCGAACACCCCCGTGGCGAACAACGTGCCCAGATCCAGATCCCCTCGCCAGTCCGCCAGCCGCGGATGCCGGTCGCCCCGTACAACGGTCACCGCCCCGGTGTCGTAGTCGACCCGGGTGGCAAGCACATCCGACAGCTCCACCTCGGCCAGGACCAGCGGCGACTGGGTGGCCACCAGCACCTGGCAGTCCCGTACCGCCTGGAGCGCCTGCATGACGATCTCGATGGCCTGCGGATAGATGCCGTTCTCCGGCTCCTCGGTGACCAGGAGGGCCGGCGGGTCGGGCATGTAGGGGATCAGGGCCAGCGCGAACACGCGCAGGGTGCCGTCGGACAGGCCGGAGGAGGTGACCTGGTGGCCGCCGACGTAGGTGACGCGGAAGTACGCGTGGTGATCGTCCTCGCGTTCTACGACGTCGATGTCCTGGACCTGTGGCAGGGCGATCTTGACCAGGTCCACCCAGGCGTCGAACAGCTCCTTGTCCTCGGCCTTGAGGCGCAGGGCCAGCCAGGGCGTGTTGCGGCCGACGGGGTCGAGCCGGGGGGTGCGGCCGGCGGGCGGAGCGGCCTGGCGCAGGGCGGCCCAGTCGGGGGCGTAGAAGAGCGTTCCCTCGCGGAGGAGGGAACGGAACCACAGGGCCGCCGGGAAGTGCGCCTCGTCGAACGGGACCGTGTCCAGCGCGAGCCGGCTGTGCGGGCTCTGCCAGGTCAGCGGCGGCTGTTCCCCGGTCTCCGAGGTGAACCGCGCCACCGGGCCGCCCCTCCGGGCGATCACCGGGCGCCAGTTCTCCTCCCAGGCCCACCGGACCCGGCGGCTGCCGCCGCGCCCGGTGGCCACGGCCTCGTCCGGGTCCTCGAAGGCCCGCTCCCCGGGGACCGGACGCACCGGATACTCGTCGGGGAACAGCACCAGGTACTCGCCCCCGATCTCCAGCCCACGGCCGCCCTCGACCGGCGCGAGATGAAGCTCGTAACGGAGATGCGTCGCCAGCGGGAGGCGCGGGTTGCGGGTCGCCTCGGCGAGGAGTTCCGTGATCTCCTCCGGGAGCCGTGCCTCGATGGCGAAGCCGAAGCCGCCATCCCGGCCCCGGTGGGCGGGCTCGGTGAGGGACTGGGCACGCGGTGGGCGGCCGGTGCGGGAGGACGGCCGCAGAAAGGCGTCCTCGATCCGCTCGGCGCCGAGCAGCTCGGCGAGCAGGACCGGGATGTCGAGCAGGGTGCTCTTGCCCGAGCCGTTGGCCCCGGCCAGCACATGAAAGCCGGCCAGGTCGACGGCGAGACCTTCGAAGCAGCGATAGTTGTACGCCTCGATGCGGGTGATCATGCGCCTGCGTTCCAGGGGAACTCGTGGGCGTGCCGCTCCTTGAACTTGTGGTATGCCTCGGCGATCTTCGGCAGGTCGTTGTCGACCTTCGGTTCGCGGCGGCTGATCTTGCGCTTGACCTCCGCGCCGCCGATCCGCAGGATCTCGTGCTCCGTCTTCTCCTCGGTCACGATCTCACCGTCGGGCGTGCGGACGAAGACCTTGTTCCCGCGCCGGTCGATGCCGACCTTTTCGGCGACGGCCATGAACACGGGGTAGTCCGCGGCACCGAACTCGATCTCCTCCTGCCGTTCCTGAGCGGTCTTGCGGCGCAGGAATAGGAGAGTGGTGAGGATGTTGACGTTCGCCTCGGCGATGAAGGTCTCCACGGGGAGCTCCACGCTGCCCAGGATCCAGCACTGGTCGAGGATGTAGCGCCGGACCGCCTCGTCAGAGGGGCCGGGGTTGGAGAGGATGCCGTTCGGCAGAACGATGCCGATGCGCCCGCCGGGCTCGACCCATTCGATCGCACGCTGGACGAAGAGCTGCTCCGGGGAGACCGCGGTCGCCGGTCCTGCCTTCACCAGCTTGCCGGTGTCCTTGTCACGGGTCCAGCTGAAGGCGACACTCAGCTCGCCGCCCCTCTCGCGGAACTTCGTGAGGATCATGTCCTCCGAAACCGGGATGTCCGAACCGAACGGCGGGTTCGTCATCAGCACGTTCACCTTCCCCAGACCTATCTGCGGGAAGCGCATCGCCTCGTCGTTGCCCTGCAGATGGCTGTCCGGGAAGGCGAGGGAGTCCATGTGGAAGGCGTGGCCGGCCGTGTCGGTGAGGGTCATGAGGCTCATCACGGTGGCCCGGCGCAGGAAGGGGTCGAAGTCGGCGCCGAAGAGGTGCTTGTCCGCGTAGGCGGCGAGACGGCGACGATGGTCGGCCATCTTCTTGGCCAGTTCCTGAGCGTTGGTGAAGGTGCCGTTGTCGTCTTCCGCCTGCCATTTGCGCAGCAGGTGGTTCAGCGTCTCGCGCAGGAAGCCTCCCGTACCGCAGCACGGGTCGAAGACGGTCTCGTTCTCCTGCGGGTCGAGGATGTCGACCATCAGCTTCACCGCCTCGTTGGGCGTGAAGTACTGGCCTCGATCACCGCGCAGGTTGTCACCAACCAGCTCCTGGTAGGCGACGCCCTTGGCGTCGATGTCGGTGCTGCCCAGGTCGTAAGGGGCCAGCTCGCCGACGATGAAGGTGAGCGCGGGGTCGGTCAGGGTGAGCTCATCCCGGTGGTCGAAGAGCTTCTGCTCCTTGTAGAACTCCTTGACCTCCTTGAAGAGCTCCCGGACCCGGCCCGCCACCTCGGGGCTGCCCGCCCTGCGCTTGGCGCCGGTCGCGGTGGTCTCGGTCCGCTCCAGGTCGGCGACCTCGATCCGGAAGCGCGAGTCCTTGCCGTGCTCGCGGACCTGACGCTCGTCATAGATCTTCGCGAACAGCACATAGAGGAACTGCCAGAACGCCGCGTCCTTGGGCAGCCCCTCATTACCGTGGATGTAGTTGTGGCAGCGCCGGAAGGCAAAGCGGAGCATGTACTTGTCCGCCCGCCGGATCTCCTTCAGCGAGGACGCGTCACCGGTGGCGTCGAAGGCCGAGTCGTCGCCCCGAGGCCAGTTCGGGAGCGGGCGGAAGCGGTCCTCGAACCGGACCTTGCGGCCCTCGTCGTCGCGCTGGATCTTCTCGACGAAGTACAGGTCGATGTCGTCGGTCCACAACCCGAGATGGCATGCCGGGCCCGCCGCAGTCATCAGGGACTGGAGCTCATCGATGTCCGCCGTCGCCTGCTCGTGCGTACGGATCTTGGTGACCGTGCGACCGGTGCGGGGACGCGGCTTGGTGATCACGATGCGGCGGAGGTACTCGGGCTTCTTCGGCTGATTCGGCGCGAAGATCGCGACGCTAACCTTCTTGCGGGTCTTGCGGCCTCCCTCGGGCGCCGGGAGCTCGATCACATAGTCCCGCTTCATGTCGTCCGGGTTGATCCCGTACTGGTGCACAAGAACCCGGGCGATGTGCTGACGGACCTTCTCGGCCTCGGTCAGCTTCAGTATGTCCTTGCCGGTGATGTAGTCGATCGTCTCGTCATCGCCGAGCGCACGCGGCGGTGAGGCTCCCTCGGACTGCCCTCTGGATACCTCCGGCACGGAAAACCCCAGGCCAAGTTGCTCGTCCGCCATATTTGCCGTCTACTCCGTCCCGACTTCGACTCAACCCGTCAACGCTGCTCGAGGGGTCTACACGCACTGCGAACACACCTTAGTTGAATGAGCTGGAGGCATACTGCCTCAGTCACTGAAAGCGAGCGGTAAGTGACCGCCCGAACGGCGCTGCGGGCCGGGACCGCCTTCGTCTTCGCCAGCTACGAACTGTTCCAGTTCGGCTTCTGGCGCCTCGAACCGCTGCTGTGGCGCAGGCACTTCGTGCTTTTGCCCCAGCGCCGCGCGGTTGTATGCGTCGCCCCGTTTTGGGCGACGTTCCCGCGAGAGCACGAGGTGGGCAGCATCCAGGTGATCTGCAACGCCTTTCGCCCTCGCCGAGAACGATATAGTCCGCGGCATGGACCCGGCCAAACGCAAGACCTATGCCTCTTGGGAAGGGCCTCCGTCCCAGATCAGAGGCCCTTCCTAGAGCAAAACCGCAGGTAGCGGCAGACGAGTCGGGCTGTACGCCGGGTTCTGTGCCCCGGTCCCTCGCGGGAGCCGGGGTGACGGCCATCCATCTAGGGCCGGTGTTGCCACCGGCCTCGTGCGGTCTACCCGGGGGCTCGGGCGGGCAGCCCTCGAACGTCCCCGCAGAGCGCCTTTCACAGCGCTCCTCTTGACCTTGCTCCGGGTGGGGTTTACCTAGCTGC
Source organism: Streptomyces sp. NPDC001714 (assembly GCF_042892755.1). NCBI lineage: Bacteria > Bacillati > Actinomycetota > Actinomycetes > Kitasatosporales > Streptomycetaceae > Streptomyces > Streptomyces sp. NPDC001714. The sequence goes on from NZ_JBIAUL010000004.1 coordinate 132,080, forward strand.
CCAGGTCGCCCTGGGCACTGGTGGTCTCTTACACCACCGTTTCACCCTTACCGAGGGTCGAGACCCCCGGCGGTTTGCTTTCTGTGGCACTGTCCCGCGAGTCGCCTCGGGTGGCCGTTAGCCACCACCCTGCCCTGTGGAGCCCGGACGTTCCTCGGGAAGCCCCCCGTCAAGGGGACTCCACGCGGCCGTCCGCCCGGCTCGTCTGCCGTGTCGACCATGTTACCGGGCGCGGGCCTCGCCTCGTTCCGGCCGGGGGTCCGGCCCGCGGCGGAGCCGCTGTCGAGTGGCGCGGCCCCCGGGACGACGCAGCACCGGGCGTGCCGACCCCTTCGGTGCCGAGGCCATCGTCGCCAGCACCGAGCCGGTGAGGATCAGCGCGAAGGACACCGCGATCGTCGGGGTGAAGCTCTCGCCCAGGAACAGGGCGCCCGCGGCCACCGCCACCGCCGGGTTGACGTACGTGATCACCGTGGAGCGGGTCGGGCCTATCTCCTTGATGAGCTCCAGGAACGCCACGAAGGCCACCGCCGTGCAGAGGACGCCCAGGGCGAGGAGGGAGAGCAGGGCGTTCGTGGAGGGCATGGAGGTGGGCCAGGTCGCTGCCGCCGCCGGGGCGTAGACCAGGGCCGCCAGGGTCAGGCACGGCGCTATCAGCTGCAGCGTCGGGACGTCCTTCAGGCGGCGCGCCGCTATCAGGGGCGCCGTCGCGTAGCCGATGACGGTGAGCAGGACCTCGCCGAGGGAGCGGGCGTCGCCGCCGGTGAGGTGGGGGATGGTGAGGACCGCCACGCCGGCGAGGCCGATCAGGAGCCCCGCGATCCGGCGTACGCCCAGGTGTTCGCGCTCGCCGCCGAAGTAGCGTGCCGCCACTACGCCGACGATCGGTACGCCCGCGATCAGCAGGCCCGCCGTCGAGCTGGACAGGTGGCGTTCGGCGTCGGTCAGGGTGAACCACGGGGCCATGATCTCTATGCACGCGAAGGCCAGCATCGGGCGCCAGTGGGTGCGGAGGGTGAGGAACAGGCCGCCCTGGCGGATCGCCAAGGGGAGAAGGAGCAGGGCGCCCACCGCGCAACGCGCGAACACCACCGTCGACGGGGACACCTCGTCCACCGCCACCTTGATCATCAGATAGGGAATGCCCCAGATCACTCCCATGAGGGAGAACAGGAACCAGCCGCGTGCAGTCATGCGGCAAGCATCGGTGTCAGTACCGTGCCGCGTCTTGAACGCTGTTGCGGTACGCCGCCGGGGTCACCCCCAGTACCCGGCGGAACCAGCGGGTCAGGTGGGCCTGGTCGGCGAAGCCCACCAGCGTCGCCACCTCCGCCGGGCGCAGACCCGCCTCCAGCAGGCCGCGGGCACGGTTCACCCGGTACTGGGCCAGCCAGGCGTACGGCGGCACGCCCATCGTCGTACGGAACGCCCGGAGCAGCTGGTAGCGGGAGAGGCCCAGGTCCGCGGCCAGGTCGGCGAGCGACGGCGGACAGGTCAGCTCGTCGGCCAGGCGGTCCCGGACCAGCAGGGAGATGCCGTGCGCCCCGGGGACCCGGTCGGTCGCCGGCCGGGCCGTGGAGTGGCGGCGGGACAGGGCCGTCAGCAGCCAGGGCAGGCGGGACTCCGCTTCCAGCGGGTCCGGGCAGGCGGCCAGTTCGGTGTGGGTGCGGCGGAAGGCCGCGGCCAGCTCGGGGTCGTCGAGGACGGGGTCCCGGAAGTGCGGCACGGCGTCCAGGGTCCCGTCCGCCAGCAGGGCCGGGTCCGCGTACAGGGCGCGGTAGGCGTAGCCGTCGGTCGCTGTGGCCGGGCCGCCCGTGTGCATCTCGCCGGGGGCCAGGACGACGATCGAACCGGGGCCGGTGCTGATGTGGCCGCCCCGGTAGTCGATGACCTCGGAGCCGCCGACGCACACCCCGATGGTGAACTCGGCGTGCGCGTGCGGGGCGTAGGTGTGCCGTTCGAAGTTCGCCGTCAGCAGGTCGAGCGCCGGGCCGCAACGGCCCAGCCTCGCCCTCGTCCACCGTGCCTGTTCCGCCACGTTCGCACCCCCTCGCGCTAAGGGTGCAACGCCCGCACTCCCCGTTTCCATGCCGCGTCCAGGTCGGCGTCCGCCGGGAAGCGGCCGTGGATCTCCAGGACGACCATGCCGTGGGCGAACGCCCAGGTGGCGCGGGCCAGGTCCCGGTCGCCGCCACAGGCTCGCAGGAGCGGGAGGGCGGCCCGGTCCTCCAGGCCTGCGGGCAGCGCGGTGCGCGGGAGGGGGCGTTCCGTGGCCAGGCAGTAGAGGTGGGGGTGGGCCAGGGCGTAGGCGCGGTACGCCTCGGCCAGGGCCTCCAGGGAGCCGGGGTGCCGGGACGCGGCCGCCTCCAGCGCCTCCGCCGACTCCTCCAGCATCTGCGCGGTGAGTTCGACCTCGACGGCGTGCTTGTCGGGGAAGTGCTTGTAGAGCGACGGGGCCTTGATGCCGAGGCGGTCGGCGAGGGTGCGCATGGTGAGGACGGTGGGTCCGGACTCCTCCAGCAGCTCCCGGGCCGCCGCCACGATCTCCCGCGCCCTCGGCGTCAGCCGGTCAGTCGCGCCGGTCGCGCCGGTCGCCTTAAGAACGTCGGTCGCGTCAGCCACGCTGGAAACCCTCCTTCGTCCGCAGCCCGTACCCGAAGGCGCGATCGTACGAGATGTGGGCCAGCCAGCCGCAGAGGGCGGCGAATGCCGGGGGCCACGAGAAGAGGGGCTGCACCGCGTACGCCGTCAGCAGCCCGAGCGGCACCAGCGCCCGGTGCATCGCGTTGTAGTACGGCACCGCGCGTGGCGCCAGTTGACCCTTCGCCATCCGGGGCGCCTCGTCGAGGGCGACCAGGAAGGTGAGGTCCGGGAGGAGGAGGAAGAGCAGGGCCAGCGCGCCGGCGAGCCAGCCGTGGTTCACGCCCTCCAGGATCGCGAACGCCGTCCAGAACAGGGCACCGGCCAGCCAGGCCGTGCGGCGCGCCACCGTGGTGGCGGTGCGGACGAGGGGGGTGACGTTCGTGGTGCTGGTCATGGCTGCCTCCAGGGCAATTCAGCTAACGCCGTTAGCCACGACGGTAAGGCTAACGGCGTTAGCCGTCAAGCGGGGCGGTCACGGCGACAGCATCCGCTCCAGCGCGTCGAACGCCGCCCCCATCCGCGCGCGGTGATCCTCGACGATCTCCGCGAACGGATCGCCCGCGAGCTGACGGCTCACGGAGACGACGCACACCGAGCGGTACGCGGCCACGATCACGGCCGCCGCCAGTTCCGGGTCGGCCAGCCCGGCCTCGGCGAGCGCCCCGGCCAGCGCCCGCTCCACCTCCTCGACCGCCTCGCGGGCCCGGGCCCGCAGCGCCGGCGAGTCGGCGACGACCGGCCAGAAGCCCCCGAAGTTCTCGCCCACACCGCCCAGCGGGTGCCGCGCGTCGATGAACCGGAAGGCCAGGCGGCGCAGCGCCGCGAGCGGGGACTCGCCGGGCTCGCGGTCCCGTACCGCACCGGCGAAGGCCGCGACGGCCTCCGGGATGCGGTCGAGGAACAGGTCCTCCTTGCGCGGGAAGTAGTTGAACACGGTCATCGCCGACACCCCGGCCGCCCGCGCGACCTCCGCGACCGTCACCCGGTCGAAGCCGTGCTCCCGGAACATCACCGTCGCGACGTTCGAGATCCGCTGCCGCGTCTCCCGCTTCTTGCGCTCCCGCAGGGACTCCCCTGGCCTGTTTTCATCGATCACGAGGAAAACTATAGCGGCTCGAAAGTTTTAGTGACTACAGTGAAGTCATGAGCGAAAGCATGACGACTACAGGCGACAAGAACGGCATGGGCGGTATGGACGGTATGGGCGGTGGGGACCGCACGGACGGCACGGGCTACGACGTGGTGGTGGCCGGTGGCGGGCCCGTCGGGCTCTTCCTCGCCGGCGAGCTGCGGCTCGGCGGGGCGAAGGTGCTGGTCGTGGAGCGGCTGGCCGAGGTCGACGAGACCATCAAGGCGGGCGGGATCAACACGGCAGGCGCGGTGAGCCTCTACCGGCGCGGGCTGCTGCCCGACCTCGCGGCGGCCTGGGAGCGGAACCGGTGGCGGATGCGGGCCTTCCTCGGGGACCAGAAGCGGCAGCAGGGTGCCGACGCGCCCCGGACTCCCCCGAAGTTCGCGGGGCACTTCGCCGGGATCATGATGCGCGGTGACCTGTTCGACGACTCCGACCCGGCGTTCGCCGACCTCGGCCCCGCCGACGGCGTCGGCCTCGGGGTCCCGCAGGTGGAGCTGGAGCGGATCCTGGGCGCCCGCGCCGAGCGGCTCGGCGTCGAGGTCCGCCGGGGCGTGGAGCTGACCGGCTTCGACGCCGACGACGACGGGGTGGTCGTCCACCTCGGCACCGGCGAGTCGGTTCGCGCCGGCTGGCTGGTGGGATGCGACGGCGGCCGCAGCACCGTCCGCAAGCTCGCCGGGATCGACTTCCCCGGCACCGAGCCGGAGATCACGGGTTACCAGGCGGTCGTCGAGATGAGCGGCGGTGAGCGGCTCGGGGTCGGGTGGAACACCACCGACGTGGGGACGTACGTCAACGGACCCTTCCCCGGCCGGATCCTCACCGTCGAGTTCGACGGGCCGCCCGCCGACCGCTCCGCGCCCGTCACCGCCGAGGAGTTGCAGGCCGCCCTGCGCCGGGTGTCCGGCGTGGACGAGGTGACCATCCACCAGGTGCACTCCTCGACCCGGTTCACCGACAACGCCCGGCAGGCGAGCGGCTACCGCAAGGGCCGGGTGCTGCTCGCGGGGGACGCGGCGCACGTGCACTCGCCGTTCGGCGGACAGGGGCTCAACCTCGGGCTGGGCGACGCCATGAACCTCGGCTGGAAGCTGGCCGCCGTGGTGCGCGGGGCCGCCCCCGGCTCCCTCCTCGACAGCTACACCGCCGAACGGCACCCGATCGGCGCCTGGGTGCTGGACTGGACCCGCGCCCAGATCGCCGTGATGCGCCCCGACCGGCACGCCCGCGCCCTGCGCCGGGTGGTCACCGACCTCGCGCTGACGGCGACCGGGACGACGTACCTCGTCAAGCAGATCTCCGGTGTCTGGCAGCACTACGACCTGCCCGGCGGCCACCCGCTGACCGGGCGGAGCGCCCCGGACCTGGAGCTCTCCGACGGCACCCGGCTCGGCGACCACCTGCACGGCGGCCGCGCCCTGCTCCTGGACCTCGCCGACGACCCGAAGCTGCGCGCCCGCGCGGAGGGGTACGGCGACCGGGTGGACGTCGTCACCGTGGCCTGCCCGGGGCGGCCGGAGCTGACCGGTCTCCTCGTACGGCCCGACGGGTTCGTGGCCTGGGCCGCGGACGAGAACAACCAGGACGAGAGCAACCAGAGTGCGAACGACCAGAGTGCGAACGACCGGGGAGCGAACGACCAGGGAGCCGGCCTCGACGCCGTCCTGACCCGCTGGTTCGTCGCCGCCTGAGCCTCGCTCGCGTCCGGCGGCTCCGCGCCGCCGGACGACAGCTCACGCGGGCGCGAACCGTACCTTCGTCGTCCCCGGATCGGCCTCGGTCAGCCGTACCGGCAGCCGCTCGCCAAGAGGGAGAGGGCCGGCGGCCTCGATCCGGCCTATGACGGCGGGCTGCTGCAACAGCACCTTCCCCACGGTCGGCCGGTGCGCCTCGACCTCCACCACGCACCCGTCGAAGACCTCCCCGACCCGGTCCTTGAGCAGGGCCGCCTCGACGATGTCGACGCACTCCCGCTCCACCGTGCCGGCGCGCCGCGCCCCTTCCGCCATCTGCTTGGGGAGCGTGTCCAGCGCCATCAGCACCCAGTCGGGCGGCTCCTCGCCGGCGGCCGCCGCCAGGCACAGCTCCGAGGCGTAGCGGTCGGCGAGGCGGCGCAGGGGCGCGGTGCAGTGGGAGTAGGGGGCGGCGACGGCGGCGTGGGTGGTGTTCGGGGGGAGGACGCCGTCCCGGAAGACCGTGTAGCCGGCGCCGCGCAGCAGTGTGGTGCACTCCTGGAGGAAGGCCGCATGGCGGGGGCGGCGCGGGTTCAGGGAGCGGATCAGCGCGGCGTACGAGACGTGGTGCGGCCACTCGATGCGCAGCGCGTGCGCGGTACGGCGCAGGCGGGCCACCTCCCCCACTCTCGACTTCGCTCGACCGGGGGGACCCCCATCGTCGGGGGCGGTCGGGAGGGTGCGCAGCACGCCGGTGCCGTGGGCCAGCATCAGGTCGGCGGCGGCCATGCCGGTGAGCAGGGAGATCTGGGCGTTCCAGGCGTCGGCGGGCAGCGGGGCGCGGTAGGTCAGCTCGTAGGTGTGGTCGTACTCGACGATCTCCTGCTCGGGCACGTTGAGGGAGATGCCGCCGCGCTCCACCTCCAGGCGTTCGCGGGCCTCGCCGATCTCCCTGAGCAGGGCGACGGGTTCCTCGGCGGTCCCCTCGTCGATCCGCTTCTGCACGCCCGCGTAGTCGAGCTTGGCCCGGCTGCGGACGAGGGCCCGGCGGACGTCGGCGGCCACGGTCCGCCCGTCCCCGTCCAGGTCGATGGTCCAGAGCACGGCCGGGGTGGTCTGGCCGGGCAGCAGGCTGGCAGCGCCCTCGCTCAGCACGGCCGGGTGCAGGGGGACCTTCTCGTCCGGGAAGTAGAGGGTGTTGACGCGGTGGTGCGCCTCGGAGTCCAGGTCACCGCCCGGTACGACGAAGGCGGCGATGTCGGCGATGGCGTACCGGACGCGGTAGCCGCCGTCGTGCCGGGACAGGTGCATCGCCTGGTCCAGGTCGTTCGCGGTGGGCGGGTCGACCGTGAAGAAGGGGATGTCGGTCGCGTCGTGGCCTGGCACGGCCGGGAACCTGGCGGTGCTCTCGGCCTCTGCGAGGACCTCGGACCGGAAGGTCTCGGGGACGCCGAGGTCGGCCCGGAGGGCGGCGAGCGCGGCCCGGAGGGGAGCCTCGGGGGCACCCTTGACACGGATGTGGCGGCGGGGCATAGGACGAGCGTAGTCACATGGCACCGCTGCGGCGCTTTACGCTGGCGCGAAGCGTCGATGATGAACGTCGTAGGTGAAGAGGAGTACCCCCGTGCTGGTCCTGCTGCCGCCCTCGGAAGGCAAGGCGTCCTCGGGCCGTGGCGCCCCGCTGAAGCCGGAGTCGCTGTCCCTGCCGGGGCTCGCGGCCGCGCGCGAGGCGGTGCTCGGCGAACTGGTCGACCTGTGCGCCGGCGACGAGGAGAAGGCGCGCGAGGTGCTCGGACTGAGCGAGGGGCTGCGCGGCGAGGTCGCGAAGAACGCGGCGCTGCGGACGGCGGGCGCGCGGCCGGCCGGGGAGATCTACACCGGGGTGCTGTACGACGCCCTCGGCCTGGCCACCCTGGACGCGGCCGCGAAGCGGCGGGCCGCGCGGTCGCTGCTGGTCTTCTCGGGGCTGTGGGGCGCGGTCCGGGTGACGGACCGGATCCCGTCGTACCGCTGCTCGATGGGGGTGAGGCTGCCGGGGCTCGGCGCGCTGGGCACGCACTGGCGGGGGCCGATGGCCGAGGTGCTGCCGGAGGCGGCCGGGACGGGGCTGGTGCTGGACCTGCGGTCGGCGGCGTACGCGGCCGCGTGGAAACCGAAGGGCGAGGTGGCCGGGCGGACGGCGACCGTGCGGGTGCTGCACGCGCCGACGCGGAAGGTGGTCAGCCACTTCAACAAGGCGACGAAGGGGCGGATGGTACGGAGTCTGCTGGCCGCCGGGATCGCGCCGGCCGGTCCGGGTGAGCTGGTGGAGGCGTTGCGGGGGCTGGGGTACGAGGTGGAGGCGGAGGCGCCCGCGAAGGCGGGGCAGGCGTGGGCGCTGGACGTGCTGGTGACAGAGGTCCACTGAGGCGCCCGTAAGCCCTGTTGCAACATGCGCAATGCGCTTTGCGTGCTCTGCATCGCGTCGGCAGGATGTTCGCCATGCCCACCTCCGTGCTGGATCTCGCGCCCGTCGTGCCCGTCGTCGTGATCGAGGACGCCGCCGCTGCCGTGCCGCTGGCGCGGGCGCTGGTGGACGGCGGGCTGCCCGTCATCGAGGTGACCCTGCGGACGCCGGCCGCGCTCGACGCGATCCGGGCCGTCGCCGCCGCGGTGCCGGAGGCGGTGATCGGTGCGGGTACGGTCCTCACGCCCGCGCAGGTGACGGAGTGCGTCGCGGCCGGGGCGCGGTTCCTGGTCAGTCCCGGGTGGACGGACGGGCTGCTGGCGGCGATGACCGCGTCCGGGGTTCCGTACCTGCCGGGGGTGTCGACCGCCTCCGAGGTGGTGGCGCTGCTCGAACGCGGGGTGCGGGAGATGAAGTTCTTCCCGGCGCAGGCCGCGGGCGGCACGGCGTACCTCAGGTCGCTCGCCGGTCCGCTGCCGCAGGCCCGCTTCTGCCCCACCGGCGGGATCGGCCCGGACAACGCGCCGGAGTACCTCGCCCTGCCCAACGTCGGCTGCGTCGGCGGCACCTGGATGGTCCCGCCGGACGCGGTCGCCGCCGGGGACTGGGACCGGGTCCGGGAGCTGGCCCGGGCCGCGGCCGGGCTCAGGGACGCAGGTGGGACGTGTCGTTGAAGAGCCGTACGCTCGCGTTGCCGTCCGCGTAGTACGCCACGGCCGACAGCGAGGCCGCCGACAGTTCCATGCGGAACAGGGACTGGAGCGGGGCGCCGAGGGCGAGTTGCACGAACGTCTTGATCGGCGTGACGTGCGTGACGAGCAGGACCGTGCGGCCCGCGTAGGCCGCGATCAGCTTGTCGCGGGTGGCCGCGATGCGCGCCGCCGTCTCGGCGAAGCTCTCGCCGCCGCCGGTGGGGTGCGCCGACGGGTCGGCGAGCCAGGTGGTCAGGTCGTCGGGGTAGCGCTCGCGGACCTCGCCGAAGGTGAGGCCCTCCCAGGCGCCGAAGTCCGTCTCCTTGATCCCTTCCTCGATCGTGACGTCGAGGCCGAGACGCTCGGCGACGGCCGCCGCGGTCTGCCGGGTGCGGGTGAGGGGGGAGGCGAGGATCGTCTCGATCGTGCCGCGGCGGGCGAGGGCCTCGGCGACGCGCTGCGCCTGCTCCAGGCCGACGGGAGAGAGTTCCGGATCGGTGCCGCCGCTGCCGGAGAAGCGTTTCTGGGGGGTGAGGGGGGTTTCGCCGTGGCGGAGGAGGACGAAGGTGGCCGGGGCGCCGAGATCGGGGGCGGAGCTCCAGCCGGGGGTCGCCACGTGGCTCGCGGCGTGGGTGTCGGCGGTGGTCTTGTCGGTCGTCGTCACAGTGCCGGTGCGTGGGGGCTGGTCGCGCCCACGCGGCGGAGCCGCAAATGTCTCGGCCCCGCGCCCCTTACGGGGCGCTGCAGTCGCCGCGGATCGAGCGTCGAGCTCCGCCGTGGACGCCGCAGCCGACCACTGCTCGCCCCGCTTGCCCGCGTCCATCGCCTCGTTCGCCAGGCGGTCCGCGTGTTTGTTCTGCTCGCGCGGGATCCACTCGTACGTGACCTGGCCCGGCGGGAAGATCCGGGCCGCCTCCGCCGCCAGCGGCTTCATGTCGGGGTGCTTGATCTTCCAGCGGCCGGACATCTGCTCGATGACCAGCTTGGAGTCCATGCGGACGTGGACGGTCGCGGAAGGGTCGAGGTCCCGTGCCGCGCGCAGGCCCGCCAGCAGGCCCCGGTACTCGGCGACGTTGTTGGTGACGACGCCGAGGTATTCGGCCGCCTCCGTCAGCGTCTCGCCGGTCGCCGCGTCGACGACCACTGCGCCGTAGCCGGCCGGCCCCGGGTTGCCCCGGGAGCCGCCGTCCGCCTCGACGATGAACTCCCTTGCCACGTAAGCCCCTTAAGTGTTCCTACAGGCCCGACTCGGCTGTACGCACCAGGATGCGGCGGCAGTTCTCGCAGCGCACCACCGTGTCGGGCGCGGCCGAGCGGATCTCGTTCAGCTCGGTGATGGCGAGCTCCTGGCGGCAGCCCTGGCAGGTGCGGGCGTACAGCTTGGCCGCGCCGATGCCGCCCTGCTGCTCGCGCAGCTTGTCGTAGAGCTTGAGGAGGTCCGCGGGGACGGAGGCGGCGATGACCTCGCGCTCCTTGGTGACCGCGGCCGCCTCGGCGTCGATCTCGCCGGACGCGGCGTTGCGGCGGCCGGTCGCCTCGTCGATCCGGCCCTGGACCGCGCCGACCCGCTCGGTCAGCTCGGCGACCCGCTCCTGCGCGGACTCCCGGCGCTCCATCACCTCCAGGACGACGTCCTCCAGGTCGCCCTGGCGCTTGGCGAGGGAGACGATCTCCTTCTGGAGGTTCTCCAGGTCCTTCGGGGAGGTGACCGCGCCGGAGTCCAGGCGCTGCTGGTCGCGGGCGGCGCGCTGGCGCACCTGGTCCACGTCCTGCTCGGCCTTGGTCTGCTCGCGGGCGGTGTCGCTCTCCTCGGTCTGCGCGGCCACGAGCAGGTCGCGCAGCTGGGTGAGGTCCTTGGTCAGCGACTCGATCTCGGCGTGCTCGGGCAGCGACCTCCGCTTGTGCGCCAGCTGCTGGAGGCGTACGTCCAGGGCCTGGACGTCGAGGAGTCGGATCTGGTCGGCGGGCGCGGCGTTCAGTTGGGGGCTCCAAGGGACGGTGAGTGGCTGGTCCAGGGGTCGGTGACCGTCTTGGAGACGTGTACCCGCAGGTCCCAGCCGTGGCGGTCGGAGATCTCGTCGAGCTGGGTTGCGGCCAGCTCGCACCAGGGCCATTCGGTGGCCCAGTGCGCCGCGTCGAGCAGCGCGAGGGGGCTGTGGGCGACCGCCTCCGACGCCGGGTGGTGGCGCAGGTCGGCGGTGAGGAAGGCGTCGACTCCGGCGGCGCGTACGACGTCGAAGAGGCTGTCGCCGGAGCCGCCGCTGACGGCGATCGTACGGACGGGGGCCGCGGGGTCGCCGGCGACGCGGATGCCCTGGGCGGTGGCGGGGAGGCGGGCCGCGGCCCGTTCCGCCAGCTCCCGGACGGTGACGGGGTGGTCCAGCTCGCAGACGCGGCCGAGGCCCCGGCGGCCCTCCGGGTCGGTCGGGTCCGGGACCAGGGGGCGTACGACGCGCAGGTCCAGGGCGCCCGCGAGCGCGTCGGAGACGCCCGGGTCGGCGGTGTCGGCGTTGGTGTGCGCGACGTGCAGCGCGATGTCGTTCTTGATCAGGGTGTGGACCGCCCGGCCCTTGAAGTGGGAGGCCGCGACCGTCGTCGTACCGCGCAGGTAGAGCGGGTGGTGGGTGATCAGCAGGTCGGCGCCGAGCTTCACCGCCTCGTCGACGATCTGCTGGACCGGGTCGACGGCGAAGAGGACCCGTGTGACCTCCTGGTCGGGGTCGCCCACGACCGTACCGACCGCGTCCCAGGACTCGGCCCGCTCGGCGGGCCACAGGTTCTCCAGCGCGGCGATGACTTCTGACAGACGGGGCACGGGGAAAAGGCTACCTGCCTGTTCCACGGGGCTGTACCTGCTCGCCCGCCGGAGGCAACGCCCAGCACACCCGTCCCCGTTTCCTCAGGCGAATCGCCGAGTGTGCACCCGTATGTGTGAAGCCGCCGTCGGCCGGTGCCCCGCCTGTGCGTACGAAAACTAGCTTCGTGGCCGGAGGTGACCGAACGATGACGGCCTGTGCGATCGAAACCCCGGCTGCGGACGCGGAAGACAGCGCGCCGGAGGCGGGCTGCACGATCACGGTGGACGGGGCGTACGCGGCCCGGCTGACTCAGCAGGAAGGTTCCTGGTACCCGGAGCGGTGGACGCTGGACGGCCCCGAGCCCTACGCCGTACCGCTCCCCGGCAACCAGCCGGAGGAGCCGGAGACGGAGGTGCAGCCGCTGGGCGACGGGCGGGTGCTCATCCGGCGCCTGGTGGACGGGCGGCACCACTTCGCCCTCCTCTATCCGACCGGTCCTGGCACCGGTGAGCTGCCGCTGGGCGCGGTGGAGTGCCGGGACGAGGGCGCCTCGCTGCGACTGCTGCCGCCCGCGCCGGGCGGTGCGCACGCGTACGCGCTCGCCGTGGGGCCGCGCTCCTCCACCGTCTGGCTGGTGGCGGGCGGGGCCTTCGGACCCGAGCGGCTCGCGGTGGTGCCGGGGCGGTGTTCGGGAGGGGTCTGGCTGGACCGGAGCGGGCGGATGCTGGCCCTGGACCGGGAGCTGGGCGGGCGGACCAAGGCGGTCGTGGTCGATCTGGAGCGCGGTGGCGAGGTGTCACCGCTGCTGCAGATCGCGGCGGACAGCGACGACCGGCTGCTGATCGCCGACCCGGACAGCGGGCTGATCATGGTCGGCTCGGACGCGCCCAGCCCCGGGCAGGAACGGTTGGGCTGGGGTGTCCTCGGCAGCACGCTGCCGGTGCGCTTCCCGGAGAGCCTGCGGATGCCGGAGTGCCCGGACTGCGTCGTGACGCCGTTCGCCGTCCAGCCGGGGCAGGTGCTGGTGCCGGAGAGCTGCGGGGTGGCGCTGCGGATCGACGGTCCGCTCGGCAGCTGGGTGGGGGTCTGGCGGCCGAGAGCGCGCAGGATGTGCCATCTCCCGGCGCCCGAGGGGTGGTTGACGGGTGCCGGGGTGTGGACGCAGGACGGGGTGCTGCGACTGCCGTACGCCACGGGGGAGGTCCCGTGCGGTGTGACGGAGGTGGCGGTGCCCTGGGGGGAGACGGGGGAGCACGGGGGGCCGGGGGACGCGGGCCCGGGGGATCCGGTTCGGGACGGCACGGCTGCCGGGGCGTCGGGTACGCCCGCGGAGCCGGCGGAACCGGATCCTCCGGGGCCTGTCGTGGCCCGGCCGGTGCCCCTCCAACAGGCGCCGCTGGCACGGCTTGTAACGAACTAGCTGCGGTCGGCGTGCCCGCCTGGATTCGCCCCGTGGGGGGCCCGATAAAATCGCCGCGCTGTAGAAAGATCATGTTGACGGGGTGAATTCTTCCGATGAGCGACGCCAGCACGTCCCAGCCGCTGTCCGCCGACCTTCAGGAAACGGACGGTCACGGCAAGCACCGTGGTCATGTCTCGGGGCAGGACAGCGAAACGGCCCCCAGCGGCCGGCACCGTAAGCCGGAGCCGGCCGAGACGGCGGTCTGACGGTAGGTACGACAGCGGCTCCGCCCTTTCGGGGGCGGGGCCGCTGTCGTTTGCCGTCCTGCTGCGCGGTCCTACTGCGCCGTCCTACTGCGCCGTCCTACTGGCGCTTCAGTCCCAGTACCTCCGCCGCCGCGAACGTCTCCCCCGCCGGCCGGTCCGCGTAGTGCGGCGTGAGCACGGCGTCGAGTTCGTCGTAGCTGAAGGTGTCCTGCTTGCTGTCGAACTTGGCCTGCACGCGCGGTCGTTCCACGATCGCGACCATGCCGCCGTGCACGACGAGCAGCTGGCCGTTGATCCGTTCGGCGGCCGGGGAGGCCAGGTAGCCGACGAGCGGGGCGACATGCTCGGGGGCCAGCGGGTCGAGGCCCTCGGTGGGCTGTTCGAAGCCGGCGAAGACGTCCTCGGTCATCCGGGTGCGGGCACGCGGGCAGATCACGTTGGCGGTCACGCCGTACTTGGCGAGGGCGAGGGCCGTGGAGGTGGTCAGGCCGACGATGCCGCCCTTCGCGGCCGCGTAGTTGGGCTGGCCCGCGGAGCCGGCGAGGAAGGCCTCGGAGGAGGTGTTCACGATCCGGCCGTAGACCTTCTCGCCCCCCGCCGCCTTGGAGCGGTCCCGCCAGTGCGCCGCCGCGAAGTGGGTGGTGTTGAAGTGACCCTTGAGATGGACCCTGATCACCGAGTCCCACTCGTCCTCGGTCATGGAGAAGACCATGCGGTCACGCAGGATGCCGGCGTTGTTGACGAGGATGTCCAGCTTTCCGTAATGGGCTGTCGCCAGCGCGAGAAGGTCTCGCGCCTGTGAGAAGTCCGCGACGTCCCCGGTGTGGGCGACCGCCCGGCCGCCCGCCGCGCGGATCTCCTCGGCGACCTGCTCGGCGGGCGCCGCGGAGGCCGCCCCCGAGCCGTCCCGGCCCGGCTGGCCGAAGTCGTTGACGACGACGGCCGCGCCCAGCCGGGCCAGTTCGAGCGCCTCGGCCCGGCCTAGACCCCGGCCGGCGCCGGTGACGATCGCGCTGAGCCCGTCGAGTGGCCGCTCCGACGTCCTGTCCGGCATGCGTCGGCCCCTCAGATCTCTATGCAGGTACGCAGGGCGGTGCCCGTGCGCATCTGGTCCAGGGCCTCGTTGATCTCGGCCAGCGGCACCCGGTGGGTGATCAGGCCCGCCAGGTCGATCCGGCCCGCCCGCCACAGGGCGATCGTCCGCTCGTAGGAGCGGACCACGTCCCCACCGCCGTACATGGACGGCAGGATCCGCTTCTCGTCGAAGAACAGCTCGAACATGTTGAGCTGGAGGAAGTCGTCCATGGCGCCGGCGCCGACGACCACGAGGGTGCCGCCGCGGCGGGTGTTCTCGTACGCGGTCCGGGCGGTGGCGGACTTGCCGACGACCTCGAAGACGTAGTCGAAGCCCTCGCCGGCGGTGACCTCCTGCTTGGCGCCGGGCAGCTCGTCCGGCGAGACCGCCTTCGTCGCCCCGAACCTGAGCGCCGACTCACGCCGCGACTCGACCGGGTCGACGGCGACGATCTCGGCCGCGCCCTTGAGCCGCGCCCCCTGGATCGCCGAGATCCCGACGCCTCCGCAGCCGATGACGGCGACCGACGAACCGGCCTCCACGTCGGCCGTGTTGAGGGCGGCGCCGAGTCCGGTGGTGACCCCGCAGCCGATCAGCGCGGCGATGTCGAAGGGCACGTCGTCCGGGATCGGCACCGCGCACCCGGCGTCGACCACGACCTCCTCGGTGAAGGTGCCGGTGCCCGCGAAGCCGAAGACGTCTCCGCCGGGGCGCCGGAAGTTGGGGGTGCCGGCGTTCATGAACCCGGCCAGGCACAGCTCGGTCTGCCCGCGCCTGCAGGCGGGACAGGCGCCGCAGGCCGGCAGCCAGCAGACGACCACCCGGTCGCCGGGCTTCACCCGGGTGACGCCCTCCCCCACCTCCAGGACCTCGCCCGCGCCCTCGTGGCCCGGCACGAACGGCCCCGGCTGCGGCAGCACCCCGCTCATCGCCGACAGGTCCGAGTGGCACAGCCCCGTGGCGCGCACCCGGATCCGCACCCTGCCGGGCCCGAATCCCACCGCCTCGACGTCGTCGAGGACGTCCAGCTTCTCCTGGCCGATCTCGTGCAGTACGGCTGCGCGCATGGTGCGGCTCCCCTCAACTGCTCAGCTGCTCAACTGATCAAGAGTGTTCGACGATCGTGTCGGCGAGGACGGGCGCGTCCTCCCGCTCTACGGCGCTGACGGCGACCCGGACCTGCGAGTCGCCCCGCCACATGCGGATGCGCAGGGTCTCCCCCGGGTACACCACCCCGGCGAACCGCGTCGTGTACGACCGCACCCGGCTCACGTCCCCGCCGAGCAGCGTGTCCACGACCGCCTTGAGCGTCATGCCGTAGGTGCACAGCCCGTGCAGGATGGGCCGGTCGAAGCCGGCGAGCTTGGCGAACTCGGGGTCGGCGTGCAGCGGGTTGTAGTCGCCGGAGAGGCGGTAGAGCAGGGCCTGGTCCTCGCGGACCGGGCGCTCGACGGTCCGGTCCGGCTCGCCGGTGGGTGGCTCCAGCCGGGTCGAGGGGCCACGGTCGCCGCCCCAGCCGCCTTCTCCTCGTACGAAGATCTGCGCGTCGTTGGTCCACAGCGGGCCGTCGGCGTCCGCGACCTCGGTGCGCATCACCAGGACGGCCGCCTTGCCCTTGTCGTACACCGCGGCGATGCGGCCGGTGGCGGTGGCGGTGCCCGCGGCCGGGATGGGGCGGTGCAGGGTGAGGGACTGGCCGCCGTGCAGCACCTTGGCGAGGTCGACGTCGATGCCGGGCATGGACAGTCCGCTGATCACCCCGGGGGAGCCGGCGCCCGCGACGGTGGCGAAGCTGGGCAGCACGTGCAGCCGGGTCTCCAGGGTGTAGCGGAGTTCGTCGGGGTCGGTGGCGGGCCGGCCCGCGCCGATGCCGAGGTGGTAGAGCTGGACGTCCCGGCGCTCCCAGCGGATCTCCCCGGACCTGGGTTCGGCGGCGAGGGCCTTGGCTGCGTCGATGGGCATACGGCTCCTGAGGTGTCTCAAGACCTCGGCACGGCCGTCCGCACCGTCGGCCGCACCGAGGTCGTCCACGGGTGCAGATCTAGAACGCGTTCCATTCCAGCGCACCTTGTATAGCCCAGCGCTCCGCACTTGTGAAGGCTCCTGACGTCGTGTCAGATGCGGTGCCGCCGGACCATGACATTTGTCCTGCCCGCGGCCGTACATCCGCCTCTGCCGAACCGGCGCCGCCTTTCGTAGGGTCGTACCGCGGGACAGTACGGCCGGACGGAACAGAGCGGATCAGATCAGATCGCTGTAGATCACATCGGATCGGGGGAAGAGTGGCATGGCGTGGTGGCAGCAGGTGAAGTGTCAGGCCGAGGGGTGGCGGACGGCGCGTGCCCAGTGGCGTGAGGAGATGGCCCGCTTCAGGGAGCAGCAGAAGGCGGCACGGAAGAACGGGGAGGTACCCGAGCACGCGGGCCCGCCGCCTTCCGGATTCGCCCTGCTCCCATGGCTGCTGATGGGACTGGGCTCCCTCTCCAACCTGCTCCAGGGCAAGACGGCCAACCCGTGGATCGGCGCGATCGGCCTGCTCGCCTTCAACTCCCTGTACATCTACGTGACCTTCCGCTCCTTCCGCAAAGAGGCCCGGGAGGCCACCTCCACCCGTGTCGCCCTGCTGCTGATGGGCCTGCTGACCACGGGCCTGGCCCTCGGCTACGGCGGCAACTGGCTGATGTTCTTCCCGTTGCTGGGCCTCGCCACCGGCGCGGTGCTGCGCGGGCCCTGGCTCGGCCGGGCCGGCATCCTGCTGGCCTGCTTCACGGGCGCGGTCTCCTGGTACCGGGACGGCTCCGACGCCATCACCATCGCCTACGGCACCTTCCTGTCCACGATGATCACCGCCGCGATCCTCTCCCTCTCCGAGGCCGTGCGGGAGTTGCGCGCGGCCCGCGAGGAGCTGGCCCGGCGGGCGGTGGAGAAGGAGCGGCTGCGCTTCTCCCGGGATCTGCACGACCTGCTCGGGCACACCCTCTCGGTGATCGTCGTGAAGTCGGAGGCGGCCCGGCGGGTCGCGCCCCGGGACCTGGACGCGGCCCTGACGCAGATCTCCGACATCGAGTCGGTCGGCCGGCAGGCGCTGACCGAGATCCGCGAGGCGGTCACCGGCTACCGGGAGGGCAGCCTGGCCGCCGATCTCGTCCGGGCCCGCTCGGCCCTCACGGCGGCGGGCGTCGAGCCGGTGGTCCGGCAGTCGGGGGCGCCGCTCGCCCCGCAGACCGAGACGCTGCTCGGCTGGGTGGTGCGCGAGGCGGTCACCAACGTGGTCCGGCACAGCGACGCCACGCGCTGCGAGATCGCCGTCGACAGCGCCGCCGGGCAGGCCCGGCTGACGGTCGCCGACGACGGCTCGGGCGCGGTGGCCGCCGAGCCCTGCCGGGAGGGCATCGGCGGCACCGGCCTGAAGGGGCTGACCGAGCGCCTCGCGGCGGCGGGCGGCTCCCTCAGGGCCGGCCCGGCGCCGCGCGGCGGCTTCACGGTCACCGCGGAACTTCCCACCGAGGCACTGGAACTGCTGGCCCCGGCGGCCGCTACGGCGCCCAGGGCGAGCTGACGACCCAGCTCACGTCGTCGGTCCAGGACGTGGCACTGTCCCAGGCGTTGGAGCCGCCGTCGCTCGCTATGTAGAGGTTGTAGTTGTAGTGGCGCAGGTATTTCGTCGGATAGTTGTACGAGGCGAAGGACGTGCCCGTGCCGCTCTTGCCGGTCGTCGGGCAGAAGGTGGCGTCCTGTCGATACGTGGTGGTGCCGTCCATGGGCTGCCGGTAGATCTTGTAGTTGTAGTGGCGCAGGTAGTCGCCGGGGTAGTTCCGGGACTCGAAGGAGACGCAGGAGCTGTCGGCGAGGCCGGGGCGGACGATCCAGGTGGCGTCGCTCTTGTCGAGGGTGGAGCTGCTGGAGGTGATGGCGGACAGCACGCCGGCGTTGTTCTGGTGGCGGACGTAGTCGGTGGTGCAGCAGGACGTGGTGGCCTTGAGGGAGATCTCCGAGGCGGAGCCGAGGCTGCCGGTGGCGCCGGTGGCGCCGCCGTAGCCGACGGAGACGATGTTGGACTGGACGGCGTCGTCGGCCGCGTCGGTCGGGATGCCGGAGGTCATCACGCCCTCGAAGAACGAGCCGATGGAGCCGTTGCTGTTGTCGCCGCCGGTGCCGAGGACGATCGCGCCCTCCTGGTGCATCGGTGAGTAACCGCTGCTGGTACTGGGCTCACTGCCGGAATACGTGGTGGTGAGACCGCCCGATTGCGCGTTTCCCCATTTCAGTGCGAAATGGTCCTGCCCGTTGTTCTTCAGCAACGCGGTGACGAACGGCATCGCGCCGGTGCCCGTGTTGGACGAGTTGGTGCTGTAGCCGAGGTTGGACTCGAACAGCCCGTTCTCCAGGTCCGCCTGGACCCAGGGGCCGGAGCCGTGGCAGGGCGAGAACCAGCACTCGGTGCCGAAGTTGATGGCGTCCATGTGGCCGTTGCCGGTGTCCTTGTTGTTCGTCTCGGCGTTGCCGTAGTCGAAGCAGCAACTGCCGTTCACATGGGTGCCGGAGGTGACCATGTACATCCCCTCGGCGGCGCCGTTGGTGGCGACTCCCGAGGTGGAGTTGTCCCGGTAGCCCATGCCGGCCGAGATCTCCAGGCCGTAGACCTGGTGCCCGCCGACGGTCACCGGCAGCGCGTCCGCCGGGGCCCCGACATCGGCCGCACCGGCCCCGCCGGCGCCCTCGACGGTGAGGTCGTTGTGCCTGCTGGACTGGTCGTAGATCTTGGTGATGATGCAGGTCGTACCCGCGCAGAAGGAGTTCTGCGCGGCCGCGTTGGCGTAGCCGCCGGTGGACAGCAGGCCGATGTCGGCCGTGGCGCTGTCCGAGGCGCGCCGCACCTGGTAGAGGGAGCCGCTGTACGACGAGTACAGCGCCCGGACCATGCTGTGCGCGGCGACGCACGGGGTGCCGGCGGCGGCGTAGACGTCACAGGGCAGCGAACTCGCGGCGGACGCCTCGGGGGCCCCGGCTCCGACGACGAGCGCGGCGACGGTCGCGAACGCGGCGAGCAAGGACAGGACGGCTCTCCGGACGCGCGGCGGACAGGAGCGCAGGGCTCGTACAGGCACTGAGAACACGGTGCACCTCTTCTTGGTTCCTCGTAGGGCGGTGCGGGTTCTTGCCGTCCGGTATACCGAACGTCGTTCGATCGAAATACCGAACCTATTCAGCTGTCGAAATGCCGACCATTCGCCGACCATTCGGGGAATTGCAGAGGCGATTGTTTGAGCACGGTCAACCGACGTCAAGACCTGCGGCGCGGAACAATGGCCATTCTTTAATTGCCGGGCGCGAGGCTACGCTTGGGCTGTGTACGAGCCTGCGAACGAGATGCCCCGGGACCACCGGCCCGCCAAGTCCATCAGGGTGCTCCTCGCCGAGGACCAGGGGATGATGCGCGGGGCTCTCGCTTTACTGCTCGGGATGGAGCCGGACATCGAGGTCGTCGCCCAGGTCGGGACCGGCGACGCGATCGTGGACGCCGCGCTCGCCCACCGGCCCGACGTGGCCCTCCTCGACATCGAGCTGCCGGGCATGAGCGGCCTGGACGCGGCGGCGGAGCTGCGCGAGCAGGCGCCGGACTGCCGGGTGCTGATCCTCACCACCTTCGGCCGGCCCGGCTATCTGCGCCGGGCGATGGAGGCCGGGGCGGCCGGGTTCCTCGTCAAGGACGGGCCGGTGGAGGAACTGGCCCGGGCGATCCGGCGGGTGCTCACCGGGGAGACCGTGGTCGATCCGGCGCTCGCCACCGCCGCGCTCAGCGCCGGGCCGAACCCGCTCACCGCCCGCGAGTGCGACGTGCTGAAGGCGTCGGTGGACGGCGCGACCGTCGCCGACATCGCGGCGAAGCTGCATCTGTCGGAGTCGACGGTCCGCAACTACCTCTCCGCCGCGATCGGCAAGACCGGCACCCGCAACCGCGCGGAGGCGGTACGGGAGGCCCGGCAGCAGGGGTGGCTGTGAACTCCCGGCGGGTCGGCCGACGCGGTCACTTCGTCACCTTCACCTCCTTGAAGATCTTGCCCTCCGGGGACACGCACACGAACCAGTTGGCCCACGGGTAGCCGGCGGCAGGCCGGATCGCCGACGCGGGGCTGCCCGGCGTGTGACCGGTCGCGAGCCGGGCGACGGTCGAGGTGCCGTCCTTCCACTGGCAGGTGACCTCCCGCGCGGTCGTGGCCACCTCCCCGACCACCAGTTGACCGGAGCTCGCCGCGTCGGGCGTGAAGCGGGTCGCCATGGACTGGAGGTCCGTACCGCTCATCCGGTCCGGTGCGGCGACCGAGTCGTACATCAGCTGCTGCGGGCGGTCACCGCCGCTGGCCCGGGTCGCGAAGTGGGAGGTCCTGCCGACCAGTTCCGCGGGCTTGTCGACGGCGGGCTTCATGCCGAGCGCGGCCATGGCGTGCCACTGCCGGACCGCCTCCGCATCGGTCCGCGGCGCTCCCCAGACCTGCACCGAGACATGCCACTCGGTGCCCTTGTAGACGCCTCTCGACAACTCGGTGACCTGCGGCTCGTACACATGCCGTGCCTCGGGAGACGCGGGCGGTGCCGCCACCTGCGTCCGCTGCTCCCCGGGCAGTCCGGCGACCGCCACCGTCACGCCCGCCGCCCCCGCCAGCACCGCCACCGCCGTGGCCGCCGCCACCGCCCACCGCCGGGACCTGCGCCGCCGGCCGCCGCGCATCACCGCCTGTACGGGGGCTATGCCGATCTCGACCTCGTCCGCGGCGTCCGCGAGGAGGAGGGCGATGTCCGACTCCGCCTGTGTCATGTCGTGGTTCTCCCGGTCCGCGCTCATCAGTTACGCCCTCCCTGCGTCACCATGTCGGCCAGTCCCGGTATGGCACGGAGCTTCGCGATCCCCTTGGCCGCGTTGCTCTTCACCGTGCCGACCGAACAGCCCATCGCCTCCGCCGCCTGGGTCTCCGTCAGGTCCTCCCAGTAGCGCAGCACCACCGCCTCCCGCTGCCGTGGCGGCAGTTGGGCGAGCGCCTCGATCAGGGCACTGCGGTCGTCGGCCTGGGCGATCCGGTCCCCCGCGTCCGGCACCTCGCGCACCAGGCCCGAGTCGTCCTTCGGCGCGAGGAACTCCTTGAGTTTCCTTCTGTGCCGGCGTGCGTGCGCGTTGATCATCACGCGCCGTACGTACGCCTCCGGGTCGTCGGCCGAGCCGACCTTCCGCCACGCCACGAAGACCTGTTCGAGCGTCGACTGGACCAGGTCCTCGGCGGCGTGCTGCTCCCCCGTGAGGAGAAATGCCGTACGCATCAGCCGCGGCCAGCGGCCGATCATGAAGCTCTGGAACTCCTCGTTCCGAGCGTCCTTCCGCTCCCCCATGGGCACCTCCTAGATACAAAAAGGAGTCCACGAGGCGCCCGGACCGTTGCCTGCCGTCGCAGAATTCTCCGGCCTACCTCGCGGAGACCTTGCGGCGCGGCAGCCACAGCAGCATCAGCACCGCCCCGGCCAGCAGCACCCCGGTGCCGGCGCGGAAGACGGCCGCGTACCCCTCCGTCAGCGCGGCCGCCCCGTCGGCCCCGCCGGTCCTGGCCGCCGCGACCGTCGACATCACCGCGAGCCCCAGCGAACCGCCCATCGTGCGCGAGGTGTTGATCAGCCCGGAGAGCAGTCCGGCCTCCGCCGGCGCCGCCCCGGACGTGGCCAGCGCGGCCAGCGGGGTCGCGGCCAGGCCCGCGCCGAGCAGCATCAGGATCCCGGGGAACATGATGGCCGTCGTGTACGCGCCGTGCGGGCCCATCGTCGACTGCCAGGCGAACCCGGTCGCCGCGACCAGCGTGCCGGTCACCGCCACCGTCCGCGCCCCCGCCCGCCGCATCAGCCGCGGCGCCGTCTTGGAGCCGACGAGCACCGCGACCGAGCTGGGCACCAGGGCGAGACCGGCCTCCAGCGGGCTGTAGCCGAGGACGTTCTGGGCGTAGAGCGTCATGAAGTACCACATGCAGAACATCGCCGAACCGGACACCAGCATGGCCGCGTTGGCCGACGCCACCGGCCGCCGGCCGAGCAGCCCGAGCGGCATCAGCGGGGCCGTCGTGCGTGCCTCGACGGCCAGGAACAGCCCGAGCAGCGCGAGCCCGGCGGCGAGCGGGACCAGGGTGGCGGCCGCCGTCCACCCCTCGGCCTCGGTCTGCGAGATGCCGTACGCCAGGGTCCCGAGGCCCGCTGTGACCAGCAGCGCGCCGGGCAGGTCGAGCCGTCGTCCGTCGCCGGCCCGGCTCTCCGTCAGCCACAGCACGGATCCGGCGAGGACGAGCGCGCCCACCGGCACGTTGATGAGCAGCACCCAGCGCCAGGACAGCACGTCCACCAGGACGCCGCCGACCAGTCCGCCGGCCGCGCCGCCTCCCGCACCCACCGCCGTCCAGGTGGCGATCGCC
This sequence comes from Streptomyces sp. NPDC001714, assembly GCF_042892755.1. Classification (NCBI taxonomy): domain Bacteria; kingdom Bacillati; phylum Actinomycetota; class Actinomycetes; order Kitasatosporales; family Streptomycetaceae; genus Streptomyces; species Streptomyces sp. NPDC001714. The sequence continues at coordinate 154,654 of NZ_JBIAUL010000004.1, forward strand.
CGCGCCCGGGCGGGGCCCTCCGGCACGGCGGCCGTGAGCAGGGTCAGCGTCGAGGGCGCAAGGACCGCGGCGCCCAGCCCCTGCACGGCGCGGGCGAGCAGCAGCTGCCAGCCGTCCTGGGCGAGCCCGCCGCCGAGCGAGGCCAGCGTGAACAGGCCGAGCCCGACCAGGAACATCCGCTTGCGGCCGTACAGGTCACCGGCCCGCCCGCCGAGCAGCATGAACCCGGCGAAGGCGATGGCGTACGCGTTCACCACCCACTGCAGGCCCGATGCGCTCAGTCCCAGGTCGGTCCGCATCGACGGCAGCGCCACGTTCACCACCGACACGTCGAGCACGACCAGGAACTGCCCGGCACACGCCAGCGACACCACCAGCCAGGTGGGGGGCGCGATACGGCGGGATATGTGCGAGGTGTCCGCGGCTTCGAGCATGGGTGTCATGCTCTCAAGCCGGTTACGGTCCTTGCATCGGCTTTTCGGCCCACCCGGTCCACCCGGCCCTCGGTCCCCGGCCCTCGGTCCCCGGTCCCCGGTCCCCGGCCCTCGGTCGTACGGCCTACGCCGCCCGCCGGAACAGCGTCACCACCGCCGCTCCGCCCAGCCCGATGTTGTGCGCGAGCCCGACCCGGGCCCCGGGCACCTGCCGGTCGCCGGCCGTGCCGCGCAACTGCCAGACGAGTTCGGCGGTCTGGGCGAGCCCGGTCGCGCCCAGCGGGTGCCCCTTGGAGATGAGCCCGCCGGAGGGGTTCACCACCCAGCGGCCGCCGTACGTGGTCGCGCCGGACTCGACGAGCTTGCCCGACTCGCCGACGGCACACATGCCGAGCGCCTCGTAGGTCAGCAGCTCGTTGACCGAGAAGCAGTCGTGGAGTTCCACCACGTCGACGTCCTCGATGCCGAGGCCGGAGCGGTCGTACACCTGCCGGGCCGCGGCCCTCGACATGGGCTGTCCGACGACGTCGATGCACGAACCCGACGCGAAGGACTCCTCGGTGTCGGTCGTCATCGCCTGCGCGACGATCTCGACGAGACCGGTGAGCCCGCGCCGTTCGGCGAACCGTTCGGAGACGACCACGGCCGCCGCCGCGCCGTCGGAGGTGGGCGAGCACTGGAGTTTGGTGAGCGGGCGGTGGACGGTACGGGCGGCGAGGATGCCGGCGACGTCGTACACGTCCTGGAACTGGGCGTACGGGTTGTCCGCGGAGTGCCGGTGGTTCTTGGCGGCCACGGCGGCGAGCTGTGCCTCGGTCGTGCCGTACCGCTCCATGTGCTCGCGGGCCGCGTCGCCGAAGATCTGCGCGGTGGGCGGGGTCATCTCGAAGCCGTGCCGGGCGGCCATGACGCCGTAGTGCCGGGCAACCGGGGACGTCGCGAAGTCGCTGCCGTCGGCACCGCCGCCGAGCGCGCCCCGCTTCATCTTCTCGAAGCCGAGGGCCAGGACGCAGTCGGCCGTCCCGCCCTCGACCAGCTGGCGGGCGAGCATCAGGGCGGTCGCGCCGGTGGCGCAGTTGTTGTTGACGTTGTAGACGGGGACACCGGTGAGACCCAGCTCATAGGCGGCGCGCTGACCGGCGGTCGAGGGCTGGAAGCAGAAGCCGACGGGAACCTGTTCCACATCGGTGTAGGCGATCCCGGCATCGGCGAGCGCGGAGCCACCGGCCTCCCGGACCATGTCCCAGTACTGCCAGTCCCGGCTCTCGGGCTTCTCGAACTTGGTCATCCCGACCCCGGCGACGTACGCCTTCGCAGCAGCCATGACGCGGAAGAGTAGAACACGTTCCACCAACTGGCCAGACCTTGACGGTGAGTCAGAAACCCATGGGGGAGTCAAGGATTCGTTAGCAGCTCGAAGCAACGGAATAGTTGCCTGTGCATACGAGGTTTACCGAGCACTTATCCCGCACGCATGCCGTACTTCCCGTCACTCTCTCGGCCCGGAGGCCCCACCCCATGACGCACACGACCGACCAGCCCACCCGGGGCGCGAGCGGGGCCGTGGTCCCGGTCCTCGCCTTCGCGGGCATCGTGGTCGCGGTGATGCAGACCCTGCTCGTTCCGGTCATCAAGGACCTCCCGCAGCTGCTGGGCACCGAACCCAGCAACGCCACCTGGGTCCTGACCTCGACGCTGCTGTCGGGCGCCGTGGCCACCCCGATCATGGGCCGCCTCGGCGACCTCTACGGCAAGCGGCGGATGCTGATCCTGAGCCTCGCCGTGATGGTGGTCGGCGCGCTGATCAGCGCGCTCACCAGCGACCTGCTCACGATGATCGCGGGCCGGACCCTCCAGGGCTTCGCCATGGGCGCGATCCCGCTGGGCATCGGCCTGATGCGCGACATGCTGCCGCGCGAGAAGCTCGGCTCGGCGATGGCCCTGATGAGCTCCTCGATCGGCGTCGGCGGCGGCCTCGCGCTGCCCGCCGCGGCCCTGGTCGCGCAGCACATGGACTGGCACGCCCTGTTCTACGGCGCCGCCGGCCTCGGCGTGCTCTCCATAGCCCTGACCCTCCTCGTCGTACCGGAATCCCCGATGCGCGCGCAGGGCTCCTTCGACGTGCCGGGCGCGATCGGCCTGTCGGCCGGTCTGGTACTGCTCCTGCTCCCCATCACCAAGGGCAGCGACTGGGGCTGGTCGTCCGGCACCACGCTGGGCCTGTTCGCCGCCTCGGTGGCCGTCCTCCTCCTGTGGGGCGTCTTCGAGCTGCGCCACTCGGCCCCGCTGGTCGACCTGCGCACCACGGCCCGCCCGGCGGTGCTCTTCACCAACCTCGCCTCGATCATGGTCGGCGTCAGCTTCTACGTCGTCTCGCTGGTCCTGCCCCAGCTGCTCCAGCTCCCGAAGGCCACCGGCTACGGCCTCGGCCAGTCGATGGTCAGCGCCGGTCTGCTGGTCGCCCCGCTGGGCCTGACGATGATGTTCACGGCCCCCGTCTACGCCCGTCTCTCCGCCAAGTACGGGCCCAAGACCACCCTGATCCTCGGCATGGTGATCATCGGCATCGGCTACGGCGGCGGCATCGGCCTGATGAGCGCGGCCTGGCAGAGCCTGGTCATCGCGGTCGTCCTCGGCGCGGGCATCGGCCTCGCCTACTCCTCCCTCCCGGCGCTGATCGTCGGCGCGGTCCCGGCGTCGGAGACGGGCGCGGCGAACGGTCTCAACACGCTGATGCGGTCCATCGGCACGTCCGTGTCCAGCGCCGTCATCGGCATGGTGCTGGCCAACACGGCGAACCACGTGGGCGGCGTCGCCATCCCGACCATGCACGGCTTCCGGGTCTCGTTCCTGATCGCCACCGGAGCGGTCGCGGTGGGTCTGGTGCTCGCCCTGCTGCTGCCCAAGCGGGGCCGGCCGGCCGAGGTCGCCCAGCACACGCAGCTGCGCGCGAGCAGCGAGGAGGACGCGGTGCTCGCGGACGCCGAGGAGGCGCTGCGCGGCTTCCGCGGCCGCGTCCTGGACGCCAGCGGCGTGCCGGTGGCCCGCGCCAAGGTGACCCTGATCGACCGCCGAGGGCGGCAGGCGGGGGCGACGCTGTCCGCCGAGGACGGCACGTACGCGCTCGCGGTGCCGGCCGAGGGGGCGTACGTGCTGGCCGCGAAGGCGACGGGCCACGGCCCGCTCGCCTCGTCGGCGACCCACGCCGGCGACGACCGGGCGGTCGACCTGGACCTGGCGCTGCCCGGGGAGACGGTCAGCGCGTGACACTCCGTGGGGCGGCCGCGAGTACGACGCGGCCGCCCCTCCCTTGCCACGGGACCCGAGCGCTCCGGGAAGCCCCGCGACGCGCCGTCTGCCGACTGCGGCACCGTCGTGGCTGGTCGCGCAGTTCCCCGCGCCCCTTAGGGGCGCCTGGGCCTGCCCCGAGCTGGAACAGTCCGGCTGGCGGTGGGCCCCGCCCGGGTCAGCCGGCGCCCCCCACTTGCCACGGGACCCGAGCGCTCTGGGAAGCCCCGCGACGCGCCGTCTGCCGTCTGCGGCGCCGTCGTGGCTGGTCGCGCAGTTCCCCGCGCCCCTTAGGGGCGCCCGGGCCTGCCCCGAGCTGGAACGGTCCGGCTAGCGGTGGGCCCCGCCCGGGTCAGCCGGCGCCCCCCACTTGCCACGGGACCCGAGCGCTCCGGGAAGCCCCGCGACACGCCGTCTGCCGACTGCGACACCGTCGTGGCTGGTCGCGCAGTTCCCCGCGCCCCTTAGGGGCGCTCGTCAGCCCGCGGCTGCCCGCTCCCCCGCCGGGCGCCTGCGGGCTGCCTGGGCGGTGAGGGACGGCGGCTGCCAGACGCCGTCGGCCCGGTAGAGGTCGGTGCCGGGGGCCACGATCTCGTCGATGCGGTCGAGCACCGCGTCGTCGAGGAGCAGCTCGGCCCCCTTGAGCAGCCCGGTGAGCTGGTCCATGGTGCGCGGGCCGATGATCACCGACGTCACGGCCGGGTGTACCAGCGGAAACGCGACGGCCAGCTCCGGCAGGGTGCAGCCCATCTCCTCGGTGAGCGCGACGAGCTGCTCGACGGCCGCGTACTTCGCGGCGTTGCCGGGGGCGGCGGGGTCGAAGCGCTGCGGGGAGAGCCTGGCCCGGCCGGTGGTGAGGTCGACCGGCCCGCCCTCGCGGTGGGCGCCGGAGAGGAAGCCGGAGGCGAGCGGTGACCAGGTCAGCACGCCCATGCCCAGGCGCCGCGCGGTGGGCAGCACGGCCCGTTCGATGCCGCGGGCCAGCACCGAGTACGGCGGCTGCTCCGTGCGCATCCGCATCAGCCCGCGCCGCTCCGCCACGTGGTGCGCCTCGACGAGGTCCTCGGCGGGGAACGTGGAGCAGCCGAACGCCCGGATCTTCCCCGCCGTCACCAGGTCGCTGAGGACGGAGAGCGTCTCCTCGATGTCGGTGGTGTGGTCGGGGCGGTGCACCTGGTAGAGGTCGATCCAGTCGGTGTCCAGCCGCCGCAGGCTGTCCTCGACGGCCTTGAGGATCCAGCGGCGCGAGTTGCCGCTGCGGTTGCGGCCCTCGCCCAGCGGAAAGTGCACCTTCGTGGCGAGCACCACGTCGTCGCGCCTGCCCTTGAGCGCCTTGCCGACGATCTCCTCGCACTCACCGGCCGAGTACATGTCGGCGGTGTCCACGAAGTTGATGCCGGCGTCGAGCGCCGCGTTGATGATGCGGGCGCCGTCCTCGTGGTCCGGATTGCCGATGCCCCCGAACATCATCGTGCCGAGGCAGTGGGTGCTGACCTCGATGCCGGTCTTGCCGAGGACGCGATAGCGCATGCCGGTGCTCCGTCACAGGTGGGGTGGGTTGGCGGCGTCAGTGTAGGTCTTGGAGTGCACTTGAGAGCCAGCTCCCGCGGCCAACTTCGGTGCCTCACAACCGGTTTGGAGGCCGTAGCGCGCTCCGACCGCCCCCGGGCACCGCTCCCCGGGGCGTGCCGACGGTGCCGCCGCACACCCCCGTCGCCCGGCCGGCGGAGCGGGTGGGGCAGCATGGACACCCGGACAGTCGTACGAGTGAGCGAGTGAGAGGAAGCCCATGACCGCGGCAGCCCCCAAGCCCGAGATCCTGGCCGCTTTCGAGGCGGCGAAGGGGTTCATGCCCGTCGGCGAGGGACTCGCGCTGTACGCGGCCGCCGTCGAGGCGGGGCGGCTCGGCCTGCCGTTGCTGGAGGTCGGGACGTACTGCGGGCGCTCGACGATCCTGCTCGCCGACGCGGCCCGCGCGGCCGGGGTCACCGCGCTCACCGTCGACCACCACCGGGGCAGCGAGGAGCAGCAGCCGGGCTGGGACTACCACGACCCGGAGACGGTCGACCCGGAGATCGGGCTGATGGACACGCTGCCCACCTTCCGGCGCACCCTGCACCGGGCGGGCCTGGAGGACCACGTCGTCGCCGTCGTCGGCCGGTCCCCGCAGATCGCCGCGTTCTGGAACTCCCCGCTCGGCTTCGTCTTCGTCGACGGCGGCCACACCGACGAGCACGCCACCGCCGACTACGAGGGCTGGGCCCCCCATCTGGCCCAAGGCGGACTCCTTCTGATCCACGACGTCTTCCCGGACCCGAAGGACGAGTTCACCGGCCAGGCCCCTTACCGCGTCTACCTCCGCGCCCTGGAGTCGGGCGCGTTCACCGAGGTCTCGGCCCACGACTCGCTGCGTGTCCTGCGGCGAACCGGGGCGGGGATCTGAGGACGCGGTTAGAGTCGCAGACGTGTCGTACACAGGCCCGGAATTCGATTCCCCGCAGCAGCGCCGGTTCCGGCGGGCGCCGCTCGCCGTCGGTCTTGCCGCGCTGGTGCCCGGTGCGCTGCTCGGATGGGTGGTGTACGAGGGGGTGGGCAAGCCCGGCGGGAGCGGTGCCGGGCAGGCGGACGCGGCGACGCCCAAGTCGGCGGCCGCGGCACCGACCGACGACGCCAAGGTGCCGAGTGCGAGCCCGAGCGCGGCCCGCCCGCTGCAGGGCAAGGTCGTCGTCATCGACCCGGGGCACAACCCGGGGAACTTCCAGCACACGTCCGAGATCAACCAGAAGGTGAACATCGGGACGAACTGGAAGGAGTGCGACACGACGGGCACGTCCACCAACGCCGGGTACACCGAGGCCCGCTTCAGCCTCGACGTCGCGCACCGGCTGCGGACGCTGCTGGAGAAGCAGGGCGCCACGGTGAAGCTGACCCACGACGGGGACCAGCCGGCCTGGGGGCCGTGCGTGACCAAGCGCGCGGAGATCGGCAACGCCGCGCACGCCGACGCGGCCATCTCCATCCACGCCGACGGGGCACCCGAGGGCGACCGCGGCTTCCACGTCATCCTCCCGGCCTCCGTGCACTCCGGCGCCGCCGACACCCGCCCGATCGTCGCCTCCTCCCGCACCCTCGGCGAGCACATCGAGCGCGACTTCGCGAAGGTCACGGGCAGCGCGCCGTCCAACTACGTCGGCAACGGCACCGGCCTCGACGTACGCAAGGATCTCGGCGGTCTCAATCTGTCAACGGTTCCCAAGGTGTTCATCGAGTGCGGCAACATGCGCGATAGCAAGGACGCGGCACTGCTGACCAGCGGGGCCTGGCGGCAGAAGGCGGCACAGGGAATGTCTGAGGGAATCGTGAGTTTCCTGCGCGGGTAGGCATCGGCGGGCCCCTCCGGGCGGACACCCTGATCGTTCGGACGATAGTGTCCTTCCTACGATTCCTACGATCGATTCCTAGGACGAGGGGCACACCCCCGCGACGCCTCCTCCGCCGACGAGACGACCCACGAAGGACCTGAAGTGAATATCCGCTCCCTCACTAGAGGCGACGGCGCGGTGATAGGAGCAGCGGTGCTGCTGTTCGTCGCGTCGTTCCTCGACACGTTCGACAAGTCCGGCCCGAACGCCTGGGACAACCTCGGCCTCGTGATGAGCATGTACGTCGGCGGCATCGCCGGCGCGGTCCTGATCGTCCTCGCGCGCGCACTGCCGCAGCCGTTCAAGTTCGTCGGGCTCGACCTGGGCCAGATCGGCGTCGGCCTCACGGTGTTCTCGCTGTGGACCGCGTTCTGGTCGACCATCGACCCGCTGGGCGCGTTCTCCGACCAGTTCAACGGCGCCGACATCGGCGCGGGTTCGGGTCTGATCCTCGGCCTGATCGCGGCGCTGGTCCTGGCCGCGGCCGCGATCGCCACCCCGCTGGTCCCGGCCCTCCAGGCGGCCCTGATCCCGGCCCCCAAGCCGCAGGCCCCGCAGCCCTACGGCGCCCAGCCGCCCGGAGGTTACGGCTACCCCGGTGCCGCGGCCCCGCAGCCCGGCCAGCCGTACGGCGCCCAGCCGCAGCCCGGCCAGCCCTTCGGCCAGCAGCAGCCCCCGGCCGCCGCGCAGCAGCCGCCGGCCCCCGACTTCTCGCCGTTCTGGTTCGCGGTTCCGGTGGCGCGGCCGCTGTTCGCGGAGGACGGCTCGACCGCGCCGATCGCCGAACTGGCGCCCGGCACCTGGTACTTGGCGGTGGAGCAGCGGGGGGCCGCCCTGGTGGCCCAGACCCAGGACGGCCGCCGCGGCGTGCTGCAGGACACCTCCGGCATCCAGCGCGGCTGAACAGCCCCGCGCGTACGGCCCCTTGCCCTTCCGGGTGAGGGGCCGTTGTCGTACAGTCGCCCGGCGATTGTCTGACGTCCTGCCAGGAGGCTCGCATGCGGCTCGGGTTGGCGCTCGGCTACTGGGGGCGAGGGCCCTCCCCGGACCATGTGCCGCTGGCGCAGGAGGCGGAACGGCTCGGGTACCACTCGGTGTGGACGGCGGAGTCCTGGGGCTCGGACGCCTTCACCCCGCTCACCTGGATCGCCGCGCAGACCTCGACGATCAGGCTGGGCACGGCCGTCGCCCAGATGGCGGCCCGGTCGCCGGTCACCACCGCGATGCACGCGCTGACCCTGGACCACCTGTCCGGAGGCCGGATGCTGCTCGGGCTCGGGCTGTCCGGGCCGCAGGTCGTCGAGGGCTGGTACGGCCGCCCGTTCCCGAAGTCGCCGCTCACCGCGACGAGGGAGTACGTGGACGTCGTACGCCAGGTACTGCGCCGGGAGGGGCCGGTGACGCTGGGCGGACGCTTCCACCCGCTTCCGTACCAGGGGCCGGACGCGACCGGTCTCGGCAAGCCGCTGAAGCCGATCACCCATCCCCTCCGCGCCGACCTGCCGGTCCTGCTCGGCGCCGAGGGGCCGAAGAACGTCGCCCAGACGGTCCGGATCGCCGACGGCTGGCTGCCGCTGTACTGGGCGCCGAGCAGGCCCGAGGTGTACGGCCCGGCGGTCGCCGACCTTCCGGCGGGCTTCCTGGTCGCCCCCATGGCCCAGGTCAAGGTCTGCGACGACGTGGCGGCCGGGCTGCTGCCCGTGAAGGCCATGCTCGGCTTCTACATCGGCGGCATGGGCCACGCGGCCCGCAACTTCCACGCCGACCTCATGGCCCGCATGGGGTACGAGGCGGAGGCGCGGCGGATCCAGGAGCTGTTCCTGTCGGGACGGCGCGAGGAGGCGGTGCTGGCGGTGCCGGACGCGTTCGCCGACGAGATCTCGCTGGTCGGCCCCCGCGAACGCATCGCAGAGCGGCTGGAGTTGTGGCGCAAGGGCCCGGTGACCGACCTCCTGGCACTCGCACCCGACCCGCACACCCTGCGGGTGCTGGCGGAGCTCAACTCCTAGCCGCCCGGCGGAGCACGGCGACCGCGCTTGCTAGCGGGCGAGTTGCGACGTCGACGGCACCTGGTTGGTGACCGGGGCGCCCGCGCTCTTGCCCGCGTCCTTGACGCTGTTGATGACGTCGTTGAACGAACTCGCCGCGTTCGCGTCGCCCTTGCGGAGCTTGGACGGCAGGTCCTTCAGTCCGTCGATCGCGGCGGAGAGCGGTGCGATGGCCTTGGCGAGCAGGGGGTCGCCCTCGGCGTTCCGCTTGGCGGCCTTGAGCCGGTTGTAGGCGAAGGTACCGGCGACGCCGGCCTTGACCAGGGTGAAGGTGCGGCCGTGGGCGCCCTTCTTGAACTTGCCGGCCTTCCACGGTTTCACGATCCACTGGTAGGTCGCCCCCGCCGCGAGACCCGCGTTGGTGACGAACCGGGTCTTGGCGAACTTCTGCTTCTCCGCGGACGTGCTGGGACTGGGCGTGTCGGCCACCGGGGCCGCCGCCATGCCGGTGTCGACGGACTTGCTCCGGGGGCTGCCGGCGCAGGCGGTGACACCGGTGACCAGGGCGCAGCAGAGGGTGAGCGTGACGACGAGGCGCCGTATCGGTACGGGCACGGGGTCCTCCCGTATGTCTCGGTGTCCTCCCCGAGCGGGTTGCTTCCTCCGGCAGCCTCACCCAGATGGCGGCACCTCGCCACTCGGGGGAAACGCCGTACAGGTTTCAAGGACCCTTCGGCGGCAAGGCGCAGGGTATGTCCTCTGAACGCGGTGCCAATCAGGCCGGTAGGGTCGTCGCGATCGTCGCCGACATCGTGGCTCTCATCCTGGGCCTGTGGATCCTGATGTACCTGTTGGACGCGAACCGGGCGAACAGCCTGGTCCAGTTCGTCCACGACGCGGCCAGCTGGCTCGCCGGCTGGTCACATGACCTGTTCACCTTCGACGAGGCATGGGCCCGGGTGGTGGCCGGCTACGGCCTGGCCGCGGTGGTCTACCTGTTCGTGGGCCACGCGATAGCCAACCGGATGCACCGTCACTGACGTCAAGTGAAAGCGCCCCGTCAGGGGCGCTGGGGGTACCCCCGGCCGAAGGCGGGGGGAGGAACTGCGCGAGCAACCACGACGCACCCGCACAGAACCCCCCGCCCCCCTAGGCGCAACAGTCCACCTCGAGCCCAGCAGGAAGCTCCCCGCCCCCGAAAACGGCACACGTCGCGTCGTGCCCCCCGAGCGCGGCGACGGCGAGCAGCAACGACCCCGCCGTCCACGTCGTCAGCTCCCGCGGCCACACCGCGTCGTCCTCGAAGACGTACCCGGTCCAGTACAGCCCCGACTCGGCATCCCGCAGATGCCGGATGGACTGGAGGATCTCCAGCGCCCGGTCGGACTCGCCCACCGCCCACAGCGCCAGCGCCAGTTCGGCCGACTCCCCGCCCGTCACCCACGGGTTGGGGACGACGCACCGCACCCCGAACCCGGGCACGACGAACCGGTCCCAGTCCTTCTCGATGCGCGCGCCCGCCTCCGCACCGGTCAACGCCCCGCCGAGGACCGGGTAGTACCAGTCCATCGAGTACCGGTCCTTGTCCAGGAACCGCTCCGGGTGCCGCCGTATCGCGTGCCGCAGGGCGCCCACCGCCAGCTCCCAGTCCGGCTGCGGCTCCTCCCGCTGCTCGGCGATGGCGAGCGCGCAGCGCAGCGCGTGGTGGATCGACGAACTCCCGGTCAGCAGCGCGTCGTCGGTCGCCGTGCCGTCGTCGTCGCGGCGCCAGCCGATCTCGCCGCCAGGCTGCTGCAACCGCAGCACCCATTCGACGGCCGCGTAGACGGCGGGCCACATCCGGTCGAGGAACGTGTCGTCGCCGGTGGAGAGGTAGTGGTGCCAGACGCCCACGGCGATGTACGCGACGAAGTTGGACTCGCGGGCGCGGTCGGCGACGTCGTCGTACGCGCCGTCGGCGTAGGCCGCGTACCAGGAGCCGTCCTCGTTCTGGTGCCGGGCGAGCCAGCTGTACGCCCGCTCGGCGGCCGCGTGCTCCCCGGCCGCGTCCAGCGCCATCGCGGCCTCGGTGTGGTCCCAGGGATCGAGGTGGTGCCCCCGGAACCACGGGATCGCACCGTCCTCCCGCTGCACGGCGAGGATGCCGCGGACGGTCGCGGCGGCCTGCTCGGCGGTGAGGACCCCGGGCAGGACGAGGTGTTCTGTCCGGGGAGTGGTCACTTGGCGGCCGCCTCGGCGTCCGACGGGGCCTGCGCGTCCGCCTCGGTGCGGGGCAGATGCGGTTTGGTGGCGTAGACGACGAAGCTCTTGCCCATGACCGGGTTCAGCGCCTGCTCGGCGACGCGCGTGGCCAGCGGCTTCTTCATGATGTCCCAGACCAGCAGCTTGTGGTACGCCCGCACCGGCAGCGCCTTGTCGTTGTCGACGCCGAACGCGCACTTCAGCCACCAGTAGGGCGAGTGCAGCGCGTGCGCGTGGTGGCTGCCGTACGGCCGCAGACCGGCTTCCTTGATCTTCCCGACCAGCTCGTCGGCCTTGTAGATGCGGATGTGCCCGCCCTCGACCTCGTGGTAGGCGTCGGAGAGCGCCCAGCAGACCTTCTCGGGGCCGTAGCGGGGCACGGTGACGGCGATCCGGCCGCCGGGCTTCAGCACCCGCACCATCTCGGCGAGCACGCCCTTGTCGTCGGGGATGTGCTCCATCACCTCGGAGATGATGACGACGTCGAAGGACTCGTCCGGGAAGGGCAGCGCGAGGGCGTCGCCCTCCATCGCGGTGGCGGTCGCGCCGGCCGGGGCCTCGCCGGCCTCCTTCATCGCCGCGAACCACTTGGCGACCTCGCGGATCTCCTCGCCGTTCTGGTCCAGGGCCACGACCTGGGCGCCGCGCCGGTAGCACTCGAAGGCGTGCCGGCCGGCCCCGCAGCCGAGGTCCAGGACGCGGTCGCCCGGCGCGAGCGGGAACCGGGAGAAGTCGACGGTCAGCACGTGGCCCTGCTTTCACTCTCGTGACGAACACCAGCTGAGGCCGCGGAGCGGCCGGGACTGCGGGGCGCGGAGGGGGTGACGGAACCGGCCGCGGAGCGGCCGGAAGCGGGGCCGGAGGCGGCGCCGGGGCCGGTCACGCCGTCCGTGCCGGCCGCGGAGCGGGCGATCGCCTCGCGGTAGCGGGCCACCGTGCCCTCCGCGGCACGCGCCCAGGTGTAGTGCCGCAGCACGCGCTCACGGCCCGCCCGGCCGAGCCGCAGCCGCAGCTCCGGATCGCCGAGCAGCCGGGTCAGCCCGGCCGCCAGCGCGCCCGCGTCGCCCGGCGGTACGGCCAGGCAGGTCTCCCCGTCGCGCCCGGCGACCTCGGGGATCGCGCCGCCGGTCGTCGCGACCAGCGGGGTGCCGGTCGCCATGGCCTCGGCGGCGGGCAGCGAGAAGCCCTCGTAGAGCGACGGGACGCAGGCGACCTCGGCCGAACGGACCAGGTCGACGAGTTCCGCGTCGGAGATACCCTTCACGAACTCGACGGCGCCGGCGAGGCCGTACCGCTCCACGGCCTGCGCGACGGGCCCCTCGGTGGGCCGTTTGCCGACCACGACGAGGTGGGCGGCGGGGTGCTCGGTCCGTACCTTCGCGAGGGCCTCGACGAGGAAGACGAGCCCCTTGAGCGGGACGTCCGCGCTGGAGGTGGTGACGATCCGGCCGGGCACCTGGGGGACGGCGGGATTCGGCGCGAAGAGGTCGGTGTCGGCGCCGATGTGGACGACGTGGATGCGGTCCTCGCGGACGCCGAGATGGTCGACGATCTCCTGGCGGGAGGTGCCGGAGACGGTCAGCACGGAGGGCAGCCGACGGGCGACCCGCTTCTGCATCCGGGTGAAGCCGTACCAGCGCCGTACGGAGTACCGCCGTTTCCAGCCCTCGGCGGCGTCCAGCTCCAACTGCCGGTCGACGGTGATGGGGTGGTGGATGGTGGTGACCAGGGGGGCGCCGATGTCCCCCAACAGGCCGTACCCCAGCGTCTGGTTGTCGTGGACGACGTCGAACTCCCCGGCGCGGGCGCGCAGATGGCGGCGGGCCCGCAGCGAGAAGGTCAGCGGCTCGGGGAAGCCGCCGGTCCACATGGTGGCCACCTCGAGGGCGTCGACCCAGTCCCGGTACTCGTCCCGCCCGGGCGTCCGGAACGGGTCCGGGGAGCGGTACAGGTCGAGGCTGGGCAGCTCGGTGAGGGTCAGGCCCGGGTACCCCTCGTCCAGGACGGGGTACGGCTGTGAGCCGATCACCTCGACCCGGTGCCCGAGCCGGGCCAGCTCGCGCGACAGGTGTCGTACATAGACCCCCTGGCCGCCGCAGAACGGGTTCCCTTTATAGGTGAGGAGCGCGATGTCGAGCGGTCGCTCGCCGTCGGCGGCGGGTTCCTCGTCGGCACCCGCCCGCCTGGCCTCAGCGGTCACTCTGGGCCCCCTTCTCCCTGCACTTTCCCGCGAGATTACGCCGGGACGCTAATCTAGAACAAGTTTCAGACTTGATCGTTCAAGAGGCTCTGAATCTACCGGCAGGTAGGGGCGGAGTGAGCAGTGGATCGGGTGATTCGCGCCACGGCGGGAACCCCTGCCATGCTGTCTGATCACTCGCCCTGAGCACTGCCCTCACCGACTGTCACGGACGGGACCCATGCCTGCGGAAGCCAAGGTGGACATCGGCGCCAGATCGGCCACCCCGCCGCTCACCGAGCGGCAGGAGGCCCGGCGCCGCCGGATCCTGCACGCGAGCGCCCAGCTGGCCAGCCGGGGCGGTTTCGACGCGGTGCAGATGCGGGAGGTGGCCGAGTCCTCCCAGGTGGCCCTGGGCACGCTCTACCGCTACTTTCCGTCCAAGGTGCATCTGCTGGTCGCGACCATGCAGGACCAGCTGGAGCACATGCACGGCACGCTGCGCAAGAAGCCGCCGGCGGGCGAGACGGCGTCCGAGCGGGTGGCGGAGACCCTGATGCGGGCCTTCCGCGCCCTCCAGCGCGAGCCGCACCTGGCCGACGCAATGGTCCGGGCCCTCACCTTCGCCGACCGCAGCGTCTCCCCCGAGGTGGACCAGGTCTCCCGGCAGACGACGGCGATCATCCTGGACGCGATGGGCCTGACCGACCCCACCCCGGCCCAGTTGTCCGCCGTTCGGGTGATCGAGCACACCTGGCACTCGGCGCTGATCACCTGGCTCTCGGGCCGTGCCTCCATCGCCCAGGTGAAGATCGACATCGAGACGGTGTGCCGTCTGATCGACCTGACGGAGCCGGAGACCGAGCCGTAGGGCATCACGAAGCCCCGCAGGGCAGGCGGGGCATGTGAAAACCTACGAGACGGGTTCCCTTCGCCGGCATGGTCCGGATCAGGTGTTGGGGGTCGCCGTCCGGCCTTGCTACTGCCTTCCGGCCTCTCAGCCCGACCGTCGACGTCGGCACAAGCGGATGCTTCTGCATCTGCGTCACGCCTGAGTCGGCTACTCCGCTCGGACTCCCTCACTCGCCTCGTAGGCTGATTCCAGAATAGAACGCCCGAGGCAGAAGTGAACCCCCAAAGCTGGATTTTTTGGACTTTTCCTGATCCACGGCCGCCGAGGCGGAAACCGCGTGGCGGGGCGTCCCCGGCCGAACGCAGAATCCCCCCATGGCACTCATCCACCACACCACCCTCAAGCCCACCAAGGTCGAACTCCTCGCCGGCTGGCTCCCCACCCGCCCCTGGTACCACGGCCCCGCCGCACCGGTTCTGGCGAAGGCCGGCGGATTCCGGCTCGACGACCCGGCGGGCGAGGTCGGGATCGAGTTCATGGTCGTCACGGACGGCTCAGGGGCCTATCTCGTACCGCTCACCTACCGCGGCGCCCCGCTGCCCGGCGCCGAACACGCGCTCGTCGGCACCATGGAGCACGGGGTTCTCGGCACCCGCTGGGCCTACGACGGCTGCCACGACCCGGTCCTGACGACGGAGTTGCTCGCCCTGATCGAGGGCCGCGCCGAGGCCCAGGCGCAGAGCATCACCGACACCCCCGACCGCGAGGTCGCGCGCTCCTACGCCGGTGCGGGTCCCGTGCCCGGCCTCGGTGCCCCCGTCGACACCGACGAGAGCACCGAGTTCGCCGCAGCGGACGGCGGCCCGGTGCTGCGGCTGCGGCGCGTGCTGACCGCCGGTTCGACGGCGCCCGACGGCACGGTCGGGCAGCTCACCGGCGCCTGGGAGCAGCCGGACGGCAGCCGCGCCCGCGCCCTGTTCGCGACCCTGGGCAGGCGCTAGGGGCTGTCCGGCGGATTGCCGCAGACGCCTAGTCCTCCGGCGGGAACACCGGCTCCCCGCTGTCCAGCAGGGTGATCGTGATCGCCTCCACCGGGCAGTTCTCCGCCGCGTCGAGGACCCTTCCGTTGGCGTCCGTCTCCGGGTCCACGGGGTGGGACTGCATGGCGGAGTCGAGGCGGAAGGCCCCGGTGGCGCGGTGGACGCACTGGGCCGAGCCGATGCAGATCGAACGGTCGACCTCGACGTGCCAGCGGTCCCCCATGCGTTCTCACCCCTCCCAGCCGGCCGGGAGGTGGATCATCTTGTGTTCGAGGAACTCGCTGTACCCCTCCGGCCCGAACTCCCGCCCCAGCCCGGAGTTCTTGTAGCCGCCGAAGGGGCCCAGCATGTCCAGGCTGAAGGTGTTGACGGAGTAGGTCCCGGTACGGACCTGCCGCGCGACCTCGATGCCGTGTGCCACGTCCGCCGTCCAGACGCTGCCGCTCAGCCCGTAGTCCGAGTCGTTCGCGATCTTCAGTGCCTCGGACTCGTCGCCGTAGGGGAGCAGGCAGATCACCGGGCCGAAGATCTCCTCGCGGGCGATCCGCATGGAGTTGTCGACGTCGCCGAAGAGGGTCGGCTCGACGTACCAGCCCTTCTCCAGGCCCGGCGGCCGGCCGCCGCCGGTGAGGATCTTGGCGCCCTCCTCCTGGCCGATGCGGATGTAGTCCAGGTTCCGCTGCTGCTGGCGGCGCGCGACCAGCGGGCCCACCTGGGTGGCCGGGTCCAGCGGGTCGCCGACCTTCAGGGCGCTCGCCGCGGCCGCGAAGGCGTCGGCGAACTCGTCGTAGCGCGAGCGCGGGACGAGGATGCGGGTCTGGGCGACGCACGCCTGGCCGTTGTTCATCCAGGCGGCCGGAACGATGCCGGCGACGGCGGTGGCCACGTCCGCGTCCGGCAGCACCACGGCCGCCGACTTGCCGCCGAGTTCCAGGGTCACCCGGGTGAGGTTCTTCGAGGCGACCTCCATCACGCGCTTGCCGGCCGCCACCGAGCCGGTGAAGGAGACCTTGTCGACGCCCGGGTGGGAGACCAGGTACTCGCTGACCTCGCGGTCCGCCGGGAGGATCGACAGCACGCCCTCCGGCAGCCCGGCCTCCTTGGTGATCTCGCCGAGGATGTACGCGTCCAGCGGCGACTCCGGGGACGGCTTCAGCACCACCGTGCAGCCGGTGAGCAGCGCGGGGGCGAGCTTGGCGGCGGCCACGAACTGGGGCACGTTCCACGGCACCACGGCCGCCACCACCCCGACCGGCTCCCGCCGTACCAGGATCTTCCCGAGCACCCCGTCCCGCGTCTGCTCGTACGTGAAGTCACGCGCGACCCTGATCGCCGCGTCCCACACCATCATCGCGCCGAGCGCCTGGGCGAGGACGCTCCAGGAGTACGGCGAACCGTTCTCGGAGGAGATCACCCGGGCGATCTCCTCGTGCCGCACGGCGATCGCGTCCTTGATGCGGGTGACGACCTCGATCCGCTCGTCCAGCGTCATCCGCGGCCATGGCCCCTCGTCGAAGGCCCGCCGCGCCACCGCCACCGCCCGGTCCACGTCCGCCCGCGAGGCATGCGGCACCCGCCCGAAGACCTCCTCGGTGTGCGGAGAGACCACCTCGATGACGTCCTTGCCCAGGGGATCGGTCAACTCCCCGCCGATGAACAGCTGTCCGTGTTCCAGGAACTCGGTCATGGCGCCCCGCCACCCTTCCTGACGATGTCTCAGAACTGATACCAGTTCTAGTTCAACTAAGCCAGGGGCAGGGCCGAATAGGCTCCCACCAGCGGTTTTGTCGCCTTCGAAAGGGGCGTCATGCGCGCCACCGGGGCGCCGTGCCCGGTCAGGCGGTCAAGTGGCGGCGGAGGAACTCCAGTTGGTGCCCCAGCAGCCGGGCGAAGGTGTCGTCGGTCGGCGCGGCGTGTGTCATCCCGCTCAGCGGCAGCACCTCGTGCGGCTTCCCGGCGGCCAGCAGGGCGCTGGAGAGCCGCAGGGTGCCGGCCACGAAGACGTTGTCGTCCGCCAGCCCGTGCATCAGCAGCAGCGGTCGGCTGAGCTTCGGAGCGTCGGCGAGCAGCGAGGACCGCTCGTAGTGCTCCGGGTACCGGTCGGGCGGACCGAGGAAGCGCTCCTTCCAGCAGGCGTCGTAGAGCCGCTGGTCGGTGAGCGGGGCGCCGGACACCGCGGCGTGGAAGACGTCGGGCCTGCGCAGCACCGCGGCGGCGGCCAGGATCCCGCCGAACGACCAGCCACGGATACCGACCCGGCCGAGGTCCAGCTCCGGGTGGCGCCCGGCCGTCGCGTGCAGCGCGGCGACCTGGTCGTCCAGGGGCGGGCCGATCAGGTCGCCGAAGATCTCCTTCTCCCAGCGCGGCCCGCGGCCGGGCGTGCCGGCGCCGTCCGTCACCAGCACCGCGAAGCCCTGTTCGGCGAACCACTGCGAGACGAAGGCGTGCGAGGCCTGTTCGGCCAGCACCTTCTGCAGGGCGGGGCCGCCGTAGGGGTCGACCAGGACCGGCAGCGGGGCGTCACCGGGCCGGTGCCAGGACGGCAGGAAGAGGCGGGTGCGCAGTGCGCGCGGCCCCACGACGGCGGACTCGGCGCGCAGTCGCAGCAGCGGTCGCTGGGCGTGCGAGCCGATCTCGACGGGCGCGGGACCGTCCGGCTCGGGCCGGCCGTCCCGGGTCAGCCGGTGCACGGTGGTGCGTGAGCCCGGCAGCTCCGGGGTGCGCGTGACGCGGACGAACGTGCCGCCGCCGAACGCGCCGGAGTGCACGCCGGGCTGCTCGGTCAACCGGTGTATGTCCTGGCCCGGCCGGTACCTCCACACATGGCGCTCGGTGGGTTCCGCGGCCGCCGTGAAGAACACCGTCTCGCCGTCGACCGCGAGCACCTCGTGCAGCTGCAGGCCGTCCGGCGTGACCGGCGTGCCGTCGATGCTCAGGTGCCGCGTCTCGTCCCGGTCGAGGTGGCCGACGAGCCGCCCGGAGGCCGTCCGCGCGGGCACTCCGGGCACCAGCAGCTCCACCCAGCGCTCGTCGTGCCGCTCGGCCAGGAGGCCGGTCGCACCGTCCCCCGGGTCGACGGCCAGTACCTGGAGCGTGCGCTGGTCGCGGCTGAGGACGGCGGCGAACGGACCGTGCCCGTCCCACCCGGCGGCGGGCAGGTACTCGAAGCCGGTCCGGTCCCAGCGGACCTCGGTGCGGTTGCCCGCCAGGTCGGCGATCCACAGCGTGACGTCGGCGTTGGCGGTAGCGACGCGCGGGTACCGCATCGTGCGCGGCGGCCTGGCGGGGTCGGCCGGATCGGCGAGGTACCACAGCCCGACCTTCCGGTTGTCCACCCGGGTGGTCAGCAGCCGCTCCCCGTCCGGTGCCCACCAGTACGCCCGGTGGCGGCCCATCGACTCGCTCGCCACATGCTCCGGCAGGCCGAAGAAGACGTCCGGGCCGTCCGCCGGCTCGGGCGCGGCCACCGCTCGGTCGCCGCCGCCGTCGGCACCGATCACCCGGAGCGCACCGCCGGAGACGTAGGCGACGTGCCGGCCGTCCGGGGACGGGCGCGGGTCCACCACCGGCTGCCGGGCGGGCAGCCGCCGCACGGCGCCGGAGCCCGTGTCCACCACCCACAGCTGTCCGGAGAGCGCGAACGCGGCCACCCGGGCGGCCGCGTCGGCGGCGTAGTCGGTGATGCCGGCGGCCCCCTGCCTGGCGCGCTCGCGCCGGATACGTTCCTCCTCCGGCACCTCGTCGGCCGCGTCGCCGAGCAGTCCGGCAGGGTCGGCCAGCAGCCGTTCCGCTCCGGTTGCCAGGTCGAGCGCCCACAGGCACCCGACCGGATCGTCCCCGGTCCGGCTCCGCAGGAACAGGACACGGGCACCGTCCGGCGCCACGGTGAAGCGGGCGGGTGCGCCGAGGGTGAAACGGCGGGTGCGGGCGATCTGTAGCAGAAGCGGGGAAGTCACCATGCCCGGCACTGTGACATTCCTTCGGGACGGCGGCATGGAATATCCGGCGCGGGCCGGTCCGAGCGGCGACGGAGCGGCCCGGGCCGGCGGGCGGTGAACCGATGTACGGCCCGTCGCAGCTCGGAGGCTCGTCAAGTGGACTTCGCCCACCGGCTATCTGACGTGTCATCAGTTCTCGTTATAGTGGGCAGTGGCCGTGGGGCCGGCGGGACCGGGCGGGGGCGGAGGAAGGCTGATGACGGACGGTCTGGGCGAGTCGGCGGAAGCGCAGTCGGCGGAAGCGCGGTCGGCGGAGGCGCGGCCCGATGCGACGGTACGGCCCGATGCGACGGTACGGGATCTCGGCGGGGGTGTGCGGTCCGTCGCCGTCCCCATTCCGGACAATCCGCTCGGCCACACGCTGGTGTACGTGATGGACACCGACCGGGGGCCGGTGCTGGTCGACACCGGGTGGGACGACCCCGGGTCGTGGGACGTGCTGGTGGCGGGGCTGGAGGCGTGCGGTAC
This sequence comes from Streptomyces sp. NPDC001714, assembly GCF_042892755.1. Lineage (NCBI taxonomy): Bacteria > Bacillati > Actinomycetota > Actinomycetes > Kitasatosporales > Streptomycetaceae > Streptomyces > Streptomyces sp. NPDC001714. Next base: position 174,565 of record NZ_JBIAUL010000004.1, read on the forward strand.
GGGCGTCGGCGAGGTGCACGGGGTCGTCATCACGCACCACCATCCCGACCACCACGGCCTGTCCGGGAAGGTGCGCGAGGCGTCCGGGGCCTGGATCGCGATGCACGCGGCCGACGCGGCGATCGTGCGGCGGGCCCGGGAGACCCGGCCGGAGCGGTGGTTCACGTACATGGCGGCGAAGCTGACGGCCGCCGGGGCGCCGGACGAGCACGTGGCGCCGCTGCGCGGCGGCCCCCGCCGCAGCACCCCGCCCGGCCTGGCCCCCGCCCTCCCCGACCGCGAGATCCTCCCGGGCGAACTCCTCGACCTCCCGGGCCGCCGGCTGCGCGCCGTCTGGACGCCGGGGCACACCCCCGGCCACGTCTGCCTGCACCTGGAGGAGGAGCACCCCGCCCGACTGCCGGGCCACGGACGCCTGTTCTCCGGCGACCACCTCCTCCCCGAGATCACCCCGCACATCGGCCTCTACGAGGACCCCGACGACGCGACCGTGACCGACCCCCTCGGCGACTACCTGGACTCCCTGGAACGCGTCGGCCGCCTCTCCCCCGCCGAGGTCCTCCCGGCCCACCAGCACACCTTCACCGACGCACCGGGACGGGTACGGGAGTTGCTGGCCCACCACGAGGAACGGCTCGCCGGCCTGCTCTCGCTTCTCCGGCAACCCCTCACCCCGTGGGAGCTGGCCGTGCGAATGGAGTGGAACCGGCCGTGGGACCAGATCCCGTACGGGTCCCGGAACATCGCCGTCTCGGAGGCCGAGGCCCATCTGCGGCGCCTGGTGAAGCTGGGGCGGGCGGAGGCGGTGGCGGGGAGCGAGCCGGTCACGTACGTGGCGGTGTAAATCGTTCGGCAGCCGCCGCCCCCGGCTGCTAGACAACCTCATGGACTCCGTGCAGCGACTCCTCGCCGAACACGCCTGCGAGCGTCTCGTCATCGACTTCGTCCGGCGCCTTGACCTGGGCGAACCGTCCTCCGTCGCCGAGTTGTTCACCGAGGACGGGTGGTGGGAGTGGCCGCCACCCGGAGACGGGCGGCGGGCCGAGGGGCGGGCGGCGCTCGCCGCGTACTTCGGCTCCCGGCCGCCGGGCCGCCTCTCCCGGCGGGTGATGTCCAACATCCTCGTCACGGTGACGGGACCGGACACGGCGACCGCGACGTCGTACTTCCAGACGTACCGGGTCGACGGTCACGACGGGCGAACGGTGCCGGCCGGGCCGCCCGTCCAGGTCGGGCACTACCAGGACCGGTTCCGGCGCCTCGACGGCCGTTGGCTGCTGGCATCCCGGTCCCTGGTACTGCCCTTCGGTGGGCCGACCCCCACGGCGAGCGGCTGAAACAGGCCTGCCCGCAGCTCAGTTGACGGCACCCTCCGCGGTGATGAGCATTTCCGCCAGGTCGGCGAGGGTGGCCAGTTGGCGGGCGTTCATCTGAGGGGCGCGGGCCGCAAGGCGGACCAGACCGCTCTCGCGGAGCCGGGAGAGCGGGTCGGCCTGGGCCTGAAGGCCCTGCAGCACCGGCTGGAGCGCCTCGTACAGCGCCTCCGGCTCGTCGGCGGTGAAGAAGCCGGGCGGGAGACCGAAGAACCGCCGCAGCCGGTCGGTGTGTTCGAGGCTCGGCAGCCCGCTCTTGCGCCACTCGCTCAGCCACTGCCTGCTGGTGCCGGCGATCGCCGCGAGTTCGCCCAGCGAGTACCGCTTGCCGTCGGGCCGGCGCCGGTTCTCCCGGATGAAGTCCAGTCGCTGCCGGACCCGTTCGGCGAGCCCGGCCTCGGGCGCGGGCCCGCCCGACAGGAGTTCGGCGACCACCCCGACCGGGATCCCCGTGCGGAACGACAGGTCGGCCACGTCCAGCACCTCGGAGAGCCGTCCCGGACGTCCGGTCAGCTCCCCGAGCCGTTCCAGTACGCCGGTCAGCGGGGCATGGGCGTCACTCACCAAGGTCCCCCTGGACGCGCGTGGTCGGGCGGTCGGCCGAGCGGAGCCGAGCAGACGCGAGGTTATCGAATCACCGGTCCCGGCCACCAGACATGACAAGGTCCACTGCGCAAGAGGGCAGCAATCGTTGACATGTGACGGACCGGCAGGAAAGGATCACGTCACCAGGCCACGGTCGAACCGACCCGCCTCGGGCGCCGCCTAAGGGGGAGCGGCATCCGGAGCGACCAGCCGCCGCGCCTCCTCCCCAGAAGGTGAGGCGAACCGATGCCACAGCCCGTCCTGCTCCTCGGCGCCGGCCGCCGGTGCGCGTACGACGAGGTCGTGCTGACGCGCATCGCCTCGGCCCGCCCGGTGCTGCTGGTGGACGCCGCGCCGCCCGCCTGGGCACAGCCGTGCCTGGCCGGTCACCTCGCGGCGGACCCCGGCAAAGGCGGCGCGACAGCGTCGGCGGTGGTGCGGTTCGCGGCCCGGCACCGGGTCCGCGGCGTGCTGACCTTCACGGGCGAGTACGCGGCCGCCGCCGCGAGGATCGCCGGGCAGTTGGGGCTGCCCGGCCCCTCCCTCACCACGGCCGAAGCCTGTAGCGACCCGCCCGCACTGCGCGCGCTGCTGGCCGGCCACACGGTTCCCACCGGCGACCCCGAGGACCCCGGCGGACCCCGCGTCTCGGCCGAGACGATCGTCCTCGACGGCGAGATCCGCATCGCCGCCATCACCCGTACGACCTTGGGCCCGGCGCCCGCCCGGCAGCCGCTCCGGCACACCGTGCACGCCCACGACGGCCTGCTGCACAACCGTTTCCTGCGCCTGGCCGTCGACCGCACCGTGCTCGCGCTCGGCGTCGACCGGGGTGTCCTGCACATCGGCCTCACCCTCACCGACCGCGGCCCCCGGGTCACCGACGTCGCCCCGCACCTCCCGGGCGACCTGATCCCGCTCCTCGTCAGACGGGCCACCGGCGTCGACCTCGCCCGGGCCGCGGCCGCCCTGGCCACCGGCGAGGCGGCCGACACGACACCCACCCGGCAGCGGGCGGCCGCGATCCAGTTCGCCTACCCGGCCGCCACCGGCCGCCTCGACCACCTGGACCTCTCCCCCGACGCCGCCCACGAGCCGGGCGCCGACCGCATGCTGCTCACCCAGCACACCGGCAACCACGTCACCGCCGGCCCGCACGCCACCGCCGCCGACCGGCTGGCCCTCTGGGTGGCGGTCGGCGAGACCCCGGACGCCTGCGACGACGCACTGCGCCGCATGGCCCGCCACCTGTCGGCGGGCATCGCGCCGCTCGCGAACGCGGCCTGAGCGCTCCGCTGGTCAGGCCGCTGGTTCACCGCGGGCCGGTGGGGGCCGGCCGCGCAGTTCCTCCCCCCGCCTTCGGCCGGGGGTTCCCCCCAGCGCCCCTTTGGCGCGCTGCCGAACCGCAGCCGACTTCGCCGGACCCGCTACGGTGCCGCCATGAGCAATCACCCGGAAGCGCCTGTCGCGCCCGTCGAGGCCTACGAACCCCCTTACTACGTGGCTGTGTTCACCACGGTGCGAACCCAGGACCAGAGCGGCTACAGCGAGACCAACGCACGCATGGAGGACCTGGTGAAGGACATCCCCGGGTACCTGGGGATGGACCACGCGCAGACTCCCGGCGGGCTGGGCATCACCGTCGGGTACTTCCGCGACGCCGACGCCCTCACCCGGTGGCGGACCGACGCCGAGCACCGTGCGGCGCAGAAGCGCGGGCGGGCCGAGTGGTACGAGAGCTACACGCTGCACGTGGCGAAGGTGGAGCGGAGCCACGGCTTCACGCGGGGGTAGTCCGCGGGCGCGCCCGCGGGCGGCGCGCCCGCGGGCGGCGCGCCCGCGGGCGGCGCGGCGCTAGAAGGCGATCGCCCGTACCAACTGTCCCGCCTCACCGAGCACTTCGACTTCGTCTCGGGTCATCGTCGGGTTGGCGGCCCGCCGTCGCAGGGCCTCCGTCAGCCCTTCCTCGGTGAGCTCGCCCGGATCGGCGAGCAGGGCCGCGAGCAGGTCGTGGGCCAACGGATGTACACCGAGGGCCGCTTGGGCGAGGATCACCGCGGACATGCCCCAGTCGAGCCCGGGCGGCCCGTCCTCGGCGTTGGTCCAGTCGATGACCCGGGGGCCGTCGGGGGTCATCTCCCCCAGCTCTCAACTTCGTTCGAGCCGGGGGGACCCCCATCGTTGTCCGGATGCAGGTCGAGGTGGAGGACCCGGGCGCCGGGGTCGGCCGGGTCCCGGCCGGGCACGGCGTGCAGCCGCCGCAGCAGCGAGGCGAGCAGCGCACCGCCCTCCGCCGCGTCCGTCTCCCCCGCCAGCAGCGCCGCCAGCATGGTCGGCCCGGACAGCCGCTCCACGACCAGTTCGGTACGGGATCCGGACGGCCGCACCCGGGGCGCCGGATACCCGTGCTCCCGTACGTACGTCATCACCGCGCCCTCGGCGGCCGCGTCCCCCCAGCCGTCCCGGTCCCGGCGCAGCACCCACGCCTCGTCGATCTCGTACACGTCGGCCGAACGCCCCGACCCGAGCAGTCTCCCCGTCATGGCGTGACCATAACGAAACGGTCCCCGCACAGCCCCCTCTCAGCTTCCCGTCGGCGGCCGGTAAGGTAGCCGGGTCGTCATCACCCGTACGGGGGGAAGCCGGTGCAATTCCGGCGCTGACCCGCAACCGTGAGCCGCACGCAGTGCGGCAAGCCGGACTGCCCCGCCCGGGACGTTGATCGGCTCATGTGCGCCGGCACCCGTCGTCGCACGGCACCGTCGAGGTTTACGGAGCCGAGCCGCCGGGGTGTCCCGTGCTGCCCGGCTCCCCGCAGGGAGAGGCACCGCCGACCATGACCGTCCTCCGCCGCATCGCCGGGGTGCTGGCCGCCACCGCCGTCATCGGTACCGCCACACCCGCGACGACCGCACTGGCCACCGGCACCGCGTCCCCGTCGCCGTCCGCCTCGGCGGTCCTCCCGTCAGGGCTGTACGGCGGTTCGGACCCCAGGTTCGACGGCGTCTGGCGCCAGTCGCTCGCCCTGCTGGCCCAGCGCGCGGTGGGGGTGACCCCGGCCGTGAAGGCGGTGGACTGGCTGGCCGGGCAGCAGTGCGCGAACGGCTCGTTCGCCGCGTTCCGCGCCGAGCCGACGGCGGCCTGTGACGCCAAGGTCATCGTCGACACGAACAGCACGGCCGCCGCCGTACAGGCGCTGAAGGCGGCCGGCGGGCACGACGCCGCCGCGGACAAGGCCGTGACCTGGCTGAAGTCGCAGCAGAACACGGACGGCGGCTGGGGCTACAACCCGGGCTCGCCCAGTGACACCAACTCCACCGGTGTGGTCATCGGCGCGCTCGCGGCGGCCGGCGCGAGCGCGGACAGGTCTCCGTACGACCTCCTCGCCAAGTGGTCCGTCGCCTGCGACGAGGACGGCGGCGGTGCCCTCGCCTACCAGCCGGACAAGCAGGGGAAGCCGGCCGCCAACGCCGACGCGACGGCGGCCGGGGTGCTCGGGGCCCTCGGCAAGGGGTTCGTGGCGACGGCCGGGAAGGCCCCGGCGAAGGACCGCGCCTGCGCCGACTCCGACAAGACGCTCACGCGGGAGGAGGTGGCCCGCAACGGCGCCGCGTACCTGGCGGGCGCCATGTCCAAGACCGGCCACCTCGTCTCCACGCTCCCCGGCGCCGCATCCCAGCCGGACTACGGCAACACCGCCGACGCGGTCGTCGCCCTGGCCGCGCAGGGCTGGACCGAGCAGGCGCAGAAGCCGTACGCCTGGCTGGAGGCGCACGCCGCGCCGTGGGCGGAGCAGAGCGGGCCCGCGGCCTACGCCGAGCTGATCCTGGCCGCGCACGCGATGGGCGCGGACCCGCGTGACTTCGGCGGTACGAACCTGGTGACGGCGCTGAATGCGACGGGACCGGCCCCGCGGGCCGCCGCCGCGAAGCACGCCGAGAAGCACGCCGAGGGGAAGAAGTCGGGCAACAGCGTGTGGTGGATCGTCGGCACCGGGCTCGTCGCGGGTATCGGCATCGGCTTCCTGTTCAGCGGCCGCCGGAAGCAGCAGCAGCTGTGACCGCGGTCCGTCGTGCGGCGCTGTTGCTCCTGGCCGCGCTGACGCTGTGCGCGACGGCCGCCGGGCCGGCGGCGGCCACCGGCTACCGCTACTGGTCCTTCTGGGAGCGGGACGGCGCGCGCTGGACGTACGCCACGCAGGGCCCGTCGACGGCGCGGCCCGCCGACGGTTCGGTCGAGGGCTTCCGCTTCGCGGTGAGCGAGGACTCGGCGGACGCGTCGCGGCCGCGCGGCACGGCCGACTTCGGGACGATCTGCGGGGAGACCCCTGCCGTCGGGGGCCGGAAGCGGGTGGGGCTGGTCCTCGACTTCGGTACGGCGGCGGACGCGCCCTCGGGAGAGAAGCCGCCTGCGCGGCGGACGGCCTGCGCGGTGGTCTCCGAGGACGCGACGACGGCGGAGGCGCTGGCGACGGTGGCGAAGCCGATGCGGTACGACACGAACGCGTTGCTGTGCGCCATCGGGGGGTATCCGGGGCGGGGCTGCGGGGAGAAGGTGACCGCGGCGCCCGAGGGCACGTCGGGCAGCGGGCCGTCGCTCGGGCTCACAGCCGGTGCGGGAGTTGTCGCGGTCCTTGCGGCGGGGGCCTTCTGGCAGGCACGGCGGCGAAAGAATGCGTGAGCGCCACAGCGCGGGCCGGTGGGAACTTCTCGCGCAGTTCCCCGCGCCCCTAAAGGGGCACGTCCCAGCCACAGGCAGTCGCGCCACCACCGGCCGGTGGGGGCCGCTCGCGCAGTTCCCCGCGCCCCTAAAGGGGCACGTCCCAGCCACAGGCAGTCGCGCCACCACAGGCCGGTGGGGGCCGCTCGCGCAGTTCCCCGCGCCCCTAAAGGGGCACGTCCCGGCCACGGGCAGTCGCACCACCACAGACCCGTGGGGACCGCTCGCGCAGTTCCCCGCGTCCCTTGCGGGGCGCCTCCTGGCTGCGGGCAGTCGTGCCGCTGGGGCGGTGGGGGTCCCCCGGCTCGAGCGGAGCCGAGAGTGGGGGAGGGTGGGCGCTGGGGGTCCCCGCGGCCGAAGGCCGGGGGAGGCACCCCGCAAGCGGGGGCGAGTGAAACCCCTCGCCCCCCGGCAGCAGCGCCGCTCCCCCGTGCACCCCGGTGCCTGGTGGCTCTGGTCCCTCTCTCTCGGGGTCGCCGCGTCCCGGACCACCGACCCCCTCCTCCTCGGCCTGCTCATCGCGGTCACCGCCTACGTGGTGGCCGCCTGCCGCAGCCGATCCGCCCCCTGGTCCCGCTCCTACGCCGCGTTCGCCAGGCTCGGTCTCGCCGTCCTCCTCGTGCGCCTCGCGTTCACCGTCGTCCTCGGCTCCCCCGTCCCCGGCGCGCACACCCTCGTCACGCTCCCCGAAGTCCCGCTCCCGCACTGGGCCCAGGGCATCCGGCTCGGCGGGAAGGTCACGGCCGAGGCGCTCGTCTTCGCGCTCTACGACGGGCTCCGGATCGCCACCCTCCTCATCTGCGTCGGTGCCGCGAACGCGCTCGCCAACCCGGCCCGACTGCTCAAGTCCCTGCCCGGTGCCCTGTACGAGCTGGGGGTGGCCGTCGTCGTCGCGCTCACCTTCGCCCCGCACCTCGTCGCCGACGTGCAGCGGTTGCGGGCCGCCCGGCGGCTGCGCGGCCGCCCCGACTCCGGCGTCCGCGGCCTGCTCCAGGTCGCGCTCCCGGTCCTGGAGGGCGCGTTGGAGCGTTCGGTCGCCCTCGCGGCCGCCATGGACGCGCGCGGGTACGGCCGCAGCGCCGACGTACCGGACCGGGTCCGCCGTACGACGGCCGGGCTCACCCTCGGCGGTCTGCTCGGCGTCTGCGCGGGCACGTACGGGCTGCTCACCCCGGAGGGCGGCGGCTACGGGCCGCCCGTCCTGCTGGCCGGGGTGGCCGCCGCGCTGGCGGGGCTGCGGCTCGGTGGCCGGCGTTCGCCACGCACCCGGTACCGGCCGGACCCGTGGGACGCGCGGGCCTGGCTGGTGTCCGGGGCGGGTGCCGCCGTCGCCGCCCTGCTCACGCTGGCGTCCGTCCGCGACCCGGCGGCCCTGCAGCCCGGTGTCGTACCGCTGGTCGCCCCCACGCTTCCGCTCTGGCCGGCGGCCGCCGTGCTGCTCGGTCTGCTGCCCGCCCTGATCGTTCCCGAGGGTCCCAAGGAGGAGCCGTCGTGATCCGTTTCGAGGACGTCTCCGTGACCTACGACGGCGCGGCCCGGCCCGCCGTGCAGGGTGTCGACTTCGAGGTGCCGGAAGGTGAACTCGTCCTCCTCGTCGGCCCGTCCGGCACCGGGAAGTCGACGGTTCTGAACTCGGTGAGCGGACTCGTGCCGCACTTCACCGGCGGCACCCTGCGCGGCAGGGTGACGGTCGCGGGCCGGGACACCCGTACCCACCGGCCCCGCGAACTCGCCGATGTCGTCGGCACGGTGGGCCAGGATCCGCTCGCGCATTTCGTGACCGACACGGTGGAGGACGAACTCGCCTACGGGATGGAGTCGTTGGGGATCGCCCCGGCAGTGATGCGGCGGCGGGTCGAGGAGACCCTGGATCTGCTGGGGCTCGCCGCGCTGCGGGACCGGGCGATCGCCACGCTCTCGGGCGGGCAGCGGCAGCGGGTCGCGATCGGCTCGGTGCTCACCCCGCATCCCGCGGTCCTGGTGCTCGACGAGCCGACCTCCGCCCTCGATCCCGCCGCCGCCGAGGAGGTGCTCGCCGTGCTCCAGCGGCTGGTGCACGACCTGGGGACGACGGTGCTGCTGGCCGAGCACCGGCTGGAGCGGGTCGTGCAGTACGCCGACCGGGTCGTGCTGCTGCCGGGGGACGGGGCCGCGCCGGTGTGCGGGACGCCCGCCGAGGTGATGGCCGTGTCGCCGGTGTGCCCGCCGGTGGTGGAGCTGGGGCGGGTGGCGGGGTGGTCGCCGCTGCCGATGACGGTGCGAGACGCCCGGCGGCGGGCGGCGGCGAGCGCCGGGCTGCGGGAGCGCCTCGCCGGGCGGGCCCCGGAGCAACGGCCGGCGGCCGGTGCCGCGGCCGCCCTCGCCGAGGTCCGCTCCCTCGCCGTCCGCCGGGACCGGGTCGACGCGCTGCGGGGCGTCGACCTCACCGTCGCCGCCGGGGAGACCGTCGCCCTCATGGGACGCAACGGCGCCGGGAAGTCCACGCTGCTGGGCGCCCTCGTCGGGCTCGTCGAGCCGGGCTCCGGCACGGTGCGGGTCGGCGGCGCGGTGCCGCACCGCACGCGCCCGCGTGACCTCGTACGCCTCGTCGGGCTGGTCCCGCAGGAACCCCGTGACCTGCTGTACGCCGACACGGTCGGCGCCGAGTGCGCGGCCGCCGACCGGGACGCGGGGGCGGCGCCGGGGACCTGCCGGCGACTGGTGTCCGGCCTGCTCCCCGGGGTCGCGGACGACACGCACCCCCGTGATCTCTCCGAGGGGCAGCGGCTCGCCCTCGCGCTCGCCGTCGTCCTCACCGCCCGGCCGCCGCTGCTCCTGCTCGACGAGCCGACCCGGGGCCTGGACTATGCGGCGAAGGCCCGGCTGGTGGGCGTGTTGCGCGGGCTCGCCGCCGACGGGCACGCGATCGTGCTGGCCACCCACGACGTGGAGCTTGCCGCGGAGCTCGCGCACCGGGTGGTGCTGCTGGCGGAGGGGGAGGTCATCGCGGACGGGCCGACCGAGGACGTCGTCGTCTCCTCGCCGTCCTTCGCGCCGCAGGTGACGAAGATCCTCGCCCCGCAGCGGTGGCTCACCGTGACCCAGGTCCGCGAGGCCCTGGCATGACCGGCCCGGTGCGGCTCGGCCCCCGCTCCCTCGCCGCCCTGCTCCTCGTCAGCGCCGTCGGGGTGGTCGCGGTCGGCTGGCCCTTCCTCGCCCCGCCGTCCTCCCGGGTCGCCTCGCACGCCGAGGACGCGCCCTGGCTCTTCGCGGGCCTGCTGGTGCTGCTGGTCGCCGTGCTGGCGGCGACGATCGCGGAGTCCGGGCTCGGCCCGAAGGCGGTCGCCATGCTGGGCGTGCTGGCCGCAACCGGGGCGGCCTTGCGGCCGGTCGGCGCCGGGACCGCCGGGATCGAGCCGATGTTCTTCCTGATGGTGCTGAGCGGGCGGGTGCTCGGGCCGGGCTTCGGGTTCACCCTGGGCTCGCTCACCATGTTCGCGTCGGCGCTGCTCACGGGCGGGGTCGGGCCGTGGCTGCCGTTCCAGATGCTGGCGATGGGCTGGTTCACGATGGGGGCCGGGCTGCTGCCGGGTGCCGGGCGGCTGCGCGGCCGCGGTGAGCTGGCGCTGCTGGCGGGCTACGGCTTCCTGGCCGCGTTCGCCTACGGCCTGGTCGTCGACCTGGCCGGCTGGCCGCTGCTGGCCGGCAACGCCTCGAACCTCGCCTTCGACCCGCACGCCGGGCCCGCCGCCAACCTGGCCCGGTTCCTCGCCTACAGCCTGGCCACCGCCATGGGCTGGAACCTGGGCCGGGCCCTGTGCACGGTCGCCCTCACCCTCCTCCTCGGTCCGGCGCTGCTGCGGGCGCTTCGGCGGGCCACCCGGCGGGCCGCTTTCGAGACCGCGGTCACATTCGACGGCCCCGGGACGTGAGGGGTCGTACGCGCTCGGTGACGCGACCGGTGAAGCACCCCACATGACGCACGTCACCTACGATCCGGGACAGTAGACAGACTTATCCGCTATGTCTGGTTTGCCACCCTCGCTGACCTGCGGATTGAGAGCCACGCCACACAACGGACCAACGCCGTTTATGCGACCACCACTAGTAAAAGGGGTGATTGCGGACGGCTTTCGGGCCTGCTTGTCTGGACGACGTCGCCAGGCGCCACGAGCCCACAGCGGGCCGCGGCGCCGACGCATACGGACAAGCCCCCACGGGTGGTTCCGGAGCACACGGCGACTTCCTGTCCCCGACGAACGAGGTTCTCCGTGTCCGTGTCCTTCATCCGCCGCATCGCTTCCCCGAAGAAGGCCCTCACCACCGCCGCCGTGGCCGCTGCCGCCGCCGGCATGGCCCTGACCGCGGCGCCCGCCCAGGCCGCCACCACGTCGGCCTCCTCCGCTCAGGCGATCGCGCACAAGATGATCCCGGATGCCGCGCAGTTCAACGCGTTCAGCAAGATCGTCTCGCACGAGAGCGGCTGGAACCCCTCCGCCACCAACTCCTCCTCCGGCGCCTACGGCCTGGTCCAGGCCCTGCCCGGCTCGAAGATGGCGTCTGCCGGCTCCGACTGGAAGACCAACCCCGCCACCCAGATCAAGTGGGGTCTGGACTACATGAACTCCCGCTACGGCAGCCCGACCGCCGCCTGGAGCTTCTGGCAGGCCAACGGCTGGTACTGATCCGGCCGACCCGCGCGCACCCGCGGTCGATCGCGGCCGAGCCGCGCACCCGCCGCTGATCCCCGGCACCGCGCGCCCCTGAACCCCGGCACCCTCGTCCTTCCTGGGCGAGGGTGCCGACGTATGTCCGGACACGCCCGCGGAAGCGCTGAGCGGTGTCGGCGTCTCGGGGGAGGCAGGAACGGGGCGTAGGGAGGGGGTGCTCCTGCCTCCCTCGGGACGGGCCGGCGGCGCCGGGAGCCGTCGGCCCGGGTTCGGAGGGTTGACGCCATGGCCCGGGTTCGGGGGGGGGGGTGACGAAGGCGGGCTACGACGTGGTGACCTGGAGGTGCTTCACGCCGTTGATCCACGCCGAGCGGAGCCGGTCCGGGTCGCCGATCAGGCGCAGGTTCGGCATCGCGTCGGCGATCGCGTTGAAGATCAGGTCGATCTCGAGGACGGCCAGGGACTTGCCGAGGCAGTAGTGGGGACCGCCGCCGCCGAAGCCGAGGTGGGGGTTGGGGTCGCGGGTGATGTCGAAGGCGTCGGGGTCGGTGAAGACCTCGGGGTCGTGGTTGGCGGAGGCGTAGAAGACGCCGACCCGGTCGCCCTTGCGGATCAGCTTGCCGCCCAGCTCGGTGTCCTGGGTGGCGGTGCGCTGGAAGGAGTTGACCGGGGTGGCCCAGCGGACGATCTCCTCGGCGGCGGTCGCCGGGCGCTCGCGCTTGTAGAGGTCCCAGGCGTCGGGGTGGGTCAGGAACGCGTGCATGCCGTGGGTGATGGCGTTGCGCGTGGTCTCGTTGCCGGCCACCGCGAGCATCAGGACGAAGAAGCCGAACTCGTCGGAGTTGAGGTTGCCCTCGTCCTCGGCGGCGACCAGCGTGGAGACGATGTCCTTGGCCGGGCACTGCTTGCGGTCGGCCGCCATGTTCATGGCGTAGGCGATCAGCTCGGTGGCGGACTCGGCGCCCACCTCCTCGGTGATCGCGTACTCCGGGTCGTCGTACGAGATCATCTTGTTGGACCAGTCGAAGATCTTGGCCCGGTCGTCCTGCGGGATGCCGATCAGTTCCGCGATCGCCTGCAGGGGGAGCTCGCAGGCGACCTCGGTGACGAAGTCGAAGGGGCCGGAGTGGGCGCGGGCCGCTTCGGTGATCGCCCCGGCGCGGGCGCGCAGCCGCTCCTCCAGGGACCGGATCGACCGCGGCGTGAAGCCGCGCTGGATGATCTGGCGGACCCGGGTGTGCTCGGGCGGGTCCATGTTCAGCAGGATCAGCCGCTGGGCGTCGATCGCGTCCCGCTGCATGTGCTCGGTGAAGCGGATGATCGCCGTGTTGAGCCAGGACGAGAAGATCTCGGGGTGCGTGGAGACGTACTTGACGTCCGCGTGCCGGGTGACGGCCCAGTAGCCGTCGTCCGCGAAGCCGGCGATGCCGTGCGGCTGTTCGATCCAGCGGACCGGTTCGGCCTGGCGCAGCGCGGCGAACTCCGGGAGCGGCACCCGGTGATGGAGCAGATCGGGGTCGGTGAGGTCGAACCCGTCGGGCAGTGCGGGACAGGGCATGGCGGCTCACTCCCACCGTGTACGAACCTGGATGTGCCGGCGTTCCGACGGTCGCTCCGACAGCCGTTCTGACGGACCATCAGAAAAGTCGGTTGCCGTGAAGGTAATAACGGGTTCTACAAGTCGCAAGGGGCACGGTCACCCCAATTGCTTGCACCCCCCTTGCGGTTGTGGACGACCTGTCAGCAAACTGCACTGCAGAACTAGTACGCGTTCTAGTTCTGCGTGGCGGGCCGGGCCGGGACGCCCCTGCGCCGCGCGGGTGACCGAGGAGAGGACCGAGCCCCCATGGCCGCGGAACCCGTGATCGTCGAAGCCGTACGCACCCCCATCGGCAAGCGCGGCGGCGCGCTCGCCAACCTGCATCCCGCCTACCTCCTGGGCGAGACCTACCGTGAACTCCTCGGCCGCACCGGCATCCCCGCCGACGCGGTCGAGCAGATCGTCGGCGGCACCGTGACCCACGCCGGCGAGCAGTCCATGAACCCCGCCCGCACGGCCTGGCTGACCATGGGGCTGCCGTACGAGACCGCGGCCACCACCGTCGACTGCCAGTGCGGCTCCTCGCAGCAGGCCTCGCACATGACCGCCAACATGATCGCCGCCGGGGTCGTCGACGTCGGAATCAGCTGCGGGGTCGAGGCGATGTCACGGGTGCCGCTGGGCTCGGGCTCCAAGCACGGGCCCGGCAAGCCGTTCCCCGACGAGTGGAACGTGGACCTGCCCAACCAGTTCGAGGCCGCCGAGCGCATCGCCCGCCACCGGGGCCTGACCAGGGAGGACGTCGACGCGCTCGGGCTGCTCTCGCAGGAGCGGGCGGCGCACGCCTGGGCCGAGGAACGCTTCAAGCGGGAGACCTTCGCCGTCCAGGTGCCGACGACGGAGGAGGAGCAGCACGCCGGCCAGGGCATGTGGCGCCTGGTCGACAAGGACGAGGGGCTGCGGGACACGTCGGCCGAGGCACTGGCGGGCCTGAAGCCGGTGATGCCGACGGCCGTGCACACGGCCGGCAACTCGTCCCAGATCTCCGACGGCGCCGCCGCCATCATGTGGGCGTCGAAGCGGATGGCCCGCGCCCTCAAGCTCCGCCCCCGGGCGAGGATCGTCGCCCAGGCCCTGGTCGGCGCCGATCCGCACTTCCACCTCGACGGCCCGATCGACGCGACCCGCGCGGTGCTCGGCAAGGCCGGCATGACCCTCAAGGACATCGACCTCGTCGAGATCAACGAGGCGTTCGCGTCCGTGGTGCTGAGCTGGGCCCGGGTCTTCGAGCAGAACCTGGACAAGGTCAACGTCAACGGCGGCGCGATCGCCCTCGGCCACCCGGTGGGAGCCACCGGCGCCCGCCTCATCACCACCGCCCTGCACGAACTGGAGCGCACGGACAGGGAGTTCGCCCTGATCACCATGTGCGCGGGCGGCGCCCTGGCGACCGGGACGATCATCCAGCGGCTCTGAGAAGCGCCAGAAATTTCAGCGCCTTGAGGTCTCAGCGCCCCGAAAGGGGCGCTGGGGGTACCCCCGGCCGAAGGCTGGGGGAGGAACTGCGCGACCGGCCACGACGGCGCCGCGGCCGAACGACGGCACATCGCGGCAGGCGTCACCCGGGAGCCGGTGCCGTCACCGGCTCCCGGGGCTCCCGTTCCTCCTTGTCGGCCCCCGCCACCCGCAGGGCCCGCGGCCCCTGCAGCAGATAGCCCACGCCGAAGCCCGCCCCGACCACCGCCGCCCCGCCCACCGCGTCCAGGACCCAGTGGTTGCCGGTACCGATGATCGCCGAGACCGTGAAGAGCGGGTGGATCAGGCCGAGGGCCTTCAGCCACCACTTCGGGGCGACGACGGCGATGACGATCCCGCACCACAGCGCCCAGCCGAAGTGCAGCGAGGGCATCGCCGCGTACTGGTTGGTCAGCTCCGTGAGGGTGCCGTAGTCCGGCTTGGCGAAGTCCTGCGGGCCGTGCACCGTGTCGATGATGCCGAGGCCCGGCATCAGGCGGGGCGGGGCCAGCGGGTAGAGCCAGAAGCCGATCAGGGCGAACGCGGTGGCGAAGCCGAGGGCGGTGCGGGCCCACCGGTAGTCGACCGGGCGGCGGACGTAGAGGACGGCGAGCACGGTCAGCGGGACGACGAAGTGGAAGGACTCGTAGTAGAAGTCCAGGAAGCTGCGCAGCCAGCCGATGCCGTACACGGTGTGGTTGGCCCAGTGCTCGATGTCGAGGTGCAGGAACCGCTCGATGTCGTGGATCTGGTGCCCGTGGCGCTCGGCGCGGGCCCGCCCGGAGGTGCCTTTCCCGTCCCCGGCGGCGGCGAGCCGGATCTGCTGGTAGACGAAGTAGACCAGCCGCATCGCGACCAGTTCGAGGAAGAGGTTGGGGCGGGTCAGCACCCGGCCCAGCGAGGGGGCCAGCGGGACCTGCCGGAAGCGGGCCGGGACCGGCTCCGCGTAGTCCGTCGGGACCGGCCGGGCGAACTCAGGGGCGGTGCGGGACAGGAAGGGGACGAGCGTGGCCGCGGCCAGCGCGGCGAGCAGGACGGTGTTGTCGCGGACGGGCACGAAGAGCAACTGGTTCGGCAGCAGCGCCTTGGCGGGCAACGTCATCACGAGGACGACCACGACCGGCCACACCGTCCGGTCGGCGGCGCGCCGCCCGGCCCGGCCGACCACCGCGAGCAGCACCCACAACAGCTGGTGCTGCCAGGCGGCCGGTGACACCGCCACCACCGCGCAGCCGGTGATCGCGACCGCGAGCAGCAGCTGCCCGTCGCGGGCGTAGCGCACCGCGCGGCGCAGCGCGAGGGTGGCCACGGTCGCGCCGAGCACCAGGAACAGCACGATCTCCAGCGGGCCGCTCAGCCCGAACCGCAGCAGGGCGCCGTGCAGCGACTGGTTGGCCAGCGCGTCGGCCTCGCCGCCGAGGCCGGTGCCGGCGATGTGGTGGATCCAGTAGGTGTACGAGTCGTGCGGCAGCGCCGCCCAGGCCAGCACGGTGCAGGCGGCGAAGGTCGCGCCGGTGGCGACGGCGGCCCGGCGGCGGCCGGTGAACCACAGCAGCGGCGCGAACAGCAGCAGGGCCGGCTGGAGTGCGGCGGCGAGGCCGACGCACAGCCCGCCGTCGCGCTGCCCGCGGGCGGTGAAGCAGCCGAGTAGCACCAGCAGGACCGGGATGATGCTGGTCTGGCCGAGCCAGAGGGTGTTGCGGACGGGCAGCGAGATCATCAGCAGGCTGATCGCGACCGGCGCGGCCAGCAGCGAGGTACGGCGGCTCATCGGCTGGGGCAGCGCGCGGGCCGCGACCAGGCCGAGGGCGACCACCAGCAGCAGCGTGCCGAAGGTCCAGCCCCAGCCGAGGGCCTGCTCGGCGGCTCTGGTGAGCGGCTTGAGCACCAGCCCGCCGAAGGGGGTGCCGGTGAACTGCGTCGAGTCGTACAGGGAGCCCTTGACGTGCAGCACGCCGTCGGGGCCGACCCAGGTCTCCAGGTCCGTCAGCCGTTCCCCGCTCGGCGTGCCGAGGACGACGGCCAGCTGCCGTACGACGAGGATCCCGGCCACCGCCCACAGGCCGAGCCGGGCCATTCTGAACCGTGCTCCGGCCTCCGCCCCGCCGAAAGCAGCCTCCCCCGGTCGTCCTCCGTGCTCCACGTTCGCCACGCCCCGCCGGCCTCCCGCCCCGTTACGCACACTCATTGGTCCGCTCGATCGCTCCGAGAACCCTACGAGGCTCCCATCACCTCTGGACACAGACGCAGGCAACCCCCACTTCACCTGACGTCCGTCCACCTTTGTCCGGAAGACGACAGTGCCCGGGGGGCAGGGTTGACAGCACGGAGCGCGACAAGGATCACAGTGCGCAAGACGCATACCCCCGCGGGAACGGGCAGACGTCCCTGCGTACAGCACATTTAGCTGCACTATGCACGTAAGCGCGTACGCGACGTAACGCCCCCAAGTGCTCCTATCGTCGCTTTTCGTCCCGTCCGCCGCCGTACGGGCCGCGCCCCTGTCCCCCACGAAAGGTAGGCGAGCCCCGTTTTGGCGACCGCCACAGCAGTCACCCCGTCCGTCCAGGTCCCCGGCCCCCGTGCGGCCACCGCCCCCGCCCCGACCGTCACCGACCCCGCGCTGGTGAAGCGCGCCGTGAAGGCGGCCGCGCTCGGCAACGCCATGGAGTGGTTCGACTTCGGCGTCTACAGCTACATCGCGGTGACGCTGGGCAAGGTCTTCTTCCCGTCCGGCAACCCGACCGCCCAGCTGCTGTCCACGTTCGGCGCCTTCGCCGCGGCCTTCCTGGTCCGCCCGCTCGGCGGCATGGTCTTCGGCCCGCTCGGCGACCGGGTGGGCCGCCAGAAGGTCCTCGCCCTCACCATGATCATGATGGCGGCCGGCACCTTCGCGATCGGCCTGATCCCCTCCTACGCCACGATCGGCGTCGGCGCCCCGCTCCTGCTCCTCGCCGCCCGCCTGGTCCAGGGCTTCTCCACCGGCGGCGAGTACGCGGGCGCCTCCACGTTCATCGCCGAGTACGCGCCGGACAAGAAGCGCGGCTTCTTCGGCAGCTGGCTGGAGTTCGGCACGCTGGCGGGCTACATCGGCGGCGCCGGCCTGGTGACCCTGATGACGGCCCTGCTGTCCACGGACGACCTGACGTCCTGGGGCTGGCGCATCCCCTTCCTGATCGCGGGCCCGATGGGCATCATCGGCCTCTACCTGCGGATGCGCCTGGAGGAGACCCCGGCGTTCGCGGCGGAGGTCGAGAAGGCGGAGTCGGCCCGCCCGAAGGTCCCGCTCCGCGAGATGATCACCAGCCAGTGGCCGGCCCTCCTCCTCTGCATGGCCCTGGTCCTGGTCTTCAACGTCACGGACTACATGCTGCTGTCGTACATGCCCAGCTATCTCACCAGCGAGCTGAAGTACGACGAGACGCACGGTCTGCTGGTCGTCCTCGGCGTGATGACGCTGATGATGATCGTCCAGCCGTTCGCCGGAGCCCTGACCGACCGCGTCGGCCGCCGCCCGGTGATCGCGGCGGGCTGCGCGGGCTTCCTGTTCCTCTCCGTCCCCGCCCTCCTCCTGATCCGCCAGGGCAGCCTGCTCGCGGTCGCCCTCGGCATGGGCGCCCTCGGCCTCCTCCTGGTCTGCTTCACGGCAGCGATGCCGGCCGCCCTCCCGGCCCTCTTCCCCACCCGGGTCCGCTACGGCTCCCTGTCGATCGGCTTCAACATCTCGGTCTCCCTGTTCGGCGGCACGACCCCGCTGGCGGTGACGGCCCTGATCGGAGCCACGGGAAACCTGATGATGCCCGCGTACTACATGATGGCCGCAGCGGTGGTGGGCGGCTTCGCCGCCTGGCGCATGGCGGAGACGGCGGGCAAGCCCCTTCCGGGCTCGGCGCCCTCCGTAGAAGCGCCCCGATAGAAGCGCCCCCGAAGGGGCGCTGGGGGTACCCCCGGCCGAAGGCTGGGGGAGGAACTGCGCGACAACCCCCACCAGCCCGCACCCGCAGAACCCGGGCGGCCCCCTCCAGGGGCGCGGGGAACTGCGCAAATCCCCCACTCACCTGCACGTTCGAACGATCGGCCCCCTCCGCCCGTACCGTCGGTAGACAGACGGTGGCTGTCCGGAACGGCCCCAGGAACCACGCCCTCCGCTATACCGTCTGTAGTCCTGATCGACGGTAGGGCGGAGGGCATCGGTTCATGATCGGCCAGCGGCGACCCCGCCGACGCGCACGTCTGCTCGCGGTCCTCCTCGTCCTCACCGGCATCCAGCTCGGCTGGCTCGCCGCCCCCGCCTTCGCCTGCGCCTGCGGCGCCCTCGTCCCCGACGCCGCCCAGCAGGTCACCGTCGGCCGCGAGGAATCCGTCCTGCGCTGGGACGGCACCCGTGAACAGATCGTGATGCGTCTGACGGTCGACGGCGACGCCGACCGCGCCGCCTGGATCATGCCCGTCCCGCACCGCGCCACCGTCACCCTCGCCGACCCGGCCCTCTTCGACCAGCTGCACACCCTCACCGCCCCGGTGCACCGCACCCGCTCCCACTTCTGGCCCGAGGACGGCGACTGGCCCCTCAGCACCGGCGGCGACACCATCACCGGCCCGCCCGGCAGGGGCACCGGCGCGGGCGCCCCCGCCGTCGGCGTGGTCGACCGCCAGCGGCTCGGCCCGTTCGACGTGGCCCAGCTGACCGCCACCGACTCCGGCGCCCTGGACGGCTGGCTGCGCAGCAACGGCTTCCCCTTCCCGCCCCGCCTGAACACCGCGCTCCAGCCCTACGTCGCGGACCGCTGGGAGTACGTCGCGGTCAGACTCGCCCCCGCGGCCGCGGACACCGCGCTGCACGGCGCCCTCGACCCGCTCCGCCTCGCCTTCGCCAGCGACCGCCCGGTCTACCCGATGCGGCTGTCCAGGCTCGCGGCCACCCCGCAGTCGCTCGGCCTGTACGTCCTCGCCGCGCACCGCATGGAGCCGCGCTCGGCGATCGGCGGCGAGCGCCCGCGGGTCGTCTACGCGGGCCGGCTCAGCCACCGGACCGGCGAGCTGGGCGAGCTGGCCGCCGGCGCCCCGTACCTGACGGCGATCGGCCAGGAGTTCCCGTACCCGTCCCGGATCTCCGCCGACCACGTGCTGCGGCAGGCGGCCTCGGACACCCCGTTCCAGCAGGTCGTCTACGAGGACCGGCTGCGGGCGGTGGCCGGGATCCCGGCGTGGCTGCTGACCGTCGGCACCGCGCTGCTGCTGGTCGTCACGGTCACCTCCCTGGCGGGCCTACGACGCTCCCGCCGCCCGGCCCTGCCGCCCCCACCGCCGCAGCCACCGACGCCTCCGGCGCAGCCGCCGACGCCACCTGCGCCGATCGGCTGAGTTCCGGGCGGCACCGGGGCGGTGGATCACCGGCGCGTCCGCCGCCTGAGTAGTGCTATCCAGGTAGCTGTCAGCGGGCAGCTACCCGAGTATGCGAAAGGCAGCGGACACATGAGCGGCTCACAGCTCTGGGACGACGTCGACTTCTACTTCACCAGCCACCTGTCACCGGACGACGAGTCGCTCCAGGCGGCCTTGCGGGAGAGCGAGGCGAACGAGCTCCCGCACGTCAACGTCACCGCCAACCAGGGAAAACTGCTCCAGCTCCTCGCCCAGATCCAGGACGCCCGGAACATCCTGGAGATCGGCACCCTCGGCGGCTACAGCACCATCTGGCTGGCCCGCGCCCTGCCCGCCGACGGCAGGCTGATCTCGCTGGAGTACAGCGCCCGGCACGCCGAGATCGCGGTCCGCAACATCGCCCGCGCCGGCCTGGAGAAGGTCGTCGAGGTGCGGGTCGGGCCCGCCCTGGAGTCGCTGCCCAAGCTCGCCGACGAGAACCCGGCCCCCTTCGACCTGGTCTTCATCGACGCCGACAAGGCCAACAACCCGCACTACGTGGAGTGGGCGCTCCGGCTCACCCGCACCGGCAGCCTGATCATCGTCGACAACGTGGTGCGCGGTGGCCGGGTCGTCGACGCCGAGAGCGCCGAGCCGGACGTGATCGGCACCCGCGCCGCGATCGAGCTGATCGCCGCCCACCCGCGACTGACCGGCACGGCGATCCAGACGGTGGGCAGCAAGGGGTACGACGGCTTCGCGCTGGCGCGGGTCCTCGACTGACCCGGCGGAGCCGCCTGGGAGACGTTGCTCAACCCTCTTGATAGAACCCCACGTTGACGCTGCGCGGGGCGGTGCGGTCCCGGATGACGATCTCGCCGGAGCCGCCCCGGGGCAGCGCGACCGTGCCGCCGTACGCGATGGCCTGGGCGTACTCGCCGACGGTCAGCAGCACCTCGGAGGACGGTTCGGCCTGGGAGCCGCGCAGCCAGGTGACCTGCCAGCCGCCCTCGGGCCCGCACAGGAACTCCAGGTGCACCCGGGAGACGAACAGCCAGTCGTCGGGCGTGGTGAGCCGGCAGGCGGAGGCGTCGCGGCCCACCCGCAGCACGGCGCCCGGGTCGCTGGGGGCGTCGGCCATGAGCATCCCGGCCGTCTCGCCCGCTTCTCCGGACACGGAGGCCATGGTGAGTTCGAGCACGTGCGTTCCCCCTGCGCGGTTCCTGAATCCCTACTGGATCTCCGGCGCATGATAAAACGCCCGGCCGGGCCGCGTCCGGCACAATGGAGTCATGACCGAGCGAAAGCCACCCGGGGTGCCGTTCGAGTCCTGGGTCGACAAGCAGATCCAAGACGCCCAGCGGCGCGGTGAGTTCGATCAACTTCCGGGCGCGGGCGAGCCGTTGCCCGCCGCCCTCGAATCGTCGTACGACGAACTGTGGTGGATCAAGCGGAAGATGGCCCGGGAGGGCCTGGCGGTGCTGCCTCCGTCGCTCGCCCTGCGCAAGGAGGCCGAGGACGCGCTGGCGGCCGCCTACGCGGCGCCCTCGGAGCGGATCGTCCGCAAGATCATCACGGACGTCAACGTCAAGATCCGCGACATGATGTTCAAGCCGCCGCCCGGGCCCCCGCTGGGCAAGAAGCCGTACGACGTCGAGGAGGTCGTACGCGAGTGGCGGGAGCGCCGGGCGGCGGCGGCCGGTGCGGAACCGGCCGTGGAGCCGGACGCACCCGGGGAGTGACTCACATGTGCAGCAGCCGGTCCGCCAGTTCGCGGTAGTCGCGCAGGGCCAGCCGGAGCTGTTCGGTGTCGGCGCTGCCGGGGTGGTTCGCGTCGGCGGACTGCCAGCTGCCGCGCAGCGTACGGCGGCGCCGGTCGACGGCGTCGGTGAAGCGGGCGCTGATCTCCTCGACGGCCCGGTCGGCCTCCTCGACGGCCGTCCGCGGCTCGTCGACGAAGCCGGTGACCGCGTGCTGGAGGCGGCGCTCCAGCTGCCCGCACTCCTCCGCCGGCATCAGCTGTTCGCCGCGCCCCGCGTCCGCCCGGTGGCCGGGGCCGTCACCGGCCACCAGCACCGCCTGCCCGGGCGCGTCCCGGTCGTCCATGCGTTCGCGTTCCTCCTGTCCGGGGGTGACACCGCTCACGGAGGCGTCGCCCCAGTCGGTCGTCCCTTCCTCACGCCCCGGCGGCATCTCGGTACCACCGGGATACACGTCGCCGCCGACGGGGCGGCGGCCCGATCCGGTCCTGGCGTCGGTCATGTCGGTCAACTCTCCTTCGGACGGCTCCGGTCGACGGACCAGGGCAGATGGCCGCCGGTGTCGGCACCGACACCGGCACGGTGACGGCCGTGCTCATGGGAGGACGGGGCGACCAGGTCGTCGAAGAGGGAACGGGCCTCGATCATGGCCGTCCGCATCTCCTCGGTCCCGGCCTGGCTCTGCGGCGACCCGCCCAGGGGCGCCTGGACGACACGGTGGACGCGGCGGTAGCCGTCCACGTGGTCGGCATGGTGCACGGAGAGCGCGGCCACCTGGTCCTCGTACTCGGCACCGGCCGGGAAGCCCCGGTCGGCGGCCAGTTCGGCGAGCAGCCGGTCGATCTCGGCCACGGACTCCCGGGGCGAGTCGACGAAGTGCTCCTGTGCGGTGGTCCAGCGGGCCGCGTAGCGTTCGCGCTCCGCCGGTTCCAGCTCGCGCTCGTGCAGTCCGCCGTGGCGCTGCACCCGCTCGGCGAGTTCCTGCTCGGCAGCCTTGGTGTCGCCGCCGTGCTGGGCCACCGTCCGCTCGTACTCGGGCCCGAAGCGCCGCTTCAGACCCTGGGGGCCGCTGCCCCTGGCGCGCACGGCCAGGAGGGCCGCGACGACGACCACGGCGGCCACGATCACGATCGCGATGATCAAGCCTGTGGACATGGTTGCCTTCCGGTGTCTCGGCCCGACGGGCCGTCTCCCCGTCCGGGTGACCCGCACACCGCCCCGCAAACAGCACGGCCGCGGGAGCCGGCCCGCGGCCACCGATATCCGGTTGCGCGGGCCGCCCCGGTCCGGCGGAGACTACGGCCCATGACCGCCTGGACGATCACCCCGGAACGCCCGGACTCCCCCGCCGCCCGCGCCCTGTGGCGCGCGTACTACACGGAGGTCAGCGACCGCTGGTACCTGCACCACGAGGGCCGCCGCACCGACCCGGCCGAGCTGGAACGGGAGATCGCCGCCCGGCCGGGCTCCGAACTTGCGCCGCCCACCGGCCGGTTGCTGATCGCGCGGTACGACGGTGAGCCGGCCGGCTGCGCGGGCGTACGGCTCCTGGACCCGGCCACCGCCGAGCTCACCCGGGTCTTCGTGAGCGAGGAGCTGCGCGGCCGGGGCGGGGCGGCCCTCCTCGTCGCGGCGGCCGAGGACGCGGCCCGTGCCCTCGGGGCCGCGCGGATCGTCCTGGACACCCGCACCGACCTGGTCGAGGCCCGCGCCCTGTACGCGCGGCTGGGCTACACGGAGACCGCGCGGCACAACGACGACGTCTACGCCGAGCACTGGTTCCGCAAGGAGCTCGTCAGCTGACCTGCCGTGCCGCGGGGTTCTGCGGCTGTTCGCGTTGGGTGCCGCACAGTTCGTCGGTCAGTTCCCTGACCAGGCGGTCCAGGTCGGTGGGCCGGTCCGGGCCCCACCAGTCGCCGAGGAGGCCGGCCAGGGACTCCTCGCGGGCCCCGGCGAGCCGGTCGGCGACCTCGCGGCCCTGCTCGGTGAGGGTCAGGTCGAGGCCCAGGCGGTCGGCAAGGTGCCGCTCCTCCAGCTGGCGGGCGCCCTCCAGGACGACGTTCATCGGGACGGGGCCGCGTTCGGCGAGCCGCCCCGGCTCCACCGAGCCGTACTTCCGGATCCGCAGCAGCAGCCAGCCCGAGGCGGGCAGCAGGTCGGCGTACCCGGCCCGCGCGTTGATCTTCCGGTAGACCTCCCGGCGCCCCTCGCGGGTGCCGAGCAGGGACAGCGCCCGGGAGCACTCGTCGTACGACGACCGCTGGACCGGGTTGGGCGGGATGGTCTCGGACGCGTCCGGCGCGGTGACCGAGCCGCGCAGCCGGTCCTCCTTGAGGAACCAGGCGAGGACGAAGCCGAGGAGGGCGACCGGGGCGGCGTACAGGAAGACGTCGGTGATCGAGGAGGCGTACGCGTGCAGGGCCGCCGGGCGCAGCGCGGGCGGCAGGACGGCGATGCCGCGCGGGTCGGCCTTGAGGGCGTCCGGGGTGACGCCGGGCGGGAGGCGGACGCCCCGGAAGGCGTCGGCGAGCTTGTCGGCGAGCCTCCCCGCGAAGACGGAGCCGAAGATGGCGACGCCGAACGAGGCCCCGATGGAGCGGAAGAAGGTCGCGCCGGAGGTGGCGACGCCCAGGTCCTCGTACGAGACGGAGTTCTGGACTATCAGCACCAGCACCTGCATGACCAGGCCGAGGCCCAGGCCGAAGACGAAGAAGTAGCCGCTCATCTCGGCCGTCGAGCTGTGCTCGTCGAGCCGGTGGAGCAGCAGCAGCCCGATCGTCGTCACGCCGGTGCCGGCGACGGGGAACACCTTCCAGCGCCCGGTACGGCTGACGATCTGCCCGGAGAGCGTGGACGACAGCAGCAGACCGATCACCATCGGCAGCATGTGCACACCGGACAGGGTCGGCGAGATGCCCTGCACGACCTGGAGGAAGGTCGGCAGATAGGTCATCGCGCCGAACATCGCGAACCCGACGATGAAGCTGATCACGGCCGCGAGGGTGAAGGTGCGGATGCCGAAGAGCTTCAGCGGCAGCACGGGTTCCGCGGCCCGTCGTTCGACGGCGACGAAGGCCACGGCGAGCACCACCCCGACGACCACGAGCCCGATGACCCGCGCCGACCCCCACGCCCACGTCGTCCCGCCCAGCGAGGCCACCAGCACCAGGCAGGTGGCGACGGCGGCTATCAGGAAGGTGCCGAGGTAGTCGATGACGTGGTGGGCCCTCCGGCGCGGGATGTGCAGCGCGGCGGCTATCACCGCGAGCGCGACGACGCCGACGGGCAGGTTGACGTAGAACACCCAGCGCCAGCTCAGATGCTCGGTGAGCACCCCGCCGAGCAGTGGCCCGAGCACGCTGGTCGCGCCGAAGACGGCACCGAACAGCCCCTGGTACCGCCCCCGTTCACGCGGCGGCACGATGTCCCCCACGATCGCCATCGACAGCACCATCAGCCCGCCGCCGCCCAGCCCCTGCAACGCGCGGAAGCCGATCAGCTCCCCCATGTTCTGGGCCATCCCGCACAGCGCCGACCCGACGAGGAAGATCACGATCGCGAGCTGGAAGAGCCGCTTGCGCCCGTACTGGTCGCCGAGCTTGCCCCACAGCGGGGTGGCGGCGGTGGAGGCCAGCAGGTAGGCGGTGACCACCCACGACAGGTGCTCCAGCCCTCCGAGGTCGCTGACGATGGTCGGCAGGGCCGTGGACACGATCGTCTGGTCCAGCGCGGCCAGCAACAGCCCGAGCAGCAGCGCGCCGATCGGGACCAGCACGTTGCCGGGTACGCGCTCCGCGTCCTTCGCCTGGGTGTGCGTCGTTTCCAGGGCCATGGAGACCTCCCGGGGCTTTCGGCCATCTTCCATCGTGGACGGTGTCATCCGGTATGGCCCGTCGAGTCCTTTTCGGTGCCCCTGAGACGAGGGGTTCGAGGGAACGTACGTGTGGGTGCTCTGCATAATCTGTGGAGTTCGTGAGGTGAGGGGACGACCGCCGTGACGGACACGACTGCGACCGGGGGCCACCAGTGCCCGGAGTGCGGGACACCGAAGGGGCCGGACGGCTCCCCCTCCTGCGACTGCAACCAGCGGGCCGCCGACGCGCTGCGCGACGCGCGTACGGCCGAACAGGCGGCGGCGGAGGACTTCGACCCGCTGCGGATACGGCCGTACATCGACATAGAGCGCACCGAGGCGGGCACGGGAGCGGGTGGAGCGGAGACCGAACCGGTCCGGGCGGTGGGGGAACCGACGATCCCGCTGCCCGCGGTGGCGGGGCCGGAGCCCGAGCCCGGGCCGGTCTCCGACGTGGAGCCGCCGGGCTCCCCGGAGGAACCTCGCCGGCGCTCCCGGCGGACCCTGCTGCTGTCCGTCGCCGGAGCCGTGGTGGCGATCCTCGCCGCGGCGGGCTTCGTGAGCGGCCTCTTCTCCCAGCTGACACCGGAGCGGGACGGGGCGGCGCCACAGGACGTACGGGAGAGCGTCCCGGACGTGACGCCGAGCACGGCGTCGCCTTCGGCTGCGGCGCCGGTGACCTCGTCGCACTCCCCGATGCCGGCGTCCGCGTCCGCATCGGCGAGCCCGAGCCCCTCTGCCACGGCGTCGAGCGCGACGCCCTCGCCGGCCGCCTCCCGCTCCGCCACGCCCACCCGGTCGGCGCCGGCGAGCAGCGCGTCCGCCACGGCGCGGCCTTCCGCACCGCCGATCCTCCGCCCCGGCGACAGCGGTGCGCAGGTCACGGAACTCCAGCTCCGCCTGAAGCAGGTGGGCCTCTACTCGGGGGACGCCGACGGCCACTACGACAGCAGGACCGAGAGCGCGGTGCGCACGTACCAGCTGACGCGGGGGATCCTGACCGACGAGTCGGGGGTGTACGGGACGGCCACCCGGGCGGCACTGGAGTCGGAGACGACGAAGCCGTAGGAGGTAGGCCGACGGGGGTGTCTCGGTGCGGGTGCGGGTGAGAGGTGCGGGTCGGGGCGGTTCCGTTATTGGTTGCGGTCGTGGGTGCCTGCGGGTGAGTGGGGGCTGGTCGCGCAGTTCCTCCCCCAGCCTTCGGCCGGGGGTGCCCCCAGCGCCCCTTACGGGGCGCTGTCCAGCCGTGGCTCACAAGCCGCGGGGGGCGTCGCAGCTTCTCAGCCGCGGGCAGTCGTGCCGCTGGACGGGGCGGTTGCGGTCGTGGGTGCCTGCGGGTGAGTGGGGGCTGGTCGCGCAGTTCCTCCCCCAGCCTTCGGCCGGGGGTGCCCCCAGCGCCCCTTACGGGGAGCTGTCCAGCCGTGGCTCACAAGCCGCGGGGGGCGTCGCAGCTTCTCAGCCGCGGGCAGTCGTGCCGCTGGGGCGGTGGGGGTCCGGTGAGTGTCCCTGCCCCCGGCCTCAGGCTGCGCCGACGTGCACCCGGATCGATCCGTCCGCCACCGCCTCGACCCGCACCTCCGTCAGGTCCCGCGCCACCACGTCCGGCCCGTGCACCCCGGCCCGCGCCCCGACGCCGACGACCCGCATCCCGGCCGCCCGCCCCGCCGCGATCCCCGCGCCCGAGTCCTCGAACACCAGACAGTCCGCCGGAGCGACCCCCAGCTCCGCCGCCCCCTTCAGAAAGCCCTCGGGGTCCGGCTTGCTGGCGCCCACCGACTCCGCGGTCACGCGCACCGCCGGCAGCGGCAGCCCGGCGGCGGCCATCCGGGCCGTGGACAGCGCCACGTCCGCCGAGGTCACCAGCGCGTGCGGCAGCCCCTGGAGGGAGGCGAGGAACGCCGCGGCGCCCGGGACCTCCACCACGCCCTCCACGTCGGCCGTCTCCTCCGCCAGCATCTGGGCGTTGTCCGCGAGGTTCTGCTTCATCGGCCGGTCCGGCAGCAGCACGGCCATGGACGCGTGCCCCTGGCGCCCGTGCACCACCTTCATGACCTCGTCGCCGTCCAGCCCGTGCCGCTCGGACCAGCGCCGCCAGATGCGCTCGACGACGGCGTCGGAGTTGACGAGGGTGCCGTCCATGTCGAGCAGGAGGGCGCGGGCGGTGAGGACGGTGGCCGTCATCGGGCAGCTCCTATGCACGGGCCGAAAGCAGGCCGGGAAGAACAAGGCGGCCCCGCCCGCCGGTCAGGGAAAACGGGCGGGAGCCACTTTGTTCCCCCACGATACAAAACAGAGTGCCGTTCCCGCCACCACCTTCGCCGAGCGTTCACCCACTCTTCAGCTCACGCGAGCGAAGGAGCGGCCCGGAGCGGCCCTGGGCGCAGCCCGCTCAGCCCGCGATCGCCTCCCACAGGCTCCACACGCCCAGCGCCAGCATCAGCACCGCGGCGATCTGCGTGATCAGCCGCAGCGGCACCTTCTTCATCAGCGCCCTGCCGCCGACGATGCCGAGTCCGGCCACCGCCCACAGGCCGAGCACCGCACCGAGGCCGACGGACAGCGGGTCGCCGTAGCGCGCTGCGAGGTTCGCCGTCATGATCTGCGTGAGGTCGCCGAACTCGGCGACCAGGATGAGCATGAACCCGGTACCGGCGACCTTCCAGAAGGACTGGTCGGCCGGCTTGCGGATCTCCTCGTCCTCCTCGTCCTTCTTCAACAGCAGCACGGCCGCGCCGCCAAGGAAGAGCACACCGGTCAGCGCGTGCACGATCTGCTGCGGGAGCAGGGTCAGGACGCTGCCGGCCGCGACGGCGAGCACGACATGCAGGAGGAAGGCCGCGGCGACGCCGGCGAAGACGTACGACGCCCGGTAGCGCGTGCCCAGGACGAGACCGGCGAGCGCGGTCTTGTCGGGCAGTTCGGCGAGGAAGATGACGCCGAAGACGATCGCCGTCACGGTGATGCTGATCAAGGGTCCTCAATCGGTCGGGGCCACCCCACCGAGAGCACCGCACTTCGCAGACGATCACCTCGGCACGGCAGCGCACACGGTCACCCGTGCCGTAGGCACGGGTGTGCACTGCTTGCCGAAGGTCTCGCTGGCGGCCTCGTGACCGAGATGGCCGAGGTCCGCCTCCGGGCGCCGGCTCAGACGGGCTGAGCAGTATGTCGACGGTCCGGCGAAGAGCTACTCCCCTTCAACGCCGTCAAGAGTACGTGACCGCGCCATCGATCCCAAGGCCGGGAGTCCCGCCTGTGAGTCACGTCGCACGCCTTGTCGTGTCATGCACACGTCATTAGTTTCTTACCGAACACTCACCCATCGGCAACACGGCAGCGCGAGCATTCCCTCGCCCGCGCTCCAACACCCCCACCCCACAAGGGAGTTCGCATGCCGAAGTTCTACGCGCGTCGACGGCTCAGCATACTCGCGGCCTTCACCGGACTCATAGCCTCCGTCGCACTGTTCAACTCCCCGACCGCTTCCGCCGCCCTCCCCACCCCGGTCAGCGCGTCCACCGCCCGCACCTACCTCGCCTCACTCACCGTGGCGACCGAGGTCAGGACCGGCTACGCGCGCGACCTGTTCCCGACCTGGGACACCATCAGCGGCACCTGCAACACCCGTGAGTGGATCCTCAAGCGCGACGGTACGAACGTCGTCACCAACTCCGCCTGCACCGCCACCAGCGGCAGCTGGTACAGCCCGTACGACGGCGCCACCTGGACCGCCGCCTCCGACGTCGACATCGACCACCTGGTGCCGCTGGCCGAGGCCTGGGACTCCGGTGCCCGCAACTGGACCACCGCCCAGCGCGAGGCCTTCGCCAACGACGTCACCCGCCCGCAGCTCCTCGCCGTCACGGACAACGTCAACCAGTCCAAGGGCGACCAGGACCCGGCCACGTGGATGCCGTCCCTCACCTCCTACCGCTGCACCTACGTCCGCGCCTGGGTCCAGGTGAAGTACTACTACGGCCTCTCCGTGGACTCCGCCGAGAAGAGCGCGCTCACCGGCTACCTCTCCGCCTGCTGAACCGGCCGGCCGCCGCGGCGTCCCGCTTCCCCCGCGTTCCGGCCGGCTCCACCCCGTTCCCCGCTCTCCGCGGCTCTCTCTTTCCGGCGTCGGGGCCTCCCCGCCGACCTCCGTCGTTCCGTACCGTACGGGGCGACAGAGGCGAACCGACCGGGGAAGAGGGCGGGGCGATCGTGGCCGGACTGCGCCTGGGACCGCTGCTGAGGTACACCGACGGCTCGTCGGCGACCGTCTGGGTCGAGGCGAGCCGTCCGTGCACCGCCGAGGTGCGCTGCGCGGACGGCGCCGGCGGCACCGCGCGCACCTTCCAGGTGGCCGGCCACCACTACGCCCTCGTCCCGGTCACCGGGCTGACGCCGGGGACCTCGACGTCGTACGACGTCCTCCTGGACGGCACGCACGTATGGCCCTCGCCGGACTCCCGTTTTCCGCCCTCCCTGATACGCACCCGGGCCGAGGGCGACGGCCTGGACGTCGTCTTCGGCTCCTGCCGCTGGGCCGCGCCGCCCGCCGACGGCCACGACCCGGTCGGCCCTGACGCCCTCGACAGCCTCGCCGCGCGCGTCGCCGCAGGCGGTGAACGGCCGGACGTGCTCCTGCTGTTGGGCGACCAGGTGTACGCCGACGAGACCTCGGCGGCCACCCGGCACTGGCTGGCCGCCCGCCGCGGCCTCGCGGACCCGCCCGGCGCCGAGGTCGCGGACTACGAGGAGTACACCCGCCTCTACCACGAGTCCTGGCTCGACCCCGAGGTGCGCTGGCTGCTCTCCACCGTGCCCAGTTGCATGATCTTCGACGACCACGACGTGATCGACGACTGGAACACCTCCGCGGCCTGGCTGGCCGACCTGCGCGCCACGCCCTGGTGGCAGGAGCGGCTGCTGAGCGGGCTGATGTCGTACTGGGTCCACCAGCACCTGGGCAACCTCTCCCCCGCCGAGCTGGCCGCCGACCCGCTGTACGCCGCCGTACTCGACTCCCCCGACGGCACGGACGAGTTGCGCGCCTTCGCCGCCAAGGCCGACGCCGATCCGGCCTCCGTACGGTGGAGTTACCGGCGTGACTTCGGACGGGTGCGGCTGCTGATGGTGGACACCCGGGCGGCGCGGGTCCTGGACGAGCAGACCCGCGCCATGCTCGACCCCGGCGAGGCCGAGTGGCTGCGCGAGCAGGCCCTGGACGGCCGGGAGTCGTACGACCACCTCCTCGTCGGCAGCTCACTGCCCTGGCTGCTGCCGCACCTGATACACGGCCTCGAGACCTGGGACGCGGCACTGTGCCGGGGCGAACGGGGCACCCGTTGGGCCGGGTTCGGGGAACGGCTGCGCCGCGCGGCCGACCTGGAGCACTGGGCGGCCTTCCCCGCGTCCTTCGCCGAACTGGCCGGCCTGCTCGCCCGGACCGGCTCCGGACCCGGGGCACCCGCCTCCATCTGCGTGCTCTCCGGAGACGTCCACCACGCCTACGTCGCCGAGCCCGCATGGCCCCCCGCGGCCGCACCCGACTCCCGTGTGCTGCAACTCACCTGCTCCCCCGTCCACAACTCCGTGCCGCCGACGATCCGGGCCGGCTTCCGGTTCGGCTGGAGTGCCCTGGCCCGCTTCCTCGGGCGTGGGCTGACCCGGCACGGACGGTGTGCGCGGCCGCCGGTGACATGGCGCAAGAGGGGCGGACCGTGGTTCGGCAACCAGCTCATGACACTGACGCTGCGGGGCCGTTCGGCCCGGCTGCGGCTGGAGCGCGCCCGGCGGAACGGGACCCTGGAGACCGTGGCGGAGTCCGTCCTCACCACCCGATGAGGTCAGCTGAGTGACAACTGTGTTGCGTGGTACGCGCGTTGGCAATGGTGCACCGCGACGGCATGATGAGGCGGACCGTCCGCTTCCTGATCCCGTGCGGGCGGTGTCACTGCCCTGCGCCCCCCACTCGCCCGGGAGTCACGTCTTTGTCCTCCTCCCCCCAGGAGTCCGTGCCGGTCTCCGTCGCCCTGGTCGGCGCCGGCCCGCGCGGCACCAGCGTCCTGGAACGCCTCTGCGCCTCCGCCCCCGAACTGCTGCCCCCGGGACGGCGCCTCACGGTCCACGTGATCGACCCGGCGCCACCGGGCCCCGGCCGGGTCTGGCGTACGACGCAGTCGGCGGAGCTGCTGATGAACACCGTGGCGAGCCAGGTCACCCTGTTCACCGACCACAGCGTGGACTGCGCGGGCCCCGTCCTGCCCGGCCCCAGCCTGCACGCGTGGGCGACCGCCACGGCCGACGGCGAGTTGCACCCCGACGACTACCCGACCCGCGCCCACTACGGCCGCTACCTGGAGTGGGTGTTCGCGCGGACGGTCTCCCGGGCACCGGCGTCGGTCCGCGTCGAGACCCACCGCGCCCGTGCCGTACGGCTCGACGACGAACCCGGCACCGCCGACGCCCCCCACGGCCGCCAGACGCTCACCCTCGACGACGGCAGCACGCTGCCCGGCCTGGCCGCGGTGGTACTGGCCCAGGGCCACCTCCCGGCGACGCCGTCCGCCACGGAACGCCGGTTCTCCGCCCACGCCGCCCGGCACGGCCTGCGGCACATCCCGCCCGCCAACCCGGCCGACATCGACCTCACCCCGCTCGCGCCCGGCGAACCGGTGCTGCTGCGCGGCCTCGGCCTCAACTTCTTCGACCACCTTGCCCTGCTGACCACCGGCCGGGGCGGCCGTTTCACCCGCACACCCGACGGCTCCCTGCGCTACACCCCCTCCGGCCGCGAGCCCCGCCTGTACGCGGGCTCCCGGCGCGGCGTCCCGTACCAGGCACGCGGCGACAACGCGAAGGGGCCCTACGGCCGCCACACCCCGCTCCTCCTCACCCCGGAGGTGATCGCGGGCTTCCGCGACCGCGCGGACTCCGGCGCGGCGCCCGACTTCCTCGCGGAGATCTGGCCACAGGTCGCGAAGGAGGTGGAGACGGTCTACTACTCCACCCTGACCGGCGACCCGGAGTTCACCGCGCGCTTCCTCGCGGCGGACGGCTGGCGCGCGGAGACGGCCCTGCTCGACGCCCACGGCGTACCCGAGACGGACCGCTGGTCCTGGGAACGCCTCCAGCACCCGTACGGTGACCGGAAGTTCGCCGACCCCGCGCAGTGGCGGGCCTGGCTCCTGGGATATCTGCGCGAGGACGCGGCACAGGCCGCCCTCGGCAACGTGCGCGGCCCGCTCAAGGCCGCCCTGGACGTGCTGCGCGACCTGCGCAACGAGATACGGCTGATCGTCGACCACGGCGGCCTGGCCGGCGCCTCCCGGCGGGCCCACCTGGACGGCTGGTACACCCCGCTCAACGCGTTCCTGTCCATCGGCCCGCCCCGCCGCCGTGTCGAGGAGCTGGCCGCG
This sequence comes from Streptomyces sp. NPDC001714, assembly GCF_042892755.1. Classification (NCBI taxonomy): domain Bacteria; kingdom Bacillati; phylum Actinomycetota; class Actinomycetes; order Kitasatosporales; family Streptomycetaceae; genus Streptomyces; species Streptomyces sp. NPDC001714. The sequence continues at coordinate 207,332 of NZ_JBIAUL010000004.1, forward strand.
CTGCTGGCGGCGGGCGTGGTGGAGGTGCTCGGCCCGGGGATGGAGGTGGACCACGAGGACGGCGCCTGGGTGGCCCGCTCCCCCGAGGTCCCCGGCTCGGAGGTCCGCGTGACCACCGTCGTGGAGGCCCGCCTCCCGGAGCCGGACCTGCGCCGCACCGCCGACGAACTGCTGGCCGGCCTGCTCCGCGAGGGCGCGTGCCGCCCCCACGTGGTGGACGGCCACGAGACCGGAGGCGTCGACGTCACACCACGCCCGTACCGCCTCCTCGACCGCCACGGCCGCCCGCACGCACGGCGGTTCGCCTTCGGGGTGCCCACCGAGGGGGTGCACTGGGTGACCGCGGCGGGAGCCCGGCCCGGCGTGGACTCGGTGACCCTGTCGGACGCGGACGCGATAGCGCGGGCGGTGCTGCGGACGGCCGCGGCCGAGGGGGAACCACGGACGGAGGCGGACCCGGAGCAGCCGACGGCGGCCGAACGGCACGCGCCGGTCGGCGTATGACACCGCATGGCACAGGCACGCCCCTTCCGCGGCAACCCTTTACCGAACACACGAACCCCCCGTGACACCGCTGTCACACCACCGGCGTACGCTGTATGGCTGTCGTCGGGGGGCGCACCAGGACAATCGCGGGGGAACCGTCGTGTGGGAAAGCATGGGGTCGTTGGAGGCCGGGCCATGGATATACGCCATGGTGGCCCTCTCCGTCCTGCTTGACGTGTTCCTCCCGGTCCTGCCGAGCGGAGTACTCGTCATCACCGCGGCCACGGCAGCGGCGGCGGGCACCGGCGCGTCGGCCGGACGGGTCCCGCCGCACGCCCTGTCCGACATCCTGACGCTGACCCTCTGCGCGGCCACCGCGTCCGTCCTCGGCGACCTGTTCGCCTATCGGCTCGCCCGGCACGGCGGAGCCCGCCTGGACCGCGCGATCGCCCGCTCCCGCCGGCTGACCAACGCGCAGGAACGTCTCGGCGAGGCCCTCTCCCGGGGCGGCGGCGCGCTCGTGGTGCTGGCCCGCTTCGCCCCGGCCGGCCGCTCGATCGTCTCCCTCGGCGCCGGCGCGACCCACCGCAGCGTCCGCGACTTCCTTCCCTGGTCCGCCCTGGCAGGCCTGACCTGGGCGATCTACAGCGTCGCCCTCGGCTGGCTGGGCGCCCAGTGGCTGGGCGCGACCTGGATGGCGACGGCGGTGTCGGTGGCGGCGCTGTTCGGCGCGGGCGCCGGGGCCGGGTACCTGATGCGAAGACACCGCCCGGCGTGATCCGGGCTCCCGCCCCCCACCTCAGCCGCCACCCGCGGTCCCCCGCACAGCGGCCTGCCCCCGCACCTCCAGTCCCCCCAGCAACGCAGCGGTCGCCTCCGCCACCGCGTCCACCGCCCGCTCGAACACCTCCCGATTGTGCGCGGCCGGCGCCCGGAACCCGGACACCTTCCGTACGTACTGCAACGCGGCAGCACGGATCTCCTCCTCCGTGGCCTCCTCGGCCAGCAGGGGCGGACGCAGGGTCTTGATACTCCGGCACATGTCCCCAGTCTCCCGCAGGGCCCCTCCTTCCTGCGAGGATCTTCCAGAGGCGGCCACCGCTCCCGGGGCCGACCGACGAGAGGACGACTCCATGCCGAACAGCCCGGACACCCCCCACGCCCCCGGCCCCCACCTCACCGTCGCCGTCCTCGGCCCCGGCGGCGTCGGCGGCCTGCTCGCGGCCCTGCTCTCCCGCGCCGGCCACCGCGTCCTCTGCCTCTCGGGCGAGGAGACGGCACGCACCCTCCGTACCACCGGAATCCAGGTCCGCAGCGCGCAGTTCGGCGACTTCACGGCCCCCGTCGACGCCGACACGGCACTCCGCGAACCCGTCGACGCCTGCCTGATCACCGTCAAGGCCACCACCCTGGACGCGGCCCTCACCCGGATCCCGCCCGCGGCCCTCGGTGACGCCCTCCTCGTACCGTTCCTGAACGGCGTGGAACACCCCGCGCTCCTGCGCACCCACTACGCCCCCGACCGTGTGGCCCCGTCCGTGATCCGCGTCGAGTCGACCCGCACGGCCCCCGGCGTCATCGAACACACCAGCCCCTTCGCGGAGATCGACCTGGCCGGCGCCAAGGTCCCCCGCCCCCGCCTCGAGGCCCTGGCCGAAGCCCTGACCGCCGCCGGCCCGGCCACCCGCGTCCAGGAGGACGAAACCACCGCCCTCTGGGCGAAGATGGCGTTCCTCGCACCGTTCGCCCTCCTCACCACCTGCTACGCCCTCCCCCTCGGCGAGGCCCGCACCCGGCACCGGGAGGAACTGGCGTCCCTCGTGGCGGAGACGGCAGCCGTCAGCCGCGCCTGCGGCGCCCCCGTCGACCCGGCCCAGGCCCTGGCCCGGTACGACGCCTTCCCGCCGGCCACCAAGTCCTCGATGCAGCGCGACGCGGAGGCCGGCCGCCCCCTCGAACTCGACGCGATCGGGGGCGCGTTGCTGCGCGCGGCGGACCGGCACGGCGTACCCGTACCGGTGACGGCCCGCATCGTCAGGGAGTTGCGCGAAACCGGCCGCTAGCGGCCGTTCCGCCCGGAGGTACGTCCGGGGGTGCGGGCGGCGGCGACGAAGGCGGCCATCTTCTCGCGGCTCTTGACCCCCGGCGCGGTCTCGACGCTGCTGGAGACGTCCACGCCGTAGGGCCCGAACTCCTCGATGACACCGGCCACGTTGTGCTCGTCGAGGCCCCCGGCGATCACCACCTTCCCTGGCACCTCGCCGACCCAGCCGGGGATGTCCGCGAACACGCCGCTGCCCGCGCTGGCGTCGTAGAAGAAGTACCGGAGCGCCTCCGGCCGCTCGGGCGGGGTGCCGGAGGCGAGGGCGAGGTTCGGGATGTCGGCCGACTCGTAGATCTGGATGACGTCGAAGTGCTCGGCGACGGCGGCCGTCTCGGCATGGGTCAGGGCCACGGCGAAGACGGGGATCCGCCCCCGGGCGTGGTCGGCGAGCGCCACGGCCCTGTCGGGCGGGCAGTACCGCTTGCTCTTCGGCGTCACGACGACCCCGACGGCGTCGTACCCCAGCTCGACGGCCCAGTCGATCTGCTCCTCCCGGGTGAGCCCGCACACCTTCACGAACGCCGGCTGCCGCTGCCCGCTCATCCTGTCCTCGCTCCGTTCTCCCGCCCGGCGGGAACACGATCGTGTCCTCCAGGATCTCAGTCCGCGGGCCGGGGCGTTGTCAGTGGCGGCTGCCAGGATCACCGGCATGACGGAGACGAGCGAGGACTGGCGATCACTCCTGGTGCGGTGGAGCCGGGAGTGGGCGGACGCGCAGCACGGGGAGGCGGCGGAGCGGGACGAAGAGCCCCTGCGGACGCGCTGGCTGGGGTTCCCGCCCGCATCGGAAGAGCGGATACGCGAGCTGGAGGAGCGGCTCGGACACCGGCTGCCGCCGTCCTACCGATCGTTCCTCGCGGTGAGCGACGGCTGGCGGCACGCGGGCGGTTTCGTCTGGGTGCTCGCCGGCACCGGCCAGGCCCGGTGGCACGAGGACGCGGCTGGCCTGTCCGAGTACTTCCCCGGGGAACTGGACGACGATCCCACCCCCGAGGACGAACTCCTCGCCGGGATGTGGGGGCGGGCGCTGCAGCTGGACGTCGAGTCGGACGCCCTCTACGTCCTGCTCGACCCGGGGGACGTGGACGCGGCGGGTGAGTGGGCCGTGTACACGTGGGCGCCGTGGCACGCGGACGTACCGACGCGGTACGGGTCGTTCCGTACGTTCATGGAGGCGATGTACCGCGAGTACCACCGCCTACGGGCGGGCGACTCGGAGCAGGGCGGGCCGGTGTTCGACAACGCGACCACACGGGCCCTGGACGAGTCCGTGACGGCCGCGCGGCTGGACGCGCTGGGCGGCGGGTACGAACGAGCGGCGACGACGCTGGCGAACGCGGTCGCCTTCGGCAGGCCACGGGCCGCGGGGCTGCACGACCAGATCCGCCGGCTGCTCGGCAAGACGTACCTGGTCTCCTTCCGCGGCCTGACGACAGACCCGGTGTACACCCCGGAGATCGTGCCCGTCCTCGCGGCCGAACACGCCCGCATGCGCCGGGACGGCGGTCTGGCACCCTACGACCTGCCGGGCGCCTCCGACGCGATACGCGCGGCGGCGGACGAGATCCTGCGGCAGATACGGGAAGGCACCTACCGCTACACCGCCGAGGGCCCCTTCGGCACGGCCGTCGAGGAGGCCCGGGAACAGGCCCGCTGGGGCGACACGGACGCGGCCTGGCACACCCTGCGCGCCGCCCTCCCCGGCTGGCGGCCGCTCAGCCCCGAGCACCTCGCCCCGGTGGGCCTGTGCGCCGACCCGCTCCTCGGCCCCCTGATCACGCCGGACCGCGGCCGGGAACTCCTCGCCACGCCCCGGGCCGGGCAGCCCGGCGACACCCCGCCGCCCACCGCCGACCTGGACCCCCCGGGCCTGGCCTGGCTGGCCGACGAACCCCCTGGCACCCTCCTGACCTCGTACCGCTTCCTCCTCGTGGAAGGCGTGGCACCGCCCCGGCTGCCGTCCCTCATCACCGCCCCCGACGACGAACCCACCCTCAACCCTCCGGCGACACCGTGGGACGCCCGGATGCGTTTCCGCGCCGCCGAAGGCGCCCCGCCGTGGGCGGACACCGCACTGACCGCCGTCGGCCGGGCGGGCCCCCGCTGGAGCTTCGCGTTCGAAGCACGGCCGGGCGGGAACTTCGACGAACGACGCTTCGTCTCCCCGGGCCTGGCCGCCTCCCGGGGCACCCGCACGGTCACGGTGTGGAGCGATGCGCCCCGCGACCACCGCCCCGGCTTCTTCCACCTCTCCGTCGCCGAGAACGGCGAGGAGCGGTACGGCGTCACCGCCCGCGGCACCACGACCGAACTCCGGGGGCCCGTCCCGGAGCCCCTCCGCCTCCCGCCGGACGGCCCCGACGGGCACCGGCAGCACGAGCGCCGCGTCCTGGCCGCCCTCGCAACCGAATTCGGCGTCCGCCTCCCCCGGTTCGCCCTCACCCAGGGCCGCCTGCACACCCTCCGCACCCGCCCCTGGAACCGCGCCCCGGGCCCGGGCGAGCCATACCTGACCGTCCGCTTCGTGCACCACCGGCCGTAGCGGAGCCTCCCTGCCCCCTACCCGGGGCTGCCGCTCGCCTCACCCCGGCCGGGACGGACCCGTGCCGGCCGGGTCCACGGTATGAGGGCCGGGACGCCGGCTCGGTAGGCGTCGTAGGCGGCCCCGAACCGGCCGGCCATGAGCGCGTCCTCCGTCCGCACGCGGCTCAGCAGCCACGGGACGGCGACCGCCAGGACGGCTGTCCAGACGCCGAAGCCGCAGGCCAGCATGGCGCCGACGACCAGCCCGAGCAAGCCGGTGTATATGGGATGGCGAACCAGCCGGTAGGGCCCGCCGGTACGCAGTTCGTGGTGGTCCTGGACCGTCGGGACACCGGCCCACATCGTGCCCAGGACCCAGCGGGCCCACAGCAGCAGAGCGGTGGCGGCGACGGCGAGCAGGGCGCCCAGGAGCGCCAGTTCGGGCTGCCAGTACTGCAGACGGTGCCAGAACCCGCCGGTGCGCCCGACCAGCCAGGAGAACAGCCAGGCACCGGCGACCAGCAGAACCCGGCGGAGCAGCGTACGGCGCAGCCCACGCACCCAACCGCGGACACCGGCCTGGCTCTTCATGCCGAAGTAGACGGCACCCGTGATCCAGGCCACGACGAAGACCAGGACACAGACGCCGGTGAGGGCGACGAGTGCCGAGTGCAGTGATCCCATGCCTCAAGGCTCCTCCGGCACCCGGCCAATCACCACCACCCACGGGTCGATGGAGAGGGCCTCCACCCACCGGTCGAGTCCCGGTCCGGTATCGGTATGAGGGCGGGACCGGCGGAGTCTGCGGCTCCGGGAGACGCTGCCTCGGTGGACGGCGGAATCAGACGGTACGCGAAGTGGGCCGGGGACCTGGTCGCGGCGGTGGCCATGGTGGTGTTCGAGGCGGTCGCGCTGTTCGGAGCCATGGCCATGCTGACGCTCGGCACGTCCGGGGCGGCGTGGGTCCCACTGGCGGGCCTGGGGGGCCCCGCCCTGTGCGCGGGGATCGTCGCGGCGGCGGCGTGGAGCGCACGGATGTGGGTCACGGCGGTGGTACAGGGGGTGGTCACCGGGAGTTGCCTGGTGGCGGTGATCGACCTCTGGGGCGGCGCGTGACGACACGATCCGCCGGCACCGCGCATCGAACACATGAACCCCACGAACAAACTCGCCACCTAAAATCGAACAGGCGTACCATTGCCCCGTGGCTGCGACCTATGACTTTCCGAGTGACCTCCTCGCCGGTCAGGAGGAGCTGCATCAGGTCCGGGCCGAGCTGTCGGCCCTGCTGAAGCGGCTCCCCTGGTCGGTCGAGCCGCTGGACGGATTCAGTGACGTGGGCGGCTGGCGCAAGGTGGAGCGCCCCGCCTCCCCGGGCTGGACCGAGGACGAACAGGCCGAGGTGGAGAAGCTTCGCCGCCGCGAGCACGAACTCGCGGTGTTCGTCAGCGGCCACCGCTTCTGGGCGGAGGTCACGGCACCGGACCGCATGGACGCCCGAAGCCGGCTCAAGCACGCGCACAAGGAGGGCTGAGAACAGCAGAGGGCCCCGGCCGATTCGGCCGGGGCCCTCTGCTGACGTGGGCGCGGACGGTTTCGAACCGCCGACATCCTGCTTGTAAGGCAGGCGCTCTACCCCTGAGCTACGCACCCGAGACGAGTCGACAGCCTACATTGCCCGGAGCGCTGTCCCGCAAACCCGTATCCGGACCGACCCCGCCCATCCCCGCCGCCCCGTCGTCCGGAGTGTCGTCGAATGATCGGCTCGACCGCGAACTGACCGGCCCGTGTGTTCGTCTTTCACGAGTGGGAGAATTGCAGCGACCGCCAGCAGACAGGGCGCACCGTGGCACGGGAGAGGGAGAAGTGACGGGGACATCGGCGACTTCGGCGGTATCCGAGCAGTCGTACCCGCCTCCCGTACGGGCCCGGCGCACGCCGCTTCGGGATGTCCTCGGTCTGATGAGCCTGCCGTTGCTGGCGGTGCTGGTGGTGCCCGGGGCGTTCGCAGGTGGCGGGACCCGGCGGTGGTTCGGGGGGCGGGCGGAGAGTCAGCGGGCGGAGGCGCAGGCGGCCAAGGACGCCGCGGCGACCGCGTTCTACGAGCTGGACACCGCCCAGCGGGACCTGCGGATCTCGATAGAGACCATCTCGGCCGTCGACGACACGCCGGCGGCCCGTCGTGCCGTCTCCGACTTCGAGGCGCTGGGCCGGCGGATCGACGAGGTGAGCAACCGGTACATCCAGGCGATCGACGCCTATGACCTGGATCGGGACGACCTCGAGGCCGCCACGGCCGCGCGGGCGCGGGGGGAGATCTCCGGGGCCAAGGACGAGCTGGTCCGGGTCAAGGAGGAGCTGGACCGGTTCGGGGAGTCGCTCGGGCCGTTGCTCGGCAAGGCCGAGACGCAGCTGGCGCGGCTCGCGCCCGCCGTGGAGCGGGCCCGGCAGGCGCTGCTGGCGGCCAGCAACGCGCTCGACGCCGTGCGGAAGACCCCGTTGAGGGCGGATGAGCTGGCGGCCCGGCTGGCGGCGTTGTCTCCCGAGCTGACCAGGCTCAACCAGGGTGCGGGGCAGCATGGCGTGCAGGCGACGCTGGAGCGGGCCGGGCGGGTGCAGCGGGAGGCCGAGGCGATCCGGGTCGAGGCCGAGCGGCTGCCGGAGCAGGCCGCGGAGATCGATCACCGGCTGGTGAGTCTGCGGACGCGTGCGCAGGCGCTGACCACCCGGGCCGGGCAGGTGGACCCGGTCCTCAGTGAGCTGCGGCGGCGGTTCTCGGCCGCCTGCTGGCAGGATCTGCAGCAGGTGCCGCAGCAGGCGGCGGAGAACGTGCGGCAGGCCGAGGTGAAGCTGCGGGAGGCGCAGGCGGCGCGGGACGCGCAGAAGTGGGCGGACGCCACGTCGCTGCTGTCGACGGTGCGGGCGCTGCTCAACACCACGGACGAGGCTGTTTCCGCCGCCGGTGACCGGTTGAGCCGGCTCAATGCCGTGCAGAAGGATCCGCAGGCGGAGATCGAGCGGACCCGGTTCGCGATCCGGGACGCGCAGCGGCTGGCGATGGCCGGGCGGAGCAGCCCGGATCCGCGGCACGCGCGGCCGCTGGACGACGCGGTGGCGCGGCTGGACCGGGCGGTCGGGACCCTGGAGGGGCGGCATCCCGACTACTGGCACTTCCTGACGGAGACGGAGGCGGTGCGGCAGTCGGTGGCGCGGACGGTCGCGCAGATCCGGGAGGACCGGGGCACCGGTCACCCGTGAGCCGTTTGCCGTCTCGTCGGCGCGGGCGGATACGTGAGCCGTTTGCCGTCCTGTCGGCGCGGGCGGATATTGGGAGGCGACCCGCAATCCAGATGGGGAGGCGGAGATGGCCTCACACTCGGCACATTCGGCACGTTCAGGGATGTCGCGGCCGCGGATCGTTTTCGACGAGGCGCTGCCCGTCGATCACCGCCTGAACCGGGTCTACCGGATCGGAGCGGGTCTGATGGGCCTGTTTCTGGTGGCCTTCGGGATCCTCGGGCTGACCGACAACATCGGCTTCTTCGACACGGGCGGCAACACCGCGATCGGCCTGAACACCAACGGCGCGCTGAGCGTGCTGTCGATCTGTGTCGGGCTGCTGCTGTTCGTCGGGATGGTGATCGGCGGAAACTTCGCGTCCACGCTGAACATGGTCCTGGGGGTGCTGTTCATCCTGAACGGCTTCCTGTTCCTGGGCCTGCTGGACACGGATTCGGACTTCCTGGCCTTCAAGATCCAGAACGTGCTGTTCAGTTTCGTGGTGGGTCTGGTGCTGATGGTGTTCGGGATGTACGGCAGGGTCAGTACGAACCTGCCGCACGACAACCCGTACTGGCGGGCCCGCCACCCCGAGGCGGAGCAGCGGGCCCTCACGGCTGCCGATGACGGTGCCGAGGATCAGGTGCGGTAGGCGTAGTAGTACGCGTTCGGGTACGACGCGACGAGGCTCGCCAGCGACCTGCGGTAGGTGTTGTTGGAGTGGTAGGTCACGTACGGGATGCCGTTGGCCACGTACGTGACGATCATCGTGTGGTCCTTCGAGCCGTCGCGGTCGAAGTCCATCTGGATGACGTCGCCGACCTGCGCCTGGAAGACGTTGGCGAGCGGGGTGGTCCGCTTGGAGTTCTGGGCGAACCAGGACCACTCGTTGACGCCGACGAACGAGTCGGACTGGATGTCGGCGGTGCCGAACCACTTCGTGTAGTCGTACACGTAGCCCGGGACGTGCTTCCAGCCGCCGGCCTTGAGGGACTGGCTGACGAAGTTGGTGCAGTCGCCGCCGTCCGCGTGCCCGTTGAAGTTCGGGTAGGCCGTGTTGTAGTTGCTCCAGTACGTCTCGGCGTACGTGGCCATCGCCTTGTAGTCGTACGTGCCGCCGGTGAGGGTCTTCGGCACGGGCGTCGGGTTGCGGGTGGTGGCCGCGCGCGGGGCGTCCGGTGTGGTGTTGCCGTCGTCGCCGGTGGCGGGCGCCTTGACCGAGGGCTTGGACAGCGTGTTGACGGCGAGGCCGCCGTCGTCGGTGTCCTGGATGTTCGTCAGCTGCCAGGTGCCCTGCCGGTCGGCCTTGAAGGTCAGCTCGTGGTGGGCCTGGAAGCCGGTGGTCTTCGGCGTCCCGCCGGCGGCCTTGGCGTAGGTCAGCGTCGTGGTCTCGGTGACGTCGGCCTTGGCGGTGCGGCCGGTCACGCGGGTCGCGTCGAGTGTGACCTGGGTGCTGCCGGCGCTGTACGTCTCGCCGGCCTTGGCGATGCTGCTCTGGCGGCCGCGCAGCTGGCTCAGCGCCGCGTTCTCGTCGCGCGACTGGGTGCTGGAGAGCCGGACGTCGCCGGAGAAGCGGGACGTCTGCTTCTTCTGCGAGGCACCCTGCACGAGGGCCTGGGTGCGGTCGGTGAAGACCGCGTCGGCCAGCTTCTGGAAGGTCGCCTTGGTCGCGGCGTCCACGGTCGGGTCGTCGACGACGGCCGCGCCCGCGCTCCAGTTGGGCACGAGGGCGACGCCGGCGACGACCGAGGCGGCCGCCGCCGTGACTATGGCCGCACGGCTGCGCTTACGGCTCAGTTTTCTGGATTTCAATGATGTTCCCCTCTACGCCGGTACACCTCTACCGGGCGACGGCATCTTCGCACGGCGTGTGTGACTCCTGTGAAGGGGGTTGCACGATTGGAATGCGCTTGCTGTCGCGCCGAGTTGGACCGGCCGGCAGGAGCCGGTACGACGCTCACTTCACGATGCTCGACCAGTCCGCCGGGGCCTGGGCGGGGTCCAGGGTGCGCAACCGGGCGAGGGTGGCCGGATCCTGGGCGTCCATCCAGTCGGCGAGTTCCTTGAAGGAGACGCACTTGACGCCCTTCTTGGTGCATATCTTCGGGATGATCTGGTCGATGGCCTTCATGTAGATGCCGCCGTTCCAGTTCTCGAAGTGGTTGCCTATGAAGAGCGGGGCGCGGCTGCCGTAGTAGACGCGGTTGAAGCCGTCCATGTAGGAGTCGGCGGTCTGCTGTTCCCATTCGGTGTACTTGGCGGGGTCGCCGTTGGTCTCGCCGTTGGACTGGTTGTAGAGGAAGTTGAAGTCCATCGACAGGCCCTGGTAGTCACCGCCCGGGTAGGGGAGCATCTCCAGCGGGAAGTTCCAGAGGCCGTCCTTCTTGGAGGGCCAGATCTGGAAGTCGCCGGGGGAGCTGGCGTCGTACTTCCAGTTGTAGCCGTACTTCTGCAGGGCCTTCAGCAGGTTCGGCTGGCCCTCCAGGCAGGGGGCGCGGCCGCCGACGACCTCCTGCTTGAAGTCGAAGGGCAGGGCGGGGATGTCCTTGAAGCCGGTGTTGGTCTTCCAGTTCTCCACGAACTCGTAGAACTGGTCGATCTCGCTCTTCCACTGCTCGACGCTCCAGTCACCGCCGCCCTTCTTCTCGCAGAAGTGGCCGTTGAAGTGGGTGCCGATCTCGTTGCCGTCGTCGTAGGCCTCGCGCAGCTGTTCCAGGGTGGTGCGGATGTGCTCGTCGGTGGCGTAGTCGATGGCTGCGTCGCCGGGCTTGTGCATCGGCCCGGTGTAGAGGGTCTTCTTGCTCTTGGGCAGCAGGTAGATGCCGGTGAGGAAGAAGGTCATGTGGGCGTTGTACTCCTTGGCCATCTCCCGGTAGTGCGAGAAGAGATGGTCGGAGCCCTCCAGCGCGCCGTCCCAGGAGAAGACGACGAACTGGGGCGGCTTCTCCCCCGGCTTGAGCTTCTCGGGCTTCAGCTGGTCCTTCTGCGGCCCGGTGTACGAGGTCGAGCCGTCGCCGAGGATCTTGGTCTTGCCGTCCCACTTCGGCGAGGCCGACGCCGACGGGGAGGCCTTCGTGGTCCCGGCGGCAGTGGGCGCGGTGTCGTCCTGTCTGGTGAGCACCAGGTAGCCCGCGACGAGCGAGGCCACGACCAGGAAGGCGGCCAGGGTCATGACCTCCGGGCGGGCTGGGCGGCGGTCGCGGGCGGGCGCCTTGCGGCGGTGGCCGCCGGTTGTCGGCTTCGTGCGGGGCTTCATGCTCGGCTCATTCTGCGGGTGGATGGCGTGGGGAGCGTCGGGGCCTCGGGGGTCAGTCGAGGCCCATGGCCTGTTCCCAGACCGTGTACGGGACGTTGTCGGTGCCGGATCCGGCGATTCCCTGGAGCGGGAGCGGCTCCAGGGACTTGTTCAGGTCGATGCGGTATACGACGACCGACGTCGTCACGTTCGAGAGCGTGCCGGAATACCAGGCGGCGGTGTCCTTGCCGCTGGCGTGGGTGCTGCCGGCCTTTCCGGCCGCCGCGTGGGTGAGTGCGGTGGTCGGGTGGGCCAGACGGAACGATTCGGTGAGCGCCTGTTCGACGTCCTCGGCCACGTCGTCGCGGACCGCGCGGGTCGGCTGGGGAGTGTCCAGGGCGACCCGGCGGCCGTTGCGGGTGATCTTGGAGACGGAGTACGGCTCGGTGTGGTTGCCGCCGGCCGCGAAGGTGGCGTATCCGCTCGCCATCCGGATGGCGCTGGGTGTGGAGCTGCCGATGGACAGCGCCGGCACCTGGGGTCCCATGCTCTCGGAGAGCAGTCCGGAGGCCACCGCGGTGGCGCGCACCTTCTCGAGGCCGGTGTCCATGCCGAGTTGCATGAACGGGGTGTTCACGGACCGGGCGAGGGCGTTGTCCAGGCTGATCTGCCCGTAGGACTTGTCGTCGTCGTTCCTCGCGTAGACCTTCTTGCCGCTGCGGTCCCAGTACGGTCCGTCGGGTGTGGTGACCGGGACCTTGTCGTCGCCGTCGTAGAGCGTCCCGGGCAGGACGTCGGTGGCGGCCTCGCCGCGTTCCTTGTGGACGCCGTTCTGCAGCCCGGCCGCGTAGACGAAGGGCAGGAAGGAGGTGCCGGCCGGGACGGTGGTGGCATTGGACTCGTTGTAGCCCTGCGTGCGGTGGTCGGGTCCGCCGTACACGGCGACGATCCGCCCGTCGGTCGCGACCGAGGCGGCGCCGTAGTGGGCGGCCGCGGCGTTCTTGGGGTCGCTCTCCTTGGCGTCCTTGCGGGCCTTGGTCACGGCGTCGGTGAGCGTGCCCTCCTTCTTGCGGTCGAAGGTCGTGTAGATCTGGTATCCGCCGAGGTCGAACTGCTTGTCCGAGATGTGGGCGGACTTCTTGGCGTACTGCTGGGCCAGCTCCACCAGGTAGTCGCTCTGGTTGCCGGTGTCGTAGACCTTGCTGGTCGCGATCGGCTCGGGGAACTTCTGGTACTTGGCCCGCTCGGTCGGCGACAGCTTGCCGATCTTGACCATCCGGTCCAGGATCCAGGACCAGCGCTCCACCGCGCGCTTGTGGTTGGCCTTGCCGAGCGTCGGGTCGTAGAGCCCGGCCCCCTTGAGCAGCGAGGCGAGCACGGCCGCCTGGCTGACGTTCAGCTGGCTGACGTCCTTGCCGTAATAGGCCTGTGAGGCGCGCTGGATGCCGTAGGTGCCCCGGCCGAACCAGCTGGTGTTGAGGTAGCCCTCCAGGATCTGGTCCTTGCTCATCTTGTTGTCGAGCTTGAGGGAGATCATCGCCTCGGTGAATTTGCGGCTTATGGTCTGATTCTGCGTCAGATAAACGTTTTTCACGTATTGCTGGGTGATGGTGGAACCGCCCTCGGTGTCCCCCTCACCGACCGTGCGATACAGGGCCCGGGCTATGCCTTTGACCGAGATACCGGGGTCGGTGTAAAAGCTCTCGTTCTCCGCCGCGAGCACCGCCCAGCGCACGTCCACGGGTATGTCCTTGAGCGGCATGTCCTGCCGCTGCACCCAGCCGGTCCTGGCCATCGGCGTCCCGTCGGACCAGAAGTAGACGTTGTCCTGCTGGGTGGCGTACGTGTTGAGGTTGGAGGGTATGTCCGTCGCGGCGTAGGCGACCACGAGGAACAGTCCGGTCAGCCCGATGCCCCCCAGCCAGGCCCCCAGCCACTGCCGCCAGGACGGCACCCAGCGCCGCCAGCCGGTCCGGCCGGGCCGCGGGTACAGCGGCCGCAGCTTCCGCGCGTACGGCGCCAGTGGCGCGAGTCGGGGCCCCACGAGAGCCCGGAACCTCGCCACTGCCTCCAGTACGCGTTCCCGCGGCGACGGGCGGGCGCTGCGGCGCCGCTCGGCACGGCCGCCGGCGGCCGTCGGTTCCGGCTGCCGCTGCTCGGGCACCCGGATCTGCATCGTGACGTCCGCCCGCAGGGCGTCCACCTTCAGATGCAGGGTCTCGTCGTGCACCGGCGCATCCGGCTTCTTCCGCCGCGCCCCCTCACGAGGCGCCGGGGCGTCACCCTCACCGCGGCGCGCGCCCGCGTCCTCCCCCGCCTTCGCGGCCGCGGCGTCCTCGGCCCGCAGGGCGTGCAGCTCGTTCCACAGGGCCTCCGCCTTCCGCCGTGCGGCCTCCTGCGCACGCTGGGCGTCCTCGCCCTTCTGCCACAGAGCATGCTCCGCACGCAGGCCGTCGACCTGCAGATGCAGGGTCGCGTCCGGCTGGAACGGCTTTCGATCCCGAGATCCGGCCCGGTCATGGCCGTCCTCCGGGTCGCCCGTCCGCTCCGTTGCGTCCGTCACGACTGCGTCTCCCCTCGCACTCGGTCTTGCGCGCGCAGGTAGACACGACGGGTGGCAGGGCCGCGGCGGGCGCGGCGCTTCGAGCCCCCCTCTTCCCCCGGTCTTTTGGCTCCTCGCGGCCAGCTCAAATTATCAGCGATCTTTTCAATATCTCCGCACAAGTATCGGACAGAAAGGAACACTCATGAAATTCTGAGGTGCAGTGATGCCCGTCACTCCCGCGTCGCTGCCGCTAGCCTGTCCCTCATGCCCCGCTACGAGTACCGCTGCCGCACCTGCGGCGACACTTTCGAACTGTCCCGCCCCATGGCCGAGTCATCGGCTCCGGCAGCATGCCCGGAGGGACATCAAGACACGGTAAAGCTCTTGTCGACGGTGGCGGTGGGGGGCACGGCGGCCGCGCCCGCCGCCGGCTCCGGCGCCCCCGCCGGCTCCGGTGGGGGCTGTTGCGGCGGCGGTTGCTGCGGCTAACCCGCGGTACGGACCGCCGTCAGGAATTCCCGCAGGATCCGCTCACCGGCAACCACTCCCCGCTCCGGAAGCGCGGCAATGGCCGGCCCGGTCCACCCGGCGTCGGCCAACTCCCCGTGCCCCGGCCGCCAGCCGCGGTCCGCGGCCAGCAACAGGTCGGCGTCCAGCAGGGAGTCACCGGCGGCCAGCGTCGACTCGGCCCCGGTCCTGCGCGCGACCTCCCGCATGGCCGCGCTCTTCGTCAGCGGTTTCGGCACGGCGTAGATCTTCCGCCCCTGCAACGACACCGTCCAGCCGCGGTTCTCCGCCCACACCGCGAGGCTCTTCACCCACTCCTCGGGCAGCAGCTCCCGCTCCACGACCAGGTAGGCGAACAGGTCCTCGGCGACCCGCTGCTTGCGCAGCCACAGCGGATCCGCGTGCTCCGCCAGATACGCCCGCACCTCGTCCAGCGGCGCGCACTCGTCGGCCAGCCGCGCCAGCACCCGCGCGTGCCAGTCCCCGTCGGACACCCCGTCGACCAGCAGGTGTCCGCCGTTGGCACAGATGGCGTACCTCGGCGCGGGCCCCGGCAGGTTGATCCGCTCGTACTGCTTGCGGGTCCGCGTGGTCGTCGGCACGAAGACCGCCGCGTCCCCCAGCTCGGTCAGCAACTGCGCGGCCGTCTCCGTCAGGTAGGACAGCGGCCTGGCCTCGTGCACCTCGACGCAGAGCAGCCGGGGCGCCCGCGCGTCCGGCATGGTCAGCGCCAGGGCACCGGCCGAGTAGATGAGCGTACGGTCGAGGTCGCTCGCGACGAGCACCGCCATCAGACGTTCACCGCCCGGCCGTCGGCGCCGGTCGCCCCGCGCGTGTACTTGGGGTGGATCAACCCGACACAGGTGTACGGCAGTTCACCGACCTCCTCCACCGGTACCCCTCTCTGCTCCGCAAGCAGCCGCACATGGTCGAGGTCGGCCCCCGCCCCGGCCCGCGCGAGGATCTTCCACGGCACCCGGCGCAGCAGCACCCGGGTGGTCTCGCCGACACCGGGCTTGACGAGGTTCACGTCGTGGATGCCGTACTCCTCGCTGATCCGCTCGACGGCCGCCCAGCCCTCCCAGGTCGGTGTGCGATCGGCGACGGCCAGCTCCTTCACGGCCGCGTCCACCGCGTCCACGACCTCCGTGAACCGCGCCGCGACCGCGTCGAGGAAGGCCACCGACACGTCGGCCCCGGCCAGCTCGCGGTAGAACTTCGCGCCGTGGAAGTCGTCGGGACCGACCAGGTCCGCCCGCAGCACGGTGCGTGAGATCAGCCCGGAGACGGTCGAGTTGAGGCACGCGGAGGGGATCAGGTAGTCCTCCCGGGTGCCGTACGTCCGCACGCACGACCCCGGATCGGCGAGTACCGCGATCTCCGGGTCGAACCCGCTGACGCCCGACCGCGCCTCGAACTCCTCGACCGCGTCGGCCAGTTCCCGGGTGATCGCGCCCTTGCCGGTCCAGCCGTCCACGAAGACGACGTCCCGCGGGTCGTGGTGCGCGGCCAGCCAGCGCAGCGCGTTCGCGTCGATGCCGCGGCCGCGCACGATCGACACGGCGTAGTGCGGCAGGTCGACGCCGTACCGGAACTGCGCCCAGCGGCGCATCAGCACGCCCACCGGGGTGCCGGCCCGCGCCAGCGACACCAGCACCGGGCGCGGCGACCGTTCGGCCAGCACGGTCTCGGTGACCACCCCGACCGCTTCCGCGAGCCGCGCCGCCGAGGTCTCCAGGGCCGCGTGGAAGAGGGCCTGGTACTGCTCGCTCGGCTGGTACTCCACCGGCAGCGACTCGGCGTAGTGCGCGCCGCCGCTCTGGATCGCCTCCTCGCGCTCCTCGGTCGGCGCCTCCAGCGTGACGTCCGAGAGGTCCTGGAGCAGCCAGCCGACGTCCTCCGGCGGATACGAGGAGAAGGCGGGGCCGCGGAGGGGCTCGGGCAGCATGGCGGGGCTCTCTTCGGGTAGCGCGGGGACGTACGACGGTACAACCGCGAGCAGGACGTGCGGGGCATGCGCGCCGAGCCGGTCCAGGAGGCCGTCGGCGGCGTGCAGTTCGGGGGTGTCGCCGGCCGAGTCGACGAACAGGACGACGGCGTCGAAGCCGGCGCCGGCGACGTTGTACGCGTAGCGCTCGCCGGGGCCGTCGGCGGGGTTGTCGTGGGCCGGGAAGACGAGGCGGCTGCGGATGGCGTAGCCGGGGTCGTCGACGGCCAGGACGGGCGAGCGGGTGGTGGTGGAGTACCGCACCTCTGCGGCCACCAGGGCCTCCAGCTCGCGGGCGATTCTGAGGGGGGCGTACATCAGCTCCTCGAAGCCGAGGGTGAGCACGCGGCGGGCGTCGGGGGGCAGGGATTCGGCGAGCCTCGCGGCCATGAGGGGGAGGGCCGACTCCAGGCGTCTGCGGTGGGCCGGGGTGAAGCCGTGCCGCCCGCCGTCGGGGAGGCCGTGCGGCCAGTGCAGGTCGATGCGGGTGAGGTGGGGGGTGGTGCGGTTGTCGGTCGTCTGCGGGCCGGTGGGGGCTGGTCGCGCCCACGCGGCGTCAGCCGCAGATTCAACACGGCCCCGCGCCCCCGGGTGGGTGGACTGGGAGTCGGCCTCAAGGGCAACGCCCTGCGGGGGCGCGGGGAACTGCGCGACCGGCCCGGACGGCGCCGCACCCGTCCGCTCACCCTTCGCGGCACTCTCTTCGTACCGCGCCACCAGTTCCTGTCCCTTTTCCAGGACACCCTCGGGCAGCTTCACCGTCCCCGAAGCCGCCGCCACCAGGTCCACCCTGGCGCCGATCTCCTCGGCGAACGACGTCAGCCGCCCCGCGTCCGCCGCCGAGCGCATATCCACCAGAGCCACCACGACGTAACGTTTCCGCGGATAACGGGCGTGCAGGTCCCTGATCGTGTTCAGGACCGTGTTGCCGGTCGAGAACTCGTCGTCGACGAGGACCAGGGGGCCGTCGCCGGAGAGCAGGGCGGGATCCTCGGGCAGGAGCAGGTGGGACGTCGCGTGGGAGTGGGACTCCTCGAAGCCGCCGGCCGGGGTCACCCCGGGGACCGGGCGGCGGGTGGAGTGGAGGTAGGGAGCGAGGCCGATGCCGTCGGCCACCGCATGTCCGAGGCCCGTGGCCGTCTCGGCGTAGCCCAGGACGACCGACTGCCCGGCCTCCGCCTCGCCGAGCAGGTCACGTACCCGTCGGCCGAGGGCGAAGCCATGCCCGTACACCAAGGACGGCGACTGCGGTACGTGCTTGCCGAGCACGTTGGAGACCAGGAGGTGGGCCCGCCTGGGGTTGCGGCGCAGGGCGAGGCCGAGGAGGGCCGTCAGGCCGTCGTCGCCCACGAGTTCGACGCCGAGCCGCTCGGCGACCCAGCTGCCGGACCAGACCCCGTTGTTCGCTGCGATGTTCATGGGTTCCCTGTGTCGTCCCGTAGCGCCCGTCAATCCGGTATCCCGGCGGCGAGCAGCTCCACGAAGCCGACGTCCTCGTTGGCCACGCCGAACACCTCGGCGCGGAGCATGGTCCGCTCGGCCCAGGCGCGGTGCGGTTTCACCTCGTTCATCTTGTTCGTGTAGGCCGAGCGAAGTACACCTCCGCCGCCGCGTTCCGGCCGCAGGATGTCCTGGGCGTCGGAGAACTCCTCGTGACTGACGACGGACAGCGCGTGCACGGGGATGACGTGGGACGGGTGGATGCAGGTCTTGCCGAGCAGCCCGTTGGCCTGGTCGAGGGAGATCTCTCTCAGCAGGCCGTCCATGGCGTGCTCGATGAGCCGGTTGCGCAGTTCCACGGCCTGCTCCTCCAGGAAGGGACTGGTCCGCAGCATCGGCTTGAACATGCGCTCGGGAACCCGGAAGTACTCCCACACCGGCCCGGTCACCGTGAACCCGGTGCCGTCGGCCCGGCCCAGCATGTTCACCACGTCGGCGATGACGGAGGCGATGATCTGCACGTCGTAGGCGGTCATGTCGGGGGCCCGGCGCAGCCCGTAGGAGGAGCAGAAGTCGGTCACCCCGAGGCGCAGCGCCAGCACCTTGTCGCGGTACTTGTCGACGGCGCGGGCGATGCCCTCCAGGGCGTCCACGCGCGTCTCCCGGTACATCAGCTCGGGCGTCTCCAGGACGGGCATGCCGAACAGCCGGCGGCCGCTGCGCAGCGCGGCGCCGTCCAGGGCCTGCAGGAAGGGGATGCCGCGCTCCTCGGTGAACTTCGGGAACACGAATCCGGACAGCAGCGACACGCTCGCGCCCAGCCGTCGGACCAGGTCGGGGATCTGCTCGGGCTCCCGCACCCGGATGAAGAGCAGCGGCAGCTCCGCGCCGGCCCGCTCCCGCGCGGCCAGGTCGGCGAACTGCCGGACGAGGTTCTCCTCGCCGGCCTCCACGTCCTCGTCGCCGATGGAGTCCTCCAGGCACAGCACCATCGAGACCACGCCGAGTCCCGCCTGCTTGACGATGTCGTCGGCGAGCCGCGGCCGGGTGGCCGGGCTGTACAGCGTGGCGCCCAGGGCCGCGGAGAGCAGCCGGGCCGGGGAGTCGGCGGTGAACTCGCACGGCTCCTGATGGAAGAGGCGCTGCCGCACCTGAGGTGCGATGTGCCCGAAATGACGCATAGAACTCCCCCGTGGCGTGGGCCGAGCCTGTGAAATTGGTAAAGGGTGGCCGGTAATAGTACGTACAAAGCCATGTCGGGGGTTCCCGCCGGGCATGAACTTCAGGTAACCCGCCTGTGTCGGGCGCGAAGCCCCCCGCGTTGTCGTGACCAGGACCGAGAGGGCAGGATGACCGCATGACGCACGCGATGCTGAAGGGGTCGAACGTCCCCGTGGAAGCCACCACGGTCCGGGCCGTGCTGCGCTGGACGCCCGGGCAGGGAGTTCCGGACGTCGACGCCTCGGCGCTGCTCCTCGGCCCCGACGGACGTGTGCGCTCCGACGAGGACTTCGTCTTCTACAACCAGCCCCGGCACCCCTCCGGGAAGGTCTGGCGGCTCGGCAAGAAGCGGGTGGCCGAAGGCCTCACCGACACGATCCAGACAGATCTCCCCGGTGTCGAGCCCAACGTCGGCCGAATCCTCCTGGTCGCATCGGCGGACGGCATCCCGTTCGAACACGTACCCGCCCTGCGCATCCTGCTGTACGACGCCTCGGCTCCCGACGCCGAACCGCTGGCCCACTTCGACATCAAGCCGGAGACCGGTGCGGAGACGGCCCTGATCTGCGGCGAGCTGTACCGCAGAGGCGAGGGCTGGAAGTTCCGGGCGCTCGGCGAGGGCTACAGCAACGGCCTGAAGGGCCTGGCCACGGACTTCGGCATCTCGGTGGACGAGTCCGAGCCGATGGAGGAGCCTTCGGCGTCCCTCCCGCTCCCGCCCGAGCAGCCGACGTCAGTACCCACCCAGCCGGCGTACGGCTACCCCCAGCCGGCCACCTACGCCTACCCGCAGCCCGCCTACACCCAGCAACAGCCCCAGTCGGGCTACGGCTACCCGCCCCCGGCCCCGATCCCGGTGGCGACGGTCCCGAACGCGGACTTCCGGCTGCCTCCCCAAGGGCCGCAATTCATCGGACGCTGAGGACGCCAACCTGCTTCTAGGGGCGCTGGGGGTGCCCCCGGCCGAAGGCTGGGGGAGGAACTGCGCGACCAGCCACACACGGCCTGCAGTCGCGCACTCACAGGACAACCTCACCCCCCGTAGGCGAACTAACGCTCCGCCGTCTTGTAACCCCGCCCCCACTGCAACCCCCACCCGTACAACCGGTCCAGCTCCCCCTGGAACCCGTACACGAACTTCACCTCACGCCGGACGACCAGCTCCCCCTTCACGTTCTCGATCAGCACCACCGCACACGACCGGGCCTGCGGATGCCGTTCGTCGAGGCCTATCTCGATCCGCGGCCCGTTGCTCGGGTACAGCGTGACGATCGCGTGGGTGCGGTCGAACGCCGGCGTCTGGTCGTAGATGTACACGAACACCAGCAGCCGTTTGATGTCGTCCCGGTGGTCGAGGTTCACGTACATCGTCTCGCCGGACGCCGAGCCGAACCGGTCGTCGCCGCTGAGCTTGACGTACGGCGGGGCGTTCACGTCCCCGAGCAGGCCGCCCAGCGGCTGGACGACCCCCTTCGTCCCGTCGGCCAGCTCGTACAGCGCCCCGAGGTCGAGGTCGACGTTGACCATGCTCTGCCCGTGCCCGGTCACCTCCGGCGGCCTGAACGCCTTGAAGGGGTGGCGCAGCAGACTCGTGCGCTGTTCACCGTCGAAGTCGGACGTCCGCATCCGCCAGCTCAGGTTGATCCGCAGGTTGCCGGTGGCAGCGCCCTGCTTGGTGAGGGACACCTGCTGGTGCCGCCTGGTGAGCTCGATGGAGTTGGACGCGGCGCTGCCCGAGTCGAACTCGGCCGCCTTCCCGCCCAGCAGCCCGTCGAAGAAACCCATTCCCGCCCCCAGTAGCTCCTGTCAACGCCTCAGGGCGGCCGACCGGGTCGGCCGCCCTGAACAGAGCGTTCCTCGTGGAGGAGGGCGCCACACCCTCCGTTTTCGGCCCGGCGAGCCGGTTCAGACTCCGGACGGGACCTCAGTCTTGTCGTCCGACCCCGCTTTTCCCTCGGCTTCCGCCAGCCGCTGGTTGCGCCGCACGGAGGACCAGAACGACCAGCCGATCAGGACGACGCCGACCAGACCGGTGATGACCTCGTTGATCTCGTACTGGATGGTGACCATCAGGATCACGGCCAGCGCGCCGATGGCGTAGTGGGCGCCGTGCTCCAGGTAGACGTAGTCGTCCAGGGTGCCCTGGCGGACCAGGTACACGGTGAGCGAACGGACGTACATCGCGCCGATGCCGAGGCCGAGGGCCATGAGCACGATGTCGTTGGTGATGGCGAACGCGCCGATCACGCCGTCGAAGGAGAAGGACGCGTCCAGGACCTCCAGGTAGAGGAACATGAAGAACGCGGCCTGGCCGGCCAGCAGGACAGGCGACTTCTTCTTGCCGGTGCGCTCGGCCTCTTCCTCCTCCTCGTGCTCGCGTTCCTCCTCGGCTTCGAGGCGGTCCTCGAAGAAGCCGGAGAGGCCGCCGACGATCATGTACGTGATCAGGCCGGCGATGCCGGCGATCAGGACCGTCTGCGCCTTGTCGACGTGGCCGCCGCCGTGCTGGTGGGCGTGGGTGGCGAAGGTGAAGGAGGTGATCAGCAGGACGATCAGGGCGATGCAGACCGACAGCATGTCGACCTTGCCGAGCTTGGCGAGCGGGCGCTCGATCCAGCGCAGCCACTGGATGTCCCGGTCCTCGAAGATGAAGTCCAGGAAGATCATCAGCAGGAACATGCCACCGAAGGCGGCGATCGCCGGGTGGGCGTCGGTGACCAGTTCCTGGTAGCGGTCCTTGTTGTTGAGCGCGAGGTCGACGGCCTCGATGGGGCCCATCTTGGCGGTGATCGCGACGATGACGACCGGGAAGACCAGCCGCATGCCGAAGACCGCGATGAGGACGCCGACCGTGAGGAAGATCTTCTGCCAGAAGGCGTTCATCTTCTTCAGGATTCCGGCGTTGACGACCGCGTTGTCGAACGACAGGGAGATCTCGAGGACGGCGAGGATCGCCACGATACCGAAGGCCTCCCAGCCCCCGTAGAAGACCGCGGCGACCAGGCCGAGCGCGGTGATCGCGAACGACCAGCCGAAGGTTTTCAGAAGCACTGGTTACCCAATCGTGTGCGTACGGATCTCGCTCGCGCCGTACTCGGCTTTACCTACTGTTGACCACGAAGTGTAGAGGGCGCAGGTGTCCTACGGGTCGTTCGGGCCCCACATCCGGACTGCGAAGGCGCTAGGAGACGTTCACACCGAAGTCGAGCGCGATGCCGCGCAGCCCGGAGGCGTAGCCCTGGCCGACGGCGCGGAACTTCCATTCGCCCTGGTAGCGGTAGAGCTCGCCGAAGATCATGGCGGTCTCGGTGGAGGCGTCCTCGGACAGGTCGTAGCGGGCGAGCTCCTGGCCGTCGGCCTGGTTGACGACCCGGATGAAGGCGTTGGAGACCTGGCCGAAGGTCTGGCCGCGCTCGTCGGCCATGTGGATCGAGACCGGGAACACGATCTTGTCGCAGGTGGCCGGCACCTTGGGCAGGTCGACCAGAATCGATTCGTCGTCGCCCTCGCCCTCACCGGTGAGGTTGTCGCCGGTGTGCTCGACCGAGCCTTCCGGGCTCTTGAGCTGGTTGTAGAAGACGAACCACTCGTCGCCGAGGACCCGCCCGCCCTGGCACAGCAGTGCGCTGGCGTCCAGGTCGAAGGGGGCGCCGGTGGTGGAGCGGGCGTCCCAGCCGAGTCCGATCATGACGTTGGTGAGGTTCGGTGCGGCCTTCGAGAGGGAGACATTGCCTCCCTTGGCGAGCGTGACGCCCATGGTGATGGTCCTCCCCTAGCGGTGTTTCTCCGGTTGTCCTGCGCGTCCGGCGCCGACCGTAAACGGTGCGGCGCCGGACAGAGCGGACTTTCGAACGCCCCGGGGGCGCTCACGTGACTCAGACGTTGACGCCGAAGTCCTGGGCGATGCCGCGCAGGCCGGAGGCGTAGCCCTGGCCGATGGCACGGAACTTCCACTCGGCGCCGTTGCGGTAGAGCTCGCCGAAGACCATGGCGGTCTCGGTCGAGGCGTCCTCGGACAGGTCGTAGCGGGCGATCTCGGCGCCGCCGGCCTGGTTGACCACGCGGATGAACGCGTTGCGGACCTGGCCGAAGGACTGCTGGCGGTTGTCGGCGTCGTAGATCGACACCGGGAAGACGATCTTGTCGACGTCGGCGGGGACCGTGGCCAGGTTGACCTTGATCACCTCGTCGTCGCCCTCGCCCTCACCCGTGAGGTTGTCACCGGTGTGCTCGACCGAGCCGTCGGGGCTCTTGAGGTTGTTGAAGAAGACGAAGTTCTGGTCGCTGGCGACCTTGCCCGCCGAGTTCAGCAGGAGTGCGCTGGCGTCCAGGTCGAAGTCGGTGCCGGTGGTGGTCCGGACGTCCCAGCCCAGACCGACGAGGACCGCGGTCAGGCCGGGGGCCTCCTTCGTCAGCGATACGTTGCCGCCCTTGCTGAGGCTGACTCCCACGAGTCCTCCCATGTGTGTCCAGGGGCGGGAAGCCCCGTCGTGCTTCGGATACCGGATCAACGACTCGATCCTAGTGACGGGTTCCCGCCGCACGCAGGCCCTGGACCCCGAAGAATCACGGGGTGTCGGCCGTGCGGACCCCTAGGGGGCCGGCAGGGGGTCACAGGGCGTCGAGCGCCGTCACGTACTCGTTCAGGTCGCGGGCGTCCGGCAGGCCGTTGACCACGGTCCAGCGCACGACACCCTCCTTGTCGATGACGAAGGTGCCGCGGACGGCGCAGCCCTTGGCCTCGTCGAAGACGCCGTAGGCGCGCGAGGTCTCGCCGTGCGGCCAGAAGTCGCTCAGCAGCGGGTACTCCAGGCCCTCCTGCTCGGCGAAGACGCGCAGGGTGTGGATGGAGTCGTTGGAGACCGCCAGCAGCTGGGTGTCGCGGTCCTCGAACTTCGGCAGGTTGTCGCGCAGCTCGCACAGCTCGCCGGTGCACACGCCCGTGAAGGCGAACGGGTAGAAGAGGAGCACCACGTTCTTCTCGCCACGGAAGTCGGACAGCTTCACGGCCCGGCCGTGGTTGTCCTTGAGCTCGAAGTCGGGCGCCTTGTCGCCGACCTGGATCGCCATCGCTGCATCCCTTCGTAAGGGGCTGTTCGGGTGAGGACACCCTATGCGGCGACTCCTGCGCGGCGATCACGGCAGGCCGGTGGACGGACCGGCGCCCGGTCCGTCCACCGGCGGGGCTCAGCGCTTCTTGGCGGCGGCCTTCGGCGTGTTCAGCCGGCTTCCGTTCCAGTCCTTGCCCACGCTGACGCTCTTGGTCTGCGAGAGGCCGGCGGTCGTGACCGCCTCGCCGATGTCGCTCGGCTCGACGTAGCCGTCGCGGCCGGTCTTCGGCGTCAGCAGCAGGATCGAGCCACCTTCCTCGAGGAAGCCGAGGGCATCGACCAGCGCGTCCGTCAGGTCGCCGTCATCCTCACGGAACCAGAGCACCACGGCGTCGGCCACGTCGTCGTAGTCCTCGTCCATCAGCTCGTTGCCGATGGTCTCTTCGATGGACTCGCGGAGCTCCTGGTCGACGTCGTCGTCGTAGCCGATCTCCTGGACCACCTGGTCTGGCTGGAACCCCAGCCTGACGGCAGGGGTGGTCCGCTCCTCCGCGTGGTCCGCGGTCGCGCTCACGGGTTGCCTCCTGATCATGTCTTGGTGATGAACTCAGCCACGCGCGTGCGCGAAGCATTGGCCGTAGTCCACACGGGCGGGACGGATCGCGCAAGTACCCGGCCGTTCAGACCGCCGAAACGGTGACGATCCCGGCCGTGTCGCCGCAACTCCCGGCACCGTATCGCGGACGAGCGTGACACACACCACTCCCTTTTGCCCGCTATGTCCCTTTCGGAATCATCCTCACATACGACGGTCGAACGAGTTTGCCAAGCGCGTCACACCCCGGGCGTATCGTTGCGTTTTGGCCGGTCCCGAGTTACCTCGCGGTAGAGATGACGTGCGCAGCCCCGGGGTGGACGATGGACAGCGGTGCAGGCCAGCGCAGGGAAACAGTGAAAACAGGGAAAAACAGGGAATCAGTGCCCCTCTGACAGGTAAGGAACAGCGTGGCTTCCGGATCCGATCGCAACCCGATCATCATTGGCGGCCTTCCGAGTCAGGTTCCTGACTTCGACCCCGAGGAAACCCAGGAGTGGCTCGACTCGCTCGACGCCGCCGTGGACGAGCGCGGCCGGGAGCGGGCCCGTTATCTGATGCTCCGCCTGATCGAGCGCGCCCGCGAGCGGCGCGTCGCGGTGCCCGAGATGCGCAGCACGGACTACGTCAACACGATCCCGACCCGGGCCGAGCCGTTCTTCCCGGGCAACGAGGAGATCGAACGCAAGGTCCTGAACGCGACCCGCTGGAACGCCGCGGTGATGGTCTCCCGCGCCCAGCGCCCGGGCATCGGCGTCGGCGGCCACATCGCCACCTTCGCCTCCTCGGCGTCCCTCTACGACGTCGGCTTCAACCACTTCTTCCGCGGCAAGGACGACGGCCTCGGCGGCGACCAGGTCTTCTTCCAGGGGCACGCCTCCCCCGGCATCTACGCGCGCGCGTTCCTGCTCGACCGGCTCAGCGAGGCGCAGCTGGACGGCTTCCGCCAGGAGAAGTCGAAGTACCCGGACGGCCTCTCCAGCTACCCGCACCCGCGCTCGATGCCGGACTTCTGGGAGTTCCCCACGGTGTCGATGGGCCTCGGCCCGATCGGCGCGATCTACCAGGCGCGGATGAACCGCTACATGCACGCGCGCGGGATCGCCGACACCTCCAAGTCGCACGTCTGGGCGTTCCTCGGCGACGGCGAGATGGACGAGCCGGAGTCGCTCGGCCAGCTCTCCATCGCCGCCCGCGAGGGCCTGGACAACCTCACCTTCGTCGTCAACTGCAACCTGCAGCGGCTCGACGGCCCGGTGCGCGGCAACGGCAAGATCATCCAGGAGCTGGAGTCGGTCTTCCGGGGCGCCGGCTGGAACGTGATCAAGCTGGTCTGGGACCGCACCTGGGACCCGCTGCTCGCCCAGGACCGCGACGGCGTGCTCGTCAACAAGATGAACACGACCCCCGACGGTCAGTTCCAGACGTACGCCACCGAGTCCGGCGCCTACATCCGCGACCACTTCTTCGGTGACGACCAGCGGCTGCGCGCGATGGTCGAGCACATGACCGACGACCAGATCCTGCACCTGGGCCGCGGCGGCCACGACCACCGCAAGATCTACGCGGCGTTCAAGGCGGCCACCGAGCACCGGGGCCAGCCGACGGTCATCCTGGCCAAGACGATCAAGGGCTGGACGCTGGGCCCGAACTTCGAGGGCCGCAACGCCACGCACCAGATGAAGAAGCTGACGGTCGCCGACCTCAAGGGCTTCCGGGACCGCCTGCACCTGCCGATCTCCGACAAGGAGCTGGAGTCCGGCCTGCCGCCGTACTACCACCCGGGCCGGAACTCGGAGGAGATCCAGTACATGCACGACCGGCGCAAGGGCCTGGGCGGCTACGTCCCGACCCGCGTCGTACGCTCCAAGCCGCTCGCCCTGCCGGACGACAAGACGTACGCGACCGTGAAGAAGGGCACCGGCCAGCAGTCGATCGCCACGACGATGGCGTTCGTACGACTGCTGAAGGACCTCATGCGGGACAAGGAGCTCGGCCGCCGCTTCGTGCTGATCGCGCCGGACGAGTACCGCACCTTCGGCATGGACTCCTTCTTCCCGAGCGCGAAGATCTACAACCCGCTCGGCCAGCAGTACGAGGCGGTCGACCGCGACCTGCTGCTCGCCTACAAGGAGTCCCCGACCGGCCAGATGCTGCACGACGGCATCTCGGAGGCCGGCTGCACGGCCTCCCTGATCGCGGCCGGCTCGGCCTACGCCACGCACGGCGAGCCGCTCATCCCGGTCTACGTCTTCTACTCGATGTTCGGTTTCCAGCGCACCGGCGACCAGTTCTGGCAGATGGCCGACCAGCTGGCCCGCGGTTTCGTCCTGGGCGCGACCGCCGGCCGTACGACCCTGACCGGTGAGGGGCTCCAGCACGCCGACGGCCACTCCCAGCTGCTCGCCTCGACGAACCCCGGGTGCGTGGCGTACGACCCGGCGTACTCGTACGAGATCGCCCACATCGTCCAGGACGGCCTGCGCCGCATGTACGGCGGCGACGCCGAGCACCCGCACGGCGAGGACGTCTTCTACTACCTGACCGTCTACAACGAGCCGATCCAGCACCCGGCCGAGCCGGCCGACGTGGACGTCGAGGGCATCCTCAAGGGCGTCCACCGGATCAGCGCGGGCACATCGGGCACGGTCGCGGCGCAGATCATGGCGTCGGGCGTGGCGGTCCCGTGGGCGGTCGAGGCCCAGAAGATCCTCGCCGAGGACTGGAACGTCAAGGCCGACGTCTGGTCCGCGACCTCCTGGAACGAGCTGCGGCGCGAGGCCGTGGCCTGCGAGGAGCACAACCTGCTGCATCCGGAGGAGGAGCAGCGGGTGCCGTGGGTGACGCAGAAGCTGAGCGGCGCCGAGGGTCCGTTCGTGGCCGTGTCCGACTGGATGCGGTCGGTTCCGGACCAGATCGCGCGCTGGGTGCCGGGCACGTACCAGTCGCTGGGCGCCGACGGGTTCGGCTTCGCCGACACGCGGGGCGCGGCGCGCCGCTTCTTCCACATCGACGCGCAGTCGATCGTGGTCGCGGTGCTGACCGAGCTGGCCCGCGAGGGCAAGCTCGACCGTTCGGTGCTCAAGCAGGCCATCGACCGGTACCAGCTGCTGGACGTCGCGGCGGCGCACCCGGGTGCGGCGGGCGGCGACGCGTAGCCGCTGCGCTCGGCTTCGGCCGGGGCAGGCTGTGGGGAACTGCGGGCCGGTGGGGCTGGTCGCGCAGTTCCCCACGCCCCTTCGGGGCGCGGTTGATGCCTACGATGCCCACATGGAACGACAGTCGGCACAGGCCCGTTGGGAGCAGGTCACTCAACGGCCGTTGCTGGCGCTGGCGGTGGTCTTCGCCGTCGCCTACGCGCTGCCGATCGTGGACGGTTCCGCGGGCCATGTCCTCACCGCCGCGTGCACGGTGGCGGAGTGGGTGGTGTGGGGTTTCTTCGCCGTGGACTACCTCATACGGCTGGCTCTCGCGCCACGCCGCAAGGAGTTCGCGCGGACGCACTGGATAGACCTGTGCGCGGTGGTGCTGCCGCTGCTCCAGCCGCTGCGGCTGCTGCGGCTGGTCGCGACGCTGATGCTGGTGGGGCGGCGGGCGCGGATGGCCTCGCAGATCCGGCTGACGACGTACGTCGTCGGCGCGGTGATCGGGCTGCTGATGTTCGGGTCGCTGGCCGTGCTGTCGGTGGAGCGCGACTCACCGAACGGGAACATCCGGACACTGGGTGACGCCCTGTGGTGGTCGTTCACGACGATGACGACGGTGGGGTACGGGGACCACGCGCCGACGACGGGGCTGGGCCGGATGATCGCGGTGGGCCTGATGCTCTCCGGGATCGCCCTGCTGGGTGTGGTGACGGCGAACATCGCGACGTGGTTCATCGCACGGTTCGAGAAGGACGACGTGGAGGAGCGGCGGCAGACGGAGGCGATCGGGATGCTGACCGAGGAAGTGCGGGCGCTGCGGGCGGAGGTCGTTGCCCTGCGCGCGGGCGTTGGGGCTGAGGCCACGGCGTTGCGCTCACCGGCGCCGGCCGGGTGCCGCTGCGCCCACCCGTGCCACCTGGGGGTCCCCCGAGGCCTTTCGGGCTCTGGGGGAGGCACGACTGCCCGCAGCTGAGACCCGCTTGCGCGGGTGCCGCTTCATGGGTGGGCGCCGCCCCAGCGGCACGACCGCCCGCAGCCAAGTCGCCCCGTAAGGGGCGCTGGGGGTATCCCCGGCCGAAGGCCGGGGATACCCCCAGCCGAAGGCCGGGGGAGGAACTGCGCGAGCAACCCCCACCGGGGCGCGGGCTACAGCGGTGATACGCCACCCAGCCACAGCAGCGCCAGGAGTGTGTCGATCGCTCCCAGCACCACCGCCACCAGCGCCGGTATGGAACTCTTCGGGTTCCACGCCCGGCCCATGGAGAGCCAGCCGCACACCAGCGCCGCAGGCCCCAGCACGATCCCCAGCGTGAAGAAGCCGGCGACGGCGCAGATCGTGCCGATGATTCCCAACGTGTCGCGGTCCAGCCGGCTCCGTGAGCCTACGCGGCCACGTGAACGGGGGTACCCGCGTGTTCGCTGCCCGAAGCTCGCCATCATCAACTCCTCGGTCTCCATGACCTGTTCGGGTTGATGACCGGGTACCCCCGTTCCGCGTCCGCAGACCTGCCCGCGCGCTGCCCCCCTCCAGCAGCGCGCCGCGGCCAGCCCGTCCTCCCATGCCCTGCGGAGGACTTGACCCACTGTGACCTGCGGCGCGTGCCAAGGACGAGGAATCTTTAGCGGAGTCACCCTGATAGGCGAACTTCGCCCCCAGAAACCGGACATATCGGCCCGGCACGTTGCGCTAGATGTGACCGACGCCCGCGCCCGCGTCCGCGTTCTCGCCGCGCTTGGTGAACAGCGCGACCAGGATCGCGACCGCCGCCACCCCCGCCGCGACGAGCGAGGCGAGACTCATTCCGGAGATGAACGTGTCGTGGGCGACGTCGGAGATCTTCGCGGCGATCTCCGCGGGCGTGCCCTTGGCGACCGGCGCGACACCGACCTGGACGGCTTCCGAGGCCTGCGCCAGCTGCGCGTCGGTCAGCTTCGGCAGGCCCGCCTCGGCCCAGTTGCCCGGCAGGTCGCTGTCGACCTTGGAGGCCATCACGGCGCCGAGCACGGCCGTACCGAGGCTGCCGCCGATCTGCATCGCGGCCTGCTGGAGACCGCCGGCCACACCGGACAGCTCCATCGGCGCGTTGCCGACGATGACCTCGGTGGCGCCGACCATGACCGGCGCGAGACCGAGGCCGAGCAGCGCGAACCAGAGGGACATGAGCGCGCTGCCGGTGTCCGCCTTCAGCGTGGACATGCCGTACATGGCGATCGCGGTGGCCGCCATGCCGCCGGCCAGCGGGATGCGCGGGCCGAGCTTGGTGATCGCGGCGCCGGCCAGCGGGGAGCCGACGATCATCATGCCGGTGAGCGGGAGGAGGTGGAGGCCGGCGTCGACCGGGTCCATGCCGTGCACGTTCTGCAGATAGAAGGTCACGAAGAACAGACCGCCCATGAAGGCGATGGCCATCAGGACCATGAGCACGACGCCCGCCGAGAGCGGGACGGAGCGGAACAGGCCGAGCGGGATCAGCGGCTCCTTGACCCTCGTCTCCCAGAAGGAGAAGAGGACGAAGCCCAGCGCCGACGCGGCGATGAACGTCCACGTCCTGCCGTCGCCCCAGCCCCAGCTCGGCGCCTTGATGAGGGCCCAGACCAGGCAGAACATCGCGCCGGAGAGCAGGGCGATGCCGAGCAGGTCGAAGGAGCGCGGCGCGTTCTCCGCGCGGTGGTCGAGCAGCATCACCACGCCGAGGACCAGGGCGATCGCGCCGACCGGCACGTTGATGAAGAACACCGACTGCCAGCTGACGTGCTGGACCAGCACACCGCCGAGGATCGGGCCGCCCGCGGTGGAGGCGCCGATGACCATGCCCCAGATGCCGATCGCCATGTTGAGCTTCTCGGCCGGGAAGGTGGCCCGCAGCAGGCCGAGCGCGGCCGGCATCAGCAGCGCACCGAACAGGCCCTGGAAGACCCGGAAGGTGACGACCAGGCCGATGCTGTCGGACAGGCCG
Organism: Streptomyces sp. NPDC001714; assembly: GCF_042892755.1. NCBI lineage: Bacteria > Bacillati > Actinomycetota > Actinomycetes > Kitasatosporales > Streptomycetaceae > Streptomyces > Streptomyces sp. NPDC001714. The sequence goes on from NZ_JBIAUL010000004.1 coordinate 238,408, forward strand.
ATGGCGCCGGACGCGGTGGCGAAGCCGACGACGCCGATCAGGAACGTCTGCCGGTGGCCGAAGCGGTCGCCGAGCTTGCCCGCGGTGATCAGGGACACCGCGAGGGCGAGGAAGTAACCGTTGGTGATCCACTGGACCTGGGCGAAGGTGGCACCGAGGTCCTTCTGGATCGCCGGGTTGGCGATGGCCACGATGGTGCCGTCGAGGGCGACCATCATGACCCCGACGGCGACGGTGATCAGGGTGAACCAGGGGTGGCCGCGCAGGCCGGAGGCCGGCGGCTGCTCCGGCGAGGCCGCCGGCGCCTTGTCCCCCGCCCCCGCCGCGTTGATCGTGGTCTGACTAGTCATGCGTTCGAGGCTAGTGACAGCCGCTGACAGTTGACAAACAAATTCACTAGTCAGTAACTGTCAGGCATGGAAACGCTGCGCGAACGCAAGAAACAGCGCACCCGGGACACGCTGCTGCGGTCCGCGCTCGAACTGTTCGTGACCCAGGGCTACGAGCACACCACCGTCGACGAGATCGCCGCGTCCGTCGACGTCTCGCAGCGCACCTTCTTCCGCTACTTCGCCAGCAAGGAGGACGTCGCCTTCTTCGTGCCGCGCCTCACCGAGGAGCACTACGTCGAGGCGGTGCGCCGCCGCCCGCCCGGGGAGCCTCCGCTGGAGGCGCTGCGCCGGTCGGTCATGGACAGCTGGGACACCATCGAGCAGGCCATCGAGCGGTACGTCCCGGTCGAACTGTTCCTGCGCACGTACAAGATGATCGAGGCGACCCCGGCCCTGTTCGCCGCCCGTCTGCGGCGCCAGGCGGAGACGGAGGAGGAGATCGCGCGGATCGTCGCCGAGCGGGAGGGCGTCGACCCGGACACCGACCCCCGGCCCCGGCTCGTGGTCGCCGTGTTCGGCGCGGTCATCCGGGTCACCGAACGGCACTGGTCGGTCGGCGACGACTTCAGCGTCAGGGCGATCCGCGAACTCACCGCGTCCTACCTCGATCAGGTGGGACCGGCCCTCACCGGGAACTGGCGCGAGGACTGACGCCCCATCACACGGGCCTGAGACAGGCCTCACGTTTGCCGAAACGTGATAACTGTCACTCAGTTACCGCGAGACCCCTTCGTTCTCCTAGTGTGTCCTCCCAGTGACTTCCTTCGACACCTCCCCGCCCCTCAACGTCTGGCGCGCACTGCTTGCCCTGGCCGTCGTGTTCGTGATGCTCGCGACCACCGGCTGGACCGCCCTGCGCACGCACCGCGAGACCACCGCCCTGCAGGCCTCCCTGGCCAAGTGGGAGCACGGCAGCGTCCACGGCCTGCACCTGCCGGACCCGGAGGCGTCGCCCGCGCACCTCACCCGGTTCTTCGCGTCGCTCACCGCGCAGGAGCGCGACCGGCTCGTGCACCGTTACCCGCTCGCCGTGGGCAACATGAACGGCGCCCCCGTCGAACTGCGGTACCGCGCCAACGACATCGCCCTCGACCAGCAGCGCGCCGTCGAGAAGAAACGTATGCACGACCCACGGCTCAGCGCGGCCGGGCAACAGGACGCCGGCCGTCGCATGCACCGCTACGAGGCGCTGATGGCGAAGGGCCGGCAGATCCTCGCCTTCGACCCGGACGGCAGCGGCCGGGTCGCGGAGGTGTTCGGCGACCTCACGAAGGCCGAGCGGGTCTCCGTCGTCGTCCCCGGCGTCGACACCGACCTGCTCACCTTCCAGAAGACGAACCGGCAGTACACCGCGCCGGTCGGCATGGCCAAGGCGCTGTACAAGGCGGAGCGCACGGCGAGCCCGTCGACCCGTACGGCGGTGATCGCCTGGGCCGACTACACCGCGCCCGACGGTCTCGGCGTGGCCGCGGCGACCGGGACGGCCGCCGAGCAGGGCGCCGTCCGCCTCAACGCGCTGCTGCGCGCGCTGCCCGGGGACGCGTGGGTGTCGATGTTCTGCCACAGCTACGGCTCGGTGGTCTGCGGGGTGGCCGCGCACGCCATGCCGGACCGGGTGGCCGACATAGCGGTGGCCGCGAGCCCCGGGATGCGCGTCGAGAACGCCTCCCACCTGGACACCTCGGCCCGGGTGTGGGCGATGCGGGACGCCTCCGACTGGATCCAGGACGTCCCGTATCTGGAGCTCGGCGGACTCGGCCACGGCGCCGACCCCGTCTCCTCCTCCTTCGGCGCGCGGGTGCTGTCCGCGTACGACGCCAAGGGACACGCCGGCTACTTCGAGCCGGGCACGGACAGCCTGCGCAACCTCGCGGACGTCGGGGTCGGCGCATACGGCGCGGTGACCTGCGCCCACGACGATGACGGGTGCCGGGCGGGTTTGTCCGGCACGTTGATGGCCGGACGCGCGTAGAGACAGCAGGAAGTGCGGTATGCGCGGGGATGGGACTGAGAAGCACGTGCCGCATACGATGAGCCGCATGGGTGACGTACTGGCCGGATTTCATGCCGCCTGGGAGTTCGAGTCCGACTCCGTGCTCATCCGCTACGAACGGGGGATTCGAACACCCAAGCTGTTCCAGAGCCTGGGTGAACGCCGGGTGCCGCTGGCCGCGCTGGAGGGCGTGACGCTCACGCCCGGGAAGCGGGGCACGGTGGTGCTCCGGGCCGAGCCGCGTCCTGGTGCGGATCCGCTCCTCGAGGCGGCGGCCGGGCAGTTGAAGGACGGCAGCGACCCGTACCGCCTGGTGGTCCCGGCCGAGCGGGCCACCCTCGCCGAGTACTACGCCGACGAGCTGCGACCGCTGCTCACCGCGTCCGGCCCCACGGACCGGTTTCTGGTCGCCGCGCCCGAAGGGCCCCGGCAGTTCAAGGCGTACGACGGGAAGGCGAGCTTCGACGGCAGGGCCGTGCACTTCCGCTGGTCGTGGACGGGCGCGTCGACGGCGAAGTGGAAGGCCGGCAACCAGAGCTTCGCCGTCGCCGACCTGGGGGGTGTGGAGTGGCGGTCCCCCGAGGTCTTCGAGGGACACCTACGACTGCTGCGGCGAGACCTCGCGGGGGCGGCGCCGACGGTTCCGGCCGACCAGGATCCGGCGACCGTGGTGTTCGGGCTGGGATACGGGCCGGTGCACGAGTCGTTGCCGTTCGCGGCGGCGGTGCTGGAGGCCCTGCGGGCCAAGGGGGCCGCTGCGGTGCCGGCGCCGGCGGGGCGGCGGGACCCTGCCGACATCGCGGAGCGGATCCGTCACTTGGGGGAGCTGCATCGGGCGGGGCTGGTGACCGACGAGGAGTTCGCCGCGAAGAAAGCGGAGTTGTTGGCGGAGCTTTGAGGGTGCGTTGTCGGGTGCGGGTGCGTGGGGGCTGGCCGCGCAGTTCCTCGCGCCCCTTTCAGGGGCGTTTCAGTTGCCGCCTGTCTCGTAGAAACTGATCTTCCGGTCCAGGACCGACAAGGTGTCGTGCAGCTCGGCGATGCGGGCCACGACGTCCCTCCTCGTCTGCTCCAGGAGTTCGCGGCGCTCGGGGTAGGTCGTCTCGCCTTCCCGCACCAGTTCCGCGTAGCGGACCATGTCGGCCACCGGCATGCCGGTCAGGCGGAGCTTGGTCACGAAGTCCAGCCAGTCCAGGTCGCGGTTGCTGTAGCGGCGCTGGCCGGTGTGGGAGCGGTCGATGCTGGACATCAGGCCGATCCGCTCGTACCAGCGCAGGGTGTGGGCGGTCAGACCGGTGAAGGCGACGACCTCGCTGATCGTGTACCGGTCCTGGCCCTCGGGACGCGGATGCCGCCGGGGCGGGGCGGAACAGATGTCGGCGGGTGCTCGGTCGGGCTGCTGGGTGGGGGCCGCGGTCGTGGTCTGCATCACCGTCATGCACCCACGCTATGGCCTTCGAGTGCACTCGAAGCAAGCGGAACCCGGTAAGAAATACGCGCGACGGAGGGGCCGGGCGGTGACTAGCGTGCGGGGCATGAGTCTCGTACGCCGTGCCACGGCCGAGGACGCGGCGGAAGTGCTGCGTCTGCGACAGGTGATGATCGACGCGCTGCCCGGCGGAGACAGCTCCACAGGATGGCACGCCCAGGCGCGGCCGGCGCTGGCGGAGCGGCTGGGCGAGCGGGACGGGGACTTCGCCGCGTTCGTCGTCGACCACCCGGACCGGCCGGGGGCGCTGGCGGCGCTGGTCGCCGGGACCGTCGACTACCGGATCGGCAAGGCGGGCAACCCGCACGGCCGCTCCGGGTACGTCTTCAGCGTGGCGACCGACCCGGACGCCCGCCGGCGCGGGTACGCGCGCGCGTGCATGGAGGAGCTGCTGGCCTGGTTCCGCGAGCGGGGCGCGGGGCAGGTCATGCTGACCGCGTCCGCGGAGGCCGAGCCGCTCTACGCCGCGCTCGGCTTCGTCCACAAGCCGGACCCCACGATGATGCTGCGGCTCTGAGCCGCTTAGGGTCGTAGGCATGTCCTTGAACAGCCTCGCGTCGATCGAGAACTGGCCCGTCCCCACCGCCGCGGCGGGTGTCGTACGCACCGACGGGACGGTCCTCGGGACCCATGGGCCGGTCGGACACCGCTTCCCGCTGGCCTCCGTCACCAAGCCGCTGGCGGCGTACGCGGTGCTCGTCGCGTACGAGGAGGGGGCGGTCGAGCTCGACGAGCCGGCGGGGCCGCAGGGGGCGACGGTACGGCACCTGCTCGCGCACACCTCGGGGCTGGCCTTCGACGAACACCGGGTCATGGCGCCGCCCGGGGAGCGGCGGCTGTACTCGAACGCCGGGTTCGAGGTGCTCGGGGAGCATGTCGCCAAGGCGACGGAGATGCCGTTCGACGAGTACGCGCGGCAGGCGGTGCTGGAGCCGCTGGGCATGACGTCGACGTCGCTCGAGGGGTCGCCGGCGAAGGACGGCGTGTCGTCGGTGTCGGACCTGCTGCGGTTCGCAGCCGAGCTGCAGGCGCCGCGGCTGCTGGATCCGCGGACGGTGGCGGAGGCGACGCTGAGCGTGCAGTACCCCGGGACGAAGGGTGTGTTGCCGGGGTACGGGCATCAGAACCCGAACGACTGGGGGCTGGGCTACGAGATCCGCGACTCCAAGTCGCCGCACTGGACGGGGGCTTCGTCCTCGCCGCGGACGTTCGGGCACTTCGGGCAGGCGGGCACGTTCCTGTGGGTGGACCCGGAGGCGGGGCTGGCGTGTGTCGCGCTGACGGACAGGGCGTTCGGGCCCTGGGCGATCGAGGCGTGGCCGGCGTTCACGGACGCGGTGCTGGCGGAGCTGCGAAGCTGAGGTCGGCGGGGGCGGGGGGTTCGCTTACCGGCGCATGCAGGGTGCCGCTGCGCCCACCCGTGCCGCCTGGGGTCCCCCCAGGCCTTTCGGGCTCTGGGGGAGGCACGCCTGCCCGCAGCCATGTTTTTGTCTTTTAGGGGCGCTGGGGGTACCCCCGGCCGAAGGCTGGGGGAGGAACTGCGCGAGCAACCCCCACCGGCCCGCGGCCGGCAACGGCCGTCGCTACCCCGCCATTTCCCACAGCAACACCTCCGCCTCCGAGATCCCCGACGCCTCCAAGTCCTTCGCGTCGGTGATCCGTACGGAGTCCCCCGGCCCCAACTCCTCTCCCCCCAGCCGCACATCCCCCCGCACCACGTGCACGTACACGTACGCCCCGTCCGGCACCGCCGTCCGCTCCCCCGCCCCCAGGCGGCGGACGTGGAGCATCGCGCCGGCCTCGGGGACCGCGTACGGGGTGGAGTCGGCGATGCCGCGGACGATGTCGTAGGAGGGCTCACCGCCGGGCCGCACCGGGGCCAGCCACATCTGGACGAAGGCGAGGGGCAGCGGCCCGTCGTTGCGCTCCACGTGGCGGACGCCCCCCGCCGAGCTGAGGCGCTGGACGTCCCCGTGGCGGACCACCGTCTCGTGGCCCGCCGAGTCGCGGTGGGTGAGCTCGCCCTCGACCACCCACGTCACGATCTCGGTGTGGCTGTGCGGGTGCTCGTCGAAGCCGGCGCCCGGCGCCAGCCGCTCCTCGTTGCAGGCGATGACCGCCCCGAAGCGCAGGTTGTCGGGGTCGTAGTGCGGGCCGAAGGAGAAGGCGTGCGACGACTCGATGCCGGTCGCCGGGTCGCCTCCCGGATAGCGCTGCGCCGCGCGCCTGACGTCCATCACAGCACCACGGTAGACCGCAGTCGGCACCCGGCGGCGCAGGCTCCCGTCCGGATAAGGCAGTCTTGTCCCGTGCCCGAACCCGTAATGCGCAAGTCCGACCCCTCGGCTCATCCGGTCCACCCGCACTCCGCGACCCTGAAGCGGCTGGAGAAGTCGTCCGGCAGCCTCGCCGCCCAGGCCATCGCACGCATGGACGAGACCCTGCCGTGGTACCGGGCCATGCCTCCGGAGAACCGCTCCTGGATCGGGCTCGTCGCCCAGGCGGGCATCGCGGCCTTCACCGAGTGGTTCCGGCACCCGGACGCCCCGCAGGCGATCTCGACGGACGTGTTCGGGACCGCGCCGCGGGAGCTGACCCGGGCGATCACGCTGCGGCAGACCGTGGAGATGGTGCGGACCACCATCGAGGTCATGGAGAGCGCGATCGACGAGGTCGCGGCGCCGGGCGACGAGAGTGTGCTGCGCGAGGCGCTGCTCGTGTACGCCCGTGAGATCGCCTTCGCCACCGCCCAGGTGTACGCCCAGGCCGCCGAGGCACGCGGTGCCTGGGACGCGCGCCTGGAGTCGCTGGTCGTCAATGCCGTGCTGAGCGGGGAGGCCGACGAGGGGGCGGTGAGCAGGGCCGCGGCCCTCGGGTGGAACTCGCCCGATCATGTGTGCGTCGTGCTCGGGACCGCGCCCGACGGGGACAGCGAACTGACCGTCGAGGCGATCCGGCGGGCCTCCCGGCACGCCAAGCTGCAGGTGCTGACCGGGGTGCTCGGGGACCGCCTCGTCGTCATCGCGGGCGGCAACGACAACCCGCTGGCCGTGGCCAAGTCGCTGATCGGGCCGTACGCCGCCGGGCCGGTCGTCGCGGGTCCTGTGGTGCCGGACCTGCTGGCGGCCACGCGGTCCGCGCAGGCCGCCGCCGCGGGGCTCAAGGCCTGTTCCGCCTGGCAGGACGCGCCGCGGCCGGTACTGGCGGACGATCTCCTTCCGGAGCGCGCCATCGCGGGCGATCCGAGCGCGCGCGAGCAGTTGGTGGAGGAGATCTACAGACCGCTGGAAGAAGCCGGTTCGGCGCTGCTGGAAACGCTGAGCGTCTATCTGGAACAGGCGAGCAGCCTGGAGGGTGCGGCCCGAATGCTCTTCGTTCACCCGAACACCGTGCGCTACCGGCTCCGACGTGTGACTGACGTCACCGGATGGTCACCGTCCGATGTACGATCCGCCTTCACGCTGCGGATCGCGCTGATCCTGGGGCGTCTGGTCGATGGAGATCCCCAGTCATAGGATTTTGTCGGGGGCCCACAAAACCCCCTCGTGTTCTTCGTCCCTGTCCCCACGGGCGGCGGTGGCCGTCCCCAAGAGAGAGTGTGAGAGTGCTCGTACTCGTCGCTCCCGGCCAGGGCGCCCAGACCCCTGGCTTCCTGACCCCCTGGCTCGACCTTCCCGGTGTCGAGGACCGTCTGCGTGCCTGGTCGGACGCCATCGGTCTCGATCTCGTGCACTACGGCACGCACGCCGACGCGGACGAGATCCGGGACACCGCGATCGCCCAGCCGCTGCTCGTCGCCGCCGGGATCCTGTCCGGCGCGGCACTCGGTGACATCGCGAACGTCGCCCCGGGCGCGGTCGCCGGGCACAGCGTCGGTGAGATCACCGCCGCCGCCTTCGCCGGCGTCCTGGACGACACCGCCGCGCTGAGCCTCGTCCGCAGGCGTGGGCTGGCGATGGCCGAGGCCGCCGCGATCACCGAGACCGGCATGTCGGCGCTGCTCGGCGGCGACCCGGAGGTCTCCGTCGCGCACCTGGAGAAGCTCGGTCTGACCCCGGCGAACATCAACGGCGCAGGGCAGATCGTCGCCGCGGGCACCCTGGAGCAGCTCGCCGCGCTGAACGAGGACAAGCCCGAGGGTGTCCGCAAGGTCGTCGCCCTCAAGGTCGCCGGTGCCTTCCACACGCACCACATGGGCCCCGCGGTCGAGAAGCTGGCCGAGGCCGCCAAGGAACTCGCGCCGCTCGACCCGAAGTTCACCTACGTCTCCAACAAGGACGGGCAGGCCGTCGCCACCGGCGGGGAGATCGTGGACCGCCTTGTCGGCCAGGTCGCCAACCCGGTCCGCTGGGACCTGTGCATGGAGACCTTCAAGGAACTCGGCGTCACCGCCCTCCTGGAGGTGTGCCCCGGCGGCACCCTGACCGGCCTGGCCAAGCGCGCCCTGCCCGGCGTGAAGACGCTGGCCCTCAAGACCCCCGACGACCTCGACGCGGCCCGCGAGCTCATCGCCGAGCACAGCTGAACTAGGAGCCCACTGCGATGTCGAAGATCAATCCCAGCAAGGGTGCTCCGTACGCGCGCATCCTCGGCGTCGGCGGCTACCGCCCGACCCGCGTGGTGCCCAACGAGGTGATCCTGGAGACGATCGACTCGTCCGACGAGTGGATCCGGTCGCGCTCCGGCATCGAGACCCGGCACTGGGCGGGCCCGGACGAGACCGTCGCCGCGATGTCCATCGAGGCCTCCGGCAAGGCGATCGCGGACGCGGGCATCTCCGCCGAGCAGATCGGCGCCGTGGTCGTCTCGACCGTCTCGCACTTCAGCCAGACCCCGGCCGTCGCCACCGAGATCGCCGACAAGCTGGGCACGAACAAGGCCGCCGCCTTCGACATCTCGGCCGGCTGCGCGGGCTTCGGCTACGGCCTCACCCTCGCCAAGGGCATGGTGGTGGAGGGTTCCGCCGAGTACGTGCTCGTCATCGGCGTGGAGCGGCTCAGCGACCTCACCGACCTGGAGGACCGGGCCACCGCCTTCCTGTTCGGCGACGGCGCGGGCGCGGTCGTGGTCGGCCCCTCCCAGGAGCCGGCGATCGGCCCGACGGTCTGGGGCTCCGAGGGCGACAAGTCCGAGACCATCAAGCAGACCGTCCCCTGGGACCGTTTCCACTTCGGTGACAGGTCCGGGCTGCCGGTCGACAGCCAGGGCAACATCAAGTTCCCGGCGATCACGCAGGAAGGCCAGGCGGTCTTCCGCTGGGCCGTGTTCGAGATGGCGAAGGTCGCCAAGGAGGCGCTGGACGCCGCCGGACTCACTGCGGACGACCTGGACGTCTTCATCCCGCACCAGGCCAATGTGCGGATCATCGACTCGATGGTGAAGACTCTCAAGCTGCCGGAGCACGTCACGGTCGCCCGTGACATCCGCACCACCGGCAACACCTCGGCCGCCTCGATCCCGCTCGCAATGGAGCGGCTCCTGGCGACCGGTGAGGCGAAGAGCGGCGACACCGCACTCGTCATCGGGTTCGGGGCGGGTCTCGTCTACGCCGCCACTGTCGTTACCCTCCCCTAGGCACTCCGTGCCGGATCATGCATCCGGTAAGGGTCGCCGTCCGCAGTACCGCAGCAACCGTCTGGAACATCTAAGAAGGAGCGCCTGACATGGCCGCCACTCAGGAAGAGATCGTCGAAGGTCTCGCCGAGATCGTGAACGAGATCGCCGGCATCCCGGTTGAGGACGTCCAGCTGGACAAGTCCTTCACCGACGACCTGGACGTCGACTCGCTGTCCATGGTCGAGGTCGTCGTCGCCGCTGAAGAGCGCTTCGACGTCAAGATCCCGGACGAGGACGTCAAGAACCTCAAGACCGTCGGCGACGCGACCGACTACATCCTCAAGCACCAGGCCTGAGGCAGTTAACTAGCCTCCGGCTGCAATGCCCCGCCACCCGGCGGTGGCGCCGTCGAATCCCGTATCCGTTGGAGAAAGAATTCCCGTGAGCCCGACCAATCGCACCGTGGTCGTCACCGGTATCGGCGCAACCACACCGCTGGGTGGCGACGCAGCTTCGTTCTGGGAGGCCCTGGTCGCCGGCAAGTCCGGCGTCAGCCTCCTGGAGCAGGACTGGGCGGCCGAGCTGCCCGTCCGTATCGCGGCGCAGATCGCCGTCGAACCGAGCGAGATCATCCCGCGTCCGCAGGCCCGCAAGCTGGACCGGTCCGCGCAGTTCGCGCTGATCGCCGCCAAGGAGGCCTGGGCGGACGCCGGTTTCACCGCCAAGGCCGGTGAGGACGCGTCCGCCAACCCCGACCGGGTCGGCGCCGTCATCGCCTCCGGCATCGGCGGTGTGACGACCCTGCTGGACCAGTACGACGTGCTCAAGGAGAAGGGCGTACGCCGTGTCTCCCCGCACACCGTGCCGATGCTGATGCCCAACTCGCCGGCCGCCAACGTCGGTATCGAGCTGGGTGCGCGGGCCGGTGTGCACACCCCCGTGTCGGCCTGCGCCTCCGGCGCCGAGGCCATCGGGTACGCCATCGAGATGATCCGCACCGGCCGTGCGGACGTCGTCGTGGCCGGCGGTACGGAGGCCGCGGTGCACCCGCTGCCGATCGCCGCGTTCGGCAACATGATGGCGATGTCCAAGAACAACGACGACCCCGAGGGCGCGTCGCGTCCCTACGACTCCGGCCGTGACGGCTTCGTCCTCGGCGAGGGCGCGGGCGTGATCGTCCTGGAGTCCGAGGAGCACGCGAAGGCGCGCGGGGCGCGCATCTACGCCGAGGCGGTCGGCCAGGGCATCTCGGCCGACGCGCACCACATCACGCAGCCGGAGCCGTCGGGCAACGGCATCGCGCACGCGCTGCAGAACCTGCTCGACAACACGGATCTGAAGCCGGCCGAGATCGTGCACGTCAACGCGCACGCCACGTCCACGCCGCAGGGTGACGTGGCCGAGATCAAGGCGCTGCGGAAGGTGTTCGGCGACGACGTCGACCACATGGCGATCTCCGCGACCAAGTCGATGACCGGTCACCTGCTGGGTGGTGCCGGTGGTATCGAGACCGTCGCGTCGATCCTGGCGCTGGTGAACCGGACGGCTCCGCCGACCATCAACCTCGACGACCTCGACCCCGAGGTCAACGCGGACGTGGTGCGGGGGGAGGCGCGGCAGCTGCCCGAGGGCAGGATCGCCGCGCTGAACGACTCGTTCGGGTTCGGTGGACACAACGTGGTCCTGGCGTTCCGGACCGTGTGAGAAGCGTTGCATTGAGGCTTGTGGCCCGGACTCCGTTGGATGGAGTTCGGGCCACAGTGCGTTTCGTTGTCGGCTGACCGCCGGTGGGGGCTGGTCGCGCAGTTCCCCGCGCCCCTGAAGGGGCGCATTGCAGCTGCCCCTTCTTTCAGGGGCGCGGGGAACTGCGCGAGAAGACACGACGGCGCCGCAGACGGCTACGGCGCTCAGACCACCTGGTGGAGCCACCGCACCGGAGCGCCCTCGCCCGCGTAGCGGAACGGCTCCAGTTCGTCGTCCCACGGCTTGCCGAGGAGTTTGGCGATCTCGGCCTCCAGGGCCGTCTCGCCGCGCTGTGAGCGGGTCAGGGCGGCCCGCAGGCGGTCCTCCGGGATGAGGATGTCGCCGTGGATTCCGGTGACCGCGTGGAAGATGCCGAGGTCGGGGGTGCAGCTGTAGCGCTCGCCCTCGGCCTTCGCGCAGGGCTCGGCGGTGACCTCGAAGCGGAGCAGGTGCCAGCCGCGCAGCGCGGACGCCAGTTTGGAGGCCGTGCCGACCTCGCCCTGCCAGGAGAACTCGGAGCGCCAGGTGCCCGGGGCCGCCGGCTGGCGGATCCAGTCGAGGCTGACGCGCGTGCCGAGCACCCCGGCGACGGCCCACTCGACGTGCGGGCACAGCGCGCGCGGCGCGGAGTGCACGTACAGAACTCCACGTGTCGTCACCGGAACCTCCGGGCAGAGCGGGACATCTTGCTTGGCTGGCTGGCGGCAGTGGCACGACGGCCGCGTTGATGGCGAGGCTACCGTGCGGCGGCGCAAGGAGTGTGACGTACCGTCGGTCCCACAGCCAGGAAACCCCTGCCATTCACCCATGGGGACGCTTGTACGGGGGTGGTCCGTTGCACGGGGCGGGGCGGGAACTCCCGTGCGTTGTTATGGAGGGGGGACGAACGGGCGGACGGAGAGGACCAACAGGGTATGCGCAAGCAGCGACGCCGGCGTTCGCGTGCCCTGGCAGGCGCCGTCGCCGTCACCGCCGCGCTGGGGGTGGCCGGGTGCGATGTCCTGGGTGGTTCCCCCGCCGCGACGAAGAGCGAGCGGACGCGGGCCGCGCGGACCGTGCAGGTGTGGGACCGCAGCCCCACCTCGATCGCGGCCGTCGGCGACTCCATCACGCGTGGCTTCGACGCCTGCACGGTGCTCTCGGACTGCCCCGAGGTGTCCTGGGCGACGGGCACCAGCGACCAGGTGGACAGTCTGGCGGTACGGCTGCTGGGGCGGGCGCAGGCGGCCGACCACAGCTGGAACTACGCCGAGACCGGCGCCCGGATGGCCGACCTGCCGGAGCAGATGGCCGAGGCGGTCGTACGCAAGCCGCAGTTGGTGACGGTGATGGTCGGGGCGAACGACGCCTGCCGCACGTCGGTGCGGGCGATGACCTCGGTGGCCGACTTCCGCAGCGAGTTCGAGGACGCGCTGGGCACCCTGCGCAAGGCGCTGCCGAGGACGCAGGTGTACGTGGCGAGCGTGCCGAACCTGAAGCGGCTGTGGTCCGAGGGGCGGACCAACCCGCTGGGCAAGCAGGTGTGGAAGCTGGGCATCTGCCCGTCCATGCTGTCCGGCGCGGACGACCTGACCAGCGCGGCGACGCTGCGCCGGGACAAGGTGCAGCAGCGGGTCGAGGACTACAACAAGGTGCTGGAGGAGGTCTGCGCCAAGGACCGGCGGTGCCGTTTCGACGGCGGGGCGGTGTACGCGTACCGCTTCGGGACCGATCAGCTCAGTCACTGGGACTGGTTCCATCCGAGCACCGACGGCCAGTCGAAGCTCGCCGCGATCGCCTACCGGGCCATCACCGCCAAGGACCCGGTGGACTAGACCCTTGGCTTAGGGTTTCCCCATGAGCGAACTTTTCGGCACACTTTCCGACGGCACCGCGGTGCACCGCTGGACGCTGGAGCGCGCGGGGACCCGGGTGCGGGTGCTGTCGTACGGCGGGATCGTGCAGTCGGTCGAGGTCCCGGACCGGGACGGGCGGACGGCGGACGTGGTGCTGGGGTTCGCCGATCTGGACGGCTACCTGGAGAACCCGGGCCCGTACTTCGGCGCCCTGGTCGGCCGCTACGCCAACCGGATCGCCCACGCCCGCTTCCCGCTGGACGGCGTCACCTACGCCCTGGAGCCCAACAACGGGCCCAACTCCCTGCACGGCGGCGCCCGCGGTTTCGACAAGCGGGTGTGGGAGGTGGCGGCCGTCGAGCACGGGGTGCGGCTGACCCGGGTGAGTCCGCACGGGGAGGAGGGGTTCCCGGGGCGGCTGAAGGTCGCCGTGACGTACACGCTGGACGACTCCGGCGCGCTGCACATCTCCTACGAGGCGGTCACCGACGCGCCGACCGTCGTGAACCTCACCAACCACAGCTACTTCAACCTGGCGGGCTCCGGGAACGCGGGCGGCCACGAGCTGCGGATCGCGGCCTCGCACTACACCCCCGTGGACGGCGACCTCATTCCGACGGGGGTACTGGAGGACGTCTCCGGCTCCCGTTTCGACTTCCGTACGGCCCGCAAGGTCGGCTCCGGCTACGACCACAACCTGGTCCTCGACAAGGGGGTGACGGACACCCCCGTGCAGATCGGCGAGCTGTACGACCCGGCCTCCGGCCGCACCCTCACCGTCGCCACCACCGAACCCGGCATCCAGCTCTACACCGCCGAGCACCTGACCGGCCCGTTCGCCCCCGGCGACGGCGTCGCCCTGGAGACCCAGCACTTCCCGGACTCCCCCAACCGCCCCGATTTCCCGAGCACCAGGCTGGATCCGGGCGGGACCTACCGCTCGGTGACGGTGTACGGCTTCGGGGTACGGGGCTGACGCCACCCACCGACACGCAAGCCCCGGTCCAGGGGTCAGGTCCCGGACCGGGGCTGCTCAAGGGGGACTCGTCCCGGCTCCGACCTTAGCCGTGGCCGCGCGAAGACGGCCGCTCATCGGGCGCGTCGCGGCGATCTCGTACGAACCCTTCACAACCGCCCACGGGGTCGTGGGCTGGCTCATGGTGTAGACCACGTAGCGGCCCACACGCGATACTGCGCCCGATCGGCACCACGCACCCCACTGCGACGGAAGGCCAACTCCCGTGACTTCCTTACGTGTTCGGATCGGCGTCCTCGGAATCGCGCTGCTGGCCGGGGGGCTCGTCCCCACCGCCGCGCACGCCACCACCGCCCCCTCCCCCACCGTCGAGGAACAGCGGCTCGACCAGCCCGTGCCGCAGGAGATACTCCGGCGGTCCGGGTTCGATGCCGTGGCTCCGGGATTCGCCCGGGCGCTGGCGGACGCGCACTCCTACGCACAGGCCCGGCGGGTCGTCGAACGGCAGGGGTCGGCGCTGTGGCGGCGGGCCGTGGACCGGGCGCAGGGGCGGGGGCCGGACGGGGGTGATATGAGCCGGGACGACGACCGGCCGCTGTACTGGGCGCGGCTCGGGATGACCCGCCAGGTGCGTACGTGGGAGCCGGGGTTCGGGGTGAGCGGGCGCCAGCGGGCGGCGCTGCTGGACCTGCTGGAGCGGACCTCGCGCGGGCAGACCGACATCCGGTACCCGGGGAAGGGCCTGCGGCGGATCCTCGTCACCGGGTTCGACCCGTTCACGCTCGACCGGGACATCCGGATCTCCAACCCGTCCGGCGCGAGCGCGCTGGCCCTCGACGGGACCGTGATCGAGACCGCCGAGGGGCCCGCGCGGGTGGAGGCGGCCGTGTTCCCGGTGCGGTGGGACGACTTCGCGGCCGGGACCGTGGAGCGGACGCTCCGGCCGTACCTGCCGAAGGTGGACCTGTTCACGACCGTGAGCCAGGGGCGGGTCGGGCGGTTCGACGTGGAGCGGACGAACGGCGCCTGGCGCGGCGGGTTCCCGGACAACGAGAACATCGGCCGGACCGAGACCGTCCCGGTCACCGACCCGGCCTCGCAGCCGCAGTGGACGACCACCACCCTCCCGTACGCGGCGATCACGGCGGCGGACACGGGGCGTTTCCCGGTGTACGACCACACAGAGGTGACCGAGATCCCGGTGGGCGGGACCGACCCCGTCGTACGGGCGGACGGGCCGACCGCCGGGTCCACCGCGCGGGCCGGGGGCGGCGGGAACTACCTCTCCAACGAGATCGCCTACCGGGCCACGCTGCTGCGTGACCGGCTCGGGCTGCACGACACCCTGCCCGGCGGGCATGTGCACACGCCGGTGCTGCAGTTCGGTGCCGGGAACACGACGGAGGTGACCGACCCCGAGTTCGTGCGGAACCGGGTGGACATCATCGACCAGGTGCGGGCGATCGTGACCGTGGCGGCGGACGCGAGCTTCAGGAACTGACGGGTTCGTCCGCCCGCTCGTCGTCCTCCGCCGCCGTCTCCTCGCCCAGCAGGTCGCGGGCGAGGAGGGTGGCGCCCGCGACCGCGCCCGGCATCAGGAACACCGCGACGAACGGGACCAGGAAGACCAGGCCCAGCGGGGTGCCGAAGCCCCACACCAGGGACCTGCGGGAGCGCAGCAGGGTGAGCCGGGCGCGCAGGTCGACCCCCCGGCGCTGGAGGGCGACGGCGGTGAGTTCCTCGGTGAGGAAGAAGCCGGTGACGAAGAAGCCGATGACCGGTACGACGGTCTGCCCGACGAGGGGCAGGAAGCCGAGGGCGAAGAGCAGCAGGCCCCAGAGGGCGGCCCGGACCAGGATGCGCAGGCTGTCCCGGGCGGAGATCCACAGCTCGCGCCAGAACGGCAGCCCGGACTCGGGCGCGGTGCCGTCGGGCGAGACGTCCGCGTCGACCTTCTCGGAGAGGTTCTCGTAGAACGGCTGGCCGACCAGCAGCGTCACCGCGGTGAAGGTGAGGACGGCGCCGAGGAGGCCGAGGGCGAACAGGACGGCGGTGAGGAAGCCGCGGAAGAGGCCCTGCCAGGGGCTGGACCAGTCGTCGGCGAACGGGGTGGCCCAGGCGACGAAGTCCGCTCCCCATATCGCGAGGGCGACCAGGGCCGCCGCGTACATGACGAGGGTGATCAGGCCGGGCAGCAGACCGAACCCGAACTGCCTGCCGTGCCGACCGACCCACCGCTGGCCCTTGAGGAGATAACCGAAACCCACCCCGAGATCACGCATGGCCAAAACTTTACCGGGGCAGCGCCCCGTAGGGGCACGGGGAACTGCGCGACCAGCCACCACGGCGCCGCGGCCGGACGACGACTCACCTCGGCCGTCCCGGCGGAGCGCCTACGCGGGCGTCACCGCCACCACCACGCCCCGGTCCGCCGCCGGGCTGACCGCCGCCGACACCCGTACCGCCGTCGCCCGGGCCACCCGGCCGGCGCGGGCGGCGGAGGACAGCAGGACGGGCTGGAGGTGTTCGAGCCCGGTCACGGCGAGTTCCTCGGCGGCGATCAGGACCGGGCCCGTCGCCCTGGCCGTCTTCGCCGCCGCCTCCGTCAGGTCGGCCAGCGGCGGCAGCGCGGCCCGGACCACGCCCGCGCCCGCCGCGGTCGCGCGCTCGGCCAGGGCCACCTGGAGGGGCAGCAGCGGGGCCACCGCCGAGGTGACGGCGTCGGCGATGCGGTGGAGTTCGGGGGCGGAGTCACGGAGGACCTCGGCCGCGGTGCGCAGCAGCGGGGTGAGGGCCAGCAGGACGCCGGCCGCCCCGCCCGCGGCCGCGGGCAGCAGCGGGGACAGCGCCTCGGTCAGTTCACGGAGCGCCGCCGCGAACTCCTCCACCGCCGGCTCCACCGCGTCCAGCAGCGGCAGCAGACTGTCCCTGAGGGCCGCAAGGAGCGGCTCGGCCACCGGGTGCACGGCCAGCGGGGCGCCGCTGGTGCCGAGCCGGGTGAGGGTCTCGACGATGCGGTAGAAGGCCTCCTGTGCCCCCGGTGCGGCACTGGCCTCGGCCAGCTCCGCGGTCGTGCGGCGCAGGACGCGCAGCAGTTCGGGGGCCGAGCCCTCGCGTGGGTCCAGGGTGTTGAGCGCGATCTTCGTGAGGTTCTGGGCGGTGTCCAGGAGCTGGCCGGTGATGTCGGTGGTGCTGCGGGCCATGCGCAGCACGTCCGCCCTGCCGGGAAGTGAAGGAATCGTCGCCATGGGCCGGAGCCCTCCCGCCGCTGTGGGGTCTGTCCGCGGTGTGTCCGCCCTCAGCATGCCCCGGTTGAGTCGAACAGGTACATCTCGCCGTACCGATCGCAGGAAGGGGTAGGTCGCCCAGGTGGGTAGGGCGTTGTTCACAGTGGGAGCTGCCCCGGCGGCTCGGTTGAGGAGAACGGATGACGCAGGAGATCACCGTCCAGGGCACGGTCTCGGAGGGCTTCGAGGCGGTGCGCGATGAGTTCGCCGCCTTCGTCGCCGGCGAACCGGCCGACTACGAGGGGCAGTTGTGTGCGTACGTCCACGGCCGGCGGGTCGTCGACCTGTGGGCGGGCGAGGGGGCCGACGGGGACTCCCTGTACGGCGTGTTCTCGTCCACCAAGGGGGCGGCGCACCTGGTCGTGGCGATGCTGGTGCAGGACGGCACGCTGGAGCTGGACCGCAAAGTCACCTACTACTGGCCGGAGTTCGGCGCCGAGGGCAAGGGCACGCTGGCCCTGCGGGACCTGCTCGCGCACCGGGCGGGCCTGGTCGGCACCGACTCCGGGTTCAGCCCGCAGGAGCTGACCGACGACCGGGCGATGGCCGAACGCCTCGCCGACCAGCGGCCGTTCTGGCGGCCGGGCACGGCCTTCGGCTACCACGCCCTCGTCATCGGGGCGCTCACCGGCGAGGTGGTACGGCGCGCGACCGGCCGTACGCTCCAGGACGTGTACGAGGAGCGGGTCCGGGCGCCGTACGGCCTCGACTTCTTCCTGGGTCTGCCGGCCGCGCACGAGCCGCGATTCCGCACGACCCAGCCGATGCGGCCCACGCCCGAGCAGCAGGCCCTGCTCGACTCCGCCCCGTCCGGCCCGCAGACCCTCGCGGGGATCGCCTTCAACCGGCACACGGCCGAGCCCACGGACCTCACGGCCCTCCCCAACGACCGGCTGGTCCGCGCCAAGGGCCCGGCCTCCTTCGGCGGGGTGGCGTCGGCACGCGGCCTGGCCGGGATGTACGCGGCCCTGCTCAGCGAGATCGACGGCGAGGCCCCCCTGCTGAAGGAGGACACGGTGGCGGAGTTCGGCCAGTTCCACTCGGTGGGGTACGACCTGGTGGCCCGCACCCACAAGTCGTACGGCCTGGGCTTCCAGGCGACCGCGGACACCTGGCACCCGTTCCTCGGCGCGGGCACGATCGGCCACAGCGGAGCAGCGGGCTCCCAGGCCTTCGCGGACCCGCGCAGCGGGGTCGCCTACGGCTACACACGCCGCCGGTTCGCGTTCCCGGGAGGAGCGGCCCCGGAGAACGACCGGCTGGCGCGGGCCGTTCACAAGGCGGCAATGAACGCGCCCCTTTAGGGGCGCGGGGAACTGCGCGAGCAACCACAACGCACCCGCACCCGGCACGACCGGAGACCGCACCCCACGTCCAAGGGTGCGGCCTCCCCACAGCGCAACGACCGCCGTCAGGCCGGCGTCACGCTGATGTTCCCCCGAGTCGCCTTCGAGTAAGGGCAGACCCCGTGCGCCTTCTCCACAAGCTCACGGGCAACCCCCTCCTCGACGCCCGGAATCTCCGCCGAGATCTCCACGACGATCCCGAAGCCCTCCTCGTTCTTCCCGAGCCCCACCTTCGCGGTCACCCTGGACCCGGACACGTCGACCCCGGCCTGCCGGGCGACGACCCCCAGCGCCCCCTGGAAGCACGCGCTGTACCCGGCGGCGAACAACTGCTCCGGGTTGGTCCCGGACCCGCTGCCGCCCAGTTCCTTCGGCGGGTTGACGACGACGTCGAGCCGGCCGTCGTCGGTGGCGACCCGGCCGTCCCGGCCGTTCTCGGCGGTGGCGACGGCGGTGTAGAGGACGTCGGACTGCTGAATGGGCATGCGGTTTCTTCTCTCCTCGGTCCGCCGCGACTCGCGCCCACGATCGACGACGGTTTCGGAAAGAAGTTACCGCATGCCGAAAAACGGAGACAGACCTACAGCTTGACGATCATCTTGCCGGTGTTGTCGCCGCGCAGGACCCCGAGGAACGCCTCCACGTTGTTCTCGATGCCCTCGACGACCGTCTCCCGGTACTTCAGCTGCCCGGAGGCCACCCACGGGCCGACCTCGGCGACGAACTGCGGCTGCAGGTCGTAGTGGTCGCCGACCAGGAAGCCCTCGATCCGGCCGCGGGTCTGGATGAGGCGGGCGAGGTTCTTCGGGCCGGGGACGGGCTCGGTGCTGTTGTAGACGGAGATCATGCCGCAGATCGCGATCCGGCCGTCCCGGTTGAGCTGGCCGATCGCCGCCTCCAGGTGGTCGCCGCCGACGTTGTCGAAGTAGACGTCCACGCCGTCGGGCGCGGCGGCGCGCAGCTGCTCGCCGACCGGGCCGTTCCTGTAGTTGAAGGCGGCGTCGAAGCCGTACTCCTCGACCAGCAGCTTGACCTTCTCGTCGGAGCCGGCCGAGCCGATCACCCGCGAGGCGCCCTTGAGCTTGGCGATCTGGCCGACCTGGCTGCCGACCGCGCCGGCCGCGCCGGAGACGAAGACCGAGTCGCCCTCCTTGAAGGAGGCGGTGCGCAGCAGGCCCGCGTAGGCGGTGAGGCCGGTCATGCCGAGGACGCCGAGGTAGGTCGACAGGGGCGCGGCGTCGGCGTCGACCTTGACCGCGTTCTTCGCGTCCACGACCGCGTACTCGCGCCAGCCGAAGAAGTGCAGGACGTGGTCGCCGGCCGCGATGCCCTCGGCGTTCGACTCGACGACCTCGCCGACCGCGCCGCCCTGCATGACCTTGCCCAGCTCGAAGGGGGCGACGTACGACTTCGCGGCACTCATCCGGCCGCGCATGTACGGGTCGACGGAGAGGTACTTGTTCCGTACCAGCACCTGTCCCTCACCCGGCGCGGGGACCTCCGCCTCGACCAGGGCGAAGTCCTCGGGCTTCGGCCAGCCGACGGGACGGCTGAGCAGGTGCCACTCGCGGTTGATCATGACATGCGCCTTTCCGAAATTACTTCAGTACCTGAAACAACCATGCTCCTGAATATTTCATGATGTCAAGTAACGCGGTACCCTGGGGTGCATGTCCACCCCACAGTCCAGCCCAGCGAAGACCCGCCGTCCCGACGCCCTGACCCTGGAGGTCGTCGAGCTCATCGGGGACGTCGTGGCCCGTTTCTACGCGGACTACGAGGAGGCGGCGGGCGAGCACGCACTCACCGGGGCGCAGGCGCGGCTGCTCAGCCTGCTCTCGCTGGAGCCGCTGCCGATGCGGAAGCTGGCGCAGAAGCTGAAGTGCGAGCCGTCCAACGTGACCGGGATCGTGGACCGCCTTGAGGCGCGCGGGCTCGTGGAGCGGCGGCCCGACCCGGCCGACCGCCGGGTGAAGCTGGCCGCGGCGACGGACGAGGGGCGCCGGGTCGCCCGCGACCTGCGCGAGGGGCTGCGCTTCGCGCGCGAGCCGCTGGCGGGTCTTTCGGACGAGGAGCGGCTGTCCCTGCGGGACCTGCTCCGCCGCATGCTGGAGGGGTGAACGCGGGGCCGGCACCCGACGGCACCGGCCCCCGCCCGGGGGTTACGCGAACTGGCCCGGCCGGTAGTCGCCGGCCGGCTGCCGGAAGATGACGTTCAGTCGGTTGTAGGCGTTGATCAGGGCGATCGTCGCCACCAGTGCGACGAGTTCCTCCTCGGTGTGGTGCTTGGCCGCGTTCTCCCACACCTCGTCGGGGACACCGCCCGCCCCGTCGGCGATCCGGGTGCCCTGCTCGGCCAGTTCCAGGGCGGCGCGCTCGGCCTCGGTGAAGACGGTCGCCTCGCGCCAGGCGCCGACCATGTGGAGTCGCTGCTGGGTCTCGCCGGCTTCGGCCGCGTCCTTGGTGTGCATGTCGAGGCAGAAGCCGCAGCCGTTGATCTGGCTGGCGCGGATCTTGACCAGTTCCAGGGTGGCGGCGGGGATCGACGTCCCCTCGGCGGCCTTGCCCGCGCCGTTGAAGGCCTTGATCAGCTTGTTGGCGACGGGGCTGGCGAAGAGGTTCAGACGGGCTTCCATGGGGTGCTCCCTGTGGTGTGGCTCAGTGGGCTACACCCCTACGACGGAGCGGGTTCGTCGAATGTGACACGTTTGCAGGATTTGCTTGAGTGGGTTCTTCGGGTGCGGGCCGGTGGAGCTGGGGGCGCTCCACTCACGTACACCACCAGAGGAACCTGTTGCACGTCTGGCTCGGCGACGGGGCGGGGGCCGACGTCGTCGGGTCCGCCGTCGGGGTCGACGCCGCCGTGGTCGTCGGGGTCGCCGCCGGGGCCGTCACCGTGCCCGAACCCGTCGTCGCCGATTGGGCGTCCGTGTCCTTCGGGGACGCCGACGGGGAGCCGGACGCCTTGTCCTTCGAGGAGGAGGGGGACGGGGACGCCGAGGGGTCGGCCGAGGCGGAGCTCGTCGCGCCCGTGGCGCCGGACGTGTCACCGAGGGGCTGAGCCGTCGTACCGGGGGACGACGTCGACGTACCGCCGTCGGTCGTGTCGCCGCCCGCCGCGGCCGGGCCGGGGCTGGTGAACGGTATGGCGTCCGTGCCGAGTTCGGCGAGGCTCAGGCCGCCCACCGCCAGCACGCACGCCACGGCCACCAACAGGACCCTGCGGCGCCGTCGGCGATGAGCCGCGGCCTTGCGGTCGCGACGGCTTCCGTCGGGGGCGGACAGCGGCTCCTCGGGATCCTCCGCGAAACTCTCGGCGGCCTGCCCCCGGCTCCGACCGCCGCGCCCGCGCGCCGCCCGCCGCCGCTCGGCCCGGCCGCCCGCCGGCGGCCCGTCGACCTCGGCATCCTCGGCGTCCTCGGCGCCGTCCGGGCCCGGGCCGTATCCGCCGTCGGCGGACTCCGGCTCCGGGTACGGCGATTCACCGGGCGTGACCGGTTCGGAGGGGGCCGCCTCCGGCGCTGACGCGCGTAGCGTCTCGGCGGCGGTGCCGCACCCCGGGCAGGCGAGGGCGCCGTTGAGGTGCCGTCGGCACGGGTGGCAGTAGTCCATGACGCGGGAAGACTAAGTTCCCCACGGGTCACATAACCAGGCACCTCTGTGAAGGTTCTGTGGGAGACCGAAAAAGCTGTCGAAAGCCTTGCCGAAACCGTTACCTGTTCGACCCATTGACACCCCCGCCGCCCCGTCCTTACTGTCACGCCAGCATTTCGAACGTGTGACGAAATCTCGAACAGCTGAGGGGCAACCGCCGTGCGCATCACCGGAATCAGCACACACGTGGTCGGGACGCCGTGGCGCAACCTGACGTACGTCCAGGTGCACACCGACGAGGGGATCACGGGAGTCGGCGAGACCCGGATGCTCGGTCACACCGACGCGCTGATCGGCTATCTGCGAGAGGCCGAGGCCAACCACATTCTCGGTTCGGACCCGTTCGCGGTGGAAGACCTGGTGCGCCGGATGAAGTACGGCGACTACGGCCGGGCGGGTGAGATCGTCATGTCCGGGATCGCCGTCGTCGAGATGGCCTGCTGGGACATCAAGGGCAAGGCGCTGGGCGTGCCCGTGTGGCAGCTGCTCGGCGGGAAGGTGACCGACAAGGTCAAGGCGTACGCCAACGGCTGGTACACCACCGAGCGGACCCCGGAGGCCTATCACAAGGCCGCCCAGGGGGTCATCGAGCGCGGGTACAAGGCGCTGAAGATCGACCCGTTCGGCACCGGGCACTTCGAGCTGGACCACGAGCAGACCCTGTACGCCGTGTCGCTCATCGAGGCCGTACGGGACGCCATCGGGCCGGACGCCGAGCTGATGCTGGAGATGCACGGCCGGTTCTCGCCCTCCACCGCGGTACGGCTGGTGCGCGAGCTCGCGCCCTTCAAGCCGGCCTGGCTGGAGGAGCCGTGCCCGCCGGAGAACCTGAAGGCGCTGGAGAAGGTCGCCGCCAAGGTGGACATCCCGGTCGCCACCGGTGAGCGCATCCACGACCGCATCGAGTTCCGCGAGCTCTTCGAGAGCCAGGCCGTGGACATCATCCAGCCGGACGTCGGCCACATCGGTGGAATCTGGGAGACCCGCAAGCTCGCCGCCACCGCCGAGACGCACTACGTGCTGGTCGCCCCGCACAACGTCGGCGGTTCCGTGCTGACCGCCGCCTCCCTCCAGGTCGGGTTCACCTCCCCGAACTTCAAGATCCTGGAGCACTTCAACGACTTCGCCGACGCCGAGATCAAGAAGGTCGTCAGGGGCGCGCCGGAGGTCGTGGACGGCTACTTCCACCTGTCGGACGCGCCGGGGCTGGGGGTCGAGTTCGACGCCGACGCGGCCGCGGAGTTCCCGCAGCAGCAGGCCCGGTTCGACCTGTGGGCCGAGGGCTGGGAGCAGCGCAAGCCGAAGGGGACGTCGAAGTGAGTTCCCAGGTCGTCGTCGAGGCGCCGGGCGCCCACCGGGTCGAGGCGCACACGCCCCGCGAGCCCGGTCCCGGCGAGGCGCTGGTCGCCGTGCACGCGGTCGGGATTTGCGGAAGCGACCGTGAGGTGTACCAGGGGAACCGGCCCGAGGGGTATGTGCGCTACCCGTTGACGCCGGGCCACGAGTGGTCGGGGACGGTACGGGCGGTCGGCGCCGGAGTGCCCGCCTCGCTCGTCGGGCGCAAGGTGGTCGGCGAGGGGTTCCGGAACTGCCAGGTGTGCGACCGCTGTCACGCCGGGGAGACCACCCTGTGCACCGACGGCTACGAGGAGACCGGCTTCACCCAGCCGGGCGCCATGGCCGCCACGCTCACCCTCCCGGCCCGCCTGCTGCACGCCCTGCCGGACGACGCGGATCTGACCGCCGCCGCCCTCCTCGAGCCGGCCGCCTGCATCGCGGCGGCCGCACTGAAGGGCAACGCCCAGCCGGGCGAGCGGGTCGCGGTGGTCGGCACCGGGACGCTGGGCATGTTCGCCGTGCAGTTCCTGCGCGCGATCTCGCCGGGCGAGCTGCTGGTGGTGGGAACGCGCAACGACCGGGAGGCGCTGTCCCGGCAGTTCGGCGCCACCGACTTCCGCACCAGGGACCAGGAACTCCCCGACGACTTCGACGTCGTCATCGAGACCGCCGGGTCCGCGTCCGCCGCGCGCACCGCCGCCTCCCTGCTCAGGCGCGGCGGACGCCTGGTCCTGACCGGCATCCCGGCCGCGGGTGCCGACGGTCTCGACCCGACCGACCTCGTCGTACGGCAGCTGGAGGTGCACACCGTCTTCGGGGCACCGCCGGACGCCTGGGCGCACACGGTACGGGTCTTCGGGGCCGGTCTCCTCGATCCACTGCCACTGATCACGCACGAGCTGCCGCTGACCGAGTTCCCGCACGCCATCGAGCTGGTGGGGGCCGGTGATCCGAAGGTGGGCAAGGTGCTGCTCCGCCCCTAGTCGTACGCCGGTCGCGGCGTGCCCTGACCTCGCCGTGGCCGGCGTACCACCAAGCCTTTTCTCTGCCCCGAGCCGCGAACCTTGTCCGAAATACCGAACACGAAGGACAGCTTGTGACGACCGACGCTTCCGTTACGGCGGCCCGCCGACCCGGTGAGCAGGTGCTCACCGCCCTCGGTCTGGGCGCGCCCGCCCTCGACCCCGCCGACGCCTCCGCCCACGGCTTCCCGGGCGGCGGGAAGTGGCGCACCGAGATCCCCTCCTGCGAGGGTCCCGAGGCGCTGGCCGTCGTCCTCAAGGAGTCCTCGCGCCTGGACGTGCCGATCCACCGGATCAGCCAGGGCAGCGGGGTGTGGATGCTCACCGACGCCGAGATCACCGAGATGGTCGAGGCGACGAACGAACGCGACATCGAGCTCTGCCTGTTCACCGGCCCGCGCGGCACCTGGGACATCGGCGGCTCGGTGCGCTCGGACTCGCGGGGGGCCGGACTGCGCGCACGCGGCCACGACGCCGTCGCCGGCTGCGTCGAGGACGCGGTACGGGCGACGGAACTGGGCGTCAAGTGCCTGCTGGTCGCCGACGAGGGGGTGCTGTGGACGCTGCACCGGGCCCGGCAGGCGGGGATCATCCCGGCCGACACGACCCTGAAGGTCTCGGCGCTGGTCGGTCCCGTCAACCCGGCCTCGTACTCCGTCTTCGAGCACCTGGGCGCCGACTCCATCAACGTGCCGAGCGACCTGACACTCGATCACCTCACCGAGATCCGGCGGGTGTCCGGCGCCCCCATGGACATGTACATCGAGGCCCCCGACGACCTCGGCGGCTACATCCGGATGTACGAGGTGGCCGAGCTGATCCGGCGCGGCGCGCCGGTGTACCTCAAGTTCGGCCTGTCCAAGGCCCCCGGCATCTACCCGTGGGGCAACCACCTGCGGGACGTGACCCTCAGCACCGCCAAGGAGCGGGTGCGGCGGGGGCGGCTCGCCCTGGACCTGCTGGCGCGGCACGGGGCGGACGGGGAGATGGCGCCGCTGGGGTCGCGGCTGCCGGGTTCTCTCCGCCGGTTCCCCGCCGAGGGTGCCGCTGAATGAGCGTTGGGGACTGCGGGTCCGTTGTGACTGGTCGCGCAGTTCCTCCCCCGGCCTTCGGCCGGGGACACCCCCAGCGCCCCTGACGGGGCGCTCCACCGACCTTGCTTGAAATCTCTCAACGACGAGAAGAACAGGGACCGATCACATGCGCACTCGTAGAAGCGCCCTCACCCTCATAGCCGGGGCCGCCTCGCTCGCCCTGACCCTGTCCGCCTGCGGCCAGAGCGGTGAAGGCGGCAGCAAGGAGGACAGCGGCAGCGCCAAGGGCGGCACGATCGGCATCGCGATGCCGACCAAGTCCTCCGAGCGCTGGATCGCGGACGGCAAGAACGTCGTCAAGAACCTGCAGTCCAAGGGCTACAAGACCAAGCTGGTCTACGGCGAGGACGACCCGGACACCCAGGTCTCGCAGATCGAGAACCTGATCACGCAGGGTGTCAAGGGCCTGATCATCGCGGCCATCGACAACAAGTCCCTGAACAACGTGCTCCAGGAGGCCGCGGACGCCAACATCCCGGTCATCGCCTACGACCGGCTGATCCTCGGCACGAAGAACGTCGACTACTACGCGTCCTTCGACAACGAGAAGGTCGGTGTCGAGCAGGGCACGTACATCGTGCACAAGCTGGGCCTGGACAGCGGCAAGAAGGGCCCGTTCAACATCGAGCTGTTCGCCGGCTCGAACGACGACAACAACACCAAGTACTTCTTCAACGGCGCGATGAGCGTGCTCCAGCCGTACATCGACAAGAAGCAGCTGGTGGTCAAGTCCGGCCAGACCGCGCTGAACAAGGTCACCACCCTGCGCTGGGACGGTGCGACCGCGCAGTCGCGCATGGAGGACATCCTCACCTCCTCCTACAAGTCCGCCAAGGTCGACGCGGTGCTCTCGCCGTACGACGGCATCTCGATCGGCATCATCGCCGCGCTGAAGTCGGACGGCTACGGCTCCAGCAGCCAGCCGCTGCCCGTCATCACCGGGCAGGACGCCGAGCTGGCCTCGGTGAAGTCGATCATCGCGGGCGAGCAGACGCAGACCGTCTACAAGGACACCCGGCAGCTCGCCAAGGTCGCCGCGACCATGGTCGACGACGTCCTGAACAAGAAGACCCCGCAGGTCAACGACACCAAGACGTACAACAACGGCACCAAGGTCGTGCCCGCCTACCTGCTGCAGCCGGTGAGCGTCGACAAGTCCAACTACGAGGAAGTCCTGGTCAAGGGCGGCTACTACACCGACGCCGAGCTCAAGTAATCGCCGACACCTACTGATTGGAAGGCACGACCATGGCGGGACCCGTCCTGGAAATGCGCTCGATCGTCAAGACCTTTCCCGGTGTCAAGGCGCTGTCGGACGTCACGCTGACCGTCCGCCAGGGCGAGGTCCACGCCATCTGCGGGGAGAACGGCGCCGGCAAGTCGACCCTGATGAAGGTCCTCTCCGGCGTCCACCCGCACGGCAGTTACGAGGGAGACATCCTCTTCGAGGGTGAACTCTGCAAGTTCGGTGACATCCGGGCGAGCGAGCAGCGCGGCATCGTGATCATCCACCAGGAGCTGGCGCTGTCGCCGTACCTCTCGCTGGCGGAGAACATCTTCCTCGGCAACGAACACGCCAAGGGCGGGTTCATCGACTGGCGGGAGACCCTGCGGCACGCCACCGAGCTGCTGCGCCGGGTGGGTCTGGACGACCACCCGGAGACCCGCGTCACCGACATCGGCGTGGGCAAGCAGCAGCTCGTGGAGATCGCGAAGGCGCTGTCGAAGAAGGTGAAGCTGCTCATCCTGGACGAGCCGACCGCGGCTCTGAACGACGAGGACAGCGGCAAACTCCTCGACCTGATCCTGGAGTTGAAGAACCAGGGCATCACCTCGATCATCATCTCGCACAAGCTCAACGAGATCCGCCGGGTCGCCGACTCGGTGACGATCATCCGGGACGGCCACTCCATCGAGACCCTCGACGTGAAGTCGAAGGAGACGACGGAGGAGCGGATCATCGCCGGCATGGTCGGCCGCGACCTGGACCACCGCTTCCCCGAACGCACCTCCTACGAGGGCGAGGAGGACGCGGCGCCGGCCCTGGAGATCCGCAACTGGACCGTGCGGCACCCGATCGACCAGGAGCGCAAGGTCGTCGACGACGTGTCGATCCACGTCCGGCGCGGCGAGATCGTCGGCATCGCGGGCCTGATGGGCGCCGGCCGCACCGAGCTCGCGATGAACGTCTTCGGGCGGACCTACGGCCGCTACAGCGGTGGCACGGTCCTCAAGGACGGCACGGAGATCCGTACCAAGTCGGTCGCGGAGGCGGTCGGGCACGGGATCGCCTACGTCACCGAGGACCGCAAGCACTACGGCCTCAACCTCATCGACACCATCAACCGCAACATCTCGCTGACCGCGCTGAACAAGGTCGCCAAGCGCGGGATCGTGGACGAGCACGAGGAGCGGCAGGTCTCCGAGGGCTACCGCAAGTCCATGAACATCAAGGCACCGACGGTCTTCGAGCCGGTGGGCAAGCTGTCGGGCGGCAACCAGCAGAAGGTCGTCCTCAGCAAGTGGATCTTCGCGGGTCCGGACGTGCTGATCCTCGACGAGCCGACCCGCGGGATCGACGTCGGCGCCAAGTACGAGATCTACACGGTCATCGACCAGCTCGCCGCCCAGGGCAAGGCGGTCGTCTTCATCTCCTCCGAGCTGCCGGAGCTGCTCGGCATGTGCGACCGCATCTACACCATGTCCGCGGGCCGCCTGACCGGTGAGGTGCCCAGGGCCGAGGCCACGCAGGAAGTGCTGATGCGCCATATGACGAAGGACAAAGAGGTAACGCGATGAGCACGGATGTCACCGCCAAGAGCCCGGCGCCCGCGCCGCCGGGCAAGAGCGGATCGGCCGCCGACGGGAACCTGCTCCAGCTGGTCCTCGGCGGGCTGCGCCGCAACATGCGCCAGTACGGCATGCTGATCGCGCTCGGCCTGATCGTCGCCCTGTTCGCGGTGTGGACCAACGGCGACCTGCTGCTGCCGCGCAACGTCTCCAACCTGGTCCTGCAGAACAGCTACATCCTGATCCTCGCCATCGGCATGATGATGGTGATCATCGCCGGGCACATCGACCTGTCGGTCGGCTCGCTGACCGCGTTCGTGGGCGCCTTCGCGGCCGTGCTGACGGTCAACCACGGCGTGCCGTGGCCGGTCGCGCTGGTCCTGTGCCTGGTGATGGGTGCCGTGGCCGGGTCGCTGCAAGGATTCCTGATCGCCTACCTCGGCATACCGTCGTTCATCGTCACCCTCGCCGGGATGCTGCTCTTCCGCGGTCTGACCGAGATCCTGCTCCAGGGCCAGACCATCGGCCCGTTCCCGAACGGGCTGCAGAACCTGGGCAACGGCTTCCTCCCCGAGGTGGGCCCGAACACCAACTACCACAACATCACGCTGCTGCTGGGCATCGTGCTGATCGCCGCCGTGGTCTGGCAGGAGTTCCGGGACCGGCGCCGCCAGCAGGAGTTCGCCCTGGAGGTGCCGCCCACCCGGCTGTTCCTGCTGAAGCTGACCGCGCTGGTCGCCGCCATCCTCGTCATGACCATGCTGCTCGCCAGCTACAAGGGCGCCCCGATCATCCTGATCGTCCTCGGCGCGCTGGTCGTCGGCTACGGCTACGTGATGCGCAACGCCGTCTTCGGCCGGCACATCTACGCCATCGGCGGCAACCTGCCGGCGGCCAAGCTGTCCGGCGTCAAGGACAAGAAGGTCTCCTTCTACGTCTTCCTGAACATGGGCGTGCTCGCGGCCCTGGCCGGCCTGGTGGTAGCGGCCCGGCTGAACGCGGCCTCGCCGAAGGCGGGCGACGGCTTCGAACTGGAGGCGATCGCCTCCTCGTTCATCGGCGGCGCCTCCATGAGCGGCGGTGTCGGCACCATCCTCGGTGCCATCATCGGCGGTCTCGTCCTCGGCGTGCTGAACAACGGCATGAACCTCCTCAGCGTCGGCACCGACTGGCAACAGGTCATCAAGGGCCTCGCCCTCCTCGCGGCGGTCGGCTTCGACGTGTGGAACAAGCGCAAGTCCGGTTCGTAAGTCAGCGAGGTCGCTCCGCTGGAAGGCCGAATCAACACTGCGGGCCGTCAGGGGCTGGTCGCGCCCACGCGGTGGCAGCCGCACATTCGGTACGCACCGCGCCCCTTCGGGGGCGCGGCTCGGCGGGGCGGCTTTCAACTCTCTTCTCAAGGAGCCGCTAGATGGAACTGAACAGACGCACGGTCATCGCAGGAGCCGCGGCGGCGGGGATCGCCGCCACCACCCTCGGCACGGGGAGTGCCGAGGCCGCCTCGGGGGGCAGGAAGCCGGTGAAGGAGCTCTTCGGCACCCTCGCCGACGGGACCAAGGTCTACCGCTGGTCCCTGGAGAACGGCGGCACCCGCCTCAAGGTCCTCTCCTACGGCGGCATCATCCAGTCCCTGGAGATCCCGGACCGGCACGGCAGGTACGCCAACGTGTCGCTCGGTTACGACAACCTGGCCGCGTACGTCGCCGGGACCACCTTCTTCGGCGCGACCATCGGCCGGTACGGGAACCGGATCGCCAAGGGCCAGTTCACCCTCGACGGCAAGACCTACCAGCTCTCCGTCAACGACGGCGTCAACAGCCTGCACGGCGGCGCCAAGGGCTTCAACACGAAGGTCTGGGACATCGAGGGCTTCACCTCGGGCTCCGACGTCGGTCTGCACCTCTACTACACGAGCGTCGACGGCGAGATGGGCTACCCGGGCACCCTCAAGACGAAGGTGACCTTCACCCTGAACCGGCACGGCGACTGGATCATCGACTACCGGGCCACCACCGACAAGCCGACCGTGGTCAACCTCACCAACCACACCTACTGGAACCTCGCCGGCGACGGCACGGGGACGATCGAGCACCACGAGTTGACGATCGCCGCCGGCCGCTACACGCCCACCGACTCGGGTCTGATCCCCACGGGCGAGCTGGCCACGGTCTCCGGCACCCCCTTCGACTTCCGCAAGGGCAAGCCGGTCGGCCGGGACATCCGCGCGGGTCACCCCCAGCAGGTGCAGGCCAAGGGCTTCGACCACAACTGGGTCCTGGACAAGGGCGTCACGGCCAAGCCGGAGCACATCGCCACGCTGCGCGACCCGCACTCCGGTCGCACCCTGAAGATCGCCACGGACCAGCCGGGCCTGCAGTTCTACTCGGGCAACTTCCTCGACGGCACCCTCATCGGCACCGCCGGCCAGACCTACCGGCAGGGCGACGGACTGTGCCTGGAGACACAGCACTTCCCGGACTCGCCGAACCACGCCGACTTCCCGTCGACGGTGCTGCGGCCGGGTCAGGTCTACAGGACGCGGACGGTTCATTCGTTCGACGCCTGAGGCGCGTGGGCGCGGCCGGTAAGGGGCTGGTCGCGCCCACGTGGTGGCCCGACGGGGCGCCGCACCGCCCGGTTCCACGAAGAAACGTAAACGCACACTTTTTTCACACGGGTTGAACAGCGCCGCACCCGCCCCCGTACTCAAGGGCGGTCCGTGCTCCCCCGCGCGGGCCGCCCAAGACGACGGGCCCGGACGTCCCCATCGGGCCCGCCTCATACGGAGGTTAAATGGCCGGCAACGTCACCTCGTTGTTCCGCAGCGGCGCTCACAGCCCGTCGATGGCGGCGCTGGCACGCGAGGGGGGCGACGGAACCGGCCCGGTCGACTTCTGCATTCCCTGCAATCCCTACTTCCCCACCCCGGCCATGATGGAAACGATGGCGGCCCGGCTGAAGGACATCATCACCTTCTACCCGAGCAGCGCCGACACCATCACCGCCGAGCTGTGCCAGCTCCTCCAGCTCCCCCCGCAGGCCGTGGCCATGGGCAATGGGTCCACCGAGCTGATCACCTGGATCGACCACCTGCTGGTCCGCGAGTCCCTCGCCATCCCCGTCCCCACCTTCGGCCGCTGGACCGACCAGCCGATGGAGACCGGCAAGCGCGTCGACATGTTCCCGCTCCAGGAGTCCAACGGCTTCGCGCTCGACCTCGCGCAGTACGCCGAGTTCATCCGCAAGCGGGGCACCAAGGTCGCCGTCATCTGCAACCCGAACAACCCCGACGGCGGGTTCCTGCACAAGCAGGCGCTGGTGCAGTTCATGGACGCCATGGCCGACCTGGACCTGATCGTCATCGACGAGTCGTTCCTGGAGTTCGCCGACGCCGAGGCCGAGCCCAGCGTCGTCCAGGAGGCGATGCT
Source organism: Streptomyces sp. NPDC001714 (assembly GCF_042892755.1). Classification (NCBI taxonomy): domain Bacteria; kingdom Bacillati; phylum Actinomycetota; class Actinomycetes; order Kitasatosporales; family Streptomycetaceae; genus Streptomyces; species Streptomyces sp. NPDC001714. Next base: position 270,348 of record NZ_JBIAUL010000004.1, read on the forward strand.
CCGGCCGAACGTCATCGTGCTGCGCAGCCTCGGCAAGAACTTCGGCCTGCACGGCATCCGGTTCGGCTACATGGTCGCCAACCCCTCGCTGGCCGGCAAGGTCCGCTCGATGCTCCCGAAGTGGAACCTCAACGCCTTCGCCGAGTACGTCGTCTTCATGCTCAAGGAGCACGGCGCCGAGTACGCGCAGAGCCTGCTGCAGATCCGCAAGGACCGCCTGGAGATGGCCAGCCAGCTCGCCACCCTGCCCGGCCTGACGGTCTACCCCTCGCAGGGGAACTTCCTCTTCGTGCGCCTTCCCGTGGGCGCCGAGGGCACCGTGGTGCGGGACCGGATGCTCACCGAGCACCGGATCCTGGTCCGTGAGTGCGGTAACAAGATCGGCTCTTCCAGCCGCTTCCTGCGTCTCGTGGTGCGCCCCGAGGTGGACGTGCGTCGCCTGGTGTCCGCCTTGGAACAGGTGCTCTACGGGACCAGGAGGGGAGCCGCCGTGCCCGAGCTGAGCACCGGGACCAGCTACAGCTCGGGTACGGCGGCGGTGGACCGGCTGGTGAGCGAGACCAACGGGGCGGGCATCCAGCTCGCGCAGGCCGTCGGCGCGGGGCCCGTCCCGGGGCTCGCCGCCGCTCCCGCCGCCGGCGTCGGCATGCCGCTCCCCGTCGCCGCGCAGCAGGGCGGCGTCGGGATGCCGATGCCGGCGGCAGCCATGCAGATGCAGCAGCCCCAGCAGCAGCCGATGATGGCGCCGGTGATGCCGATGCCGATGACGCCGGCGCCCGCACCGGCCCCGATGCCCATGCAGATGCAGGCCCCCGCCCCGGCTCCGGCCCCCGCTCCGGCCGGGCCCACGCCGCCCGGGGTGCCGGCGCGGGGCGGTCTGACGGCGGCGCAGGTACGGGGCATGACGGCGCCCGCCCCGCCGGTCCCGAACCTGGCTCCGGCACCGGCCACCGGGTGGCCGAACGCCCAGAGCTGGCCCAACGCGGCGGGGATGGGGCAGGCCGGCTAGTCGCCGTGGGCGGTGCGGCGCGTTGCCGGGTGCGGCGCCGTTGTGGCTTGTCGCGCAGTTCCCCGCGCCCCTGTCGGGGCGCGTTGCCGCACCGCACACTGATCAGCCCGTACCCCTTTCGCGCCCCGTAAGGGGCGCGGGGAACTGCGCGACCGGCCCCCACCGGCCCGCAGTGAACGAACGGCCGCAACCAGCGGAGTGCTCAGCTCCGGACGGCCTGCAGAAGCGCGGCTCCCAGGGGAAGCGCGTGGCAGGAAGCCGGCTTGAAGCCCGCCTCCTCCAGCAAGCGTCCGTAGTGGGCCTCTTCCCGCTCCCTGCCGCCGACGTTGCACAGCATGTGGAGGTCCCAGGCCGCGGCCGTGTCGCTGGGCAGCAGGCGTTCCACGACGAGCAGCCGGCTGCCCTCGCGCATCGCCTCCGCGCAGCGCCGCAGGATGGTCAGGCAGCGTTCGTCGTCCCAGTCGTGCAGGACGCGGGACAGGAGGTAGACGTCGCCGCCGGACGGGACGGACTCCGTGAAGTCGCCCTCGGCGAAGGCGCAGCGGCCGGTCAGGTCGGACAGGTGCGAGCGGGCCGCCTCCAGGGCCTCGGGGCGTTCCAGCAGGACGCCCTCCAGGTGGCCGTGGGCCCGGAGGATCCGGCCGAGCAGGGCGCCGTTGCCGCCGCCCACGTCGACCACGCGTCGTGCGGCGGAGAAGTCGACGAGGTCCGGTACCGGTGTGAACATCTCCGCGCTCGCCGCCATCGACCGGTGGAAGAGGTCGCCGAGTTCGGGACGGGCGGCGAAGTAGGGGAAGTGGTGCTGGCCGTAGCGGTGGGCGAAAGCTTCCTTCCCAGTGCTGACGGCGTACGGGAGCCCGGCGAAGGAGTCGTAGAAGGGGCCGCCGTAGAGCAGTGCGAGGGGGTGGAGGGAGTGCTCGGTGTGGGTGCGCAGGGGTTCGCCGAGCGCGGTGAGGCGGTGGGTGCCGTCGGGGGATGCCGTCAGCAGGCCGAGGGTGGCGAGGTAGCGGAGGAGGCGGCGAAGGGCGTCCGGGTCGGTGCCGGTGTGGGTCGCGAGGGCGGGGACGTCGAGGGCGGGGTGGGCGGCCAGGTGGTCGGCGATGCCCAGTTCGGCCATGGTGCGGACGGCCTGGGTGGCCCAGGCGCCGGTCATGACGCCGAGGAGGGCGAGGGCGGGGTCGGGGAGCGGTTCCTGGCGGCCGGGGAGGCGCAGTTCGAAGCGCCGGTGGTCAGTGGTGCGGAAGTAGAGGACGGTGACGTTCTCGTGGTTGTTGTAGCCGCCGCCGTCCGGGACCGCGCCGCCGCGTTCGGTCAGCAGGGTGCGCAGTCCGGCGGGGATCACGCGGCCCGGTGCGGTCACCGCGAAGGCGTGGTGCGACTCGTGGCCGTTGGTCCGTTCGTCGGCGGCGACCGTCTCCAGCGGGGAGCCGGGTGGCACGGGCAGCGCGAAGATCTCCACGGTCCGCCCGGCCACCGGCACGTGCACGATTCCGACCGGGCTGTCGGCGAGGGTGGCGCCGTAGCGGCGGGCCAGCCGTCGGCGCACCACCACGCTCGGGGTGACGGGGCCCGGGTCGAGGCCGGCGCTCCGCAGTTCGTCGCGAAGCCCGTCGAGGGCGGCGGGGAAGACCAGTACGGCGGTGTGGTCGTAGCCGAGGTGGCGGGCCACGTCGGCCCGCTCGTCGGCCGTCAGGCCGGGCAGCAGCCCGGCGAGGACCTGGTCCGTGTCGTGGTCGCGGACGTGGTCGGCCGCACGCCGGATCCGGTCCAGGTCGGTTTCCGTCAGACATGCCTGTACGACGGAGAGGTTCATGAAGAATTCCCGATGATCGTGGGGCAGGAAGAACCGGGGCCGAGGGGCCCCGGGGGTCAGATGCCGGTGTAGTTCTCGGCGAAGAAGTCCTGGTGGGCGCGGGAGGTGCGCAGGCTCTCCAGACGGGCGTACTGCAGCGCACGCCCGTAGCGGGCCTCGTCGTCCGCACCGGCCGGGCCGTGCAGCAGGCCGCTCATCCAGTGCGAGAACTCGTGGGCCCGCCAGACGCGGGGCAGGCAGTCGGCGGCGTACCGGGCGAGGCCGGTTCCGTCGCGCTGTGCCAGCGCCGCTTCGAGGGCGCGGGCCAGCAACTCGGCCTGGAGGACGGCGAGGTTGGCGCCCTTGGCGGCCGAGGGGCTGATGAGTCCGGCCGCGTCGCCGGCCAGCCACAGCCGCCCGGCGCCCGGGGACTCCAGGACGTCGGAGCGCAGGTCGACGACCGCCTTCTCCAGGACGGGGCCGTGGCGCAGCGGCCCGAACTCGGCGGTCCGCAGCCGGGTCGCCAGTTCCGTCCAGATCCGGTCCGCGCTCCAGTCGGCGGGATCGGTGCCGCGCGGGCACTGGAGGTAGTACCGGGTGACGGTGTCCGTCCGTGCCATGTGGCCGGCGAACCCGCGCTCGTGCAGGGCGTATCCGACCGCCGCCAGGCTGGGCGGGGCCGCGACCAGCACGGCCAGCCAGGAGACCCCGTGGTCCCGGCGGGCGGTCCGGGTGCCGCGGGCCGTCAGTGCGGCGCGGCCGATCCCCCGGTGCCCGTCGCAACCGGCGACGTACCGCCCGGTGACGTCCGCACCGCCGCGCACCCGCACCCGGGCCTCCGCGGCCTCCTCGGCGACTTCCTCGGCCTCGGCGCCGAACCGGATCTCCCCGCCGCGCCGCAGGTACTCGGTGACCAGGTCCCGTACGAGTTCCTGCTGCGGGTAGACGGTGTGCGGTTCACCCAGGCCCAACTTGCCGTAGTCCAGGGTGAATTCGCCGCGGGCGCTGCGGAACAGGCAGGTGGTGTGGGTCTTTCCGCGCGCCAGCAGGCCGCCGGCCAGGCCGTGTTCCGTCAGCACGCGCACGGAGTGGGCCGCGAGGAACCCGGCTCGGGCCCTGCCCTCCACCGCGGCACGGTCGCGCCGCTCCAGGATCACGCAGTCGATGCCCCGGTCCAGCAACAGGTTCCCCAGGACGAGCCCTGCCGGGCCGGCGCCGACGATCACTACACCGACCTGTGCTGTTGTCATTCCCCGCCCCTGGAGTTGCCCTTTGTCCAGAAGGTTCATATCAGCCGCATCCCTTATATAAGGGGAAGAAGCGGACTAATTACCACTAAAGGGTTGCCTGGGGTGACGAGAGCTGCCGGGAAACGGCGCGGTGCCCGTCCGCATCGAACGCGAACGGGCACCGGATCGAGCGCCGGGCAGGCCTTGCACCTGCATTTCCCCGCAGGAAGCGGGGCGTCTTTCCTTGGACCACCAACGCAGCACCAGCCACCGTGAGTTACGGCGACCAGCTCTGAAACGATCATACCGTACGCTGTGCGTCACCCTGCAACTCGCCCTCGCCCCCGCCCTCGTCGAGCTTGCTGACCAGACCGCGCAGCACGGGCCCGTACTCGGGGTGGGCGAGGGCGAAGGCCATCTGCGCGACGAGGTAGTCGGCCGGATTGCCGGTGTCGTACCAGCGGCCCTGGATGACCTGCCCGTACACGGCCCGGCTGCTCGCGTAGGCGTTGATGGCGTCGGTCAGGTACACCTCGCCGGTGCGGTGCTCGTACCAGCGGCGGGTCTGCTCGCGCAGCTCGTCGATGATGCCGGGGGTGACGACGTAGCCGCCGATGGCCGCGTACGGCGACGGCGCGTCGGCCGGCGCGGGCTTCTCGACCAGGCCGGTGATGCGCAGCTGTCCGTCGCCGAGGTCCTCCTTGACGATGGGCACGCCGTAGCGCTGGGAGTCGGCGGGGTCCATCGGCAGCAGGGCAAGGACCGGGCAGCCGGTCTGCTCGTAGGCGCGGATCAGCTGCTGGGCGCGGGGCACCTCGGCGACGAACACGTCGTCGGGCCAGAGCACGAGGACGGGCTCGTCGCCGAACGAACGGGCGGCGTTCAGCACGGGCGTGCCGTTGCCGTACGGCCCGTACTGGTCGAGGTAGGTGATGTGCCCCTTGCGGGCCAGCTCGGCGACCTCCTCGACGGCGTCCGCGTAGGCGGTCTTGCCGTCGCGGCGCAGCTGCTCGACGAGTGCCGGGTTGGGGCGGAAGTGGTCCTGTATCAGGCTCTTCCCGCCCGAGACGACGATGGTGATGTCGGTGATCCCGGAGTCCACCAGCTCACGCACGGTGTGCTCGATCACCGGTTTGTCACCGACCGGGAGCATCTCCTTCGGCGTGGCCTTGGTCAGGGGCAGCAGGCGGGAGCCCAGTCCGGCGGCCGGGATCACGGCCCTGCGGATCGTCGGGGACATCAGGTCTCTCTCGGTCGGACGGCACGGCGTACGCGGACGCTACCAACGGACACTGTGCCGCCCGGGAAACGCCCACCGATCGGACCCCGTCGTCCAGGCGATTTCCAGGCGAAGCCGAGACGAAGCGGGACGAATGTTCCGGCCCGCGTGCTCCCCGACGCGGTGCTCAGCGCGGCGGCTCCGTCTCCGGGGCGGCGGGGACCGCGCCCCGGGCGTGCAGTTCGGCGATCTCGGCGGGGCCGAAGCCCAGCTCGGCGAGGATCTCGTCGTTGTGCTCGCCCAGGTCCGGCGCCCGTTTCGCCGGCACCTTCGGCACCCCTCTGAGATTGACCGGGCTGCCGACGGTCTCCGCCAGCCCGCTGACTCCGGCCAGCGGCACGACGATGCCGTTCTCGCGCAACTGGGGGTCCCGCGCGGCCTCCTCCGGCGTCTGGATGAGGCTGTAGGTGATGCGTTCCCGCTCCAGCGCCTCCTTCCAGTCGGCGAAGGGCCGCGAGCGGAACGCGGTGTCGAGCAGCTCGGCCAGCGCGGCGGAGTGCTCGACCAGACCCTCCAGGTCCAAGAACCGGGGATCCTCGAGCAGTTCGGGGTGTCCGACGGCGCGTGCCAGTCCCTGCCAGCGCGCGGGTGAGGCGACCAGCATGAACCACTCGCCGTCCGCGGTCTGGTAGGGGTTGATCAGCGGGTTCGCCGGCGCCTTCCGGTCGTGCAGCTCGAAGGGTGTGCCGTCGGCGAGGGCGCCGGCCACGAGGGTTCCGGTGGCCCAGACGCCCGTGGCGAGCAGGGACGTCCCGACGTCGGCCCCCTGGCCCGTTCGCTCGCGGTGGTAGAGGGCGGTCGTGATCGCCGCGTAGATGGCGATCGCCGTCGTGTAGTCGCCGCTGCCCCAGACCGGTACGGTCGGCGGGGCGCCCGCGTCGCGGGTGGAGGCCAGCAGGCCGCTGCGTGACCAGTAGGCGGTCAGGTCGAAGCCCGGCTGCCGGGCGTCGGGACCGGTGTCCCCGAAGCCGGTGAGGTCGGCGTAGACGACCCTCGGGTTCCAGCCCGAGACCTCCTCGTAGCCGAGATGCAGCTTCTCGCGCGTGCCGTGCGGGAAGTTGGTGATCACCACGTCGGCCCACTCGACGAGCCGTTTGAGGACCTCGACGGCCGCCGGCGACTTCAGGTCCAGCGCCATGCCCCGCTTGTTACGGTTGGCGAGGTGCCAGCTGTAGTTCGCCTGCGCCTGCGGACTGGGCGGCACGGAGCTCAGCCGCCGCTGGGGATCGCCCGCGCCCGGCGGCTCGATCTTGATGACGTCCGCTCCGAAGTCGGAGAGCACGGTGGCCGCGGCCGGTGCCGCGATGAACGAGGACGCGTCGAGGACCTTCAGGCCGGTGAAGACGGATTCGGTGGTCACGGATTCGGTGGTCATCGTCGTCACTTCACGAAGGCGCTCAGGCCGTCGGTGACGGCGCGTCCCACGATCAGGGTCTGGATCTCCCGCGTGCCCTCGTACGAGTAGAGCGCCTCGGCGTCGGCGACGAAGCGGCCGACCTTGTAGTCGAGGACGATGCCGTTGCCGGCGAGCAGTTCCCGGGCCCAGCCGACGTTCTCCCGCATCCGCACGGTGCAGTACGCCTTCGCCAGGGCGGAGTGCTCGTCCCGGTAGATCCCGGCGTCCTGCAACTGGGCCAGGCGCGTCACCATCCCGCACGAGGCCGTGGCGTTGCCGAGCATCTTCACCAGCAGGTCCTGGACGAGTTGGAAGCCTCCGATCGGGCGCCCGAACTGCTCGCGTTCCTTCGCGTACCGCAGCGCGATCTCGTAGGCGCCGAACATCACGCCCACGGCCTGCCACGCCACCCCGCTGCGCGTCTGGCGCAGGATGTTGGCGGTGTCCTTGAACGAGTTCGCGTTCTGCAGCCGGTTGGCCTCCGGAACGCGGCAGCCGTCGAGCACGATGTCGGCGTTCTGCACGATCCGCAGCGCCATCTTGTTCTCGATCTTCGTCGCCGTGAACCCGGGGGTGTCCTTCTCCACGACGAAGCCCAGCACGTGGTTCGTCTCGGTGTCCCGCGCCCAGATGACGACCAGGTCGGCGAAGGTCGCGTTCCCGATCCACCGCTTGGCCCCGTCGAGGACCCAGCCGTCGCCGTCGCGGCGCGCGGTCGTCCGCAGGCCGCCGGCCACGTCGGAACCCCCGTGCGGCTCGGTCAGTCCGAAGGCTCCGATCTTCTCGAAGCGGCTCATCGCCGGCAGCCACCGCCGCTTCTGCTCCTCGGAGCCACAGGCGAGGATCGAGCCCATGGCGAGCCCCGTGTGCACGCCGGAGAAGGTCGCCAGGGACGCGTCGGCATGCGCGAATTCCAGCGCGAGGAATCCCGAGAGAAGGTTGCTCGGCTTGGATTCCGCGGAGTCCGGGTCCGCCCAGTCCACAAGCCCGAGCCCACCGAATCCCTCCACCAGCTGAAAGGGGAACTCAGCCCGGGCCCAGTAGTCGTCGACGAGGGGAGCGGCCTGCATGGCGAGGAATGCGCGGACGCGCTCGATCTTCTCCCGCTCGCTGTCCGTCAGCATTTCCTCGAAGGAATAGAAGTCGGCGGGAAGCAGCCCTTTGCCCAGGTAGGGACCGGACGGCGTCGGCAGAAGCGGGGTGGCACCCATGGAAATCCTCCTCCAACACTGCGGGACACGGTCATGGCCTCGAAGTTCCTCGCCACTCGGCACTCGCCGTGCGGTGTCACGGTTCTCCGGCGCGATTAGACCCGGATACCGCACCGATTCCCATGAGCCCTCGCCGTTCAAGGGGTGCCCTCGTCGGGGCGAACTACCCTAATGGCCCCTTCGTGCCCGATACCGGCGAGGAGTGCGGTGCGTGCGGGTACGGCCAACGAGTGAACGTCCGCCGATTGTCCGCAATGCCGAACGTCGACCGCCAATTCGACTGTCTCAACTCACGACTTGACGACCGCTCACTTTACGAAACTGACAGCTCGCCGACAGGCACCCTTCCTAGGGTGCCGTGTCCATGACAGAAATCTCAGAAGGCGCCCGCTCCGTCGGCCGCCGTACCGTACTCGTCGCCACCGGGACGACCGCCGCCGCCCTGGCCGTAGGCGCAGCGATCTCGACCGAGGCCCCCGCGGCAGCCGCCGCCCCGAACCTCCAGCCGGCCGCCGCGGCGGCGGTCTGCACCCTCACGGAGGAAATGACCGAAGGCCCCTACTACCTCGACGGCGCGCTGGTCCGCACCGACATCACCGAGGGCAAGGCGGGTATCTCGCTCAAGCTCGCCCTCACCGTCGTCAACTCCGCCTGCACCGTCATCCCCAACGCCCTCGTCGAGGTCTGGCACTGCGACGCGCTCGGCGAGTACTCGGGCTACGTCGGCAACAACGGCCACAACGAGAGCGACGACGGCACCTTCCTGCGCGGCGGCGTGCTCACCGACTCCAGCGGCGTCGCCAACATCACCACCATCTACCCGGGCTGGTACCGGGGCCGCTGCATCCACATCCACGTCAAGGTCCACACGGGCGTCACCCTGACCTCCGACGGCTCCTTCACCGGCGGGTCGACCCTGCACACCGGCCAGCTCTTCATCGACGAGAGCATCACCACGGCCGTCGCCAAGGTCTCGCCCTACTCGACCAACACGGTCACCCGCACCACGCTCGCCCAGGACGGCATCTACGACGACCGAGGCGCCTCCTCCGGCCTCATGACCGTCACCGGCTCCACCACCGCCGGCTACACCGGCACGCTCACCCTCGGCGTCTCCACCTGACGACGTCCGGGCCCCGGGAGCACGGCCCCCGGGGCCCGCTCAGGGGCTGCGCCGAAGTGGCAGGTCCACCTCAGCCCGTACGGTCTTGCCCGGTGCGCCGTCGCAGTCCCGCTCCAGCACCTCCCACCGATCGGCCAGCGCGTCCACGAGCACGAGCCCGCGCCCGCCGGCGTCCAGCGGCCCCGACGGCCGCACGTCCCGGGGGCCGGGCGGCCGCCGTTCGGCCCGGGTGTCGGTGACCTCGACCCGCACGCTCCCCGTCACCAGCGAGAGCCGCAGTTCGAAGTCCCGCCCGGGCACGCGCCCGTGCGTCACGGCGTTCGCGGCCAGCTCCGCGACGATCACCGACACCTTGTCGATCACCTCCGCCGACGCGAACCGGCCACCCCACGCGTGGAGTTGGGCCACGGCGAGCTGCCGCGCGAGCCGGGCACCCCGCGGGGTGCCACTGAGCCGCTGGGCGAGTGTTCGACTGACGGTGACGATGGTGGGGGGTGCGTCCATGCCCCCAATCTGCCGCCCGGAAAGGGCACTTCTCCAGGTGAGAGCCGCGTACGCTGGCCCCGCGTACACGGTCACGGACTGGACCGTACTGGTGACTGGCCGTGACCATGGGGGCGGGAGGTGGCCTAGGTGGGCGATGGAGTCGAGCCGGAGTCGTCGGACAGTCTGCGGACCTTCGGGGCAGTGGTCCAGGCGTTGCGCGAACACGCGGGGCTGAGCAGGGAGGAGTTCGGCGAGCGGGTGCGGTTCTCGAAACACACGGTGGCGTCCGTGGAGTTGGGCCGCCGCATGCCGGACGAGTCGTTCGTGGAGGCGGCGGAGGAGGCCCTGGGCAACACGGGGGCCTTGCGGCGGGCGGCGGGGCATGTGGCTCGGCAACCGGGACTTGCGGCTTGGTTTCGGCAGTGGGCTCGGATGGAGAAGGCCGCGATCAGCCTGTTCAACTACGAATGCAGGATGGTCCCGGGGCTGTTGCAGACAGAGGCTTACGCACGGCAACTGTTTGCCGACGAACTTCCACCGCTGTCTGACGAGCAGATCGAAGCCAGTTGGACGGCACGCGCCGAGCGACAGCTCCAGCTGTGGGAACGGCCGAACACCGCCTTCAGCTTCATCCTGGAAGAGCATGCCCTCCTCCGCCGAACCGGCGGGGACGAGGTCACGCGTGAGATCATCGATCGCCTCTTGGAAATGGCTCAGTTGCGGAACATCGAGATCCAGGTCATGCCGTTGGTTCAGAGGTCACACGCCGGACTGCACGGGCCAATCGCCCTTCTGGAAACCCCCGAACACAAGTGGTTCGGCTACAGCGAGGGGCAGGAGAACGGCCAGATGATCGCCAACCCGCAAGTGGTCAGCGTGCTGCAGGGCAGGTATGCCAGGATTCGTTCACAGGCTCTCACCATCCAGGACTCCGTGAGCCTGCTGCAACGGATGCGAGGGGACCTATGAGCATGTCCGGCTTGGCCTGGTTCAAGAGCAGCTACAGCAGCGGGTCCGGCGACAACTGCATCGAAGTCGCCCTCTCCTGGCACAAGTCGAGCTACAGCACCAGCGGCGACGGCGACTGCGTCGAGGTCGCCCCCTGCCCCACCACCATCCACATCCGCGACTCCAAGAACCGTCAGGGCCCCCAGCTCGCCCTCTCCCCCGCCGCCTGGGCCAACTTCCTCACGTACGCCGGAAAGTGACCGTGGGGCCGCCCGCTTCTCTTGCATGGTCGTGTCTCCACGACCCGGGTAAAGGGCGCGGACGCACGACACTGGCCGGAGAAGCGGGCGGCCCCACGGTCCTTCTCCGACGGGCGTGCGCACTCTTCATCCATCCGATCTACACATGTCCCGGACGGCGTGATTTGATCTCGGTACTGCGAGTCCACCGGGGGAGATCCAGCCATGTCCAGACGCCTTTTCGCCGTGTTCCTGGCGCTGAGCGCCGCCGTCCTCACCTCGTGCTCCGACGGCGGGGGCACGGCCCTGGACGGCGCCGGGCAGGCCAGCAACCTCGTCGGGTACGAGCACACCCAGGTCGGCAGGGAGTACTGGGTGACCATGCCGCAGATGGAGAACACGTCGGGGAAGCTGGTCACCGTCCTCAGCGGGAAGATCGTCCACGTGCCGGCCGGCCTGCGGATCACGACGTACCGGGTGGTCAGCGACGGCGCCGGCCCTCACCCCGTAGGGGTGATACCCGTAGGTGTCACGGACGACAGCGCCCTCGCTCACAAGGGCAGTTCGATCCGGATCCCGGCGCACACCCTGTCACACCTCTACTACGAGGCCCGGATCAAGGTGACCGGCACCGTGCACGGGGACCTGACCACCTGCCGCTACGAGTACCGGCAGGGCTCCACCACGTACCGCGAGGACATCGGCTGCGACACCCGGATCCGCCTCGGCAAGCCAGTGACCGGCTGAAGCCCTAGACCAGCCACTTCCCGTCGCGCATCAGGGTCCGTCCGGCCAGCTCGGGAACGGTTCCCCATGCCTGCAGCACCTGCGGGGTGACCTGGAAGAAGACATACGACGGGTGGTCCTCGCGAGGGTCCCAGCCGTCCTTGGCGGCGAAGGCGTCGCCCGCTTCGTCCGGAACCTCCTCCCGGGTCAGCATGCGCGCGGTGCCGTGGACCAGGACCACGTCCCGGGTATGGCCGAAGGAGAGCCGCACCCGGCCCGAGGCGAGGAGGTTGCGCCCGGTCGGGTTGGTGTCGCGGGTGGCCAGCCACACGGTCTCGCCGTCCCACCAGAAGGCAAGCGGAACGAGGCACGGCTCGCCGGTGCCGTCGGCCGTGGCGACCCATACGTCCTTGTCGCGGGCGAGCCGTTCCAGGGCCTCGTGCTTGCGCTGCTCCCGGCTTCGGGGTTCGCCGGGGCGAGAGTCGACTGATGCCATGCGGCGAGGCTATGGCGTGACACGTCCGGTCACATCGGGCGGCGGAACTAGGGCGCGAGGCGTAGGGCCGTACCCGTACGGACCCGGCGGCACACCACGGCCCAGTCGTGCGCCGCGGGGTCGAACCCCTCGGGCGCCCGGTCCAGGAACACCGTGACGGAGCTGATCCGGCCGTCCGTGTCGAGGCGCAGGACGTCGGTTCCGGTGGCGAGGGACGTGTCCGAGTCGGCGCCGGTCAGATTGTGCGTGCAGGGCACCCTGTAACCGATACTCATCTTTTTCACCCCGCCGTCGGCTATCCTCCGAAGGCTTCTCCAGGGTTGTGCAGGGCCCGCCAGAGCCGGCTTCGTCCCAGGGCCGGGCGGCAACTCGCCGGGCGGAGTCCCGTGTTCTCCTCCCCTGCCCCGATCGTGCCCGACGGCCTTCCTGGATTCTCGAAGGAGCATGAATTGCGCGTGAGTGTGCGTGTTCGACGGCGCCCGCGACTGACGGGGTTGCGCTCAGTAGCGACAGTTGTGGTTTCCGCGGCCCTCGTCGTGCCCCTGGCCGCGGTCCCGTCGAGTGCGCAGACGATCCGCGAGAGTGCGGCCGCCGGCCCTCGGACGCTCTCGGCGGTCCGACCGGACGACACCGCGGAGACACGCGCTCACCTGCGGGAGTTGGCGCGGAAGTTGGTGGCAGAAGGCGTGCCTGGGGTGATCGTGCGGGTGGACGACGGTCACGGCAGGCCCATCGAGATCTCCGAGCAGGCCGCCTGGACGAGGAAGGACCATCGGCTCAGGGCGGACGACGAGGTGCGAGAAGCGTCCAACACCAAGACGGTGATGGCCACCCTCGTCCTGCAACTGGTCGCCGAGCACAGACTCGCCCTCAGCGACCCGGTCGACAAGTGGCTGCCCGGCCAGGTGCGCAACGGCCGAGCGATCACCCTGCGCATGCTGCTCAACCACACCAGTGGGTTGTTCGACTACACCGAGGACCCCGCCCTCGCACCGGCCCTCACCGGCCGGGACTCCCACGTATGGACGTCGACGGAAATCCTGAGCCTGGTGAGCAGACACCCGGCACTGTTCGAGCCCGGCACCGAATGGTCGTACAGCAACACCAACTACATAGCGATCGGCGCCGTCCTGGAGAAGGCCACCGGTAAGAGCCTTGCGGCGCTGGTACGGGACCGGATCGCCGGACCCCTGGGGCTCCGGCACACCTTCTACGCCACCGGCTCCGCCTGGCGCGACCGGCACGCGCACGGATACGAACCCGACGCCGCCCACATGCCACCGGACGTCCCCGACGAGTTCAGGGACTACGCCGGACCGCAGCACGACGACCACGTGGACGTCACCGGCGACTACGTCACGGCCGACGGAGCGGATGCGGCGATCGTGTCCACCGCCGGTGACTGGTCCCGTTTCTACGGCGCGCTGATGTCGGGCCGCCTGCTGCCCGCCGCCCAACTGGCCGAGATGCGCACCACCGTGCCGGAGGGCGGGCCGGGGGACCCGGACGAGCTCGGCTACGGGTTGGGCATCGAGACGGCGAAGACGTCCTGTGGCACGGTCTGGGACCACGTCGGCGTCGTACCGGGCTATGCGACCTACAACGTCACCGACTCCACCGGCCATCGCACGGCCGCCTTCTTCTTCGCCACGTCCACCCTCACCAAGCAGGCGCACCAGACCGGCGCGGCCCTGATGGACGCGGTGAACTGCGCCGTGTTGGACTGACCTGCGCGTTTCCGTGGGAGACCTGGCTGGTTGGGCGGCCGGTGTCGCCGGCGGGCAAGGTCCGAGGCCGACAAGCGACGGCAGCGGCTGGAGCATCGCAGCGGTCACGTCCACCCGGCCCGAACAACCCGGCAAGCGATGGCAGGATAGAGCACAAGCGATAGAATCGTGCCATGTCCGCCGACATCGACTTCCTGCCCAGCCGCCCGCACCGGGTCGTGGTGCTCGCCCTCGACGGGGTCTACCCCTTCGAGCTGGGGATCCCGAACCGGGTCTTCCCCTGCGTTCCCGGCGCCTACGACGTGGTGACGTGTGCGGTGGCGGAGGACCGTACGGTGGCGACCAGCGCCGACTTCACGGTCACCGTCGGGCACGGGCCCGAGGTGCTGGAGAGTGCGGACACGGTGGTCGTGCCGCCGTACGACATGACGCGGATCGCCGACGAGCTCCCCGAGCCCGTGTCCGCCGCGCTGGCGCGGATCCGGCCCGGGGCCCGGATCGTCTCCATCTGCACGGGGGCGTTCGCACTCGCGGCGGCCGGGATGCTCGACGGGCGGCCGGCGACGACGCACTGGGCGCTGGCGCCGCGGTTCCGGCGGATGTTCCCGCAGGTCGCCCTGGATCCGGATGTGTTGTTCATCGACGACGGTGACGTGCTGACCTCGGCGGGTGCGGCCTCCGGTGTCGATGTCTGCCTGCACATCGTGCGCTCCGACCACGGCAGCGCGGTCGCCAACAGCGTGGCCCGGCAGTGTGTCGTACCGCCGTGGCGGGACGGCGGCCAGGCGCAGTACATCGAGCTGCCGGTGCCGGACGAGGGCGCCACCGGTACGGCGGCCACCCGGGCGTGGGCCCTGGAGAACCTGGAACGGCCGCTCGCACTGCGGGAGCTGGCGGATCATGCACGGATGAGTCAGCGCACCTTCGCCCGCCGGTTCCAGGAGGAGACGGGGACGAGCCCCGGGCGCTGGCTGATCCAGCAGCGGGTACGGCGCGCCCGCGACCTCCTGGAGACCAGCGAGCTGTCGGTCGACCGCATCGCGGCCGAGGTCGGCTTCGCCACCGGCACGTCGCTGCGGCAGCACCTGCACGCGGCGATCGGCGTCTCCCCGCAGGCGTACCGGAACACGTTCCGGACATCGGCGGCGGGCAAGGTCTGAGCGCGCTTGCTGGCTTGCGGGGCGTGGATCTCTTCTCACGCTCATGGACGGCGTTGCGGACGGCGGTCGCCGAGCTGCCGGACGAGTACTTCGCCCGGCCCTCCGGCTGTGCCGGCTGGCTGGTACGGGACCTGGTCTGCCACCTCGTCATCGACGCCCAGGACGTCCTGATCACCCTGGCCACGCCGGCGGAAGCGGAGCCGACGCGGAACGCGGCGACGTACTGGGAGGTCGCCGTGGCCCCGCCGACCGGTGACGATCCCCTCGACGCGCTCACCGTCCGGCTCGCCGCCGCCTACCAGGAGCCGGGGTTGCTGAAGTTCCACCTGGACGACGTGGGGTCGGCGGCCGGGCGGGCGGCCCGGCTGGCCGATCCGGCCGCCCGGGTGGGCACCCGCGACCAGGTCCTCACGGTGGCCGACTACCTCTCGGCGTACGTCCTGGAGTGGACCCTGCACCACCTGGACCTGATCGCCGGTATCCCGTCCGCGCCGGAGCCCCCGGCGGAGACCCTCGCCGCGTCCCGCGCGTTGCTGTCGGACATCGCGGGCGGGGCCTTCCCCGCGTCGCTGGCCGACCGGGACGCGCTGTCGATCGGGACGGGCCGGCGCCCGCCGACGGACGCGGAGCGGGCCGCACTCGGCGAACTGGCGCCGCGACTGCCGCTGTTCCTGGGGTAGCCGGTCCGCCCGCTCAGCAGCTCAGCCGAAGTGGCCGAGCATCGGGCTGTCCGGGCAGGCGTCGAAGCGGCGGGCATCCGCACCGAGGCGCTGCTGTGGATGACGGTCGCCCCCGGCGGCCTGGAGAGACCGGCCGGCGGCTGAGCCGCCATCCACAGGTGCTACTTGGCGGGACACTCCTTCCAGGCCATGTGGTAGACGGTGCTGATGTCGCCGTCGGTGGAGTCCATGGTCATGAAGCTGACCTTGCCGGGGTTCGCGCTTCCGGCGGCCACGCGCAGTTCGGTGTTGATGTTGAAGTTGCGCTGGACTCCGCAGGGTGCCCAGACCAGTTGGGCCCAGTCGGTGGTGTCGGTGGCCTGCCAGTTGTCGTCGTAGGGACCGCTGAAGGGATGGCTCGCGGCGGCCGTGTTGGACGAACCCTGGAAGTAGTACGAGGCACGCTGGGTGCCGGTGGCACCCGACTGCAGGGACGCGAAGCCGCGGTAGTCGGCGCTGGCGATGGCGTACGTGAAGCCCTGCGGCACGTGCACGACCAGGTTGAGCTGGCAGTTGCGCCGGAAGGCGGTGGGGTCGGAGTTGCCGCCCGCCTGGGCGAGGTAGGAGCTGTAGGTGACGGTGAAGGCGGTGTTGTCCTCGGAGACGGCGACGGCGGTGGTCCCCTGCGGGCATCCGGAGCCGTTCACCGTGGCGATGTTGATCACGATCTTGTCCGGCGGCGGGTCGTCGAAGACCGGCGACGACGAGGCCTGGGCCTGGGCGGGCAGCCCGGCGGTGAGCAGCGCGGCGAGCGCTCCGCCGAGCAGGAGTCCATGTCTCCTGGGTGCCATGGCTTCTCCAGTTCGGTGATCGGGTGGGGGGTTACGCCCGCGGCCCTGCACAGCTCACCTTTGTAGTTCACCCTTGAAGAACCTGTGAGTTTCCTGTGAAGACCGGGGCGCTCGCATCGTAGGAACCCCCACCCGGACCGGTCAGGGCGAACTCCGGCCATTCACAACGCCGGATTTCACAGTCCGCCCGCGGTCTCTAGGGGTTCTCCCAGGCCGCCGGTTCCGCCGCCAGCGCCCGCACCGGCTCCGGCAGGGCGTCCGCCGCGATGTCCGCCACGGTGACGCCTTCGAGGATCCTGCGGACGTTCGCGCGCAGGGCGATCCACAGGGGCAGCAGCGGCTGGGCGGTGCCGGTGTAGGCCAGCCCCGTCGGGCGTTCGCCGCGTACCGAGACGATCGGGCCGTCCACCGCGCGGATCAGGTCGGCCACGGTGATCGCGGACGCCTCCCGCGCCAGCCGGTAGCCGCCGCCCCCGCCCCGCCGGCTGTCGACGATCCCGGCGCGCCGGAGGTCACCCAGAATGCCCTCCAGGAACTTGTGCGGGATGTCCTGAGCGCCGGCGATCTCCTCCGCCTTCACGGGGCCCTCACCCTGCCGTACGGCGAGCTCCAGTACCGCCCGTACCGCGTAATCCGCTCGTGCCGAGATCCTCATGCGTCCATTGTGGGGCGTCCTCCCGTGGAGAATGGCCGGACCCGCGCCCCGTAAGATCGCCCGGGAGGATCCCTTGGCGCTCAGCAGACGTACCTTCAGTGCCCTCGCCGGCTCGGCCGCGCTCGGTTTCGCCCTGGGCGGCAGCGGCGGGCCCGTGGCGCCCTCGGCGTACGCCGCGCGCAGCGTGCCGACCGGCCCGGCGCCGGCCGCGCCGCGCGCCGACGGACGGCGGCACACCATCGGCTACGACCACTACTCCCTGGTCGTCGACGGCCGGCGGCTGGTGGTCTGGTCCGGCGAGATGCACCCCTTCCGTCTCCCGAGCCCGTCCCTGTGGCGGGACGTCCTGGAGAAGATGCGGGCGCACGGCTACAACACGGTCAGCATCTACGTGGCGTGGAACTACCACTCCCCCGCCCCCGGGACGTACGACTTCACCGGCGTACGCGACCTCGATCTCTTCCTCCGCACAGCGGCCGAGACCGGGCTGTACGTCATCCTCCGCCCCGGCCCCTACATCAACGCCGAGGTCGACGCCGGCGGCTTCCCCGGCTGGCTCACCGCCACCGCGGGCGCCGCCCGGGGCACCGACCCCACCTACCTCGGCCACGTAGACCAGTGGCTGACGGCCGTCAACCGCATCGTGCGCCGCCACCAGCACACGGACGGCGGCGGCAGCGTCCTCCTCTACCAGATCGAGAACGAGTACGACGGCCACGTCACCGACCCGAGCGGCCCCGCCTACATGTCCCACCTCTACAGGAAGGTGCGGGCCGACGGCATCGACGTCCCCCTCTTCCACAACGACAAGGGCCGCAACGGTTACTGGATCCCCGGCTCCTTCGACACCGGCGGCGAGCGGGGCAAGTGGCTGTACGGCTTCGACGGCTACCCGTCGCCCTCCCAGCCGCCGCCGGACTGGGGCGACTTCGGGATCGGCGGCCTCAAGGGCGGCGCGACCGCGAGCCCGCGCACGCCCGGGTTCGTGCCGGAGTTCGGGGGCGGCTGGTTCGACCCGTGGGGCGGGGTCGAGTTCGGCGGCAAGGGGTACCCCGAGTCCCGGCGCACCCGGGACGCCGCCTACGAACGCCGGTTCTACCTCACCAACCTCGCCAACGGCCTCACCCTCCACAACGTCTACATGACCTACGGCGGCACCACCTGGGGCTGGCTGCCGGCGCCGGTCGTCTACACGTCGTACGACTACGGCGCGGCCATCGACGAGGCACGCAACGTCACGACGAAGATCGCGCCGATGCACCAGCTCGGCCACCTCCTGCAACGCGTCCCGGACTTCGCGAAACTGGACCGCGCGGCCGACGTCCACGTGCCAGGACTGAAGGCCTATCACCTCACCAACCCCGACACCCAGGCACACGTCTACGTCCTGCGCAACGACGGCGCCGACGAGGTCACCTCCACGCTGAGGACGGCCGCCGGCGACGACGTCGAGCTGACCGTCCCGGCCCACGACGCCCGGCTCGTCACCACCGGCCTCGCCCTCGGCAGGAGGAAGCTGCGCTACTGCACCGCCCAGCCGATGTTCGTGCTCACCGCGGGCCGCCAGGACGTCGCCCTGTTCACCGGCCGCTACGGCGAGATGGCGCACCTGGTCCTCGACTGCCCGAGCGAGCCGTTCGTGCAGCGCCTCGACGCCGAGGCGGCCTGGGTCTACGACCAGGGCGTCCTGCACGTCACCGCTCCGCTCGGGCAGGGCGGGCTCACCCGGGTCCTCGTCCAGCGCGGCGAGAGCGACACCCCGCTGCTGCTGCTCTTCGCCGACGACGCGACGTCGCTGCGGCTGTTCCCGTACGACACCCCGTCCGGCACGGTCCTGGTCTACGGCCCGGCGCTGCTGCGCCACGCCAGGCTCGACGGGTCGACCGTCGAGCTCACCGGGGACACGGTCGGGGCGACCGGCCTGGAGGTCTGGGGCCCCCGGGGGATCACCTCGGTCACCTGGAACGGGCGGCCGGTGCAGACCCGGGTGAGCGTCTCGGAGAGCCTGGTCGCCCTGGCGGACATGCCGGGGGCGCCGCGGCCGGCGCTGCCGGTCCTCGCCGGCTGGCGCCGGAAGACCGAGAACCCCGAGTCGGCGATCGGCTTCGACGACTCGACGTGGACGGCCGCCGACAAGAAGACGTCGTTCAGCACGACGGCCGTCCCGGCGGGTCAGCCTGTGCTCTTCGCCGACGACTACGGCTTCCACTACGGGGACGTCTGGTACCGGGGGCACGTGGACGGTGACCTGTCGGACCTGGAGTCGGTCTCGCTGGCCTACAGCACGGGTACGCAGGGCATGCTGATGGCCTGGCTGGACGGGGTGCCGCTGGGCTCGCACCGGATGCCGGTGCCGGATGCGAAGACGGTACGGAAGGGGAGTTGGACGGCCACCGCCGGGTTCTCCGCCGAAGGGCTGAGGAAGAAACAGCGGAAGAAGCAGCGGCATGTGCTGTCCGTGCTGGTGCGGCGGATGCAGCACGACATGGACGGCGGGTCGCTGGACACCCACAAGGTGGCGCGCGGGCTGACCGCCGTCTCCTTCAAGGGGGCCTCGCCGAAGACGAGTTGGCGGATCCAGGGGGCGGCCGCTCCGGATCCGGTGCGCGGGCCGCAGAACAACGGGGGGCTGTACGGGGAGCGGGAGGGCTGGCACCTGCCCGGCTTCGCGGACGGCGGGTGGGAGGCGGTCTCGCTTCCCCGCGCGGACCAGGGGATGGGGGTCACCTGGTACCGGACCGGGTTCCGGCTGTCGGTGCCCGGCGGGGTGGACGCGTCGGTGGGGCTGGTGCTGGAGGACGATCCGGCGCGGGCCTATCGGGTGCAGATCTTCCTGAACGGCTGGAACCTGGGGCAGTACGTCAACGACGTGGGGCCGCAGCACACGTTCGTGCTGCCGAACGGGATTCTGCGGACCCGGGGTTCCAACACGTTGGCGTTGGCCGTGCTTGCGGACGGAACGTCCGAGGCCGGTCCTGGGGCGGTGCGGCTTGAGTTGCTGGGGAGTGCGGCCGGAGGAGTGGAGGTCGTGGGGGTGGACTCCCCCGGCCGTTGACTGCGGGTCGTGTGTGGTTGCTCGCGCCCACGCGGCGGCAGCCGCAGATCAAACACAGCCCCGCGCCCCTAAAGGGGCGCTTACGCCAGGCGGATCACATTCCAGGACAAGGGTTCGAGGACGGCGCTCAGTGTGCCCTCGTTCAGCGACGTGCCCTCTGCCGGATGAGGTGTCACCCGCTCCGGTTCCTCCAGGGTGTTGCGGGCGTCCGGGTCCGCGTCCGCCAGCACGCTGTGCTCCGCCACGGACGTCAGGCCGAGTCCGCTCAGCGCCACCTCCAGCGGCAGTGCCTCCGTCCGGCTGCGGTTCACGGCGAAGACGGTGACCGTGCCGTCGTCGGCGCGGACGGCGGTGGCGTGCAGCAGGTCGGTCTCGCCGTACTTCTTCGTCTCGTGGGTCGGGGAGTCGACCCGGACGTCCAGGACCCGGCCCCTGCCGTACCGCGACGCCTGGGCGAAGGGGAAGAACGTCGTCTGGCGCCAGGCCGGGCCGCCGGGCTCCGTCATGATCGGGGCGATGACGTTGACCAGCTGGGCCAGGCAGGCGACCGTGACGCGGTCGGCGTGGCGGAGCAGGGCGATGAGGAGGGAGCCGAAGACCACCGCGTCCAGGACGCTGTAGTTGTCCTCCAGGAGGCGGGGGGCCTCGGACCAGTCCCGCGCGGCGGAGTTCTCGATCTCATGCCACTTCGAGGTGTACCAGACGTTCCACTCGTCGAAGGACAGGTTGATCTTCTTCTGGGACTTCAGCCTGGCGCCCACGTGGTCGCAGGTGGCGACCACGTTCTCGATGAAGGACTCCATGTCGACGGCCGAGGCCAGGAAGGAGTCGAGATCCCCGTCCTGGGGCTCGTAGTAGGCGTGCAGGGAGATGTAGTCGACCAGGTCGTACGTCTCCGCGAGGACCGTCGCCTCCCACTCGGCGAAGGTCGGCATGGACTGGCTGGAGGAACCGCAGGCGACCAGTTCCACGGACGGGTCCATCTGGCGCATGGCGCGGGCGGTCTCGGCGGCGATGCGGCCGTACTCCTCGGCCGTCTTGTGGCCGGTCTGCCAGGGGCCGTCCATCTCGTTGCCCAGACACCAGACCTTGATGCCGAAGGGGTCCTTGTCGCCGTGCGCGGCCCTGAGGTCGGAGAGGGCGGTGCCGGAGGGGTGGTTGGCGTACTCCTGGAGTTCCAGGGCCTCCGCCACGCCCCGCGTGCCGAGGTTGAGCGCCATCATGGGCTCGGCCTGCGGGCCGACCTTCTTCAGGAAGGCGATGTACTCGGAGAGGCCGAAGCGGTTGGTCTCCGTGGACCGCCAGGCGAGGTCGAGGCGGCGGGGGCGGTCCTCGACCGGGCCGACCGAGTCCTCCCACCTGTAGCCGGAGACGAAGTTGCCGCCGGGGTAGCGGATGGTGGTGACGCCGAGTTCGCGGACGAGGTCGAGGACGTCCGTGCGGAGGCCTTCGGCGTCGGCCGTGGGGTGGGTGGGCTCGAAGATGCCGGTGTAGACGCAGCGGCCCAGGTGCTCGACGAAGGAGCCGAAGAGCCGGGGGTTGACTTCGCCGGTGGTGAAGGCGGGGTCGAGGGTGAAGCGGGCGGTGCGCAATGTTCGCCTTTCGGGGGTGGGTGGTTCTCGGTCGTGGGCGGGTGCGGGTGGTCGGTGGCTGGTCGCGCAGTTCCCCGCGCCCCTGGGTTGGCTGCCCCTAAGTGGGTTTCGGCCAGCCGTTCTTCGTCCAACCCAGAGGGTTCAGCCCCAGCTTTGGCGTGCCGTTGTCCTCTGCGTCGTAGTAGTGGTACGCCAGCCAGGTCTTGCCGTGGGTGTGGAAGGTGGACTCGCCGCCGGGGCCGATGTAGCGGCCGTGGGAGGCGAGGAGGAGGTCGCCGCCGCCCTCCAGCATCGGAGTCCCCGTGCTGTCCACGTACGGGCCCGTCACCGTCGTCGAGCGGCCCGCCCTGATCTTGTACGTCGAGTTCACGCCCGCGCAACAGGCGTCGTAGGACGCGAAGAGGTAGTAGTAGCGGCCGTGGTGGAGGATCGAGGCGCCCTCGACGGCCGCGAAGCCGAAGCTCGCCGCCACCGCCAACCCTCCCGCCGTGCCCAGTAGTTGCCTGCGACTGAGGCCAGGTCGTCCCATTGCCTGCCCTCACCTTCGGGATCCGTCGTGCTCGCCCGTGACCCTTGTTCGACATATCGGCTCATGCTCGTAACTTCGAACGGGACCGTAAAATCGAAGCGCTTGCGCGTCAATGGGTCGCGCGTGACTTTCATGCATCGGACACTCGTTGACATCTGAAGCACCGCTCGAACCAACGGCCCCGGATGGCATGACGCGGACACATCCGGACGCGTAGTCTCGGACGGGCCGACGCAGCGCGGTGACCGCCGTCGGGGCGGTGCGAAGGGGGAGCGATGGACTTGGCCGGCGCGCGGCACCGGTGGGCCCGGATCGCCGCGGGGCTGCGGCGCTCCCGGCCGGCCGCGGAGCTGCGGCGCTCCCGGTCGAACGCGCGGATGCGCAGGCTCGCCGCCGACCTCACCGCGGCCGTCCGCGCCAGAACCCGGAAACCGGCCGACGTACGGGAGTTGTGCCGGGCACTGTGCGACGAGACGAGCCTCGGACGCGAGGGCCGGCCCGTCGAGCTGCGTTTCGAACGGTTCCCCGACGAGATCGAGGTCACCGGACTGTGGGTGGAGTTCCAGGACTTCGACCTGGTGATCGTGGAGGAGCGGGCCGAGGCCGTCCAGCAACTGGTCATCCTGGGACATGAGCTGTGGCACATGCAGGCGCGTCACACGCATCACCACGCGGCCGCCGCGAACGCCCTCGCCGGGCGCCAGGGCTGGGACTCCGTCGCCCTGACCGTGGCCGCCCGCAACGGCTCCCGGGAGGCCGACGAGGCCGAGGCCGACGACTTCGGGCACCGGCTGGCGGCCGCCCTGCGGTCCTTCCTGCCCGGACAGGGCGGCGAGGCTCCGCCCGATCCGGTCCAGCGGTCCCTCGGCTACCCCGGGCGTGAAGGCGGAGCGCGGTGACGCACCTCCGACTGGCCGAGGGCCCGGCCGCGTTCTTCACCGGGCTGTACATCTCCTTCTGGCTCCCGGGCCTCGTGCTGACCGCGGCCCTGGTGATCAAGCTGCCCAGCATCCTCAAGCTCTGGCGGGACCCGCTGCTGCGTGCCGTCGGCGGCCTGCTGCTGTTCGCCTGCGCGGTGTTCGCCTTCGCCGCTCCGGCCACCATCGCCTGGACGAACCGGGTCACCGGCGTGCCGAACATCGCGGCTCCTCTGGTGTACTCCCTGATCACCGCGCTGTCCGCGTCCTGGCTGCTGCTGGTCGTGCACTGGCGCAACGGCCACACCGACCGCCGGGAGCAGACCCGGCGCGCGACCCGCTGGGTGGTCTGCGTCTACGCGGCCGTGGTCGTCGCCCTGTGGGTGCTGTTCGCGCTCGCCGACGTGCCCGTGGAACAGGTCCGGAACCTGGACACCTACTACGCGAGTACGCCGTTCATGCGCGAGGAGATCCTGCTCTACCTCCTCGCCCACACCGTGGCCTGCGCGATCACCACCCGGCTCGTGTGGAACTGGATCCGCACCGACGGCCTCGACGCCTGGCTGCGCTGGGGGCTCAGGTTCCTGGGCATCGGCTACGCGACGAACCTGGTCTTCAGCGCGGCCAAGTTCACGGCCGTGGTGGCCCGCTGGACCGGTCACGACCTGGACTGGCTGAACACCAACATCGCGCCGTCGGCCGCCTGCATCGCCGCCACGTTCGTCGCGATCGGCTTCATCGTCCCGCACGCCGGCCAGTACTTCCACGACCGCTGGCTGCTGCGCCGCCGGCACCGCGCCCTGAGGCCGCTCGCCCGGCTGATGCGGACCGTCACGGGCGGCCGCGAACCGCTCGCCCTGCGCGCCACCGCCGAGATGCGCCTGATCCGCCGCGAGACGTACATCCGGGACGCGCTCCTGCAACTGTCCCGGTTCCTCGACGAGAACCTGCGCGGCCGGGCCCGCGACGCCGCCCTCGCCCTCGGCCACGAACCCGGCCGGGCCCGGTCCCTCGCCGCCGCCGTGGCGATCCTGGAGGCCGTCGAGAGCGGACGGCACGCCCCGGACGACGGCGGCACGGGCGAGACCGACACCTCGTACCTGCTCCAGGAGATCCAGGCCGTCTCCGAGGTCCTGCGCCACCCCGACGAGATCACGGCGGTACGCGTCCGCGCGACCGTCCCGGCAGAGAGCATGTCCACGCATGAGTGAACGTCCCTCCCCCGCCAGAGCCGCCGTCGTCCTGGGGGGATCCCACACCGGCATGCTCGCGGCCCGGGCCCTGGCCGGTCTCGCCGACCGGGTCGTCGTCGTGGAACGCGACGAGCTGCCCGTGACGCCCGAGCCCCGCAAGGGACTTCCGCAGGCCCGGCACGCCCACATGCTCTGGTCGGGCGGGGTACGGGCGATGGAGGAACTGCTGCCGGGAGTCACCGCGGCACTCCTGGACGCCGGGGCGCGCCGGGCCCCGGTCACCACGGACATGGTCGCCCTCTCGGCGCACGGCTGGTTCCGCCGCTGGCCCGAGTCCCACCACGTGCTGCTGGCCGGCCGGGACCTGCTGGACGCGACGGTCCGGGCGCGGGTCCTCGCGGACGGCCGCGTCGAGGTGGCCGGGGGCACGGAGGTGCTCGGACTCACCGGCGGCGCGCAGGCGGTCACCGGGGTCCAGGTGCGGGACCGCGACGGCCGGGAGCGGACTCTCGAGGCGGACCTGGTCGTCGACGCCACCGGCCGGGGTTCCGGAGCCCCCCGATGGCTCGCGGCACTCGGGCTGCCCGAGCCGAACCGCCGTGAGGTCGACACCGGTCTCGCCTACGCCAGCCGGCTCTACCTCGCACCGGAGCAGGCCCGGGCCGGCTTCCCGGTGATCAACGTGCAGCCGGACCCGCGGGACGCCAGTCCCGGCCGGGCGGGCTTCCTGCTGCCCATCGAGAACGGCCGCTGGATCGTCACCCTCAACGGCACCCGCGGGGGCGAACCGACCTCCTCCGCCGACGACTTCGTCCCGTTCGCCCGCGAGCGGCTGCGGCACCCGCTCATCGGCGACCTGCTCGCCCGGGCCGAGCCGCTGTCCGACGTCGTCGTCACCCGGGCCACCGTCAACCGCCGGTACTACTACGAACGGATGCCCGCCTGGCCCGACAACTTCACGGTCCTCGGCGACGCCCTGGCCGCGTACAACCCCGTCTACGGTCACGGCATGGCCGTGGGCGCGCAGAGCGCGCTGCTCCTGCGGGAGTTGACGCGACGTCACGGACTCGGCGCGCCCGGCCTGTCCCGTCGCGTCCAGAAGGCGGTCGCCCGGCCGGTCGGGGCGGCCTGGGACTTCGCCATCGGGCAGGACGTCTTCTATCCGGGCGCGACGGAGAACGGGCCGACGGCCCGGGACCGGCTCGTGGCCGCGTACGTGTCCCGGCTCATGTACACGGCCACGGGCAACGGCCGCATCGCCCGCCGCGTCACGGACGTGACCTCACTGGAGCGCCGCGCGGAGGTACTCCTGACCCCGTCGGTCCTGCTGGCGGCCCTGGCGGGCCCGCTCAAGCCGCCGCTGACGGGACCACCGCTGACCGCGGAGGAGTTGAAGAGGGCCGGCCTTCAGTAGCGCCCCCCTGCGAAGCGCCCCGCAAGGGGCGCTGGGGGTGCCCCCGGCCGAAGGCTGGGGGAGGAACTGCGCGACCGGCCACGACGGCGCCGCAGACGGTCGACCGCCCGGCCCAGCAGGGTCGTCTTTCGCCTGCGGGCGAGTGGGGGCTGGTCGCGCCCACGCGGCGGAAGCCGCAAATCAAATGCAGCCCCGCGCCCCTGACGGGGCGCTGCCGAACGGCCGTCGTCAGCCTGCGGAGGCTGATCGCGCCCACGCCGCGGCAACCGCAAACCGGATGCAGCCCCGCC
>NZ_JBIAUL010000004.1:296420-582115 GCF_042892755.1 Streptomyces sp. NPDC001714
CCCCCCCCCTGACGGGGCGCTGCCGAACGGCCGTCGTCAGCCTGCGGAGGCTGATCGCGCCCACGCCGCGGCAACCGCAAACCGGATGCAGCCCCGCCCCCCCCTGACGGGGCGCTGCCGAACGGCCGTCGTCAGCCTGCGGAGGCTGATCGCGCCCACGCCGCGGCAACCGCAAACCGGATGCAGCCCCGCGCCCCTGACGGGGCGCTGCTGGAAGGTCAGCCCTGGAAGGCCGGTTGGGCAACGCCCTTGCCCGCGCCCCGGATCACCAGCAGCGACCCCGCCGTCGGATGCGGCCGATCCAGCCCCACCCGTGCCGTCGTGACGTACAGGTCCGTCAGATCGGCGCCCCCGAACGCGCAGGCCGTCGTGAGGGTGGCGGGAAGGGAGATGACCCGGTCCAGCTCACCCGTCGGCGAGTAGCGCCGTACCGCTCCCCCACCCCACAGCGCCACCCACACACAGCCGTCCGCGTCGACCGTCAGGCCGTCGGGGAAACCGGCGTCCTCCTCGATCGTCACCAACGGGCGGCGGTTCACGGGGAGTCCGTCGGCGTAGTCGAAGACGTCCAGGCGGCGGGTCGGCGAGTCGACGTAGTAGACGCGGCGGCCGTCCGGGCTCCAGCCGATGCCGTTGCTGACCGTGACGTCCGGCAGCAACGTCGTCACCGTGCCGTCGGGTGCCACCCGGGAGAGCGTGCCGCCCCCGGTCGCCTCGTCGTAGCGCATCGTGCCGGCCCACAGGGAGCCGTCCGGGGCGACGGCCGCGTCGTTGGCGCGGCGGCCCGGGACCGGCTCGCGGTGCAGCCAGCGGAACGTGCCGTCGGGGTCGAGGAGGCCGACGCCGTCGCGGAGGTTGAGGACCAGGCCGCCGCCGGCCCGCGGCTTGACCGCGCCGACGTGCTGGTCCGTCGTCCGGATCGTGCGGTGCCCGGTGGCGGGGTCGTACGTGTGGATCCGTGATCCGAGGACGTCGATCCACATCAGGCGGCCGGTCGCCGGGTCCCAGGTGGGACCCTCGCCGAGGGTCGCCTCCGCGGCGACCGCGACCTCGTACGCCGTCGTCGTCACGGTCGTCATGCCACGCTCCGGTGGCCGAGGCGCTCGGAGAGTTCGGCGGCGCCCTTGGCCGCGAGCTGCTCCAGCTCGCGGCGGCGCTCGTCGCTCCAGCGGATCATCGGGACGGAGATGGAGAGCGCCGCGACCACCTGGCCGGTGCGGTCGCGGACCGGCGCGGCGACGCAGGAGACGTCCGGGTTGGACTCGCGGCTCTCCACGGCGATACCGCGGGCGCGGATCTCCGTGAGGGCCTCGCGCAGGGCGCCCGGCTCGGTGATGCTGTTCGGGGTCATCGCGACGAGGTCGGCGTCGTCCGGGATGCGCGCGGTCAGCTCCGGCTCCGGCAGCGAGGCCAGCAGCATCTTGCCGACCGAGGTGCAGTGGGCGGGCAGCCGGCGGCCGGCGGCGGAGACCATGCGGACCGCGTGCGTGGAGTCGACCTTGGCGATGTAGATGACGTCGGTGCCTTCGAGGATCGCCACGTGGACGGTCTCGTCGCAGGTCTCGGCGACCGAGCGGGCGACCTGCTGGCCCTCGGCGGCGAGGTCGAGCTGCTCGGCGTACCGGCTGCCTAGCTGGTACGGACGGACACCGAGCCGGTAGCGTCCGGGCTGTCCGGGTACGGGCACGATGTACGACCGGGCGGAGAGCGTGGTCACCAGCTCGTGCACGGTGGTCCGCGGCAGCTGGAGTTTGCGCACTATGTCGGGGGCGGAGAGGGTCCCGTCCCCGTCCAGGAAGAGCTCAAGAATGTCGAGAGCCCGGGTCACGGCAGGCACGAGGCGTCCCACGTCCGGCCCCCTCCCTTGGGTCTAGGCGCCGGATATCGGTGCGGCGCGCGTCTCAGCTGCGGAGCCGTTCGAGATATCAACAGGCGATCGGCATGACGAACACAGGCTAGCCATCGGGGATTGCGTGGGCAATGGCCGGGAACCAGCCGGGCACACGCATGTGCACCATGGGGAGCATGCAACTGGACTTCCAGCTGGTGCTGCTGCGCCGCATGGCCGACCACAACCCGGACCTGGTGGAGGACGCCCGGCGCACGCTGGGTGCGTCGATCGCGGACATGCGGGAGGCCAACAAGCGCTGGCAGGCGATGGCCCGCTCGCCCCGGTCCCGCTCGGCGGCTTCCCGCTACCGCTCGGTCCTCGGCCCGCCCGCGTGGGAGACCAAACGCACCGTCGGCGACCTGGAGTGCGCGGCCTGGCAGTGGCCGCTCCCCCTGTGGCCCACCCTGCGCTTCGAGGTCATGGTCGGCCCCGCCGGCGCGGTCTGGAACGAATGGCTGGTCCGCGCCCCCGACGCCCCCGCCCCGAAACTGGAGACCTTCGACGACCTGACCCCCTGGTCCTGCACGGTCGACGAGGCCGCCCGCGCCTTCGCCCCCGCCCGCCCGCTGGAGGGCACGGCCCCCACCCGCTGGGGACTCACCTTCAAGGTGCCGGACGGCCGTCAGGTGGTCGCCGAGTTCACCTGGGGCCTGTTGCAGCGCACCGCCGTCATCGACGAGCCGCGGTGAGGACCGCCTCCGCCACCGCGGCCACCGACCCGGGGTGCAGGAACAGGAACAGGTTCGGCTCGACCAGCTCCAGCTCCATCACCTGCGGCCGCCCGTCCGCGCCGTCGACCAGGTCCACCCGGGCGTACAGCAGCTCGGGCGCGTCCGGCACCGCCGCCAACGCGCGCTCCGCGACGGCGAGTTCGGCCGGTGTCGGGGTCCATGCCGCCAGTTCCGGGTGAGCGACCTTGTCCGCGTCGTACGCCGTGCCCGGCGTGAGCACCGCCCGCTTGCGGCTGGCGTGCAGCAGCCGCCCGCCGAAGAACTGCAGCGCCCGCTCGCCGCTGACGTCGATGCCGGAGACGTACGGCTGGACCATCGCGGTCAGCCCCTCCTCGTGCATCCGGGCGAGGTGCCGTACGGCCGTCGCGTGGTCGCCGGGCGGGTAGCGGGCGGCGAACCGGGCGCCGGCGCCGAAGGTGGGCTTGACGACGAACTCACGGTCGGCGGGCAGCTCGGCGGCCGGGTCGCCGGGGGCCAGATACCGGGTCGGCACGACCGGCACACCGGCCGCCGCGAGATCACCGAGATACCGCTTGTCGGTGTTCCACCGCACGACCTCGACCGGGTTCGCGATCCGGGTCGCCTTCCCCACCCGCTCCACCCACGGCACGAACTCCTCGGTGCGCCAGCTGTAGTCCCAGGTGGACCGGATGACGACCAGGTCGTAGCCGCCCCACTCCACCTCGGGGTCGTCCCACGGGCGGGCGACGGCCTCGGCCCCGGCGGCGGTCAGCGCCTCCAGCAGCACCGGCAGGTCCTGGTCCTTGCTGGGTGCCGTGCCGGGGTCGTAGGTGGCGAGGGCTATGCGGGGCACGGCGGGGGCTCCCTTGGCTCTGGACGTCGGCGTTCCTTCCTGCGGCAGGCTAACCCGGGAACGCTGTTGACCTTCACCTTCGGTGAAGCCCCAGCATCGGTGGCGGACGTCGAGGAACGTGAGGTGGATCCGGTATGGAGTGGCTGACCATCGGGGCCTTCGCGAAGGCCTGCCGGCTTTCGCCGAAGGCGTTGCGGCTGTACGACGAGCTGGACCTGCTGAAGCCCGCCCGGGTCGACCCGGAGACCGGCTACCGGTACTACGCCGACGCGCAGCTGGAACGCGCCCGGCTGGTGGCCTGGCTGCGGCGGCTGGGCATGCCGCTGGCGCGGATCCGTGAGGTGTGCGCGCTGCCCGCGGGTCCGGCCGCCCGGGAGGTACGGGCGTACTGGGCCCGCGTCGAGGCGGAGACCGCCGTACGGCGGGACCTGGCCGCGTTCCTCGTCGACCACCTGACCGGAGAGTCGAGAAGGGACACGGAGATGATGCTGGAGTTGGCTTACGCCGCCCGTTCGGACCGGGGGCAGGTCCGGCCGTCCAACCAGGACACCGCGTACGCGGGGCGCCGGCTGCTGGCCGTCGCCGACGGGTGCGGGCCGGCCGGGGCGTCGGCCAGTGCCGCCGCGGTGGCGGCGCTCAAGCCCCTGGAGGACGCCGAGCTTTCGGCGGGGAACGTGCTGAACCTCCTGGAGGACGCGGTGCGGTCGGCGGGCGAGGCCGTACAGGGGGTGGCGGACGGGAGTGCGGATGTGGGTACGACACTCACCGCGCTGCTGTGGACCGGGTCCCGACTGGCCCTGGTGCACATCGGGGACTCACGGGCGTATCTGCTGCGGGACGGGGAGCTGTTCCGGATCACGCACGACCACACCGTGGTGCAGTCGCTGATCGACGAGGGCCGGCTGACGCCGGAGGAGGCCGAGAGCCATCCGCAGCGGATGCTGCTGGCGAAGGCCCTGCCGGGTGACGCCGCCGACACCCCGGACCTGAAACTGCACGAGGCCCGGGCCGGCGACCGGTACCTGGTCTGCTCGGACGGGCTGACCAGGCAGGTCTCCGACGAGCGGATCAGGGAGTTGCTGGGGGCAGGCGAGCCCGGTGACGCGGTGCGGGTGCTGGTCGAGGCGGCCAACGAGGCGGGCGGCGCCGACAACGTGAGCGCGGTCGTGGCCGACGTCTTCTCGCCCGCCCACCCACCTGTCTCGGTCGGATAGGAGGCTGAGGAGGACAGAGATCCGACCGGGGCAGAAAGCCGTCCGGGGCACCCCCGTCCCGGCCGGCGGCAACGCACAGGGCGGGCCGGGAGAACACCCTCTGCGGGCACCCCGTCCCGGCCTGCGGCAACGTGCGGTGCGGGGTTGGTAGAGAGGGCGCGGCCTCCGGGGGCCGTCCGGTCCGGCCCATGGCCGCCGCCTCACTCGGCAGAAGCCCCCCATGGCCTGTCACGGCACCGGTCTCCCCGGCCACCGTCCCGGCACTGTGATCAACGTCGTGGTGCGGAGCGCGAGTGGGGTGGCCCCGGAGGGTGGTGGCTGGTGTAGGAAGAGGCTGTCGAGGTTCCGACCGGTGAGGAGTCGTCGCGTGTCGTTTCTGTTTCCGGCCCTGGTGGACGGTCCGGGCGAGCAGGTTGCCCTGCGGTTCGGGGCGCGGTCGTTGACGTACGGGCAGCTCGCCGCCGCGGCCGGCGCCCTCGCCGGCCGGGTCCGGGACGCCGACCGGGTCGCGGTGTGGGCGACGCCGGAGCTGGAGACCGCGGTGGCCGTCGTCGGCACCCTGCTGGCCGGGCGGGCGGCCGTACCGCTCAACCCGAAGTCGGGTGACAAGGAACTCGCGCACATCCTCGCCGACAGCGCACCGGCCGCCGTGCTGGCCGCGCCCGGCGCCGAACTCCCGGCCGCGCTCACCGGGCTGGAGCGGATCGATGTCGACGCGGCGGCCGTGGGGCCGCTGCCCGAGGACCGTACCGCCGAGTCCGACCCGGCCCTCGTCGTCTACACCTCCGGCACCACCGGGCCGCCCAAGGGCGCCGTCATCCCGCGCCGGGCGCTCGCCGCCACACTGGACGCGCTCGCCGACGCCTGGCAGTGGACCGGGGAGGACGTCCTCGTCCACGGCCTGCCGCTCTTCCACGTGCACGGGCTGGTGCTGGGGATCCTCGGGCCGCTGCGGCGTGGCGGCTCGGTCCGGCACCTGGGGCGGTTCGACACCGACGGGGTCACGCGCGAGCTGAACGACGGGGCGACCATGGTGTTCGGCGTGCCGACCATGTACCACCGCATCGCCGAGGCGCTGCCCGCCGACCCCGAACTGGCGAAGGCGCTCGGCAGGGCCCGGCTGCTGGTCTCCGGCTCGGCCGCGCTGCCCGTCCACGACCACGAGCGGATCGCGGCGGCGACCGGACGGCGGGTCGTCGAGCGGTACGGCATGACGGAGACCCTGATGAACACCAGTGTGCGTGTGGACGGGGAGGCCCGGGCGGGGACCGTGGGCCTGCCGCTGCCGGGGGTGGAGCTGCGGCTGGTGGAGGAGGACGGGACGGCGATCGCCGCGTTCGACGGGGAGACCGTCGGGGAGATCCAGGTGCGCGGCCCGAACCTGTTCACCGAGTACCTCAACCGGCCCGACGCCACCGCCGCCGCCTTCACCGCCGACGGCTGGTTCCGCACCGGGGACATGGCGGTGCGCGAGCCGGACGGCTATGTGCGGATCGTCGGGCGCAAGGCCACCGACCTGATCAAGAGCGGGGGTTACAAGATCGGGGCCGGCGAGATCGAGAACGCGCTGCTCGAACATCCGGGGGTGCGGGAGGCCGCGGTCACCGGGGAGCCGGACGCGGACCTGGGCGAGCGGATCGTCGCCTGGATCGTCCCGGCCGACCCGCAGTCACCGCCGTCCGCCGAGGAGCTGGCGAACCATGTCGCCGGGCGGCTCGCCCCGCACAAGCGGCCCCGCGTCGTCCACTACCTGGACGCCCTCCCCCGCAACGACATGGGGAAGATCATGAAGCGGGCCCTCGGTGCCTGAGCCGACGCCCGAGCGGCTCTCCGCCCGCCGGATCCTCGACCTTGTCACCGACCCCGGCACCTTCGCCGGACTCCCGCACCCGGCACGGCAGTCGCCGCCCGACGGCCCGCTCGGCTGGCAGGGGTACGACGCCTCGCGCGCCCGTGCCGCCGAGCGCACCGGCGAGGAGGAGTCCGTCGTCGTCGGCACCGCGCGCGTCGAGGGCACCGCGGCCGTGCTGATCGCGTTCGAGTTCGGCTTCCTCGGCGGCTCGCTGGGCGAGCGGACCGGCGACCGGCTGGAGGCGGCGTACGTCCACGCCCGCGCCCACCGGCTCCCGGTCGTGCCGCTGGTCGCCACCGGCGGCAGCCGGATGCAGGAGGGCATGCTCGCCCTCTCCCAACTCCAGCGCGTGGCACGCCAGTCGGCGCTCACCCGGGAGGCGGGGCTGCCGCAGGTCGCGGTCCTGCGCGACCCGACGACCGGCGGCGGCTGGGCCACCCTGGGCGCCGGCGCCGATGTGATCCTGGCGCTGCCCGGCGCGCAGGTCGGCTTCGCCGGCTCCCGGGTCCGCCCGCCGGACGCCGACCCGGCCGCGTACACGGCCGAGGCCCAGTTCGCGGCCGGGGCGGCGGACGCCGTGGTGCCTGCGGCGGAGCTGAAGGCATCGCTCGGGCTGTGGCTGCGGCTGCTGACCGCGCCCGCCCCGATACCCGCCGACCCGCCGGACGCCCTCGGCGGCACCGCGCTGCCCGCCACCGGCTGGGAGGCCGTCCGGCGCGCCCGCGCCCCGCACCGGCCGCGCGCCGAGGCCTACCTGGACGCCTACTTCACCCGGCGGGCCGCCCTGGTCGGCGACCGGTGCGGCGGGGCGGACCCCGACGGGATGCTGTGCGGCTTCGGCGAGCGGGAGGACGGCCGTACGGTCGCCTTCGCCGCGCAGACCGGGACGGCTACCCGGCCCGCCGGGTACCGCACCGCCGCCCGCCTGATACGGCTCGCGGACCGGCTGGGGATCCCCGTGCTGACCCTCGTCGACACCCCGGGCGCCGCGAACGACGCCGAGGCGGAACGGCAGGGCGCGGGCGCCGCGATCGCGGAGCTGTTCGGCGAGGTCGCGGCGGCCCGGACGCCGATCACCACCCTCGTCATCGGCGAGGGCGGCTCGGGCGGCGCCCTGGCACTGGCCGCGCCCGGCAACACCTGGGCCACCCCGGACAGCTACTTCTCCGTCATCGCACCCGAACTGGCGGCGGCGATCCTGAAACGCCCCCCGGAAGAGACCGAGACCACCGCCGGCCAGCTGCGCATCCGGCCCCAGGACCTGGTGGAGCTGGGGGTGGTCCGGGGCATCGTGGGCCACCCCACGACCGGCTCCGCCGCACCCCCACCACCGGGCTGACCTCCCGCCCGCCGATCCGCTCGACCGCGCGTCCACCTGCCCCACCCGACCCGACCGCCCGCCCGGCCGCCCGGCCGCCCATCCGCTCGACCGCGCGTCCACCTGCCCCACCCGACCCGACCGACCGCCCGCCCGGCCGCCCGGCCATCGTGGTCGTCTGCGGGTTCGTGGAGGCTGGTCGCGCAGTTCCTCCCCCAGCCGTCGGCCGGGGGTCCCCAGCGCCCCTGCGGGGCGCTGCCTCACCCGCTCACCCGCCCGACCCTCGTCGGTCGTTCCGAGAGGGTGTCACGGGGCCTGTACCGCACAGGTGTTGGGCGCCGGAGCGGAAACGGCACGTCCGGGCGGTTTCCGTCGCGGCGGGCGGACACGGGCCGTCGCCTTCGGTGACAATGGGCCGGTTACGGGGTCGAGGACACGGGGGAGCCGGGGGCGCCATGGCGAGGATGATGGAGTTCAAGACCGAGGACGGCGCCGTCGTCGTCGTGGAGTCGGCCGACGGTGGGCCCGGCAGCCGTCCGGTCTCCCGCGACGGCGGTTCGGGACCGGCCGCGCAGGCCACCCGCTCCTTCGAGGGCGCCCTGGACGGGGTGCGGGCGGCGGCCCAGTCCGCGCTGCGGGTCTTCCGGGACGGCGCTCTGCAACCCGACGCGGTGGAGCTGGAGTTCGGGGTGAAGCTGACGGCTGAGGCGGGCGCCGTGATCGCCAAGGGCGCGGCCGAGGGGCAGCTGGTGGTACGGCTGAGCTGGACCTCCGGGGCTGCCGACGCGACATGAGCGGTGCTGCCCGGCACGCCCGGATCGAGTGCGGGGGCGCGGTGTCCGGAGCGGGTTTCCTCGTCGCCCCGCGCACGGTGCTGACCTGTGCGCATGTCGTCCAGGACCGGGACTGGGCGCCGCTGACCGAGCTTCCCGAACCGCCGGGACCTGGGCGGGCTGACCGCGACCGTCGCCGTGCACGGCGGCTGGGCGGGCGGCTGGACCGACCCGGGCGATCTCGCCGTACTCGAACTGGACCGCGAGGTGCCGTTACGGCCGGCCCGGTTCGTGCCGCCGGGAGCGGAGCGGGGCGGGGCACACCTGGTCGCGTACCGCTTCCCGGAGGGCTACGGGGAGGGGGTGCAGGCCCGCTACCGTGCCGTGTCCCGGACGCTGATCGCCGACGAGTGGCTGCAGTCGGAGACCGCCTCGGCACACGGGCAGCCGCTGGCGGGCGGGTTCAGCGGGGCTGCCCTGGCCGGACGCCGAGGCGTTGCTCACTTTCGTACTGCCCCGCGAGTGGCTGAACGAGCCGGTCGCGCACTGGGAGTGCGGCCCCGAGGACTCCACCCCGCCACCGTGGCCGAGCGGTCGGCCGCCCGGCAGGCCGACATCCCCTTCTTCCACGTCAGCGGCGAACCCGGCCTGCGCCCCCTCCTGGAGGCCGCCCGCACCCTGTAACCGGGAAACCCCCCATTCAGCCGCGCCCCGCCCGGCCCCTCCCCGCAGGCGCGCCGCTCCGTTCCCCCGGAGGATGCGAAGCAGGCCGCCGACCGGCGGTCCCCACCCCGCACGGCCCGCGCACTCGGGAGGATCTGCCGTGACCGTCAGTCTGGAGCAGTTGCGCCGCTGCCATTTCGCCGTCGATCTGGGGGCCGCCCGCACCCGGGTGTACGTGAAGGGCATGGGCCTGGTCGTCGACCAGCCTTCCGTCGCCGCCGTGAACACCCGAACCGGCGCCCTGATCGCCGTCGGCGAGTTCGCGGAGAAGATGACGGGCCGTACCCCCGACTACATCCGCGTGGTACGGCCCATCTCCGGCGGGACCATCGTCGACATCGAGATGGCCCAGCGCATGCTGCGTCATCTGCTCGGCGACAAGATCCGCCGCTCGCTGCGCCGCAAGCCCCGGCTGCGGGCGGCGGCCTGCACCCCGCACGACGCCGACCCGCTGGCCCAGCGGGCGACCATCGAGACGCTGGTGGGGCTGGGGGCGCGGCGGGTGGAGCTGGTCGACACGCTGATCGCCGCGGCGGTGGGGTGCGGGCTGCCGGTCGAGCGGCCGGAGGCGAGCATGATCCTGGTCTGCGGTGCCGCCGCGACGCAGGTCGCCGTCCTCTCCCTCGGGTCGATCGTGTGCGCCGAGCGGATGCCGGTCGGCGGTGAGGCCGTGGACCACGCGATCGTCCAGCACCTGCGGCACGAGCACGAGCTGATGCTGCCGAACCAGTCGGTACGGCCCCTTGAGCTGGCCCTGGACGGCAACGGCCTCACCCCGGAGGGCCCCGCCTCCACCGAGATCCACGGGCGGGACGTGGCCACCGGGCTGGCCCGGAGCGTGCGGGTCGACACCGCCGCCGTCCGGGACGCCATCCAGACACCCCTCATGTCCGTCCTGGACGGGATCGGCAAGGTGCTGCGCGACTGCCCGCCGGACCTGGTCGCCGATCTCGCCGACCGCGGGATCATGATGGTCGGCGGGTCGGCGCTGCTGCCCGGCTTCGACCAGCTGCTGCGGGAGGCCACCGGCATGCCGGTGCACATCGCGGAGCGGCCGGACGTGTGCGCCGTCCAGGGCATCGGGGCGATGCTGGAGGGCCGGATCGAGCCGCTGGTGCTGGACCCGCTGGCCGCCTGACGGCCCGTCCCCGGCACGGCCGGGCACCGACGTGAGTCGATGCGCCCCCTGCGCACCTTGTCGCCCCTCGATTAGGGTGGACTCACCGATGGTGACGGGAGGGGACGTTCCGTGACAGCCGATATCACCGTGTCCGCCGAGTACCTGGCCGAGGCGGCGGCGGTCCCCCGCCTCGCCGTCACCCGCGTCGGCGTGACCGGGCACCGTGCCATCCCCCCGTCCGTCCTGCCCTGCGTCCACTCCGCCCTGCGGCGTCGGTTCAGCCGCAGCGACGTGGCGTGGGAGGCCCTCAGCTGCCTCGCGGCCGGCGCCGACCAGCTGTTCGCGGACATCGCCCTGGCCCACGGCGTCCCGGTGACGGCCGTGATCCCCGGTATGGACTACGAGGCGCATCTGGGCGACGAGGAGGCCCGGGCCACGTACCGCAGGCTTCTGCGGTCCTGTACGGCCCGCGTCGACCTGCCCGTCCAGCCGACGCACGAGCAGGCGTACTTCGCGGCGGGCTGCTGGATCGTGGACCACTCCGACCACCTGATCGCCGTCTGGGACGGCCGCCCGGCACGTGGCCCGGGGGGCACCGGTGACGTGGTGGCCTACGCGCGGCGCAAGGGGGTGCCGGTGACGGTGCTGTGGCAGGCGGGGGTGCGGCGGGACTGACGCCGCCCGGGCGGCCCCGGAAGGGGCCTGAGAGGACGTCAGGTGCCGAAGCGCACCAGCCACTCGGTGTGTGCCGGGGACATCAGGCGCTCCGCCTCCCCCACCGCCTCGGCCCAGCCGGCCTCCGTCACCGTCGTGGCCATGGCGATCCGGGCGGTCTCCAGATCCTGTTCGATGAGGGAGTGGGCCTGCGTCAGCGGGCCGTGCCGGCGTACCTCCTGCCAGGCGACGCCCGCCGCGGCGGCCGCGCTGAGCAGCCCCGCGAGGTCGGCGCCGCCGAGCAGGCCGACGGTCCGCAGCAGGGCGGCCGCGAGGGCGAACAGGGTCAGCGCCGCGGTGACGGAGGACCAGCGGGCGGCGGCGCGGTGCGCGCGGGCGGCCCGGTTCTTGTACCAGACGGCCTGCTCCAGGAGCCGGTCGCGCAGGTAGAGATCCCGGCGCGCCGCGTAGGACTTGGCCCGTTCCGCGCGCATCCGCGGTGTGATCTGCCCCTTGCCCCGCTCCCAGGGGTCGCGGGAGTCCTCCCAGCCGCATGTGCGCAGCTCGCGCAGGCGTTCCTCGAGGCGCTCCGCGAACACCGCGTCCGGGTCGGCGACATGGGAGTGGAAGGGCCCGCCGTGCACCATGTACTGCCAGGCGAGCGACTTGAGCAGTTCGGCGGCCGCCCGGTGCGCCTGCCAGTGGGCGCGGGACCGACGGCGCGAGGTGCTGAGGCCGAGGGCTATCGTCAGCCCGTACAGGACGGCGGCCAGCACCGTCATGACATGACCTGACGCCTGCTCGGTCAGGACGGCGGCCGTGGTGGCCAGCAGAAGCAGGATCAGATGTGTCCGCACCGCCCGGAACGAGTCACTCTGGTGGCGTAGCGCCCACCGGTCACTCACCTGGAACAGCGGCGGCAGATCCTGTTCGCCCAGCGTGGTGCCCGGTACAGGAGTGGTAGCGGCCCCCATGAACGCCCCCCGAATGCCCTGCGCGCCCCCGAAGGCTTTCGCGCGCCCCCGAAAAAATGGCTTGAGAAATCAATGAGGACGGAAAGCCGCGCCGGGCACAAGACGTGCGCCGGGCATTCCTGGTATAGGGTCCGCAGCATCGGGACCAGAGTCGGTTCCACGCACCCGAACCGGAGCGACGAAACAATCATGAACCTCAGCACGATGCCCAAGAGGCGCGCCTCTCAGCCCGCGGGGCCGGTCGCGCGGCACAAGCCCCTGTCGGACATCGACCCGCTCGCGACCGCCGCGGCGCGCACCGCGGGCCGCGTGACCGATGTCGCCGACCGCCGTTCGGGTCAGTCGACGTTCAACTCGGCGTTCTGACCGGGAACGACGACACGAGAACGTTCACACGGACGTGGGTGCGCCCGGCGGACGGGCGTACCGCCCGCGCCCACGTCAGTGAGCCGATGGGCGTCAACGCGCCCACCGTTTAAGCGGTTTGGGACGCCTCGGGCACGGGAAGTCTGACAGACTGCCTCCGGTGACGAGCCAGTCGCCCGACGACCCACCTCTGAGACAGCTGGTCCTCAAGATCCACAGCAGGTGTGATCTGCTCTGTGACCACTGTTACGTGTACCAGCACGCCGACCAGAGCTGGCGGTCCCGCCCGACCTTCATCCGCCCGGAGACTGTGCGCGCCGTCGCCGGCCGGCTGGCCGAGTACGCCGGGTCCCGGGCCCTCGAGTCCGTCTCGGTGATCCTGCACGGCGGCGAGCCGCTGCTGGTCGGCCCGGCCCGGCTGCGGGACATCTGCGCGGAGCTCACCCGCGCCCTCTCCCCGCTGACCGCGCTCGACCTGCGCATGCACACCAACGCGGTCACCCTGAACCGGCGGCACCTGGACGTCTGCCGGGAGTTCGGGGTCCGGGTCAGCGTGTCGCTCGACGGCGACCGCGCGGCCAACGACCGGCACCGGCTCGACCGCAGGGGCCGCAGCAGCTACGACCGCGTGGTCCGCGGCATCCGGCTGCTCCAGGAGCCCGAGTACCGTCACCTGTTCAGCGGAGTGCTGTGCACGGTGGACGTGGCGAACGACCCGGTCGCCGTGCACGACTCCCTCACCGAGCTGGCCCCGCCGCGGATCGACTACCTGCTTCCGCACTCCACCTGGGACAGCCCGCCGCCCAACCCGGCCGGGACGAGGACGCCGTACGCCGACTGGCTGCTCGCGGTCTTCGACCGCTGGGAGCAGCAGGGCCGCCCGATGCCGGTGCGGACCTTCGACTCGGTGCTCAGCACGCTGCGCGGCGGGCCGCCCCTGACCGAGGCGCTGGGGCTGGCGCCCAGCGATCTCGCCGTGATCGAGACGGACGGCACCTTCGAGCAGGCCGACTGGCTGAAGACCGCTTACGCGGGCGCCCCGGAGACGGGTTACGACGTCTTCCGGCACGGTTTCGCGGAGTTCGCCACGCACCCCGGCGTCCGGGCCCGGCAGCGGGGTGTCGACGGACTCGGCGACACCTGCCGCGGCTGTCCGGTGGTGCGGTCCTGCGGCGGCGGCCTGTACGGGCACCGGTACAGCTCCGAAAACGGCTTCGACAACCCCAGTGTCTTCTGCGGCGACCTTCGCTCCCTGGTCGAGGGCATCGCCGACCGGGTGACCGACCGCTCGTTCTCCCCCGCGGTGCTGGGCTCGGACCGGCTCTCCTGGGCTCAGCTGGAGCTGGACCGAGTGCTGCTGCGCCGGGCCCAGGAGCACCTGGCGTCCGAGCCGGACTGGGCCGACGCCTGGCGACTGCTGCTGGCCCTGGACGCCGACCCCGAGGCCGCCCCGCGGCTGGACGAGGTGCTCGCGCACCCCTACGTGCGCACGAGTCTCCGGCGCTCTCTGCACGGCCCCGCCGACACGGCCCGGTTCATGTCGCTGGCCGCCGCGGCGGCCCTGCGGGCAGGGTCGCCGGCCAGGCTGTCCTGGGACCAGCCCGGCACCCGGCTGCACCTGCCGACCTGGGGCAGCTACCGCCTGGACGCCCCCGGCCGCGTCGAGGTCACCGTGGCACCGGACGCCTTCCGGGTGCGCGAGGAGCGCAAGTCCGGCGCAGGCTGGGTGCGCCTCGACGAGGTCCCCGTCTCCGCGCGCTGGCGCCCGGTCGACCGGCTGCCGGTCCAGGACGGCCCGCTGGTCGACGACGCCGACCCCTACCGCGACTGCTATCCCTTCCCCGTCGCCCCGACGCTGGGGTGCGGCGAGTTCGCCGAAAGGATGGCGCGGGCCTACGAGTTGCTGGCCAAGGAGACGTGGGACCGGCACTCCGACCCGGACGCGTTCCGGCCCACCGTCCTCACCCCGCTGGCGGCGGGCAGCGGTCTGGTGCTCGGCAGCCACGGGTTCGGGGCGCTGGGCGTGGCGGTCGACGTGACCCCCGAGGAGTTCGCCCGGGAACTCCCCCGGATCGGCCGCCGGGCCCGCCTCACCGCGTTGCGCGAGACGGCCGACCTGCACCGGCCGGGCGGTCCGGCGGGCGCCCTGCTGGACCGGGCGGACGACGAGCTGGGTCGGAGGGCGGACGGGGCGGCGGCGCGCGCGCTCACCGCCCTCACCCTGCTGCCGGAGTCCGAACTGACACCGACCGGGGCCGTGTTGGTGGCCCGTATGTGGTCGCAGTGGACGAGTATGCGCGAGGGATCATGACCGAGGTGGCGCAGTCGGCACAACTGGGCGGCTTACTACGGTCGTTGGGCGTCCGGCGGGGCGGGGTGCTGATGGTGCACGCCTCGCTGAGCGGCACCGGGGTCGCCCCGGAGCTGGTCCGGGACGCGCTGCTGGCCGCGCTCGGCCCCGCGGGCACCCTGGTCGTGCCCGCGTTCACGCCCGAGAACTCCGACACCTCCCGGGCGTACAGGGAAGCCGTCGCGGGCCTGAGCGAGGCGGAGGCGGCCGCGTACCGCGGGGCGATGCCGCCCTTCGAACCGGAGGCCACCGGGTGCCCGACGATGGGGGCGCTCGCCGAGTGCGTGCGGTCGACGCACGGCGCGGTGCGCAGCGCGCATCCGCAGACCTCCTTCGCCGGACTCGGGCCGGGGGCAGCCAAGTTGCTGCGCCGGCACCCGTTGCGCAGCCACCTGGGCCGGCTCTCCCCGATGGCGAGGCTGTACGCCGCCGACGCCCAGATCCTGCTGCTGCGGGTCGGGTTCGAGGTGTGCAGCGCGTTCCACTACGCCGAGTACCTCACGCGTCCCAGGCCGCCCCGGCGTACCTACCGCTGCGTGGTGGGCGACAAGGGGAACTGGGTCGAGTACCGGGATCTCGCCCTGGACGACAGCGACTTCGGGGAGATCGGCGCCCGGCTGCCGCGCCGCATGCTCGCCGAGTCCGCGTGGGCGTCGCGGGCGGTCGTGCTCTGCGGTATCCGGGACGTGGTGGACCACGCCAAGGGTCAGATGTCTCGATATCGACGGGCTTTGGCCTGAAAACAGTGAACCGGAAACGGTGTCCGTCGGGCACATTGTTGAGTCCGGCGGAGGCACGCACCGGCGACGGGGGCGGTCCAGCGGCTTGCCGACGGGCAGGGGGACGTGCGGACATGGGGGAACGGGTGCAGGATCGGGTTCCGGACAACCGGCCCTATTTCTTCCTGTCGTACGCCCACACCCCGCAGTGGAGCCCGGACAGCGGCGACCCGGACCACTGGGTGCGCGTCCTGTTCAACGACCTGTGCAGCCACATCAT
This sequence comes from Streptomyces sp. NPDC001714, assembly GCF_042892755.1. NCBI lineage: Bacteria > Bacillati > Actinomycetota > Actinomycetes > Kitasatosporales > Streptomycetaceae > Streptomyces > Streptomyces sp. NPDC001714. The sequence continues at coordinate 312,200 of NZ_JBIAUL010000004.1, forward strand.
GGCCCTCACCGACCTGCCCGCGGGGTCCCCGGCCGGCTTCATGGACCGGGAGATGCGCTCCGGGGAGGGCTGGCCCGAGAAGCTGAGCGAGAACCTCGCCGCCTGCCGGGTGTTCGTACCGCTCTTCTCGCCGCGCTACTTCTCCAGCGAGATGTGCGGCCGCGAGTGGTACGCGTTCCACGAACGGATGCTGAACGCCAGGACCACCGGGACGGCCACCGCCTCGGCCATCGTGCCCGCCCTGTGGACCCGCGTCGACATGCGCGAACTCCCGGACTCCGTACGGCACATGCACATCGAGAACGCGTCGTCGGGCGGGCGGTACCTCAACAACGGGATCTACGGGCTGATCAAGCTCAGCAGGCTGCGCGACGAGTACGACGAGACCGTGTTCGGTCTCGCCGAGCGCATCGTGCAGGCGGCCCGCGAGGCCCGGCTGCCGCCCGGACGCCCCCGGGACTACGAGACCACCCCGAGCGCCTTCAAACCGCGCGGCACCGGCCCCCGGAACATCCGGCTGACCGTGGCCGCCCCCACCGAGGACTCCGTCCCGGAGCACCGCGACGCCCGGCCGTACGGCGACGACGCCCTGGACTGGAACCCGTACCACACCGAGTCGACACGCGCGCTGTCCACGCACGCCGAGGAGCTGATCCGCTCGCTGGACTACCGGGTGACGGTCGCCGCCTTCGACGACGAGAACCCCGCCGAGGAGCCGCACGGATCCGGTGAGCGGCAGCCCGGCATCCTGCTCGTGGACCAGTGGGCGCTGAGCGACGAGGAGCGCCGGAGCCGACTGAAGACGTTCGACGCGTACGCCCGCCCGTGGGTGAGCGCGATCGTGCCGCGCTGCCGGACGGACCTGCAGAACCACGGGCCGGAGGGGCGGCGGCTCGCCGAGGAGCTGGAGCGGGTGATGCCGACCATCCTGGAGCGGGCCCGGCGCGGCGACACCCGGATCGCCGTCAACGGCGTCCCCACGCTCAAGTCCTTCACCAAGGTGCTGCCCGAGGTCGTGGCCTACACGACCCGCCAGTTCCTGAAGAACGCGGAGGTCCGACTGCCGCCGGGCCCGCACATCCCCAGACCCCGTCTGGCGGACCCCTACCCGCCGTCCGGCCCGGACGCGGGAGACGACCCCGGAGGAGAGGCATGACGGCCGCAAGGGACGGACGCATCATCACCTTCTACTCGTACAAGGGCGGCACCGGACGGACGATGGCGCTGGCCAACACCGCATGGATCCTCGCCGCCAACGGCAAACGGGTCCTCGCCGTGGACTGGGACCTGGAGGCCCCGGGGCTGGATCGTTTCTTCCATCCGTTCCTCGACCCCAACGTGCTCACCGCCACCGGAGGCGTCCTCAACATCCTCCAGGACTACGCCTGGGCGGCGACCGACGGCATCAGCCGCACGGGACTCTGGCACCTGGAGTTCGCGGACGTGGAACAGCACGCCGTCTCGCTCTCCCCGGAACGCCAGGGACTCGGCTTCGAGCACGGCGGCTCGCTCGACTTCCTCTCCGCGGGCCGCCAGTTCCGCGCCTACTCGGGCACGGCCTCCTCCCTGGAGTGGGACAACTTCTACGACCGCCTCAACGGCGGCATGTTCCTGGAGGCCCTGCGCGACAGCATGAAACGGTCGTACGACTACGTCCTGATCGACTCGCGCACCGGCCTGTCGGACACCGCGGACATCTGCACCCTCCAGATGCCCGACGTCCTCGTGGACTGCTTCACCCTCAGCGACCAGTCCATCGACGGTGCCGCCGAGGTCGCGCACAGCGTCGCCGACGAACACCGCAAGCGGCGGATCCGGGTGCTGCCCGTGCCGATGCGCGTCGACGACGGCGAGAAGGACAAGGTCGAGGCGGGCCGCGCGGTGGCCCGGCTGAAGTTCGCCGGACTGCCGAAGGGGCCGGGCGGGGAGCGGCTGAGCGCCGACGAGGTCACCGCCTACTGGGGCAGCGTCGAGATACCGTACAAGCCGTACTACGCGTACGAGGAGACCCTCGCCGTCGTCGGGGACAAGAAGGGCGATCCCAAGTCGCTGCTGGCCGCCTTCGAACGGCTCACCGCGGCCGTGACCGACGACGAGGTCACCGCGCTGCCGCAGATCCCGGAACCGGCGCGGCTGCGCAGCCGGGACGCGTTCATCCGGCGCCGGCCGCAGGCCAACGGGGCGCGGGTGGCGATCGTGTACGCGGCGGAGAACCGGATGTGGGCCGACTGGATCGAGTCGCTGCTGAAGCGGGCGGGCTGCGCCGTCACGCTGCACGACCTCGCCGTCGGCCCGCCCGACCGGACCGCCCCGGGCGCCTGCACCCTGGTGGTGCTGTCCAGGGCGCTGCGCGGCTCCCGGACCGTCGAGAGCGTCCTCGGCCCGGCGGCCGTCGGTGACGGGCAGCCGGGGAGCCTGGTGACGGTACAGGTCGAGGAGGTCGGGCTGCCGGAGTCGTACCTGGATCCGGCCGGCCTCGTCGATCTGCACGGACTCGACGAGGCGGGCTGCGAAGGGGCGCTGCTCGGCGCACTCGAACTGCCCGGGCAGCCGCCGAAGGGCGGACCGGCGGCACCCCGGTTCCCCGGCCATGTACCGGACCACTGGAACGTGCCGCAGCGCAACAGCACCTTCACCGGCCGGGGTTACATCCTCGAAAGGGTGCGGGAGCAGCTGCGCAGCGGTATGACCGCCGTACTGCCGCAGCACCAGGCGCTGTTCGGGATGGGCGGGGTCGGCAAGACGCAGATCGCCCTGGAGTACGTGCACCGTTTCAGCGCCGACTACGACCTGGTGTGGTGGGTGTCGGCCGAGCACGTCGACAACGTGGTGGCCTCGCTCGCCGAACTCGGTTCCCGCATCGGCGCGCCCGGCGGCGAGGACATGGCGCTGGCCAGCAAGGAAACCGTGCGCATGCTCTCCAGGGGCAACCCCACCAAGCGGTGGATCCTGGTCTTCGACAACGCCGACGATCCGGAGGACCTCGCGGACTACATGCCCGCCACCGGCGGCGGGCACATCCTCGTCACCTCGCGGAACCAGGCGTGGTCGGACAAGGGGGAGACACTGCCGGTCGACGTCTTCCAGCGGCAGGAGAGCGTCGAGCACCTGTCCCGGCGCGCCCCGGGCCTGACCCCGGCGGAGGCCGACCAGGTCGCGGAGGCCGTGGGCGACCTGCCGCTCGCGGTGGAGCAGGCCGGCGCCTGGCTGGCCGCGACCGCCATGCCGACGGCCGAGTACCTGCGCCGCCTCACCGAGGAGACCACCGCGGTGATGGGCCTCAACCAGCCGGCCGACTACCCCGAGACGGTGGCCGCCACCTGGAACATCTCCATCGAGCGCCTGAAGGAGCGTTCGCCCGCCTCGGTACGGCTGCTGCAGCTGTGCGCGTTCCTCGCCCCCGAGCCGATCTCCGCCAAGCTGCTCTACGAGAACGACGAGATGCTCAAGGCCCTCCACCGCTTCGACACGACGCTGAAGGAGAGCCTGCTGATCGGCAAGCTGGTGCGGGAGATCGGCCAGCTCGCACTCGCCAAGGTCGACCAGATCTCCGGCTCGATCCAGGTGCACCGCCTCGTCCAGGCGGTGATCCGCTCCCGGATGCCGGAGGAGGAGCAGCGGCAGGCCCGGCACATCGTGCACGAGATCCTCAGGGAGGCCCGCCCCAAGGGCGACGAGCCCACCGACAACCGGGAGAACTGGCCGCAGTTCGACATCGTGTGGCCGCACCTGCCCGCCTCCGACATCCGTAACTGCACCGAGGCGGAACCACGCCGGCTGCTCATCGACCGCGTCCGCTACCTGTGGAAACGCGGCGAGTTCCCACGGGCGCAGCGGCTCGCCGAGGAACTCCTCGCCCACTGGAAGGAACCCCTCGGCGAGGACGACGAGCAGTACCTGTACGTACGCTGCCAGCTCGCCAACGTGCTGCGCTCCCAGGGGCTGTACGTCGAGGCGCGGGAGATGGACGACGACGTGCTCGGGCGGCAGCGCCGGCTGCTCGGCGGCCGGCACCCGCACACGTTCATCACCACCTCCAGCCTCTCCAGCGACCTCGCGGCGCTCGGCGAGTACACCAAGGCGGTGGAGCTGGCGCGGGAGGCGCACAACGGCTTCAGCGACATCTTCAACGAGGCCCACCCGCGCACCCTGAACGCGGCCAACAACCTCGCCCTGGCGCTGCGCATGGTCGGCAGATACAGCGATGCCCGGCAGATCGACGAACTCACCCTCGCCCGCCGCACCCAGGTCCACGGCGCCGATCACATCTACACCCTGTCGTCCGCGGAGAACCTCGGCCGCGACCTGCGCGAGGTCGGCCGGTACACCGAGTCCGTGACCGTGCTGTCCCGGGCCTACGACCAGCACAAGCGCGTGCTGGGCAAGGAATTCCCGGGCACCCTGCGGTGTGCGAAGTCGCTCGCGGTGTCGCTGCGCAGGGCGGGCCAGCTGGAGGACGCCCGGCGGCTGACCTCCGCGACCCTGGACCAGTACCGGGCGCAGTACACGGCCTCCACCCCGGACTTCCTCGCCTGCGAGCTGAACCACGCCGCGGACCTGTTCGCGGCCGAGGACCGGGAAGGCGCGCGCGACGTCGCCCAGAAGGTGCTCGCCGAGTACGTGAAGAAGCCGGGCGAGGCCCACCCCTACACCCAGGCCGCGATGAACAACCTCGGCGTGTTCCACTGGGGCTGCGGTGACCGGGAGCAGGCCGAGGAGGTGTTCCTGAAGGTGCTGGACCGCATGACCGACGTACTCGGCGCCCACCACCCGCACACCCAGTTCTGCTCCGCCAACTACGCGATCGTGCTCGCCGAGACCGGGCGGCCGGAGGAGGCCTGGGAGCGGGAGCAGCGCAGCGCCGACGCGCTGCGCGCCGACCTCGGCGCCCAGCATCCCGAAGCCCTCGCCGTCGTCAGCAACGGCGCGCTCACCCTGACCGCCCTCGGCCGCCTGGACGAGGCCCGCGCGCTGCACGACGAGGCGGTCAGGAGGCTGAAGGGGCTGCGCCAGCAACTCGGCGAGAACAACGGCATCACCCGCTTCGCGATGGAGGAACGCAGGGTGTACCGGGACCTGGAGCCGCTCGCCGTGTGACCGCACGCGGCCGACGGCACGCCGTGGGCCGCGCGCCGTCAGCCCCTCGGCGTGCCCGCCAGCAGCCAGTCCAGTACGTCGGGCAGCGCGCGCAGCGAGGCGAAGTGGGCCGCCTTCGGCTCCAGGACGGCCTTGGCGCGCGGAATGCGCGCCGCCAGCCAGGAGAAGTGGGAGGCGGGCGAGAACACGTCCTTCGCGCCGGCCCACAGCAGCACCGGCACCCCGATGTGCGCCGGGTCGAAGCCCCACGGGCTGGTCAGCGCGAACGCGTCGTCGATCCAGCCGTACGGAGAGGTGCGCAGCGCCTCGTGGTAGGTGCGCAGCAGCATGGAACGGATGCTGGTGTCGGAGACGATCAGCCGGTCCTCCTCGGTCAGGTCCGCCCGCAGGTCCTCCAGCATCTGCGCCGGGTTGCTGCGGATGACCGCCGAGCGCGGGATGATCCGGGCCGCGTACCGCTCCGGGTCGGTGAAGGCGGTGTGGAACTCCAGGACGTTGAACGGCGCCATCCCGGCGAACCAGTCGAGCCCCTCGGCGTCCCGCGGCGCGAGCCCCACCAGGGCGGCCGCCCGGGTCACCCGGCCCGGCAGCAGCGCCGCGCAGGCGAGGGCGTGCGGTCCGCCGCCGGAGCGGCCGGCCACCGCGAACCGGCCCAGTCCGAGGGCGTCCGCCACGGCCGCCACGTCCTCGACGACGTCCACGACCCGCCGTCCCGGACGGCGGTCCGAGCCGCCGTACCCCGGCCGGTCGAAGCTGATGAGCCGGGCACCGTGCTGGTACAGGAACATCGGCCGGGGCCGCGGCCCCACCCGGCTGCCCGGCATGCCGTGCAGCAGGAACACCGGTCGCCCCCGGGGATCCCCCGACACCTCCACACGCAGCCGCCGCCCGTCCGTCGTCCGCACCAGGTCAGGCACGCCCGTGTCCCCCTCCCGCGGCCATGGCCGGGGCCACGTTGCCCGACAATTGCCCGCGGAGCCGGGCCGCGAAACGAATGTGCAGGTCAACCGGCTTGAATCGGCGGAGACTTGGGAGCGCCGGGTGCGTTCTGGCCGGGTCGGGTCCCGTCGTTCAGCGCGCGAACCAGCACCGCACCGTCGTCCCCTCCGCCCCGGTGTGCACGCGGACCAGGTCGGCGACGAGGTTGACCAGGAGCAGGCCGCGGCCGCCGGAGCGGTCGCGGGAGGCCGGGCGGCGGCCGGCCAGGGGGTCGGTGAGGTGGCCCTTGTCGCGGACCTCGCACACCACGCCGGCGTCCTCGGCCCACACCGTGAGTGTGCCCGCGCCCCCGCCGTGCACAGCGCTGTTGGTGGTCAGCTCGGCGACGGCCAGCGTCAGGTCCGCCAGCCGGACCGCGGGCAGGCCGAGCCGGGCGGCCTCGGCGGTGGCGAGGTGCCGGGCCGCGGAGAGGGAGCCCGCCTCGAAGCGGAGCGGCGGGGCGGCGTCGGGCGGGGGCGGCAGGGGTTCGTTGTAGCGGGCGAGGACGTCGGCGGGGGCGTAGGCGGGGCTGTCCCGGTCCGGTCCGCCGCCGGCCTGCCGCAGGGTGGGGTGGGTGGCGCGGGCGTCGGCGATGGCCTGCGGGTCGAGGCGCCGGGTGTCGTAGGGGCACAGGATGGTCGCCGTACGGCCCCGGAATGCCGTGTTGATCAGGGCCTCGTGCTGGACGCAGGCCGGGTACTCGGCGGTCGTGCGGCCGGGCCAGACGGGTTCGCCGATGATCCGGACGCGGCGGCCGGGCGGCTGCGCGTCGGCGAAGGCGTGCAGGACGCCGGGGAGGATCCGGCCGGGGTTGCGGCCGGCCTCCCGCATGTCGAGGAAGCGCACCGGCCCGGTCTCGGCGCCCAGCGCGTCCCGGACGAGGCGGAGGTTCTCTCCGGGCACGGCGACGGCCACCGGATCGCCGGCGGCCAGCCCCGCCCGGACGAAGGACACCGTCCCGGCCAGGTACTCGCCCTCGTCGCCGTAGAACAGGGCGGGGTGGGCGAAGGGGCCCGGTGCGCCGGTCATGAGGACGTCACCCCACGTCGTACCGGCTCCGGGATGGTCACGGTGCCCGCCTTCCTGCCGCCGGCCCACACACGTGCCCCGTGGCCGCCGGTCCAAACCGGCCCGCTCGGCCACGGGTGCCGGCCGCGGCCGTGGCGGGTGCGTACCGCCCGCGTACCCGTGTGGCGCCCGCGTACCCGTGCTAGTACGGCAGGATGCGCCCGGAAGGCGTCCTGCGGTCGATCTCCTGCCCGCGGGGAGCGGGCCGACGAACAACGCGTACGCGGATCCGACCGTCCATGACGCCCTCCTCTTGCCGAGCCCCGACCGGCACCTGCTGTCCGGTAGGAGGGCTCTGCCCCGCACATGGCAGGTCCAAGCCTGGTGCGGGGCAGGAAAGTTGGCGGGGCCACGCGGACCGGGGCCGGGCCGGGGACACGGCGCCCTGCGAAACCACGGTCCGGTGACACGTGAATCACAGGCGGCCCGTAGGTTCCGGTGCCCATGACAGACACCCCCTCCGCGTCTCACGGAAGGACATCCCTCCGGTCATGAGCAAGCACAGGAACCGCCGGACCCCGCGCATCGTGGCCTTCGGAACCGCCGGGCCCCGCGCATCGTGGCCTTCGGAGCGGCCGGTGCCCTGACGGTGAGCGTCCTGCTCGGCACCGGGAGCGGCGCCTTCGGGACGGCCACGCAGTGCACGGTCGGCTCGGGCGCCCGCGCGCTGGTCGCCGGGGATGCCGACGGGGACGGCACCACCGACCTGGCCGCCGTCGGCAACGGCAGGTCGTGGTGTCCGTGATCGCGTACGAGGCGCCCTCCGCGACGTAGAAGCCGTCGAAGGCCTCGGGTGGACGTGGCGATCACCCCCTGCGCCGCGTCCGTCACCGTCCCGCCCACCAGCGCCGGGGTGGCGGCCTTCGCGGCGACGACCCCGCACCGCCCACGTACAGCGCCTGGCGGAGGGGGAAGGTGACCCCGGCGAGGGCGGCGGGGTTCTGCTCGGCGACCGTGAGCACGACGTCGCCGGTGTACGACCCCGGGGCGATCGTCGTGCTCGTGGCGAGCGTGTCGGTCGGCATGGAGCCGGTCTCCGCACCGTCCACGCCGACCTGGAACTCACCGGTCCCGCCGCTGTCGCCGTCCACGGTCAGGGTGAGGCGGTAGCCGTCGGGCACGGGACACTTTTGTGTGGGTGGCACGGAAGTCGAGCCGGCCGCCCCGCTCTCAGACGGCCAGGCCGGCGGCCAGCCAGCGCGCGACGTCGCGCGGGTCGGCGGCCGTGCCGGTGATGCGGAGTTCGCGGTGCACCGCGCGGGGCAGTTCGGGGCGGTGCAGCAGCGGGCGGTCGCCGAGGGCGAGGACGAGGCCGGTCCACGCGTCGGCGTCCTCGGGGTCGCCCGCCAGCAGGCGGGCGTAGGCGTCGGGGGCGTCGGGATCCCCGGCGACCAGGGCACGGTCGGCGGCGGACGGTACGGGCCAGTCGCCGGCGTCCGGCACGGCGAGACGCTGCCGGATCAGTCCGGTGCGGGCCTGGGACCAGGGCGCGGCGAGGTCGGGGACGACGCTGGACGCGGCGACGTGCGCGTCCACCGCGGCACCGGCGGCGAAGGCCCGGGCCAGGGCGCGGACGTCGTCCGGGGCGGGGGCCAGATGCCGGACCCGCCAGCCGGTGCGGTGGTCCGTGGCCACGAATTCGGCCCGGGCGACGATGTCCGGCCGGATCCGGGGGTCCGACCACCAGGCGGGCAGCCGCGCGGCCATGCCCCGCAGGAAACGGCGGCCGTGCGCGGTCAGGGCGGGATCGGCCCCGAGGGTGCGGACGGCCTCCTGGGTCTGCCGCCTGCGCAGGGCGAACTCGAATTCCACCCGGGGCCGTTCGCCCGGCGGCGCATGGTCCAGGTACCTGCTCCAGAAGTCGGTGATGCCCAGGAAGGCGTAGGCACCCTGGAGCAGGCCCCGTAGCGGACGCGGGTCGTTCCGCCAGGGGGCGTAGTGCCGCTCGGTCCCACTGTCCTGCTCCAGCGTCAGCAGATGGATCAGGGCGCCCAGTTTGGTGTGCTGGAACTCGTGGACCAACGTGACCGCGAAAGCGGCCGGGTCCGGCGGCAGTGAGGAGAGCAGACCGCCGAAGGCGTCGCCGGAGGAGGCGCTCGACACCGTCCAGGGCCCTTTCGGCTGGACCTCCGCGACCGTTCGCAGCCCCTCCGCCATGGCGGCAGCCATGCCGGGATCACTGGCCGCGAGCAGGTCCAGGGCCAGACCGAACCGTTCCTGCCAGCGGCCGAGTGCGTCCTTGCCGAGGCGCTGCGGGGGCAGTGGTTCGCTCAGTTCCCGGTACGGGTCGATGTCGTCAAGCCAGACGGTCACCGGCCGACCCGCCGCGTCGGCCCGCAGGACGCGCAGCCCCTGCCATCCGGGGGTGTCGCCGTCGGGAGCCCCGAACGGCCCGAACGGCCCGAGCGGCTCGGGCGGGCCCACGCGGGCGCCGTGCGGGTCGACCCTCAGCAGCCCCTCCGCCACCACCACGTCCGCCGTCCCCCACCGCGGGCGGTCCGGCAGCCGGGCCAGCCCGAGGGTGGGGAACATCACGGCTCCGTCCCGCAACGGCACCGTGGTGCGCAACGGCAGCCCGGCGCGCAGCGCGGCGACGGCACACACCGCGTACAGGTGGCCGAGGTCGGTCCACAGGGGCCCGTCACCCCAGGCGGTGAGCCTCAGCCGGCGCAGGCTGTGCCCCAGCCAGACGCCGATCTGGGGGTGCAGCAACAGCTCTTCGAAGTCCTCGGGGACGCGCTGTTGAGCCACCGTCAGAACGTCCCACGCGGTGTCCACGGGCGGCAGCGGGCCCAGCGCACCGGGCGTCGCGGCGATGGCGTCGAGCAGGGCCCTCAGCAGCAGGAGCCGCCTGCTGTACTCGGTGATCCGCAGGAAACGAACCGTCTCCGGACCTCCTCGGCCCGCGGCCAGGTCGTCGAAATACGCCGAGGGAATGACATGGTGAGCGGCGTGGGCGCGAGCGGAGCGTCCGTCCGGCTGCACATGGCTCCTTCCACGGGGTTCGTCAGTCGACCCGCCTGGTTGGGTTCTCACCACCCGCGAAGTTGACCCGTGGCTGTTCGACCTGTCGCAGCAACCGGTCCAGTGCGCGCGCATGGAGGTCCGGACTCTGCGACCGAAGGCCGGAGAGGGCGATCTCACTGAGATCGGGCAGTTCGGACTTCACGAATTCCATGGGCGTGTTCATACGCCATCCCCCTCGGAGCGTCCTCCCGTTGACTTCATGATGACGCATGGCCCAGAGGTCGGGAAGGCCGTGATCAGGCCGGTCGGCCTCCTGATCCGGGAGTCAGCCGGCGGGCCGCCCAGTCCGTGAGCTCGCGCTGTGCCAGCGAACCCGGTTCGAGTACGCCCAGGGCATCGACGAGGGCGGCCAGGCCTCCGGGGTGGAGACGGCAGGTGCGCACGATGCTGATGATGTCGGCCCGGGCCGCGCCCAGCCGGGGAATGGCACCGGCCAGGTCGGCCGGCAGCATGCCGATGACAAGTTGCCGCTGGTCACGGTCGGCCAGGGCGGGCCATCCGGCCAGCAGTGCGACGAGTTCGGACAGCGCCGCGTCGGGCACCGGCTCCTCCCGGCGGCGGGTGGCGGGGAAGTCGTAGTGGCGTACGTCGCCTGCCCCGGACCGGTACCAGAGCGAGGTGGGCCGCTGGCCCCCCTCGGTGAACCGTCCGATCACCGTGTTCGCCAGTGCGCCCATGTCCGGTGGCCAGTTCTCGTCGTCCGAGTCCTCCAGGGCGGCCAGCACGGCCCGGGAGAACGCCCCGGTGCGCCGCACGGGGTCGTTGGCCGCCCGCTGTCCCGGTCCCGACGCCAGCAGCACGAACTGTTCCCGGCCGGGCAACCGGTCGCCGCGGGACGGGAGTTCACTGGGCAGCGAGCGGACCAGGCCGAGATCCTCGACGAAGGTCTGACAGGAGTCCACCAGCCAGATCTGGCGCCGGAAGCCGGGCAGGGCGTCGGTGGTGAGGGTGGTCAGCCAGGCGTCCAGGTCGAGGTTGCGTTTGTCGTCGGCCGTGGCGTCGGCGTAGAAGAGCCGGCGGTGGCCCTGCGGGTCGGTGACCCCGTGGCCGCCCCAGAGGACGAACAGCAGATCGCCCTCCAGCGCGGGCAGCCGGCGCGTCAGCACCTCCTGCACGGCCTCGCGTCCGGCGGGGCCTGCGGGCACGTCCACCTCGGGTCCGCCCGTGCCGGGCAGGGCGTCCAGCAGCAGGGAGACGTGGGCCGCGGGCACGCCACGGCCGCGCAGCCAGGCGGTGAAGCGGCGGGCGTCGGCGGCCGGGCCCGGCAGGTCCCAGGACGGGCCGACGGCATAGCGTTCCACGCCGACGACGACGGCGTGGGTCCGGTCCGGGCGTGCGGCGGTCACGGCAGCTCCTCGGCCAGCACGCGGTACAGCTCCGGGTTGCTCCAGTAGGCGCTGTGGGAGAGCGGGAAGGGCTGGCGGCTGTCGAGGGCGATGTCCGCGACCCGGCCGGGGAAGACACCGGCGCCGAGGTAGCTGAGCAGGTCCCGCCGGTCGTAGACGTTCAGCCAGCGCGGCACGTGGTCGGGCAGCGGGCTGCCGGGCGCCAGGCTGGGCAGGGCCCCCAGCTCGTACAGGAACGGAGCCTGCGAGCCGACCGTCACCAGCAGCGCGACCTGCGGCAGCGGCCGCAGCACCAGCAGGTCGAGCGCGGCTATGCCGCCGAGGCTGTGGGCGAGCAGCACGACCGGCGGCTCCGCCGCGAGCACCGCCTGCGCGACGGCGTCGCGGATCGGGCCGCCGCGGGCCAGGTAGAGCAGCACGTCACCGGCGGCCGGATGGGCCGCGTCGGTGAGCGCCGAACGCCGTTTGACCGCCTGCGCGGAGGCCAGGCCGAGGGCCAGCCGCCCGGTCAGCCGCTTGATCCGCCGGGTCACCGGGCCGCGGTGGGTGCCGGGCGCGTCCCCGGTGCCGGAGGGCCCGGGGAGCAGGGCGGCGATCCGGGCGACCGCCTCGTCGCGGGCGGTGCCGTCGAAGGCCGCCGCCGGTCCCTGCCGCCCGGCCCGGCGGCGCACCGCCTCGGCCACGAAGGCCCGGGCCAGTTCGGCCGTTCCGGCCCCCTCGGCGGGGGCACGGAGGAAGCGGCGGCAGTCGTCGGCGGTCAGTACGGCGGCCACGGCGGCGGCGAAGTCCTCCGCGATGCCCGCCGCGTCCAGCAGCCGGCGCAGCCGGTCGTCCGCGGTGAGCGCCGGGGCCGCCGCGGCGAGTGCCTCGCCCGGCGGCCGGGCGCCGGGTGCCAGCTCGGTTCTCCCCGTGGTCTCCGCGGTGAGCAGACGCAGTTCGAGCAGCGGGTCCAGATAAAGAAGTCCCCAGAATTCGACGTCCTCGTCGAGGTCTCCCTGCGACGCGCCGGGTGCGCCCCCTTGTGGTACTTCACGCCCGGTCCCGTACCCCGGCACGGAAATACCGTTCGAATGCAGTACCGATCCGGCAGTTCCTCCCCAATAACAGGAGGACATGCGGACTTCGGGCCGTAACGGCAGTAATCCTTGCCGTACGGCCTCCACGGTTCCGCTGAATCCCGGCTCGCGCACGCCGGTGCCGTGTACGAATAAAACCGTCGTCACCGCCGACCCCCCGCCCCAGAACGGCATATTCCAAGCGCACGCAACAATAGGTCAGTTGCCCCCGCACCGGCTACACTGCGTGTGGACAACGCCACAGGGTGCGGCACTTGCCGAAGGGGGATGCCGGTGAGCATCGACTCCACTGTCACTCATGTCGTCGCAGCTCTCGCGCTGGTGATCGCAGCCTCCTCGACCCTGGGAGCGGCCGCCCGCAGGCTACACCAGCCCTCCGTCATCGGGCAGTTATTCGCCGGTATCGCCCTCGGCCCCAGCCTGCTGGGCCTGGCCCCGGGAGGGGTGTACGAAACCTTCTTCCCGGACCAGATCAAGCCAATTCTCACTTCCCTGGCACAAGTCGCGCTGGTGCTCTTCCTCTTCGCGGTCGGCTATGAACTCGACCTCGGCCAGCTGCGTAATCGGGGCGCGGTGACCGCCGTCTCGCTGAGCGGGTTCGCGATTCCCATGCTTGTCGGAGCCGGCATCGTTCTGCTGTATTCCGGAGGTTTCCGCTCCGCGAACGGCGGACATCCGATCGACGCGACATTCACCCTCTACATGGCGGTCGCCCTGTCCATCACGGCGGTTCCCGTGCTGGCGAGCATCATCCGGGACCAGGGACTGGCCGGCACCCGCCCCGCCACGATCGCGATGGCCGCCGCGGGTGTCATCGACGCGCTGAGCTGGCCGGTGCTGGCCGTCGCCCTGATCGGCGGCGAGGACGGCTCGCTGCGGTCCTGGGCCCTCAAGGTGGCGCTGCTGGCGGCGTACGTGCTGGTGATGTTCGTCGTCGTGCGCCCGGCGCTGAAGTGGTGGATGCACCGGCCCGGCGCCCTGATGACCAATCATGTCCCCGTCGCCGCCGCGCTGGCGCTGGCCTCGGCCTGGGCCACCAGCGCGCTCGGACTGCATGTGATCTTCGGTGCGCTGCTGGCCGGGATCGTCATGCCGCGCCAGCCCGACGGCGCTCCCGACAGCCAGGTACTGCGCCCGCTCCAGGAGACCGGCGGCCTGCTGCTGCCGGTGTTCTTCACGATCTCCGGGATGTCGGTCCAGCTCAACGGTCTGCACGCCTCCGACCTGGTGCTCCTGCTGGTGATATGCGCCGCCGCGGTGGTCGGCAAGGTGGCCGCCGGCGCCCTGTCGGCCCGGGGCGGTGCCCGGCTGCCCTGGCGTGACTCACTGCTGATCGGTGTGCTGCTCAACACCCGGGGGCTCACCGAACTCATCGTGCTCAACGTGGGGTTGCAGGCCGGCGTGATCGGCCCCCGGCTGTACGCGCTGCTGGTCGTGATGGCGCTCTTCACCACGGCGGCCACCGGCCCGCTGATCGGCCCGCTGTACCGTCCGGCCGGCGCGTCGCCGGCCGGACCCGCCGGCGCCGGCCCCGACGGCGAGCAGACGCCGGGCTCCGGACAGGCCCCCGCCGTGGACGCCGAACCGACGCCGCAGCCGTAGCGCAGGCCACAGCGCCGCCGGCGGTGGCGCTGCCGCCCCGGTCAAGCCGGCCGGACCCTGAGCCCGGCCGGCTGCCCCTGGCTGGAGCGGCACCGGCTAGAACGGCACCGGGGCGATGTCCACCTCGGCCCGCTGGCTGCTCGCGGCGGCGGTGGTCGCCGGGTGGCTCTCGCCCAGCGTCCGGCGGAACCGGGTCAGGGTGTCGGTGTGCAGCACCGTGGCCTCGTCCACGCGGTCCAGCGCGCGCAGGTCCAGAGCCACGTTGTTGGCGCAGGCCAGGGTGGTCGGGTGGTCGGGGCCGAGGTTCCTCTCGAGGATCTCCAGGCTCTGCCGGTCCGCCTCCAGGGCTTCCGTGTGGCGTTCCAGCGCGCTGTGGTGGTTGGCCATGCCGAGCACCGTGGTCACGGTGAGGATGTGCTCGTCCCCCAGTGACGCGCGCATGCCGCGCAACGCCTCGTCCAGGTGTTCCCCGGCGGCGTCCAGACGGCCCAGATGGCGCAGGGTGATCGCCACGTTCGTGCGGGCCGACAGGGTGTAGGGGTGAGTGGCGCCGAGGGTGGCCGTGTAGCGCTCGACGGTCGCCTCGCCCAGTTCCGCGGAACGCGTCAGCTGGCCGTCCTGCCTCAGGTCGACGACCAGGTTGGCCGCACAGGCGATGGCATCCGGGTGGTCGGCGCCGTAGCGGCTCTCGAACTTCGACAGCGCCAGCTCACCGAGTTGCAGCGCGCCGTCGTGGTCTCCGGCACGCCGACGGCACACCGAGAGCACCCGGGCGCAGCCGATGCTGGCGGGGTTGTCCTCGCCGTAGTTGGCGACGTAGCGGGCGTAGACGTCCTCCTGGTGGACGGCTGCTTCGAGGTAGTCGCCGGTCTCTCGGATGTCGAGGGAGAGAGCGCTGAGGGTGTTCAGGGTGTGGAGGTGGTTCTCGCCGAGGGCGAGGGCACGCTGCTGGGCCGTCTCCGTGTCGCGTTCGCGCGCCTCCTGGTACAGGCCCATCAGGCGCAGGGCGACGCCCAGGTTGTGGGCCGCGCGCAGGGTGGCCGGGTCGTCGTCGCCGAAGGCCCGCAGCGAGCGGGTGAAGACCGACCGGCTGATCTCCAGCGCCTGGGCCAGCTCGGCCCTCAGCCACAGCCCGCTGGTCAGCTGGATGAGGGCGTCCAGGGTGCCCTCGTCGTCCTCGCCCGCGATCCGGATGTACGTGTCCGCGGTGCGCTGCATCATCTCGGCGGCCTGTTCGTACTCGCCGATCCTGCGCAGCAGGAAGGCCAGCCACTTCGCCATCTCCAGCGTCTGCTGGTCCTCGGCGCCGAACTTCCGGGTCCACACGTCCACCGCCTCACGGGCCATGGAGACCGCACCGTCGTGGTCGCCCCAGATGAAGAGGAACTCCACCACGTCCCGGATCAGGCCGCGCACCCACGGCGAGTCGCACTCCACGGCCCGCGAGACCACGATGTGCGGCAGCAGTTGCTGATAGCGCGGCCACAGTTCGCGCGAGCCGGGGCTGTTGGGGTTGGCGTCGGCGAGCAGCAGGTGCGCGCCGTGCCGCATGTCCGCCTGCTGCTGCGGGGACATGCGGTTGACCAGGACCGCCTGGACCAGACGGTGCAGCTGGATGGTGTCGTGCCGGTGCTCGATGCGGGCCAGCGCGTAGACGTTGATCTCCCGGATGGCCCGGCCGAGCCGGATCGGGTGGCGCAGGGCCTCGTCGATCTCGGGGGCGATGGTGCTCCGCGAGTTGTTGAAGAGGGTCCGCGAGATCGGCTCGGGGGCGAAGAACGAGCAGACCTGGAGCAGCTGGAGCGCCGCGGGGTTGCGCTGTTCGAGCTGGCGCAGCGAGACGTCCCAGGCGGCGGCCACCGACATGGGGTAGTCCGGCGACGGGACGAGTTCGAGCATCAGCTCGGCGATCTTCTCCCGGATCAGCCCCAGGTACTCGTCCACGGCCATGCCGGTGACGGCCTGCCAGGCCGCGGCCTGCTCGATGGCCAGGGGCAGGTCGCCCAGCTCCTGGGCGAGCAGGTCGGCGTCGGCGTCGCTCAGGTCGCGGGCCCGGCGGCGCAGCAGCGCCTTGCTCTCCTCACGGGTGAAGACGTCCACGGAGAGGGTCCTGGCCACCCGGTCCCACTCCTGGTTCCGGGAGGTGATGAGGATCTTGCCGGTGCCGCCGGTCGGGAAGTAGGGGCGTACGGCCTCGACGTTCTCGGCGTTGTCGAACACCAGGAGCCAGCGGTCGTACGGCTCGCCCCGGCGCAGGGCCTCGCGCACCGCCGGGACGGCACGGTTGGCCTCCGCGCCCACGTTCAGGCCGAGCCGGTGGGCCAGTTCGGTGAGCGCGGTCAGGATCATCGTCGGCTGTTCGGAAGGGATCCACCAGATCACGTCGTACTCGGCGGTGTGCCGGTACACGTACTCGATGGCGATCTGGGATTTCCCGACACCGCCCATGCCGTGCAGGGTGTGCGGCAGCACCGCCGAGGTGTCGCCCGTCAGCAACTGCTCGTGCACCTGCTCGAGGAGTTCCTCCCGCCCGGTGAAATTGGGGTTGTTCGGTGGCACGTTGCCCCAGACCACCGGTACGGAGGCGCGCTGCGGGACGGACTGTGACCGCGGTGCGGCCGGCCCCGGGACCGTCCTGCCGGGTGACGAGAGGTCGGCGCCCGGCTGCCCGTCGGCGCTCGGAACGGGAGTCTCCCGCACTGGAGTCCCGCTCGCGGATCCCTCCGCTGCATGCTGGTACTCACTGGCAGTGGTGTCGGTCATGTCCGGGCCGCCCAAGTCTGAATTTACAACATTTTTATTTCGGACATCGTGGCTCATTTGCCGCGAATTCTCATTGATCGACGCACCCGAAGGAGCGCCTTCCAGAGCCGCGCTGACCCGGCGGGCGCGCAGCAGATAGGGCCCTGACAGCGCGCGCAGCACGGCCAGCTCGACCCGCACGAACGGCAGGTTCTCCGCCGTCACCTGCGGGACCGGCTCCTCCTCCGGGGCGAGCAGGGCACCGTGCAGACCGCGGGCCGCCTCGAACCGGTCGCCGTAGAACTCGGACACCGAGCTCACCACCCGGGCCGTGTCCGCGCGCATCGCGCCCGCGAGCAGCGCCTCGCGCGCGCCGTCGACGAACTCAAGGGGCGCGGGCGCGGCGGCGCTCCGCGCCCCGGCGGGCGACGGCTGTTCCAGCAGGCCGCTCAGAAAGAGCTCGGCCAGATGGGCCGGCTGCGCCTCGGGCACCAGCCTGCGCTGTACGTCCCGCACCAGGCGGGGCTCCAGGATCGCGGCGGCCAGATGGGTGGCCAGCCGGAAGGCGGTGGGAGTGGCATGGCTGCGGAAGCGCCGGATGCGCTCCTGCACCGAGGGCGCCGGGATGACGACCGGCGGCTCGTCGACGTCCTCCTCGGGCGCGTCGGGCGTGCCCAGTAACAGCACCGGGGCCTCGACCCAGCCGGCCTCCGCACCGGCCACCAGGGCGGCCCAGCGGCCCAGCCACCGGGCGTCCAGCTCAAGGACCGGGACCGCCGCGCTCCAGTCGGCGGGCGGCGGGTCGAAGGGGTCGCGCCACTCGGCCGGGAAGTCCACCGCCAGTTCGGTGGTGCGGGCCCCCGCGCGGGGGCTGTGCAGCCGCGCCTGCCGGGGCACCAGCGCGGTGCGGTGCCAGTCCCGCTGGGACAGCAGATGCACCACCGCCACCGGCCCGGCCGCCGACCACGGCTCCAGTGCCCGCCGGCCGGCCGTGCTCTGCCACAGCGGCCCCAGGCCGTCGGTCAGGACCAGGACGATCCGGCGGCCGGTACGGTCCGCCAGCTCGCCGGGGACACCGAGGACGTCGTGCTCCGGGTAAGGTCCGCGCAGCACCGCCTCCGGCCCCCGCGGGGTCTCCCGCAGGCCGAGCCGGCGCACCCGTACGTCCCGGAAGGCGCCCAGCCGCTCCGCCACGGCGGTGAACTCGGCGACCGTCTGCTCCCAGATGACCATGGTCGCGTGGTCGTCCACCACCAGCACCAGGTCGAAGCGGCGCTCGTCCGCCGACCGGGTGTAGGGCATCCACAGGCCGTCCTCGGCGGCGCGTTCGGCGGTGGTCTCCTCGTCCAGCTCGACCTCGAACGCCGAGGGCACCAACTGCTTCAGCGGCCGCAGCGCCCGGGTGATCCCCGCCGTGTCCCGCAGATCCGGCACCGCCTCGACCGGCTCGGCCGCCTCGGCCGCCCCGGTCCGGACCCGCCGGGTCGCCGGCTCCGGCGCGGATCCGGGCCCGGGGCCCTCCGGCCGGACGGGGAACAACGGCAGGACCACCCCCTCGGCCAGGACACCGGGCGGCTCCCCCGCCGCGTCGTCGGCGGCCCCACCCGTCGTTCCGTCACCAGTCCCCGCCGCCCCACCACCGGCGGCACCGTTCGCCGTGCCGCCGGCGGGACCGCCCGCTCCGCCCGTCGTGCCGCCGTCCGATCCGCCCGTTCCACCCGCCCCGCCGGACGCCGAGGGCCCGCCGGGGGATTCGGGCAGGCCGGAGTCCTTCGACAGCCCCGCCGGCCGGGGCCGCGGCGGCCGGTCCGACGCCGGCAGCCGGGCCGCCAGCGTCTGGTACGCGTGCAGCCAGAGGCCCTCCGCCACTTCGAAGGCCTCCGGATGGGCACGCGAGTCCTCACCCATCAGGGCGCCCCCGACAGTTCACGCCAGAGGGCCTCCAGCAGCTCGCCCCAGGACTCGTCGTCCTCCCGGACCCCGGCGGTCCGCAGGAAGATGGCGTTGAGCAACTGGTCGGTCGCCAGTCCGCCGTTCTGCCTGCTGCGTTCCACGAACGCCCGGATCATGTCGTCGTGCCGCCCCTCCTGGTCCCGGAAGTGCGCGGCGATCATGGCGGCCAGCTGGTCCTCGCGGGGCGGGGAGACGTCCAGCCGGACGCAGCGGCGCAGGAAGGCCGGCGGGAACTGCCGCTCGCCGTTGCTGGTGATGACGACGAACGGGAAGGCCCGGCACCGCACCCGGCCGTCCGTCACCGTGACCGTGGTGTCCGGGTCGTCGGTGAACACCCGTGCCTCGCTCTCGTGATGGCGGGCGCGGACCAGTTCCGGGATGTCGTACGAGCCGTTCTCCAGCACGTGGAGCAGGTCGCTGGGCAGGTCGATGTCGCTCTTGTCCAGCTCGTCGATGAGCAGGACGCGGGGCAGCTCGTACGGGAGCAGGGCGGTGCCCAGCGGGCCGAGCCTGACGAAGTCCCCGATCCGCGCCCCGGTGCCGCCCTCCGGTGCCTGCTCCGGGGTGCCGTCGCCGGACGCGGCGGCCGGGCCCCGCCCGAGGGACGCCTGGGCGCGGCCGATGGCGTCGTACTCGTACAGTCCGGCGCGCAGGGTGCTGCGCGAGGTGATCCCCCAGTGGAGGACGCGGCCCAGGCCCAGTTCGCGGGCGACCAGGTAGGCCAGCGTGGACTTCCCGATGCCGGGCCGGCCGGTCACCAGCAGCGGCCTGCGCAGCAGCAGAGCCGTGTTGATCATGTCGATGTCGTGCGGGTCCTGCCGGGAGGTGGTGCGGCCCACGCTGCCGAGCCGTCGGTCGGTCTCGGCGCTCTCGGCCGGTACGGGCGGCAGCACCGGGCCGCCGTCGAAGGCCCGCCAGCCGGGCGGCGGGGGCAGGACGTCGGCGAGGCGGATGTCGGGCAGCGGCTGCCCGGTGCCGCGGTAGATCCACCAACTGCGACTGACGGGCCCGCCGTTGCGGCTGTTGTCCACCGGATGCTGGACGCGGTTCATGAGGTCCCCTCGTCGTCGTGTCCGCCCCGCACGCTCCCGGGATCCGACGCCGGGTAATCGGACCAGTCCACCATCCGGTTCGGGTTGTCCAGGAGCACCGCGAGGTGACGTCCTGAGTGCGCATCGCGTTGCGACGCGGCTGCGGTGGCCGCTTCGGTCCGCAACTTCCGGACTCGCTCCGGCAGTTCGGCGGAGGTTCCCTTCAGCAGCTTGTCGACCCGTCTCCTGAAGTCGCCCGGGGGTGTGGGCCGGCGGTCCCAGACGGCCAGCGGCACGCCGGCCCGCAGCGCGGCCTCGAGCATCTCCTGGCGGCCCTCGGGTCCGGCCAGCGGAGGCGCGTTGAGCGCGACCGACACCAGCCGCTCGTCGGCGGCGAGGGTGCTGTTCCAGCGCACGAGGTCGTGACCGCGCTCCCCCGTCGTGTCCCAGTGGCAGAGGATCCGGGGGCCGGCCGTCATCTGCTGCCAGCGGTTGCGCCAGCGCCGGTGGTACCGCCGGGCCCGCATCCGCTCCAGGCTGCGCAGTGCCACCGGGAAGTCCAGGCACAGCGCGGTGGCGGAGGACGAGTGGGAGGCCATCGGCAGCCATTCCACGGGGTGGTTGAGCAGTTGGAGCGGCAGTACGAACTCGAGTACCGGTCTGCCGGGGCGCTCGCCCCAGTCCTCCTCGACGCCCTCGACCAACTCCTCGACCGCGGCCTCGACCTCGCCCAAGGCCACGATCCGGTCCTCTCCTCGCTCCGGCCGCCACGTGCCCGGACGCCGCTGCCGCCAGTGGGACAGCAGATACTCGTCCTGGCTCATCCCGTGCTTGCTCAACTGGACAACGAGACAGGCGGGAGCCGGTTCCGCCACCCCCCGAGTGATCTGCGAACGGAGAGCCTGAAGAGGTTTCAGCAGGTCAAGTCGCGTGCCCTGATCGTCGCTCCAGCTGCGCAGGCCCTCGAGGACCTGCCGGTCGACGCCGGACGCCGCGCCCGCCGCGATCGCGTGCTCCACCAGGACCAGCACGGGCAGCAGGCCGTCCGGACGGGCGTTGGCGTCGGCCAGGAAGTCGAAGGCCTCCTGGAGGCTGGAGACCGGATGGGCCGGGAGCGGCAGATCACCGGCCGCGGCGTAGAGCAGGCCCTGCGGATCGGGATGCGGGAGGCGGCTCAACAGGGAGCGGGCTCTGCGGAATTCGGCTTCCGGCAGTACCGCCAGAACCGGCGATGCGGAGACGAGCTCGACGATCCGCAGTACGGGAATCGAGCCGGGGTCGTACTCCTGGAGGGTGTCCACGAGTACGGAAAGTCCGGAGGGCTTCCGCCAGCAGGCTTGGAAGATCTCCAGTATGTCGTGCCGCTTCCGGCTGTGTCGCCGGACGTTGGCCAACTCGGGTAACCGGCCCGCCAGCATGTCGATCAAGAGATCGCGCCCTCCCGGTGCATCGAGTCCCGACACCGCGCACATCTGCTCTATCAGCTCATGCTCGAACCCCGCTGCATGGCCGCCGTTTCTCCCACTCAACAAGCTTCCCCCCGTCACGGCTCCGGTGTCCCCCAACTCCCTCCCGTTACAGGGCAGTCCGGGTGCCGCAGCCCTGTGTCCAGGGTATGGCCCAGGCCTTACACGTGGCCACCCCGGAACGGCAATCACAGGCATCCGCTAGACGGTCACATGGGCGTAGACCAAGGGCGCGGCCACCTCGCTCTCGTCGACGGTCAGCAGGGCCGAGCCGGCCTGGTCGCCTCGCTCGGGGAGGTCCGCGTAGAGACCGGCGAGGTGCCCCTCGGCTCCGATCCTCCAGGGCAGCCCGACCGAGTCGATGTCGTCCTGGTCCAGGACGGCGTCGCCTGCCGCCAGGTCCTCGGTGGCCTTGTGCAGGGCGGCCAGGAACGTTTCGAGGCCTGCGGGGGTGGTGCGGAAGCGCAGGTAGATGTCCTGGCCGCTGTCCGCGCTGCCGTCGCCGGGCACGACGAGGTAGGAGGCCTGCCGCGCCCCGGCCG
This sequence comes from Streptomyces sp. NPDC001714, assembly GCF_042892755.1. NCBI lineage: Bacteria > Bacillati > Actinomycetota > Actinomycetes > Kitasatosporales > Streptomycetaceae > Streptomyces > Streptomyces sp. NPDC001714. Next base: position 334,128 of record NZ_JBIAUL010000004.1, read on the forward strand.
GCACCGCGAGCCGGAAGGTCTTCCGGAGCACGGCGCCGGGGACGCCGTGCCTCTCCCGCGGGGCCTTCGGCAGTGCCTCGTCCACGGATCCGAAGACACCCAGTGGTACCGCGAGGATCGCCCCGGCGACCGCCAGGAACACACCGCAGGCCACCAGCAGGAGCGCGACGGGCAGCCGCCGTTCGCGTTCCGGGCGCTTCATGTCCGCCGTCACGGCTTCTCTCCCGTGTGCTCGCCGGTGATCTCTCTCATGTCCGCTCCCACCGTAGGGCCACCGCTTCGCGGCCGGGTGCGGGCACCGCCTAAGGTCGTCCGGTGACGAACAGCAGCGCGACGCGTTCCCACGACCTCGACGGCATACGTCCGGCGCCGGAGTCCCCGGTGTGGCCGGCCCGGCTGCGCCGGTTCGGTTACGCCGGGCCCCCGCGCACCGGCACCCGCACGGGCATGCCCGCCGGTGTCCGGGAACGCCTGGTCCCGCCCTTCCCCGAGCCCGCCACCCGCCCCTGGCAGCTCCTGGGCCTCGGCCCGGCCCGGGCGCTGCGGCTCGCGAAGGCGACGCAGTGGCTGGGCCCGCTGCTCGTCGCCGCCCTGGCCGGCGTGCTGCGCTTCTGGCACCTCGGCCGGCCGCGGGACCTCATCTTCGACGAGACGTACTACGCCAAGGACGCCTGGGCACTGCTGCACCTCGGTTACGAGGGCACCTGGCCGGACCGCAAGATCGCCGACCCGCAGATCCTGGCGCACCCCCAGGTGATCTCGCTCTCCGACACCGGTTCCTTCGTCGCGCACCCGCCGACCGGCAAGTGGGTGATCGCCGTCGGCGAGTGGCTGTTCGGCCTCGACCCCGTCGGCTGGCGCTTCATGACGGCGGCCCTGGGCACCCTGTCGGTGTTCATGCTGTGCCGCATCGGCCGCCGCCTGTTCCGGTCGACGTTCCTCGGCTGCCTGGCCGGGGCGCTGATGGCGATCGACGGCCTGCACCTGGTGATGAGCCGCACCGCCCTGCTCGACCTCGTCGTCATGTTCTTCGTGCTGGCGGCGTTCGGCTGCCTGCTGATCGACCGGGACCGGTTCCGGGAGCGGCTCGCGGCGGCCCTGCCGGCCGACGCGGAGGGCAGGGTGCGCCCCGACGCGGACACCGGCGACCGGGCCGGGACGGGCCGGCGGCCCTGGCGCCTCGCGGCCGGCGTGCTGCTCGGCCTCGCGGCCTCGACGAAGTGGAACGGCCTGTACGTCCTGGTCTTCTTCGTGGTCCTGACGCTGCTGTGGGACGTCGGCGCCCGCCGCGTCGCCGGGGCCCGGCACCCGTACCGGGCGGTCCTGCGCCGGGACCTCGGCCGGTCGGTCCTCTCCCTCGTCCCGACCGCGCTCCTGACGTACCTGCTGTCCTGGACCGGCTGGTTCCTGTCCGACGACGGCTGGGGCCGGCACTGGGCGGACGACCGCGGCGGCACCTGGTCCTGGATACCGGCACCGCTGCGGAGCTTCTGGCATTACGAGTACCTGGTGTACCAGTTCAACGTGGGCCTGCACACGCCGCACAAGTACCAGTCGAACCCGTGGAGCTGGCTGGTCCTCGGCCGTCCCGTGCTGTTCGCCTACGACTCCCCGCGGCCCGGCCAGGACGGCTGCTCCACCGCGACCGCCTGCTCCCGCACGGTCCTCGCCCTGGGCACCCCGCTGCTGTGGTGGTCGGCCTGCTTCGCCCTCGCCTACCTGCTCTACCGCTGGGCCCTGCGCCGCGACTGGCGGGCGGGCGCGATCCTCTGCGCGGTGGCGGCCGGTTACCTCCCCTGGTTCCTCTACCAGGACCGTACGGTGTTCGCCTTCTACGCCGTGGTCTTCGTGCCGTACCTGTGCCTGGCCGTGGCGATGATGATCGGGGCCCTGCTCGGTCCGCCGGGCGCCGCGGAGCGGCGGCGGCTGCGGGGCGCGGTGGCGGCCGGGGTGCTGGTGCTCCTGATCGCCTGGAACTTCGTCTACTTCTACCCGATCTACACCGGGCAGACGATTCCCTACAGCGGCTGGCAGTCCAGGATGTGGCTCGACACCTGGATCTGAGGACGGCCCGGATCCGAGACCCACCCGGACTCCGAGGCCCGGGCCGGCTCCGGCGCTCGGCGCAGTGCGGCGGCGGCCGCCACGAACTCCGGCGGCCGCTGCCCGGTCGCCTCGACGCCGTTCATGGACGTGGCGACCGGGGCCGGCGTCGTGCTGAACGCCTCCAGCCCCTTCCTGCGGCACCGGTTGACCAGCGCGGCGGCGATGCAGGAGTCCAGTTCGTCGAACCCGTCGAAGGTGACCACGGCTACCTGCCTCCCCACGTCCCTGGTCCGGCACCGGCGGCCCACTCCACGGTCACGTCCGCGGTCAGCGGCGTGCCGTGGCCGTGGGGCTGGGCTCCGGGCCCTCCGCGCGCAGCGAGCGGTGGCCGGGAGCGGGAGTCGGGCGAGGAGTGGGCTTGCCCGCCGCGTCGGTCACCGGCTTCTTGGCGTGGTGCCGGGGCACGACGTCCTGGGGGAAGGTCAGCTGCTCGTTCATCCACTTCAGGGCGGCGGGCATCTCCCGTACCCAGGTGGGGAAGTTGTGGCTGCCGTTCTCGGGGAGGATGGAGACGACCCGCATGGGCGCCTTGACGGCCTTGATGAAGGCCTCGGTCTGCGCGTAGCCCTTCTCGCCGTGCTTGCTGTTGGCGACCAGGACCGAGACCTGGGGCACGGGCAGGTGCTTCAGCCGCCACATCAGGTCGTGGCCGTCGATCCGGGCCTGGCGGCCGGGACCGCTGCCGAAGAGGTTGCCGGTGGTGGGGTCGTCCTTGACCCGGTAGTCGGGCGACAGGGCGGCGGCCGTGGTGTAGACGCCGGGGTCGCGCATGGTGAGCTGGAGGGCGCAGCTGCCGCCCGAGGAGTACCCCATGACGCCCCAGGAGCTCGCGTCGTGGCCGGCCCGGTAGACCGACTTGATCGCGTCCGGGAGGTCCTTGGCCAGGAACGTCTCGGTCTGCGGTCCGCCGGGGACGTCCACGCACTCGGTGTCGCGCGGCGGGGCGATGGTGGGCCGGATCATCACCATGATCGTCGGCTGCATCTGGCCCTTGCGCTGCAGGTCGCCCGCGGTCTGCGAGACCCGCAGGTGCTGGGCCAGGTTGTAGATGCTGCCCGGGTAGCCGCTGAGCGCGACGATCACCGGGAAGCGCATGCGGTGGTACGCCTTCTGGAAGTACTGCGGCGGCAGATAGACGAAGGCCGGGTCGACCACGCCGGTGCGCCGGCCGATGATCTTCACGGACTCCACCCGGCCGACGGTGGCGGCGGGCCCGTCGGGCAGCCCGCTGACCCTGCTCAACTGCTGGTCGCCCGCGGGCTGCACGAGCGACGCCCCGTGGACGCTGCTTATGCCGTTCACCGAACCGCCGCCGTTCCCGCCGGCCGCCTGGGTCACGCCGACCGGAGCGGTGTCGACGTTGCCCAGCAGCTCGTTCCAGGAGCCGAAGAACTGGTACGACGAGTTCACCGCGCACGCGAACGCCGCGACGATCGTCACCTGTGTCACCGCGACGGCCCCGAGCCGCCCCAGCACCTGCCACAGCCCCGGCCTGGCGAACCGCGGCCACAGCCAGACCAGCAGCGCCACACACAGGGCGGCCAGTGCCGCCAGCGCGTATACGGTCGTTCGACTGGTCAAACCCATGTCACTCAGTCCCTGTTGTTCCTGCCCGTGCCTCGTTGCTTCCGCACAGGAGGAGGGCGGAAGAGCCTTCCGCGTTCCGTAACGAGGGATTCAGGAAGAAGACATGACCTGTTACGCCATGTCGGGCGGGGGTGCCGCCACGGCGAGGTGACGGATGTCATTGACACACCGGATCACCGGAGGTTGTCATGAACACATGCAACTGACCGGGCGCCGAGCGCTGCTCGACGCCGCCCGGGTCCAGGCGGCGGCGCGCCCCGGACTGCTCCTCCACGGTCCCGCCGGCATCGGCAAGTCCACCCTCGTGGCGGCCCTCGCGGCGGACCCGGCCGTGGGGACCGTACTGCACTGCTCGCCCGCTGCGGCGGACGCCCGGCTGCCCTTCGCCGGGCTCGTCGACCTCTTCGCACGGGTCCCGGAGAGCCACCTGGAGACCCTGCCGCCGGAGCCCCGGGCGGCGCTCCGGGCGGCCCTGCTGCGCGGCGGCGGACCGGCGGACGACCGCGGCCTGCTCGCCGTGCGCGTCGCCGTCCTCGACGCGCTGCGCGCCCTGGCCGCCGACGGTCCCGTCCTGCTCGTCGTCGACGGCCTGCAGTGGCTCGACGAACCGACCGCCGAGGTCCTCGCCTTCGCCGTACGCCGGCTCGACGAGCCCGGCATCCGGATGCTCGCCGCCGAGCGGGTCACGGACGGCGGCCGGCCCGAGCGGCTGCACTGCTGCCCGCCGGGCACCCTCGAACTCCCGGTGCCACCCCTGACGGACGGCGAGACGGCCCACCTGGTCCGCACCGACCTCGGCGCCGACCTGCCCCCGGCGGTGCTGCGGGCGATCCAGCAGACCGCCGCCGGAAACCCGTACTACGCACGGGAGCTGGGACGCGCCGCCCGGCACGCCCCGGCGCCCGCCGGGTTCGGCGAGCTGCCCCCGGTGCCCCCGGCGCTGCGCACCCGCCTGCTGGAGCAGGCCCGTTCGCTGCCGGAGCCGGCCCGGCGCACCCTCCTCGTCGCGAGCGCCGCCGCCCGCCCCAGCCTCACCCTGCTGCGCGCCACCGGGCTGCCGGACCCGGCCGCAAACCTGGCGGAGGCGGAACGGCTCGGCATCGCGACGGCCGACGCCGACGGGATCGTACGCTTCCACCACCCCGTGCTGCGGGCGGCCGTGCACGCCGACGCCTCCGAGCACGGGCGGCGGCAGGCGCACGCGTTGCTGGCCCGCGCGGTGCCCGAGCCGGTGGAGCGGGCCCGCCATCTCGCGCTCGCCCACCCGTACGAGGACGAGGACACGGCCCGCACCCTGATGTCGGCGGCCGGATCCGCGCGCCGCGACGGCGCCCCCTCCACCGCCTTCGAACTGGCCGCGCTCGCCGCCCGCCGCACCCCGGCCCACCACCCGGCCGAACGTGCCGAACGGCTGCTGGCCGCAGCCGAGTACGCCTGCGACGCCGGGCGCACGGAGGAGGCCGGCGAGGCCGCCGGAACCGTGCTCGCCCGGTCCGGCTCGGCGGCACAGCGGGTGCGGGCCCGGCTGATCCTGCTGCGCGGCGCCGGGCAGGCTCTGGAGGGCGCCGAGGACCTGATCGCGGACGGCCTGCGGGACGCGGCCGGCGATCTGCGCGCCGAGGCCCGGCTGCACCACTGGGCCGCCGTCCGGGGCCTGCTGTGCGGGGAGTTGGCGGAGGCGGCCGGGCACGCCCGGCGGGCCGCGCGGCAGGCGGGCGCGGCCGGCGACACCGGAACCAGGATCGACGCGCTCGCCACCCTCGCCCGGGTCCGGTCCCTGGCCGGGGACCCGGTCGCCGCCGACGCCGCGCTGACGGAAGCGCTGACCCTGCTCGGCCGCGGTGCGGCAGCGCCCCAAAGGGCGCCGGGGGTACCCCCGGCCGAAGGCTGGGGGAGGAACCGCGCGACCAGCCACCACGGCGCCGCACCCGGAGCCAACCCCGGCCCGGCAGCGCCCCAAAGGGGCGCGGGGCCGTATCCGATGTGCGGCTGCCGCCGCGTGGGCGCGACCAGCCACGACGGCGCCGCGGTCGACACACGGCAGACCGCGGCACTTCCCGACATCGCGGCGCCCCCAGCGGAGCGTTCCCGCGGCCCGGAGACTCGGCGGCTGATCCGGATGCGGGCGATCCTCGCCCTGGACTCCGACCGGGTGACCGAGGCCCGCGACCAGGTCGTCCCGCTGCTCGCCGCGACCGGCGAACCGGCCGGGGCCGAGGAGACCGTGGCGACCCTGGTGGCGCTGACCCGGATCCAGGTGCGTGCCGGGCACTGCCGGGAGGCGCTGCGCACCGCGGCCCGCTGCTCGCGCGCCCTGCCCGAGGCGGCTCCGGCGCTCTACGCGGCGGCCCTCGCCGCGACCACCGGTGGCACCCCCGAGGAGGCCCGGCAGCTGGCCGCACAGGCGGTCCGTGCCTCGGAGGCCGACGGCGACCGGCTGTTCCTGCTGCGCGCCCTCGCCGTCCTCGGGCAGGCCGAACTCCTCGGCGGCGATCCGCGCGGAGCGGCGGCCGCCGTCGAGGCGCTGCAACGCGTCCGGGAACTCGGCGAGGCCATGTGCGCCGCCGACCCGCCGCTGCTGCACTGGTACGGCGATCTGGCCGAGGCCCTGGTCGTCCTCGGCGAGACGGAGGCGGCCGGGGCGGTGCTCGACGACGCCCGCGCACGGGTGCCGGACGGCGCGCCCGGCAGCGTCCTGGCGGCGCTGGACCGGGCGGAGGGGCTGCGCGAGGCGGGGCTCGGCCGGGCCCGGGAGGGCGCGGTACGACTGCGCACCGCCGTCGAGCGGCTGCGCCCGCTGCCGCTCCCCGTCGAGCTGGCCCGCACCCTGATCGCGCTCGGCGCGGTCGAGCGCCGGGCCCGCCGCCGCAACGCGGCCCGGGAGGCACTCTCCGAGGCTCTGGAGACGGCGACCCGGATCGGCGCGGCCCCGTTCGCGGCCCGCGCCAGGGACGAACTGGCCCGGCTGGCGGCCGGGGAGCGCGGCGGCGAGGCGGGCCCGGGCGGGCCCGACCTCACGCCTACGGAGGCGAGGATCGCCGAACTGGTCGGCGGCGGGGCGACCAACAGGGAGGTCGCCGCCGAGCTGTTCATCAGCGTCAAGACGGTCGAGGGGGCGCTGTCCCGGGTCTACCGCAAGGTCGGCGTCCGCTCGCGCACCGCGCTGGCGCACGCGATGGCGGTCGCCGTCATCGCCTCCGGCGCGGCCGTGGACACCGGCGACGACGACCAACCGGGGCCCACCACACAGACGGTGACGGTAAGTCAGGCTGCCCGGGCCCGGCTCCCCCGCCCGCTCGACACACGCCGTTGACATGACATCGGCAGTTAACACGTAACGCAAGGGTTCCCCCGCTTACGGGGGTGGGGCCGGAGTTCCTACGGTGATCCCGTTCCGCTTCCGGGACACTCCCCACCCCCCACCCCCCACTCTCCGGAGGAACTTCGGTGAAGTCACGCCTGAAACTGCTCGGTCTCGTCGCCGCGCCGGCGCTGATCACGGCGGTCGTCCCCGCCGCCTACGCGGCCGACGCCCCGCACACCGCCCGTGCCGCCGTCGCCGGGGACGTGCTGACCGGCCTGAAGCACGACGCGTCCCGCACCGGCGAGGTCAGCCCGGGCAAGCGCATATCGGTGGCGATCAGCCTGACGCCCCGCGGCGGCAGCGCCCTCGACACCTTCATCGCCAAGGTCAGCGACCCGCACTCGGCCTCCTACGGCCACTACCTGACGAAGGGCCAGTTCGCCGCCCGCTTCGGCCGGACCGGCGCCGAGGTCGAGCAGCTGAAGGACTACCTGCGCGCCCAGGGCGTCACCGTCGGCAAGGTGCACTCCGGGAACCTGCTGGTCGACGCCAGCGGCACCGCCGCCCAGCTGCAGAAGGCGTTCGGCACCCGGCTGTCGACCTGGAAGGACTCGGCGACGGGCCGCTCCTTCTACGCCAACGACAGCGCGCCGACGCTGCCTTCCTCCCTCGCCGCCATCGTCAGCGACGTGGCCGGCCTCAACAACCGCGTCCAGCTGCACCACCAGGCGACCCCGCACACCGTCTCCCCGCACAACGGCCCCGGCGGCGGATACACCCCGGCCCAGCTCAAGGGCGGCTACAGCGTCTCCGGGACGTACACCGGCAGCGGCCAGAAGATCGCGCTGCTGGAGTTCGACGGCTTCCAGCAGTCCAACATCACCAAGTACGACACCAACTACAGCCTCGGCTCGCCCACCCCGACCGTGTCCAAGGTGGACGGCGGTTCCGGTGCGCTCGGCGACGGCCAGGTCGAGGTCGAGCTGGACATCGAGGTCCTGCACGCCATCGCCCCGAAGGCGAACGTGACGGTCTTCGAGGGCCCGAACTCGGACGCCGGTGAGGTCGACACGTACCAGGCCATCGTCGACAGCGGCATCCCGACCACCTCGATCAGCTGGGGCGCGGCCGAGTCCGCCCGCACCACCTCCAACATCAACGCCGTGGACACGGTCTTCAAGGCGGGCGCCGCCGAGGGCCTCGGCTTCTACGCGGCCTCCGGTGACGACGGCTCCGACGACGCGGGCGACGGCGGCACCTCCGTCGACTACCCGGCCAGCGACCCGTACGTCACGGGCGTCGGCGGCACCAAGCTGACCGTCACCTCAGCCAACGCCTTCAGCAAGGAGGTGGCCTGGTCCGGCGGCGGTGGCGGCAAGTCCTCCGTCTTCAAGATCCCGAGCTGGCAGACGGCCGTCCAGAAGAGCGCGGGCGGCGGCTACCGCCAGGTCCCGGACGTCTCGGCGCACGCCAACCCGAGCCCCGGTGTCTCCATCTACTCGCAGGGCTCCTGGTCCTCGGTCGGCGGCACCAGCGCCGCGGCCCCCGAGTGGGCGGCGTTCGCGGCCCTCTACAACCAGCAGGCCGCGGCGGCCGGCAAGGCCAACCTCGGCTTCGCCAACCCCGCGCTGTACGCGGCGAGCGGCACCGGCTTCCACGACATCACCAGCGGCAGCAACGGCGCCTACTCCGCGGCCACCGGCTGGGACTTCACCACGGGCTGGGGCTCGTACAACGCCTCGACCCTGGCGACGAAGCTCCTCGGCTGACGCCACGCCCCGAACCACCCGCCCCTGCGCACACCGGGAACCGCCCCGGCCCGCGCAGGGGCGGTCGTGTTCACCCCACCTCACCCCACGTCGTTCTCACCTGACGTCCACGAAGTCGCCGGCCGCCGTGGCCGGGCCGGTGGTGGCCGTGCCGGCGAAGACGAACCGGAAGTAGCCGTCGGCCTTGGCCTTGGTGGTGGTCCTCAGCGCTCCGGCAGTGCCGCTGCTGACGGTCTTCAGGGTGGTGTAGGTGGAGCTGCCCTTCTTACGGAACTGCAGCTCGACCGCCTGCCCCTGGTAGCCGGTGTAGCTGCCGCTCTCCCAGTTCGCGCGGCTGAGCTTGCCGGTGACGGTGATGGTCCTGCCCTTCTTCACCGGCTCGGGCGAGGCGTTCACCGTCACCTTGGCCAGCCGCTTGACCCGGGCCGTGCCCGCGGCGTCGATCTCCGTCCAGTCGTCGGTGCGGTCCTGGGCCCCGGCGAGCACCTTCCAGGTGCCGGCGAGGCCGTTGTGGTCGAGGTCCCGCGCGGCGTCCACGGCGATGCTCACCTCGCAGGTGGAGGTGGTGGGGTCGGTGGCCGACACCGTGCACGTACCCGTCGGCGGGTACAGCGGCAGGTGGCCGTCCTCGTCGTCGGTGTTCGGTCCGTGCCACAGGTAGGCCCAGGACGCGGCGACGCCGTCCGGGTCCGTCGCCGTCCAGGTGATGGTGACGGTCTTCTTGGTGGTGAGGCCGAGGACGATGTCCTTGCCTCCGTTGACGACGACGTGCGAGAACACCGTGTCACTGGACGCGGCCCGGTCCGCCGCCTGGGCGGCTGCCGGGAGCACCGACACGGAGAGGGCGGAAAGGCCGGTGGCAAGGGATACGGCGGCGAGGGCCGGGCGGATGCGCATGGGATCCCCCTTCGGGATCGACGGCTCGCCGCCTCCGTACGGCGAGTCCTGATGCTGTGTCACACCCGCTAGACATGCGAAGAAGAGCCATGGTTGCCCTGTTGTTCCCTCCGTGTTCACAGAGATCGGACGGCTCCCGCCGCCCCGGAGGGGATCAGGATCTGCGCAGGACGCGGTTGGCCCCCGCCACGACCGTGGTCACGAGGACCCAGCCCACGCTGACCAGGACGACCACCGCCCACTGCATGGCGCCGTGGGAGCTGTACGACCGCTCCTGCCCGAAGTCGACCACCGGAAGCAGCAGGTCGAGGGTGTACACGGCCGGCTGGAAGTCCGGGGGCGTGCCGTCGCCGTAGGGCAGTGGCGGCCAGGTCGCGAACAGCACGGTGCCGACGGTGAAGCAGACGGCGAGCAGCAGCACCGCGCGCAGCGGCCGGTAGCCGTAGCCGACGGTGAGGTCCTGGAGGAGGCTCCAGATCCGGGCGGGCCAGGCCAGGGTGGCCCGCCTGCGGCGCTGTTTGGCGAGCAGGACGAGGCGGGCGTCCGCGTCCCGGCCGTGGCGCCGGTAGTTGGCGGCCAGTTGCTCGTAGGGCTGCGGGACGAAGCCGGCCGGGTCGCGGTCGAGCCAGGTCAGCCGGCGGTGCCCGGGCAGCGCCGGCTTGGTGCTGTCATAGGCGAGGCCCTCCAGGACCAGCGAGCGGGGCCAGCCGGCCGGGTCGTCGCGGAGCACGCCGACCCGGGTGTGGCTGAGGTCGACGACGCCGTGCGGTGCCTCGCGGGGCTTCAGCGTCAGCTCGGCGGCCGCGGACCGCCGGCAGATCAGGGCCCGCTCGCCCGCCGGGACGTCCAGCAGGGCGTTCTCGAAACAGAGCCTGGCCCGTACGGTGATGCTGCTGAGGGAGATCCGGCCGTGCGCGGTCAGCCCGTCGCAGCAGTTGAACTCGGCCCCCACCTCTATGCCGTTGGCCCGCAGGGCGGCGGCCCCGGCGCGGCCGGTCAGCTCGGCGCCCTCGAACAGGGCCGACCCGCCGACCCGGGCGTCGCAGAGGTCCACGGTGCCCTGCGAGACGAAGCCGTCCCGGCAGTCGAGGTCGCCGCCGACATGCAGGCGGTGGGCCCTGAGCGCGGTGCCGGCCGGATGGTGCAGCCGGGCCCGCCTCAGCACGACGCTGCCCCGCACCGCGGTGTCCCGCAGGTCGGCGCTCCCGCGCACGGTGAGCCCCGAGCCGGCCTGTATGTCGCCGCCGACCGACGCGCAGAGCAACTGCAGCGCGGGGTCTCCGCCCGGTGCGTCCGGGCCGGTCAGGGTGGCGTCCTCCAGGTGCAGCGAACCGCCGATCGAGGCGCCGTAGAGGTTGATCCCCCCGTCGCTGGAGAACCCCCGGTCGAGGTAGAGGCCGCCGCCCACGGTCAGTTCGGGAGCCTGGAGGCAGGCCCGGTCGCCCTGGAGCCGGGCACCGCGGAAGCCGAGGGTGTCCTGCACCCGGGAGCTCATGAGCCGGACCGGCCCGGTGCACACCAGTCCGGCCGCCGAGAAGTGTTCCTCGACGGCGAGCGACTGCGCGTCGACGGCCGCCGTGCCGTCGGGCGCGTGCACCGTCGACCGGTCGAGCAGCAGATGCGTACCGACGGTCAGGGAACGCAGGTTCAGGGTGCCGTCGAGGGTGCAGCCCACGAACTCGCACTCCTGGCCCACCCGCGCCCCGGCCGCGCTCAGCCCCGGCAAGGCGCAGTCCTTCAACTGCAGCACGCCGAACTGCCCGCCGTCGAAGCAGGGCACCTCGTCGAAGCGGCAGGAGTCGAGGCGGATCGCGCCCTGGACGGCCGCCTCGGCCAGATCCAGGGTGCCGGTGATCCGGGCACCGCGGAGCCGGAGCCGGGCCAGCCGCCCTGGCACGGGGCGCGGCGCGGCGACGAGCAGCCACCGCAGGGCCTCGGCCCGTACCACCGGCACGTCCTCGCACCACTCGCCCCGCCGGTACGCCTCCCACAGCCGGCGCTCGTGCGCCTCCCAGCCGTCCGGCGGGCCGTCGTCCGACACCCTGTGATCCCCCTTCACACACGTCCCCGCACACGGCTGCGAAGCAGGACGTTGCTACCCGAGGGACACGGAGATCACGCCTGTGGACGGCCGTGACCGCACAGGGCGTTGAGGTGCGCGCCTCCCCCGCCGCCGCGGGTGTCCCACGCCCGTCCCAGCGCCACTGCGTCCCCGCAGGTCACCGGCGTGTGATCGTCCCGGCGTCCCGATCCGGGCGGGCGGATCCGGACGGCGGTGCGGCCGCTGCCAGCATGTCCCCCACCGGGAGCTCCCGGCCACTCACAGAGGGGGAACACCGATGGGACGGAGGACGCGTCTGCGGGGCCTGCCCCTCGCCGTGGCAGCGGTCCTGCCCCTGTACGGTCCCACGGCGGTGCACGCGGCCCACGGGCACTTCGCCCGACACGGGCGGCGCGCAGGCCGACCGGTTCATCGCCGCGGTGCGGGCGACCGGCTACACCGGGCAGCGCGCGGGCGACCTGCCGCCGGTGTTCGACCTGGAGCGCATGGACGACGGCACCGGACGCTGTCCCCCTACGGCACGGTGGCCGACGCCGAGGCCTGGCTCGACCAGGTGGAGGCGGCCTTCGGCCGTACGCCGGTCATCTACACCCAGAAGTCCTTCCTGGACGCCTGCCTGGGCTCGACCACCGCCTTCGCCCGGTATCCGATGCAACTCGCGGACCACCACCGGTCGATCACCCGGCCGCCGCTGCCGGACGGCTCGACGACCTGGGCGATGTGGCAGTACACCGACGCCGCGCTGTTCCCGGGCATCGAGGCACCGGCGACCGCCGACGTGTTCAACGGCACCCAGGCCGACCTGGACCGGCTGGCCAACCGATGATCCGCCCTGCGCGTGCACGGCCTCTTCCCGCACCACCGTTCCCGGAAGTCACCGAAAGGACGACCATGACCTCCTCCTCCCGCCCCCTGGACCGCCGCAGCCTGCTGCGCGGCACGCTGGCCGCCGGCGCCGGCATCGCCTTCGGCCAGCTCATGTTCCCGGCCACCGCACAGGCCTATTCCTGGTCGCGCACCCTGAACCAGGGCGCCACCGGCGCCGACGTGACCGAGCTGCAGATCCGGATCGCGGGCTGGGCGGCGGACAGCGCCGCCCACAGCCGGGTGAGCATAGACGGGGACTTCGGCCCCGGTACGGCGGCGGCCGTCCGCCGGTTCCAGACCGCGTACGGCCTCACCGCCGACGCCAGCGTCGGACCCAACACCCAGGCGAAGCTCAACGCTCTGGAGCAGTCGGACGGCTCCACGCTCCACTTCAACTGGAGCGAGTTCGTGAACCAGTCGGACGGCACCTTCAACGGCGGCAAGCTGAGCGCGTCGCAGGTGAAGGAGAACGTCCGGCGCTGCATGTACAAGCTGGAGGCGCTGCGCAAGAAGCTGGGCGACAAGCCGATCACGGTCAATTCCGGCTTCCGCAGCATCGCGCACAACGCCGAGATCGGCGGGGCCTCCGACAGCATGCACCTGTACGGCACCGCGGCCGACCTCGACGTGCCCGGGGTGGCCACCAAGACCGTCTACCAGAAGGCGGAGACCTGCGGGTTCTCCGGGCTGGAGACGTACACCGTCGACCACCAGCACGTCGACAGCAGGGCCGACCTCGGCCGTGCCTGGTGGTGGGAGGACGGCACGGTCTGACGCCGCTCTCGGGGGAGCGGAGCTCCGGGTACCGCCGCTTCGGTACCCGGAGCTCCGGGCTTCAGCCCGTCGGTGTGCTCTTCGGGGTGCTCTTCAGCGCCGCCTCGCAGGAGGGCCAGTCGTGGAAGTCGTGCCGGACGCTCCACAGCCGGTGGGCCGCCCTGATGTTCCAGTCCGGGTCGAACGCCCGCAGCGGTGTGCCGTCGAGGTCCCGCAGGCGGGCGTCGGAGATCTGGAACACGCCCCAGTTGCGGCTGCCGTTGGTGTTCGGCAGGACGTACAGCGGGTCGAGGAACGACGCGCAGCGGGCGACGGCCACGGCGGTGCCGGGATCCTCGACGAACACCTCACGGATCCGCTTCGCCACCCTGGCCGGCGGCCAGGTCGTCATGCTCACCTGCTGCGCGTAGAGAGCCTTCTTGGTGGCGTCGTCGACCACGTTGGTGGCCGGCAGCCCCGCCAGTACCTGGAACGCCGTCACTCTGCGCAGGGTCTCCGGCCCGAAGTCGCCGTCGACGGCGAGCTTGCCCTTCGCCCGCGCCAGCAGGGTCTGGACCTCCCGCACGCAGTCGTCGTGCTGCCCCATGCTCACGGTCCTGCACGCCGCGGAGTCCAGCACCTTGTCACCGGACGCCGACGCGGCACCGTCGGGGGAGCTTCCGGGCAGCCACACGAAGCCGGCCGCCAGCACCACCGCGACCGCCACCGCGGCGGCCAGGACCGCGCCCCGGGGGGACGGTTTCCCGGGCACCCGGAACCGCCGCGGCCGCCCGGTCTCCGGCGGGGTGAGGTCGGACTGCGGCGGAGTGACGTCAGTCTCCGGCGGGGTGAGGTCGTCCGGTACGGCGGTCACCGGCACGCTCTCCTGCACGCCCTTCTCGGCGGCCGCGGCCGGTGCGTCCCGGTCGGTGTCCGCCAGCGCCCACAGCCGGTGGAGTTCGCGGAGTTCTTCCGCGTCGGCGCCGCACACCTTGGCGAAGGCGTGCACCACGCGGTAGTCCACCGGGACACTGAGGCCGGAGCAGTACCGATGCAGACTGGAACCGCTGACGCCCGCCTCCTTGCCGAGGCGGTCGTATCCCCGGCCGCTGCGGTCCTTCAGCATCCGAAGGTGGGCGGCGAACTTCTCGGTATGCGGAGAGGCAACCACGCGTCCCCCGTTGCTCAAGCCTCTACTGACGGGTAGAAGCTACACCGCGGGAAAGGAGCGCGTATGGCCTTTCGGTGCCGTATTACGGCCGTCAACGGCCTTTTCAGCGACAGTATTTGACAAGGCATCAAACAAATCTGTCTCCCCCCGTGCGGCCTACTTGCACTCGACCCGTCCGGCCGGGGCGGTCCCGGTCGTCAGTGCCTCGCACGCCGTCTGCCAGGCGTAGGGGTCGGACTGGAGCTGGGTGCGCAGGTAGGCCGCGGTGAGGTGGCCGAGGGCGGCGACGCGCTCGGGGCTCTCGTCGGTGGTTTCGTCGGCGTCGTATCCCGATATGCCGCCCAGCAGGTGCTCGGCGCCGAACAGGGTGAGCAGGGTCTTGGGAGCGGGGGCGAGGTGGTAGGGGTCGGCGTGCCAGCCGGGGCCGATGTCGGTGAAGTGCGGGGAGTCGTCCTTGTCGCCGGCGACGACCAGGGTGGGCGCGGTCATCGTGGAGAAGTCGGTGGCGTGGAAGAACGGCACCTTCTCGGCCATCCAGCCGTTGAGGACGTCGCCGCCCCGGCCGGGTGCGGCGAGCAGCACGCCCGCCTTGATCCGGGGCTCGCGCAGGTCGACTTCCGTCGCGGTGTCGGGGTCGGTGGTCCGGGCGCCCAGCAGGAGACTGGCGGTGTGGCCGCCTAGGGAGTGGCCGGCGACCGCGATCCGGTCGTGGTCCAGGCGCCCGGCGAGCTGCGGCACGGTGGTCTCGATCTCGTCGAGCCGGTCGAGGATGCGGCTCATGTCCTCGGCGCGCGAGCGCCAGAAGAAGGGGGCTCCCGGGGCGCCGGCGAGCCGCCCTGCCAGGGTCCGGGAGCTGAGGTGGGTCGGCTGGACGACGGTGAATCCGGCGGCCGCCCAGAGGTTGGCGAGGGGGGCGTACCCGTTCAGCGAGGAGAGGTTGTTGGAGCCGCCGTGCCCGTGGGAGAGCAGGACGACGGGCAGTCCGGTCCCGGTCGCCGGCGCGGAGACACGGACCTGGAGGTCCACGGGCCGTCCGGGCACGGTCAGGGTCACCGGGCTGTACGACAGCACGGGTACGGGCGGGCCGAAGGTGTCGGTGGTGTCGGTGGATGCACTCATGGCGAGCGGTTCCCTTCTGCGTCCCGCGCGTCGACGGCCAGGCTCCGGCCAAGCCGACGAAACGGGACGCCGTCCCGATTACTATCCGGAACAGTGTCCCGTTTTGTCAAGCGACGCCTGGAGAAAGCCTGGTGCCGGCCGGGAACCCCGACGGGCGGACGCCGGGGCTTCCTCGCGGAGACGGGCCTCAGCCGTGGTACAGCACGCGAACCACGTACGCGTCGGCCGGCAGTGTGTCGAGGTGGTCGTTGAAGTACCGGCGTCGCTCGGCCCCCGCGACGGCCACCCAACGTCCGTCCAGGGTCAGCAGGTAGTCCGTGTGCAGGGCGTCGTCCACGGCGTGGCGTACCAGGGTGTCGAGATCGCCGCTCAGCCGGGCGACCGGGTCGCCGCCCACGACGTCCTCCAGTTCCGGGTCGTCCAGGAGCGCCGCGATGACCGGTTGCGTGCGGTAGTCCTCCACGGCCTGCACATGCGGGTAGTTCTCGGGGTCGGCGACATGCCGGGCCCAGAAGTCGCCGAAGGCGCGGGCAGGCGGATGGGCCGAGGAGAACTCCTGCCAGGTCTCGAAGGCCAGGCGGGCCCCGGCGGCCGCCCGCGCACGCGGCTCCTCGAGGTCCAGCAGCGCCCGCGGTCCGCCGTCACACAGCGAGAGCGGAACGTTGCGCGGCTCCCCGGACCGGGATTCGGCACCCCGGATGAGGCGCGGATCGTGCTCGTGCCCCGGGACGACCGTGAACTCGCAGCCCCCGCCGTCGACCCGCCAGTAGTCCCACCAGGTCTCGACGGCCGGATCGCCGATGCCGGCGTCGCGGTTGTAGTCGTACGGCGCCATCGCCGCCCCGATGGCCTCGACGACGTCCCCCGGGTCGCACGGGGGGACGCACACCGTCACTCGCTCTCTCGACATGACCCTTTCCTCGGTCTCTCGTCACACCCGCGCCGTCGGACGAACCCGTCCCGGATCGCCATCGGCGCACCCGCCCCCGGTCACGTCCCGATGGTGCGGAACGCGCCACCCGGCCCCGCTCCGGGACCGGCCTGCCCGGCCCTGGAGAGGACCTGGCCTGCCGGAGCCTTGTCGGGTTGTCAGACGCACGCGTGGCGTCAGTCGTTGCCTGGTGCCTGGGAGGTGCCGACAGGGCGACGCCGGCGAACGGGCTGACCGGACAGGGGAGAGCGCGGACGGTGTACGCGTCCGATCGCCGGGGGTTGTCCGAGCCCGCCGACGGCACATGGAGGTACCAACCGCAACCGACACTCATGGCGACCGCGGCTCAAAGTTCGGGCCGGCCGTGGTGGCCGCGTCCCGCAGCGCGTCCAGCAGGCCGCGCAGGGCAGGCTGTTCGAGGGCGGTCTCCCGGGCGGCGGCCGAGATCACCCGGACCGGCTCGGGGTTGCGGACCGGGCGCACGACGACCCCGGGGTGCTGGTTGCGCAGTCCGAGCCGTGGCATCAGGCCGACGCCGAGACCGGCCGCGACGAAGCCCTGCGCGGTGGCGTTGTCCTCGCTCTGGATGACGAAGTCGGGGCTGAAGCCGGCCGCCGCGCAGGAGTCGATGACGGGCTGGAGGCAGGGATCGGGGGGCTCGCTGCCCACCCACTGTTCACCGGACAACTCGTGCAGGTCGATCCTCTCCTCGCCGGCGAGCGGATGGCCGAGGGGCAGTACGGCCGCGTACGGGTCGTCGAGGAGGTGGACGAGCCGGAAGCCGCCTCCCGGGCGGTCCTGCGCCTGGACCACCACGGCCAGGTCGGCCCGGCCTCCCGCCACCTCCTGGAACGGGTCCTCGGAGTCGGTGAGTTCGAGGTCGACGCGGACACCGGGGTGCTCGGCGCGGAGTCTGGCCAGGGCGGGCGCCACCAGCGTGGAGCCGGCGGTGGCGAAGTAGCGGACCGACAGCCGGACGGTGCGCCCGGCGCGGAGGTCGGCGAGCGCCGTCTCCGCCTGGGCGACCGCCACGTCGCCGCGAGCGGGCTGACCGCGCTCGCCGTGCCGATCGGCGGTCTGGACGCGATCGGCCCCGGCCCGGCGGTCGTCGTCGCGGCCGTCGTCCTCGGCGTGTTCTGCACCGCGATCACCTTCCACCTCACCTACCGGATCATCAACGACGAGGGCGCGACCGACGCCGCCGTGGTCGGCTACCTGCTGCCGGTGGTGTCCGTGCTGCTGGGGGCCGTCGTCCTGGGCGAGGACCTGAGCGTCCGGGTGGTGCTGGGGATGGCCGTGGTGGTGGGTGTGGGGATGACCCGGAGGCAGGGGGCGACCGCGGAAGCTGTGGCTGCCGCCGGGGAACCGGCCGTCGCGGAGTCGGAAACCCCCGGGCCCGCCGCGGACCTCCGCCCGGTCGGCTCCGAGCCCGCCGCGGAGGACCGCCCGGCCGAGGCCCCGCTCCTTCCGGCCGGGCCAGCCGCACCGCGCCGCGGGCGCCACGGTCACCAGGCGCTGGACGCCGCCGCGGCTCGGACGTGCCCGCCCGAGGCGCGGCGATCCGCGGAAAGCTGATTGGCGATCAGTGCGCAATGGGCATGAACCGGATACGGGCGTACGGCGCCGCTCCACCCCGCGGCCGATCCGGTTCCCGATCCGACTTCCCTGTTCCGCACCGGTACGGAGAGACGCCATGAGCACGACCCATGACATGCAGCTGGTCAACACGTTGGCATCGGGCGCCGAGGAATGGTTCTGCCCGAGTTGCCGGCGACGGATACTGATGCAATGGCCGCCCCGGTACGAGCTGGTGGTGCTGGAGCGCGGCGACGAGAGCGTCACCCATGCCGGAGGGAAGGGCGGCCTGTCGATCGCAGGAACCGACGTGTCCGCCGTGCCGACCGTCCCGCAACCGTCGGCCATGCCTTCCGGGCCGAGGCCGGAGGACAGCCGCTGGCTGCGGGAGATCGGCATCGCCTGGGACGAGGAGGCGGGCCCGGACTCGGGTTCCGCCGCGTGAGGCGCGGTCCGGTGCCGGTCACCGTCACAGGCTGAGCACGAGCCCGTCCACGGTGGCCGCCAGCGCGGCCGGGCGGAACCCGCCGGGCTCGCGCAGGCTGACCGCGATGCCCAGGCTGTGGGTGCCGGGCGGCAGACCGGGCAACGGCACCCGGATGACGGGGTGTCCGGCGACCATCACGCCCCGGCCTTCGGCCAGCATCCGCCGTCCGGCGTCGGTCAGGGTCTCGGTGACGGCCGCGTAGTACGCGAAACGCTGCTCCGGGCCACCGGACGGCGGCAGTTCGAGCGTGGCGTCCATGGCGAACGGTGCCCACGCCCGTACGGTGCCGCCGTCCCCGACCGACAGCCGGGGCTCGGCCATGACGACGGCCGGCGTCGGCGGCACGGGGCGAACCTCGGACTCGTCGGCTGCCCCCGGCGCCACCACCGCCTCCGGCTCCGGCTCCGGCTGCGCGTCGGCCTCCGGCGGAGCCGGCCGGCCCAGGACGCAGGCCAGCAGCGACTCGGCGTCCCACTCGGGCCAGTGCCGGGTCTCTCCGGTGCGTAGTCTGCGGATCTCCGTCGCGCGGATCCGGCCCCGGTCGAGCCGGACCCGCAGGACGAAGCTCACGTACTCCTCCTCGTCGGCCGGCTCCGGCTCCGACTCCAACCCGGGTTCCGCCGCGGCGAGTTCCGCCGCGTCCTTACGCCATCGCTCGGCCCTGCTCACGGACATGCCGTGCAGGCCGTGCACGGCGGCCAGCACCTCTTCCGTGGATGCGGCGGACAGTTCGGCGCAGGTACGTATTCCGGCGGCGGCCAGTCTGCGCGCGGTGGACGCGCCGACGCCGTCGATGCGGGTCAGCTCTTCGGTCACGGCCACTCTTTGATGATCTCGATCACCGGGAGCGTGGTGAACGCGGCGATGCCGGGGTTGGCGGGGAACTGGACGAACGCCGACAGCTGGTAGAGCCCGGGCTCGATGGTGCCGGCCGGGATCTTCACCTCGGTGTCGGTGCCCTGGTAGACCTTCGTGGGCGACGGCAGGGCTGTCTTCAGGCTGCCCTCGCGCGTTGTCGTGAACGGCGGGGTGTCGGCCAGCGGGGCGAAGGCGTAGGTCACCTTGTACTTGTCGCCGTTCATCGACGGGATCACAAGGCCGTCGATCTCGAAGACCAGGTTCACCTTGATCTGCTTGTCGGCGTCGAGCACGTACTGGGACGGGATGCCGTCGTTGTCCGTCACGTGGATGACTGTGGCGTCGATCCCGAACGCGGGGTTGCTGCCGAGTGCGGGCTGTCCGGTCATGGTGGTCTCCCCCTGAGACGTGAGCGGTAGGCTCGGTGGCGGGGTGCCACCGGCCATGGCACCGGTTATGCCGGACGCCGCTTAACGGCCTCGCCGGGCGCCGCTTAATCGCGCGGCCCGGCGCGTTAAGCCACGCGTTAAGCGGCGCTCACACCGGCAGGTCGGCGCGGAGCCGGTCGTACAGTTCCGCCGTCTCGCGCTGCGGCGGTATGCCGAGTTCGGCCCGCAGGGCCTTGGCGCAGGAGCGGAACTGGAGGATGGCCAGGTGGGGTTGGCCGATCCGGCTCAGGCAGCGCATCAGGCGGCGGTGGGCGCTCTCCCGGCACGGGTCCAGCTCGACCAGCCGGCGGCAGAGCTCGGCGCAGGGGACGTAGCGTCCGGTGGTGAAGTGCAGTTCGCTGAGCCGGGCGAGGGCGTCGAGGTGGGCCAGGCGCAGCCGCTCCCGGTAGAGGGCGCTCCACTCCTCGTACGGGGATTCGGCGAGGAACTCGCCCCGGTAGAGGGCGAGCGCCTGTTCGTAGTCCGTCACCGCGACGGTCTTGTCGCCGCGGTCCTCCGCGTCCCGGGCGGTGTGCAGCCGCAGCTCGAACTCGTCGCAGTCCAGCCACAGGCCGAGGCCCGGGCAGAGCCGGTAGGTGCCGCAGCTGAAGACGACCACGGGGTCACCGGTGGCGGTGCGCAGGGTCTGGCGCAGCTGGTGCAGTGCGACACCGAGGCTGTTGCGGGCGGCCTCGGGGGCGGAGTCCGGCCAGAAGGCGTCCATCAGGGCCTCCCGGTGCGGCCAGGGGTCGCGGTGGGTGGCCAGGAAGGCGAGCAGTGAGCGGGTGCGGTGGCCGTTCCAGCCCTCGGCGGGGACGCCGTCGACGCTGACGTTGAGCGAGCCGAGCAGGGCGATCGCCAGTTGGGGCGTGAGGTGCGCGGCAGGCCCGGCCGGGTCGGGAGACCTGTGCGGTTCCGGGGCGCGCCAGGTGTTGCGCAGCCGCCCCCACAACCGGGGGGCGGGGTCGGCGCGGGCCGCGTCGCCCGATGTCTGCGGTGGGGGCCGGTCGGGGTCCGGCGATCCGGCCTGCCGGAACCAGTCGGCGGCGGTCTCACGGTCCCCGGCCAGCAGGGCCAGGCGCCCCTGGCGCAGCTGGGCGGCCCGCAGGTGAGTCGCCAGGCCCGCGGAGGCGGCCAGCATCGCCGCGGTACGGGCATGGGCGGCGGCGGTCGCCAGGTCGCCGGTGTCGGCGGCGGCGTCGCTCGCCCCCAGTAACTCACGGCAGAGCCGGTCGTTCGGGACTCCGGGCAGTGGTGGTTGCAGCGGCGGTTGCGGCGCGGATGAGTTGCTGTGACCAGGCATGACGTCTCCCCCTGCGGTTCTGCCTGGCGTCCACTCAAGGGCGGTGGTTTGTGTGTGTCAATCCGCATTTCGGTGTAGCGACCGACGGCGCCGGCAGGCCGTCGGGGCCGATTCCGCACCGCGGCCCGACGACCCTCCCCTAGCATGCCGAGCGAGCCCATCTACGAAGGGAAACCCGTGGCGGACCGGCGCACCGGCGGCAGGCCACCGGCCCTGCGGCCCGCGGTGGAATCGATGACTCTCCTGGCGGCCGCCGTCATCGTCCACGACAGGGAGAACGACCGGGTCGTCCTCCTGCAGCGCGGCCCGGGCGCCAAGTACGGGAACGGTCTGTGGGACCTGCCGGCCGGCAAGAGCGACCCCGGCGAGCCCGTCACCGGAACGGCCGTGCGTGAACTACGGGAGGAGACCGGCCTGGTCGTCGATCCGAGGTCGCTGCGCGTCGCCCACCTCGTCCACGGCGCCTGGGGCGTCGAGGCGCCGGGCGGCTTCCTCACCGTCGTCTTCGCCACCCACGAGTGGACCGGCGAGCCGGTCAACGCCGAACCGGCCAAGCACACGCAGGTCCGCTGGACCGGCACCGGCGCCATCCCGCAGGCCATCGTGCCGACGACGGGCATCGCCCTCGGCCACTATCTGAACGGCGGCACCCAGCTGTCGACCGCCGGCTTCGACGACGCCGGGTAGGCCTCGCCGGGCGCGTTCACCACCACCGTCTTCGCCGATCTCTACGTTGAAGTGCGGCCTCGTGAATCCCCGTTGGACGCGACAGCTTCTGGGGGCGTACGACCACGCGGCGTTCACACCACGCTGCAGCGCTTCCTGGCAGCAAGCGCGATTGCTGCCCGAGGAAGGAAAAAGCCGCAGTTCAGAAGGTTTCTCCCGCGTAGCGAGTGGTGGGGCGGGTGGGACTCGAACCCACGGCCGACGGATCATGAGTCCTCCGAGGATCCTGGCGGCCCTTGCCGATCAATGCTCGTCCTCACCCGGGCCACCCCACCGGCCGTACCGCAGCCTTTACGATGACTCCCATTACCGCGGTGCAGAAGGAGACGCTGGGCATGCGACGGCTGGGCGATCTGGAGGCGGAGATCATGGACCGTCTGTGGAGGTGGAGGCGCCCGGCGACCGTGCGCGAGATCGTCGACGACATCAACCGGACCCGGCCCGTCGCCTACACCACCGTGATGACCGTGGCCAACATCCTCCACAGCAAGGGCTGGCTGGTACGCGAGGAGAAAGACGGCCGGGCCTGGCTGTACGAACCGGTCCGCACTCGGGAGGAGTACTCGGCCGCCCTCATGGAGGACGCCCTGAGCGCCAGCGAGGACCGCCCGGTGGCGCTGACCCACTTCGTGGACCAGATGTCTTCCACCGAGATCGCCGCGCTCCGCAAGGCCCTGCGCAACGCGGGAAGACGCGCCGAAACGTAACCGGCGCCGCCGGCGGGCAGGGTCGCGAGGGCCGGACACGCGTGGGAGACGCGACTCCTGTTCGCCCCGCACGGCGAAGGGCGGACGGCCTCTCCGGGACGCCGGCCCATTCGGACGCGAAGTCCTGGATGAGGATCGCTTTCCGCGCCCTGTTCCGTCCGGCACAACCCACCCACCGTACCCGCCAGGGGTATATGGATCTACTAAGCGAGCTGCGTACCCGGCATCGGCCGACGACCGGCCGCCGCAGGGCACGCAGCGCCCGTCACCCCGAGGTGGCCGTCTTCTTGCCCGCCGGTGTCACGGCGAACCATGTGCCGTTCTTGCCCTGGCCGTTCATCTCGCCGGCCTTGGTGTCGCCCATGTAGCGGTACAGCGGCCAGCCGGCGAGGGTGATCTGCTTCATGCCGTCGTCGCGGGTGAGGACGCCGACCTCGGCCTGCACGCCCATCCCCTGAGGGGTGCCGTCGGCCATGACGGGCATCCAGGTCTGCGCACAGTCGCCGGTGCACATCGACATGTTCACCTGGTCCTTGTCGTAGCGGTAGAGCGTGAAGCCCTTGGCGTCGGTGACCACCGCCCCCATGCCGGACATCGTCTTGGCCATCAGCATGTTCGTACTGACCATATGGCCGGCGCCGCCGCTCGGGGTGGACGTGCCGCCGTCGGCGGGTGCCGTGGTCTCGGCGGGTGCGGAGGCCGCCGGTGCGGCCGCGCCGGTGTTCGTGGAGTCGCCGCCGGACGATCCACAGGCGGTGAGCAGCAACGCCGAGGCGACGCCCGAGGCCATGACGAGGGCAATGCGGTGCCGGGACACGGAGTTCTCCCTTGTTGTTACACGGGTTATCTACTGATGCCCTTAGTACGTTCGTGGATGGCGGACCGTTCAGTCGCAGGAGACGCACATGACGAGATCTTTGCTCGGAGCCTCCCGGCGATCTCGTAGTCGGCCGGCGCGGTCGCCACGGGGGGATACCGCGTTCACCGGTCAGCGAGTGAGGCGATGCCCCGGTGAGTGGCCTCGGAGCCGGCGAGGTCGTTCGGAGCACGCGGTCAGGCGGCCCGAGCGCGCGCGACCGTCAGGGGCGCCGCTGATATCCGGCGTCACCGGCTGACAGGGCGCCCTGACCGACCCGTCGGGGACGGTGCGGGTCCTGCGGGTGTCAGGGAACGCACGCCACCGTCAGGGGCAGCGCCGGAGCCAGGACCGTGGCCACGACGATGCCCAGCCATGCCACGCGGTGCGGCCGGGGCTGCGGTGCGAGGACGCGCCGCAGCCGGATGAGGACTCCCGAGCCGCCCGCACCCAGTGCCGCCGCCGGCGCTCGTCCCGCCGCGACCTCGCACATCGCCGTCGCCAGCGCGTCCCTGGAGTGATGCCGCAGGGCGCGGTCGTCCGCGATCATCTCCAGCAGCAGGTTCGTCTGCTCCTTGGCGTGCCGGGCGAGCGGCAGACCGCGGAACGCGCGCGAGAACGCGTCCACCAGGATCTTCAGCAGGTGATGCCTGCCCGCGATGTGGGCGCGCTCGTGTTCCAGTACGGCGCGCAGCTGTTCCTCGGTGAGGATGTCCAGCGCGCCGCTGGTGACGACCACGCGGGCGCGGCGTCCGGCCAGGCAGTACACGGCGGGAATGCCGTGGTCGACGATCGTGGCGCCGTACTCGGGCGCGGGTTCGCCGACGAGGGTGAGCATGTCCAGCTGGCGGTTGCCGGCACGGCGCGCCCGCCAGGCGCACCGGACCAGCGATCCGACCGGCAGCAGGACGACCGCGACGGGTGCCGCGATCGCCAGCGCGTCGTCGAGGGCGGGGGGCGCGTCGCCCGCCGACGTGGCGTCCGCGGGCAGTCCGCATGCGGTGAGCAGCCCGATCACGCCGTCGTGCACATGCTGTTCGGCCGTCACCGCGTGGTACACCGAGAGGGCGGTGGCGACGACGAACGTGACCATGAGGCCCTGCCACGCCAGGACGGCGACGGCCGGGGCCCGGTGCGCCCACAGGGTCCTGGCCAGCAGGGGCGGCACCACGGCACCCACCAGGACCGCGTATGCGGCCAACCCCGCGGCTGTGATCATGCGCTGCTCCGCCTCTTCACCGCTCGGAGCGCCGAGCGTAGCGCGTCCGCTTCCGCCGTACTCGTCTGATCCACGAAACCGGCCGGAGCGCCCGCCGGGTCCGGAGTGTCCGCGCCTCATCGTTTCGAGCGCACGGGCGGCCCGTCGGGCCCGGCAAGAGGATCTCCTGCGGCCCGGCCCGACCCGACTTCGCGAGGGGACCGGCACAACCGCGGGTCAGACCTGTGTTCCTGCCGATCCGCCTCCTCGTCGTCGTGCCTGGTCCTCGCCAATTCCGGTCGTGGTCCTCGCTCTCGTGGGTCTGCTCGCGGTCATGGCCTCCGGATGGCCCGGTGCACGAAAGCCGGCGGCAGGTTCGCCCACACCGTCTTCGAGCGTTCCAACCCGTCGAAGCGGCTGGTCAGTTCGGCGGTGAGTTGACGGGCGGGCGGGGTCCAGGCCGCGTGCAGGTAGGCGAAGGTGGTGAACCGCCCGCCGGGCGCGAGGACTTCGGCCACGGCATCCAGGATGTACCCGCGCCGGTTCCGCGGCATGACAGTCCACGGCAGCCCGGAGACCACCGCGTCGACCGGTTCGCCGACCGCGGCGGCCAGCTCGGCCGCCGACCCCTGCACCACGGTCAGCCGGGTGTCGCGCCGGGTGGCCGTCAGCCGGGCGGCGAGCACCGGGTTGAGCTCGACGGCGACGAGCCGGGCGTCGCAGGCGAGCCGGGCGAGGATCGCGTCGGTGAACACCCCGGTCCCCGGGCCGAGTTCGGCAACGGTCCGGGCCTGCTCCAGGCCTATGCCCTCGGTCATCGCGTACGCCAGCCGTCGTGAACTGGCCGCCACGGCACCGGTCATGAGGGGCCGTCTGAGGAACTCCGTGGTGATCGACATGGCGGCCATGGTGGAAACGCCCCGGGTGGCCGCACGTCGTATCCCCGGCCGGTGTCCGTACGACTGCGGGAGGACCCCGTGACACCCGCCAGGACGATGCCGGGGAGCGGGCCCCGGCCGTAGCGTGAGGCGGTGCAACGGCTGATCGAGACCCTGCCACGCCTGCGGCGCGGACATCCGTGGCTGACGGACCTGCTGCTGGTCGTGCTGGTTGCCGTGCCCCCGGTGATCCGCCCCCAGCCGGGCTGGCGGCCCGTCTGGGTACAGACGGGCGTGTACGCCGCCCTGGTGCTGCCTCTGTTGTGGCGCCGCAGTCGGCCGCTGCTGGTCGCGGCCCTGGTGACGGCCGGGTTCTGGGCGCAGTTTCTCGGGCAGGTGTGGGGACAGGAACCGGGACGCGGCGCCGTCGCCCTGGCCGCGGTCCTGGCCACCCTCACGGTGCGCGGCCTGCGCCGGGCCGCCGCGGCGACGGTGATCTGTGCCGCCGGCTGCGTCGTGCTGTGGATTCCCGGCTGGCAGCGGGACTACGGGGGCCCGGGGGCCCGCGGGGCCTGGCTCACCCCGCTCGCCGTGGGGCTCCTGCTGGCCGGGGCCTGGGTGTTCGGCGAGTACGTCCGGGCCCGGCGCGCCCATATCGCCGAGTTCGAGCGACGGGTCGCGCTCGCCGAGTCGGAGCGCATCGCCCTGGCCCGGGTCGCCGTGGCCGAGGAACGGGCTCGCATCGCCCGCGAGATCCACGACGTCCTCGCACACAGCGTGAGCGTGATGGTGCTGAACGCCGAGGGCGGCAGGCTGATGCGGCACGCCGACCCCACGGCCGTCGACCGCACCCTCGGCGTCATCAGCGCGACCGGCCGCGAGGCCCTGGACGAACTGCGCCGACTGCTGGATGTGCTGCGCACCCCCGACGCGGACGCCCCAGCCGGCGACCCCGGCCCCGGCCCCGATGACGGTGGGGCCGGCGAGTCCCTCTCGGCCGATCTGCGGCGGCTGGTCGGGCGCCTCAACACGAACGGCACGCGCGCCCGGCTGGACCTTCGCGGAGAGCCGGGCGGCCTTCCGGCGGACCTCACCGTGCAGACGTACCGCATCGTGCAGGAGGCGCTCACCAACGTCGTCAAGCACGCGCCGCCGAACGCCACGATCCACGTACGGGTCGACACCGGTACCACCGAGGGGCCCGGGCGGCTGGTCCGCGTCCGGGTGGAGAACTCGGCCGGAGCCGGAGCCGTCCCGGACCACCCCGCCCGACCGCTCTCCCGCGGTCACGGACTCACCGGCATGCGCGAACGCACCGCCCTGCACGGCGGGAGCGTCGACGCCGGACCCACACCCGACGGGGGCTACCGGGTCACCGCCACCCTGCGCCCCAGCGAGCCCGAACCCACCACGGCGACCCCGTGACCGGCCCGGCCCCGGCTCCTGCTGCGCCCTCGTCCCGCGTGCTGATCTGCGACGACCAGGAACTGATCCGGATGGGACTGCGCATGGTCATCGACAGCCAGCCCGACCTCACGGTGGTGGGCGAGGCCGCCGACGGCGACGCGGCGATCGCGGGCGTTGCGGCCCTGAAGCCCGACCTCGTCCTGATGGACGTACGCATGCCCGGCCTGGACGGGCTCGCCGCGACCGAACACCTCTGCGCCCAGCCCCATGGACCCCGCATCCTCGTCGTCACCACCTTCGACCTCGACGAGTACGCCTACGCGGCCCTGCGCGCCGGCGCGAACGGCTTCCTCGTCAAGGACGCCCCCGCCGAGGAGATCCTGGTGACCGTCCGTGCGGTACTGCGGGGCGAGGTCATGGTGGCGCCCTCGCTGACCCGGCGTCTGGTCGCACGCTTCGTCCTGCAATCCCCCACGTCCGCGCCCGCCCAGCGCGGCCGCCTGGCCGCACTCACCGAGCGGGAACGAGAAGTCCTCACCCTGGTCGCCCGGGGACTGGCCAACGGCGAGATCGCCGACCGCCTCTTCGTCGGGGAGACGACCGTGAAGACCCACCTCGGCCGGATCCTGACCAAGCTCGGCCTCCGCGACCGTATCCACGCAGTGATCTTCGCCTACGAGAGCGGGCTGGTACGAGCCGGGGACTGACTGGCCCGGAGCACGCGCCCCGCGGACCGCCCGCGACTGAGACCGGGGTTCGCGAACATCCGGGACCAGCCGCACCCGGTCCGGCGCCCCTGCTACGCGCCTGGGGCCGGCAGCCGCCGCCCATACCGTGCCTAGGAGCGGGCAGAGGGGTGCTCCAGCTCGCCTCTGTCCGGGGGTCAGGCGCGGGGACGGCGAACAGCGGCGGTGAAGATCTGCGCGCGGCCGGTGCGCGTGTCGGTCCAGATCGGGTGGAAGACAGCGCCGGGAGCAGCGGCCAGTCCCTGGTAGTTGCCGAGCCAGTGCGTGCTGCCGGTGTCGATGGCCTGCCGGGGATCGAAGGCCCGCGTGGTGACGCGCAGGGGCGGCCCGAAGACGGGTTGGGTGGATGCGGCTCGCACCGGGTCCGAGATGTGGAGCAGGACATCCACGCGCAGTGTCGCCAGGGACAGTGCATAGAGGGAGATCGCGATGCGTCTGTCGTCGGCGATGGCGAGTTGGGGTTGCAGGTAGACCACCTCGTCGCCGGCCGCCACGGTCGTCGGTCCACTCCACGTCGGTACGGGGCCGGTGGGGCCGGCCGAGGTCGCCAGCAGCAGGCGCGACCTGCCGGTCGCGTCGTCGAAGCCGGTGACGGCCGCGCAGACAAGACCACCGTCGGCGGCAGCCGCGAGAGCCGGGCCGCTCTTCGCGGTGACGTCTCCCAGACCCGGCGCCATGGCCGGCACCTCGGCCACCGTGAACGGCTCCGTGAACGTCTCGCCGTGGTCGCCGGAGGTGACGGCTCTCAGGAGCACGTCACCGCTCGGGGAGGGCGTGACGTAGGCGACGGTGAGCGAACCGTGCGGTCCGGCCGCGGCGACGGGGGCGATGGCCCGGGCACCTGCGGCCGGATCAAGTGCGCGCGGGGGCTGGAAGGTCCGGCCGCCGTCGGTGGAGCGGGCGACGACCACACCGTCGTGGGCGGTGCCGTACACCCCCGCGGCGAGGTACAGCGGCGCGGATGCGCGGTGGCTTCCCGTGCCGATCGTGAGGCTGGGATGGTCCACCAGCCCACGGCCACCGGCGATCGCCGTGGCCGATGGCCGGAAACCGCGCCCACCGTCGTCGCTGCGCCACATCAGGACGTCACCGTGGCGCGGCTGTCCCTGGGTGGCCACGACGCAGCACACGAACGCGCGGCCACATCTGTCGAAGGCCACGGTCGGATTGCCGTCGAAGTCCGGTACCAGGCCGGGCAGCAGGCCCCGCGCGCGCCAGGTGCCGCCGCCGTCGAACGACGTGTACGCGGCTACGCCGATGTCGGATCCGACGAACACCCGGCAGACGGCCAGCAGGTTGTGCGGATCGAGTGGATTGACCGCGACGACCGGTTCGATGCACGCGGCGAAAGCATCATCGGTGACCCGTGTGTTGCCCGGCACCTTGGCTTCTTCCCGCCTCGCCGGCGTCGTCGTCCGTGGCAGATTGCGGGCCGCCATCCACGACAACACCGACACCGGCACACCGGCGAGGGCCCGCCGCGACACCATTCGACCGAATGCTCCCATGGCAAAGGTCCCTTCCGGCCCGCCGATCGCCACCTCGGCGCGGACATCCGGCTCACACGTCGAGGTCATGGCTGATGGTGCGCGCTTCACCGCACCTTGTCATCGACCCCTGGTATGCCGTCCGTGGTCTGACGGAACGCACCAAGAGTCATCCGCGGGAACGAGTGACATGCCAAGGGCCCTGGTCAGCGGACTGGATACCGGTCGCCCCTGCACCGGTGCGCGGGCCGCGGTAGGGGGCCGGGATCTTGACGGCCCTTGCCGGTCATTGCCGATGCGCGCCGTTCTTGCAGGTCAGACGTGCTGATCGGTATCAGCCCCGCGCAGTGCTTGTCGATGCGTTCCTGTCCTTGCGGCCCCTTACCGACGAGATGACGCTCCCCCTGCCCCGGGTGGAGCATCGTCCCTGACGAGTTCATCTGCCGGGCATCGTCTTCCCCGCGCACGGCAGGCCGTGCCTCCCTCAGTGCGCGAGCCGGGTCGCCTCCGACCGCCGTACGCGCAGTTCGGCGATGTACGCCTCGTAGTCAGCGGCCTTCCGCTGGAAGCGGACCGGTGTGGTCGGATGGGTATAGATCATGAACCGCTCGTCCCGGACGGCCTGGAGCACGGTCTCCGCCACCTCCTCGACGGTGATCGCGTTGCTCAGCATATACGGCGCCGCGTCGAGGATCGGGGTACGGACCGCCTCCGGGCAGATCACCGAGGTGCGGATGCCCCGGTCGGCATAGGTGAACGCGAGCCATTCGGCGAACCCCACCGCCGCGTGCTTGGCGGCCGCGTAACCGGGGCTGGTGAGTTCGGTGAGCAGCCCGGAGGCCGAGGCCGTGTTGAGCAGATAGCCCTCGCCCCGCTCCAGCATGTGCGGCAGGACGTGCCGGGCCGCCCAGACGTGGCTCATCACGTTGACGGCGAACACCTTGTCCCAGACGCCCTGGGGGGTCATCGGGTCCATCTCGTGGCCGATCCCGGCATTGGAGCAGAACAGGTCGATACGGCCCTCGTGGGCGAGGACGTCGGCGACGAGCCGTTCGATGTCGGCTTCTTTGCTGACGTCGGCCTGGACGTACCGGAGTCCGGCGGTCCCGGCCGGGGTCTGCGCCGCGAGGTCGGAGACGACCACCCGCGCCCCCTCGGCCGCGAACCGGGTCGCGAGGCCCCGACCGATGCCACTGGCACCGCCGGTCACGACGACGGTCCTTCCGTTCACGTCCACTGCGGGCTTCCTTCGTCCTGGTTCCGGCCGGGCCGGGTACGGGGTGCGGTGTGCGCGGCCGTCACCAGGGCGGAGACGCCGTAGACGATCGCGTAGAAGCCGAAGAGGGTGGCGAGGGTGAGAACGCCGACATCGGGACGGACGGCGAGGACGACACCGAAGGCCAGGGTGGCCAGGCCGCTCAGGATCCACATCGCGCGGTTGCCTGCGGGCGCGCCGCGCCGGAAGCCGAACCCGACCTCGAACAGACCGGCGGCGACCGCCCAGATCGCGATCCACACGGCGAGCGCCAGGGCGGTGATGCCCGGCCACACGAGCGCGGTCACTCCGGCGGCGAGCGAGATGAACGCCAGCAGGAGACGGCCGACGACGGGGCCGGCGCGATCACCGCGGAAGGCCACGGCGGCGTCGTTCCCGGCGCTCATGAAACAGTTCACGGCGAACAGGATCACCAGGGCGCCGACGGTGATGCCCGGCCAGACGACCGCGGTCAGGCCTAGGACGACGGCCACGACGCCTCTCCAGGCGTAGGGGGAGGACCACACGTTTCTTCTCCTCGTGGATTCATGACTGGATTCATGACTGGATTCATGACCGGACTCGCGGATGGACCGACGGATCTCACCAGCGGCCGTCGGCCAGGTACTGCAGGCCGTTGACGCCGGGCAGGAAGACGTGTTCGCCGCCCTTGGTCACGACGAACGCGGGCAGGCCGCGCAGGCGGCGCCGCACCGGCTTCGCCGCGTAGCTGAAGTCGGCGTCGGTGACGTGGTTGCCCGCGAGCGGGTCCTGGTCGGCGCCGGCCGAGATGAAGTCGCCGTCGTTGACCCACTGGGACTGGACGAACTCGAACTGCCGGGCCGGGTCGGCGTTGGCGAAGGCCAGGACCACGCCCCGGTCGACGCCGTCGTCCTCCAGGACGCCCTCGGGGAGCATCGGCCCGTAGGCGGCCCCCCGGCGCAGAAGCTGGTGGAGGCGGACGTCGACGATGGTGTCCTTGAGCGCGTCCCGCGGGTTGACCCGGCGGATGTGGGAGGCGATCGGGGTCCGCAGACCGCGCGGGTCGTCGTCGTGGTAGGCGAAGTCGTTGAGCCGCTCGGGCTCCACGGTCACGTCCTTCTCCGGCGACAGGGCCAGCGGGCAGCCGCTGCGCCAGCGGCCGGCCATCTTCGCGGCGAGCAGTTCGGCGCCGTACTCGTCCTCGGACCGTGCCGTCAGGAAGCGGCGGAACTCCGCGACCTTCTGGTGGAGTTTGCGGATGGACAGGTACGTGCCGTTGCGCCACAGCGCCTCGGGGCCCGGGCCGGTGGCGGTCCGGCCCAGTTCGTTGACGTAGCCGAGGACGAACTCCCCCGGTTTCGCGAGGCTCTGGCCGCGCCTCGGGGTGCCGCCCTGGCCCTCGATGTACGGGCGGCTGATGCCGTCGGCGTAACCGAAGTGCTCGCGCAGGTTGTCCGGGGTGCGGATGTCGAGACGGCTCACCCGGCGCACGGAGGGCAGGTCCTCCTGGGCGCCGTGGCCGATCGCCAGCTTCTCGGCGAACGCGGTCTCGTCCGGGGCCATCAGCAGCACCCCTATGTCGAAGGAGCCGTGCTCGGGCAGGTCCCAGTGCGCCGGGTCGCTCTCACCGATGTCGCCCAGGAACTCCTTGCGGGTGCGCATCGGTTCGCGCAGCTCGCGGGGGAAGCCGTCGAGGATCTCCTGCGGCAGCCCGATACGGGCCAGACCCGGGTGGGTGAGTACGACGTTGAGCCAGGCGTCCCCGTCCGGGTGCTCCCAGCCGGCGGCGGTGGTCACGTGGGGCAGCAGCCGGCGCAGCATGGCGCGGCCCTCGGCGGCGTCGCCGACCTCGTACAGCAGGTAGGAACCGAAGTAGGGCAGCGGCCGTTCGCGGAGGATGGTGCCCTGGATCCGGTCCAGATCCAGGGCACCGACGGCGTCAGTTGGCCGCATCGAGAACCTCGGAGAGGGCGTCGTTCAGACGCTTCATGCGCTTCACGTCGTGGACACTGCTGTCCGAGGTGGCGTGGAAGTACAGGTCCGCCGAGTAGGAGCGGGAGATCACCAGCTCCGGGGTGCCCGGGTCGTCGTAACCGTTGTAGCCCTCGACGATCTCGCCGAAGATCTCGTCCAGCCAGGGCTGGGCGCGGCCGATGTCGGCGAGGTAGGGCTTGAAGTCGCCGTCGTACACCAGGGTGATGAGCATCCGGGTGTCGTTGTCGAAGAGCAGGATGCGGAAGTTGTCGACCGTGCCGACCTTGGTCTCCCAGTAGCCGGCCTGGGCCTGGATGCTCGCCACCCGCTCGCGGAAGATCTTGCCCCCGTTCGGGGTCAGCGGCGTGATGATGGTGAGCTCGCCCTTCTTGCCGATGCGGCGGCCCGGGCCGTCGGGCTGGTCGCTGATGGGCTGGGCGTGGGCGTAACGCTCGTCGGTGACGTCGACGGCCGGGGTGGTGGTGTCGGTCATGGCGTGCTTCTCCTCGAAGGCTGTTCTCAGTCGTGACAGGTGGGTGGTCCGGGTCACTTTTTTCATGGGCGTGTCACTCGTAGTGCTTGGCGAACGGGCAGGAGTGCCAGCCGCCGGTCCGGTAGGCGGCGGAGACCTCGTAGACCCCGCGACGGGCCTGGAGGATGGGGTCGTCGTTGAGCTCGATGCCGTCGGTGACCTTGGTCGGGTCGTGGTTCATCACGGGGTCGCCGAGCTCTTCGGGTGTGACGGGAGCGGTGATCTGGAGGGTGCCGACGGTGACCCGCTCCCGGTCCTCGGGCCACAGGGCGGTCGGGTCGTCGAGGGGGTCGCCGTCCTGGCCGATCTCCAGGACCAGGTCGAAGCCGACCGGGCCGGTCGCCAGGCGCTCGTCGAACTCGTCCAGGAGGACCTCGCGGGACATCGCCGCCAGCTCCTCGACGGGCCGGCCCTCGACCCCGGCCCGCGGGATCCAGTGGCAGCGGACGTTGGTGAGGACGTCGTCCTCGTCGAGGTAGCGGAAGACGTGCACGGCGTGGAACTCGCTGTGCGCGAAGCTGGTCGGGGCCAGCGAGGCGGCGCGCATCCGCAGGACGTCCGCGACCTCGGGGTGTTTCGCCAGGAAGGGCCGCAGGGCCGCCTTGTCCAGCGGGCCACCGGGCTCCGCAGGCGCCGCCACCGCGATGGCTTCGAGGAGGTCCTCGGGGCGGCGGGCCGGGAAGAGGAGCTGGCTGAGCATCACCAGGTTGGTGGTGCGGCCGTTGGGCAGGTAGAAGCGGGTGGCCATGCCGACGGTGGCGCCGAACGGCGCGTCCGGGCGGCCGCCGCCCTTGGAGAAGCGCACCGAGGCCGGGATCAGGTCGCCCTGGAGGTGGGCGGCGCGGGTGTACTGACGGGCGGCCGGCAGGGCGCGGAAGGCGCCGCGGTAGATCCGGCCGTCGGCGTGCAGGGCACGGTATCCGGGATGGAAGCCGAAGACTTCGTGGGCTCCGTCGACCAGGGCTTCCGCGTGGTCGTACTGGCTGAGTTGCGCCATGGGTACCTTCCGATGTCGCTGGGAACGCCCTCATCGTGGGCCGCGACGGCCGCCGTCCGGATGCGTCAAATGACGATGAGCTGCGACGGCTCCGCCGCGGCCCGGCATCGTCGGATGACCGAGGCGGGCGGGGTGCGGACCGGGGAGGATGGGACGCGTCGGAGAGCGCCTCGCGCGGTGGCCCGGGGGCGGATACGCGTCAGGGCGGGTGCGGCCGGTCCGGCACTCGCACGGCGAGCGGTGGGACGGCGACGCGTCAGAGCACGTACCGCAAGTCCGGCACTCGCACCGCGAACGGAGGCGGACGCTTCTTCAGCCGGACGCCCCTTCAGCCCGCGTGCAGCCGGTCCCGGTACTCGCGTGGGGTCATGCCGTACGCCTCCTTGAAGGACCGGCCGAACCGGGAGGCGTCGGTGAAACCCCACCGGTGGGCCACGGCGGCGATGGTGTCGCGACGGGCCCTGGGCGCGGCCAGCTCCCGGCGGGCCCCTTCGAGGCGCTGCCGGCGGATCCACTCGCCGGGGCTGACGCCCTCCCGGGCGAGTACGGCGTAGAGGTGGCGCAGGGAGATGTGGTGGGCCTTCGCCACCGCGCCCGGGGTGAGGTCACGGTCGGTCAGATGGCGCCGCAGATACTCCAGGATGCGCGGGCCGAGGGTCTCCTCGCGGGCCGCGCGGGCCGCCACCTCCAGGTCACAGGCGTCGGCGATCACGGCCCGGACCATCTCCAGGGTGGTCGCGGCCAGGTGCTCCGCCGCCGGACCGGTGTGCAGGTCGGGGGCGGCCGCCAGCCGGGAGAGGTAGGCGGCGCCGAGTGCCGCGACCGAGTCGCCGTCGCCGAGCACGCGCGCGGTGACGTCGCCGAGCACGGCGTCCGGCAGGCCCAGTTCAGCCACCGGTATCCGGAAGAAGTGCGTGTCCACCCCGCCGTCGAAGAGCAGGGTGTACGGACGGCGGGTGTCGTAGAGGCCGAGGGTGCCGGGCCGGATGGTGGCAGCCCTGCCGTCCTGGACGACGCTGCTGGTGCCGACGCGCTGGAGGCTGAGAAAGAGGCAGGGTTCCCAGTCGGCCGCGGCCAGCCGCAGGGACCGCTCGACGGTCGCCGGGCTGGCCCGGACGGTGCTGAGCTGGACGCGTCCGACGCCGGTGATCGACACCTCGCAGTGCACGTCCTCGGGCCGCTCGGGCAGCGCGATGTGCACCGGTACGACGCGGTCCCGGATCGTCTGTCGTATCGCCTCGGCCCGGTCGTCGACGGTGTACGTCGAGGTGCTCCACTGCGTCTTCATGCGTTCCGGGGAGCGTAACCGACCGAGATGGCCCGCGGGGAGGCCGTGTGCGTGGCCGGGGAGGCCCGTGTGCGCGGCCGGGGAGCCGGTGTGCACGGTACGCAGACGGCCGTGCACGCAGCGCCGGTTCCGGTGCCGTGCCGGGCGCCTATTCTCGGGACGGGCCGCGCCTGCCGCGGCCGGCGTCGACCGTTCGAGCAGCCCAGAGGAACCGATCATGACGGCCGTGACCTTCGACGTGGGGGACCTGGCCCCGGTGGACCGGGCCGAGGCGCTCCGCGCCGCCGTCGGCCCCTCGGTCCTGTGGGTCGACGTCGACCACCACGCCGCCGGCGCCATCGCGGCGCGGGGTCTGATCCGCCGGGTCGGAGGGCTCACCCAGTTCTCCGCCCGGACCACTCCCCTGACCATCCGGCGCACCCTGCGGCAGACCCGGGACGGCTCCGAGACGCGGCTCATCGTGGCCGTGCAGCGGTCGGGCACCGCCACGGTCGTACAGAACGGCCGTGAGGCCGTCGTCCGCCCCGGCGACATGGTCCTGGTGGACAGCGCGCGGCCCTTCACCGCGGTCAACGCGAGCGGTACCCACCACCACTACTTCTGTCTGCCGCGTGCCGGTCTCGCCCTGCCGGACCGGTTGCTCGGGCGGATCACGGCGACCCGGCTCGGGCCGGCCAACCCGGTGGCCGCCCTGGCGGCGGCCCATCTCTCGCGGCTGGCCGACTCGTGCGCGCTGCCGGAAAGTCCCGCCGCACCGCAGCTGGACCGGTCGACCGTCGAACTGGTCCGGGCGGTGATCGCCACCCAGCTCGGTGCGGCGGACCTGGC
This sequence comes from Streptomyces sp. NPDC001714, assembly GCF_042892755.1. Lineage (NCBI taxonomy): Bacteria > Bacillati > Actinomycetota > Actinomycetes > Kitasatosporales > Streptomycetaceae > Streptomyces > Streptomyces sp. NPDC001714. Next base: position 370,206 of record NZ_JBIAUL010000004.1, read on the forward strand.
CCGGGGTCCGCTGGAGGACACGCTGGCGCTGCGGATCATGGAGCATGTACGGCGCCGGATCGACGATCCCGCGCTGAGCGCGGCGCGGATCGCCGGGGAGTTCGGCATCTCCGTCCGGCGCCTGTACGCCGTCCTCGCCCGCTCGGACATCGAACTGGGCGAATGGATCCGCGCCCGCCGGCTGGAGGCGTGCCGCGCCGACCTGGCCGACCCGCACAAGCTCCGGCAGACGGTCGCCGCCGTGGCCCGCGGTCACGGCTTCACCGACGCCAGTCACTTCGGGCGGCTGTTCAAGGAGACCTACGGCATCCCGCCGGGCGAATGGCGCGCGCGGAGCCGCCCGGCCGACGGCACCCGGGCCTGAACGGCCGGGCAGGCGGAAGGAGTCCCATGTCTGCCGACATGTTTCATGACGTGCATCACGAACTTGCCCCGGCCGGCAGCCGGTTCCTCGGCCGTACCGCCGAACTGGCCGCTGTGCGGGATGTCGTCGGGCGGGCGGACGGCGGCGACGGCGGGGTGCTGGCGGTACGCGGTGAGCCCGGCGTCGGCAAGACGTCGCTGTTGCGGACCGCGGTGGCCGTGGCCGGCTCCGCCCGGGTGAGCCACATCGCGGCGATCGAGTCCGAGTCGGACCTGCAGTACGCCGGACTGCACCTGCTCCTTTCGCCGTTCATGGCCGGTCTGGCCGCCCTGCCCGAGCCGCAGCGCCGGGCGATCAGCACCGCGTTCGGCCTGGAGTCCGGTCCCGCGCCGCAGCGTTTCCTGGTGGGCCTCGCCGCGCTGGGCCTGCTGACGGAGGCGGCGGCCGGGCAGACCGTCGTATGCGTCGTGGACGACGCCCAGTGGCTGGACCGGGAGTCCGCGGACGCCCTCGCCTTCGTCGCCCGCCGCGCCGGAGCCGGCCGTATCGCCCTGCTGTTCGGCGTCCGCGACCCCGACGGCGACGGCGGCCCGGTCTTCGCCGGGCTGCCGGAGCTCCGCCTTGAGGGGCTCCCGGCGGACATCGCCAGAGACCTGATCAGCGGTGCGCACATCGACGACCGGGTCGCCGAGCGGCTGGTCGCGGGCACCCGCGGCAATCCGCTGGCCCTGCTGGAACTGGCCCGGGAACTGTCGGCCGAGCAGTTGACGGGCGCGGCGGCGCTCCCGGACCCGCTGCCGGTGGGGCGCCGTCTCGAAGAGGTCTTCAGGCGCCGGGTGGCAGCGGTCCCGGCCGCCACCCGGACCCTGCTGCTGGTGGCCGCCGCCGAGACCTCCGACAACGCCCACCTGGTGTGGCGGGCGGCGGGCCGGCTGGGTGCCGGTCGGGCGGCGGCCGTGGTGGCCGAGGAGCGGGGGTTCCTGGTGCTCGGGCAGCGGGTCGGGTTCCGGCATCCGCTGCTGCGCTCGGCGGTGTACCACGGTGCGTCGGCCGAGGAGCGCCGGCTGGCCCACGCGGCGCTGGCCGCCGAGGAGGGCGACCCGGACCGCCGGGTGTGGCACCGGGCGCTGGCCGCGGTCCACCCCGACGAGGACCTCGCCCGTGATCTGGAACGGTCGGCGCGGCGGGCGGTGGACCGCGGTGGCTACGCCGCCTCGGCGCGGCTGCTGGGCCGGGCCGTGGAGCTGACCACGGACGAGGCGCGCCGGCCCGGCAGACTGCTGGCGGCGGCGCGGGCGACCCTGGAGACCGGCAACCCGGTCGCCGCCGAGGCCCTGCTCCGGCGGGTCGCTCCGCTGCCCGGGGCCGGGTCCGGGTCCGGGTCCGGACGGGCGGAACGGCTGCGGCTGCTGGCCGCGATCCGGTTCGCCCAGGGGCAGGTACGGGAGACCGTCCCGCTGCTGCTGGAGGCGGCGGAACTGCTGCTGCCGGACGACGAACGGGCCGCCCGGGACACGCTGTTCCAGGCGCTGGAGGCGGCCACCTGGACCGGCAAGGCCGACATGACGGCGGTGGCGCGGGCCGTACGCGCGCTGACTCCCACCGCCCCGGACTCCGCCTCTCCGACCGACCTGATCAGCGCCGCGCTGACCACCCGGCTGCTCGACGGTCCCGAGGCCGCCTACCCCCTCTACCGGCGTTGCGTGCGGAGCCTGCTCGGCAGCGAGGATCTGCGCGGTTTCAACCTGGGCAGTGTGCTCGCCGGCGAGATGTGGGACCTGGAGGGCCTGCTGGCGCTCACCTCGCGCTGGGTCGAGCTGGCCAGGACCCGGGGCGCGCACGGCGCCCTGTCGCTGGCGCTGCTGCTGCGGGCCATACCCGAACTGTGGCGCGGCAACTTCACGGCGGCGGCGGAGTTCGGCCGGGCCGCGGCCGACCTGTCCGATCTGACGACACGGCAGCAGGGTCGTACGGGCGGCGGTGTCGAGTTGCTGTACTGCGTGACCGGCCCCGAGCAGGCCGCGCGGGAGGCGGCCGGGGCCCATATCCGGGAGGCGACGGCTGCGGGCCGGGAACACTACGGCGCCCTCGTCCCGCACCTGGCCCTGTGCCAGTTGGAGGTGGCGCTGGGCGACTACCCGGCCGCGCTGACCCACGGCCGGCGGGTGTTCGCCGCCGACACCCCTGGGCCGACCAGTGCGAACGTCCTCCCGGAACTGGTCGAGGCGGCCCAGCGGTCCGGGGACCCGGAGACCGCGCGGGCCGCCCTGACCCGGCTGCACACCGTCGCGACCGCCAGCGGCACCCCCGTCGCCCTGGGCCTGCTGGCCCGCTCGCGGGCGTTGGTCGCGGACGACGACGAGGCCGAGAAGCTGTACCTGGAGGCGATCGAGCACCTGGAGGCGTCCGCGGCCCGGCCGCAGACGGCCCGCGCGCACCTCGTCTACGGCGAGTGGCTGCGCCGGCGGCGAAGGCGGCGGGAGGCGCGGGACAGTCTGCGGACCGCTCTCGCCCTGTTCGAGGCCATGGGCGCCGAGTTCTACATCCGGCGCGCCCGGACCGAACTGGCCGCCACGGGCGCGCGGTTGCGGCACCGCCCGGTGGAGTCCGCCGTCCATCTCACTCCGCAGGAGACGCGGATCGCCCGGCTGGCCGCCGCGGGCGCGCCGAACCGGGACATCGCGGCGCAGTTGTTCCTCAGCCCCAGCACCGTCGAGTACCACCTGCGCAAGACCTTCCGGAAGCTGGGCGTGACGGCCCGGGGGCAACTGCGGGACGCGCTGGCGGTGCTTGTGGATGTGGGTGCCGGGGATGCCGGGGGTGCCGGGGGTGATCCGGGCGACGCGGCCGGGTCCGGGGCCCGGGGGCCGCAGGACGGGCGGACTACGGGTCTCAAGGATTCGGCGGGCCCGGCCCGGGGCCTACGGTGACGGCGCATGCCTCCTCCGGCTTGCTCCGGCTCCACCGACGAAGGGATCACCATGGGCGGTACGGGCCCGCCGTTCACGACCCGACACCCAGGGCCCGCCGCAGGGACTCCTGGTCGACGAACTCGTACTGCTCGACGATCGCCCCCGCCTGCCAGCGGCAGACCGTGGTGAACGCGACGTCGAAGGTGCGGCCGGTCGCCGCCGCCTCGGTCCCGTCGGGGAGCCGTACCGGCCGCGTCACCCGTCCGCGCAACCGGGCGACGGTGCAGGTCTGGTCACCGTGTCCGAACGCGGCCACGTAGGGCTGGGTGACCACGTGGTTCTCCGGGAAGAGAGTGCAGAACTCCCGTGCCCGGACGACGTGTTCGTCCCGTCCGTGCGGGTCTTCGTCACCGGCCGCCCAGGCCGTCAGGTCCGGGGCGAGGAGCGCTTCGTACGCATCCCAGTCGCGTTCGTTCCACGCGTCGTCGATGGCCCGCATCCGGGTCAGGTTGGAGATCATCTCGGCGCCCTGCCGCCTTTCGTAGCCGCTCCGGTGTACCGGGACCGGCGCACCGGGAGCCATTCCAGGGCCCCGCGACCGCGTCGGGCCATACGTCACCTGACGGTCTGTCCGCCGTCGCCTTCCCGGCGGCCACTGATCATGGTGAGGAGTCCGCATGTCCATCGAGCAGTCGTCCGGGCCCGGGCCCGTCGGCGGGGATGCCGTCGGGCTCCTGGGGCGATCGGCGGACCTGGAGTTCTTCGCGGAGCTGCGACGGCGGCTGGCGGACGGGGGCGCGGGGACGGCCGTCCTGCTGGAGGGTCCGGCCGGCGTGGGGAAGACCGCACTGCTGGAGGCCGCCGCGGGCGGCGCACGGGCCTCGGGGTTCCGGGTACTGCGTTTCGCCGGCGTGGAGTCCGAGGTCACGCTGGCCTACTCCGGCCTGCACCAGCTGCTCTTCGGCATGCGTGACGGCTTCGACCGGCTGCCGCCGGGGCAGCGTTCGGTACTGGAGGGGGTCCTCGGCAGCTCGGTGGCCCAGGCGCCGCCGGAGCGTTTCGCGGCCTCCGTCGCCGTACTCGAAGCCCTGCGGCGCACGGCGGAGGACGGCCCGGTCCTCGTCGTGATCGACGACGTCCAGTGGCTCGACCGGGCGAGCGGCGACGTCCTGGAGTTCGTGGCGCGCCGACTGTCCGGGCTTCCGGTGGACCTGCTGGTTGCGGCCAGGGCGGGCCATGCGCACGCGCTCGATCGGCACGGACTGCTGCGCCGGCGGGTCGAGACACTGGACGAGCGGTCCGCCGCCGCCCTGCTGCGGGCGGCCCACCCCGGGCTGGCCCCGCACGCCTCCGAACGGCTGCTCCAGGAGGCCGCGGGCAATCCCTTGGCGCTGCTGGAGCTTCCCGCCCTGCTCACCCGGGAGCAGTTCGCCGGTGCCGCCCCGTTGCCCCTGTCCCTGCCCGTGGACGACCGGCTGGAGGCCCTGTTCGCCCCCCGGCTCCGTGAACTGCCCGCGACCACCTTGGAGTTGCTGCTGGTTGCCGCGCTGGAGGGGACCGGCGGGCTGGGCACGGTCTGGGCGGCGTATCCGGGCGGGATGGAAGCGGCCGACGCCGCGCTCCCGGCCGCCGAGGAGGCGGGCCTGGTGCGGGTGGACGCTCGGGCCGGCCGACTGGTCTTCCGGCATCCGCTGGTCCGCTCGGCCGTCGTACGCACCTGCCGGCCCGGTCAACGGCGGGCGGCGCACCGCGCTCTGGCCGAAGCGCTGGAACGGGACCCGGAGCGCCGGATCGGGCACCTGGTCGCCGCCTCCCTGGGGCCCGAGGAGCACCTCGCGGCAGATCTGGAGCAGGCGGGGCACGCGGCCCTGGGACGCGGCAGCGCCGCCCTCGCGGTGACCGCGCTGCGCCGGGCCGCGGAGCTCAGCCCGGAGCCGGCCGAGCGCAGCCGACGGCTGGCGCACGCGGCGTACGCCGCAGCCCAGGCCGGCGCCCTCGACGTCACCGCGGTCCTCGTCGACGACGGGTACGGGGAGCGGGCCTCGCCCCAGGACACCGCGCGCGCCACCCTGGCCAGGGTGTACGCGCTGCTGGAGACGGACGGGGACGCGACGGCCGCCCACCGGCTGCTGACCGGTGTGATCGACGGACTGCTCGCCGCCGGGACGGGCGGTACCGGGACGGGTGGTACCGACACGAGCGGTACCGGAACGAGCGGTACCGGGACGGGCGGTGCCGGGCGGCAGCCGTCGCCCGCCGCGGTCCGCGAGGTCGTCGGCGAACTGCAGTTCCTGCTCACGCTGGTGGCGTTCTACGCCCAGCGGACCGATCTGTGGCCGGAGGTGCTGGAACGCTGCCAGGACGCCCCCGACCAGGTGCGGCTCTACTGCCTGGCCTTCGACGCCCCGCAGGAGCGGGCCCCGGAGGTCCGGCAGCGGATCCGGCGGGCGTTCGCCGCCCTCCCGCCCGACGCGGGCCCCCGGCCGGTCACCCAGCTCTCGATGCTCAGCGTCTACTTCGACGAGGCCTCCGAGTACCGCGAGCACTGGATGCGGGTCGCCCGGCGCTCCCGGGAGGGCGGCACCTTCGTGCAGTGGTCCTACGGCACCATCCTCCTCGGTCACGAGGCCTTCTTCGCCGGCCGTTTCACCGAGGCCGAGGCGCTGGCCCGGGAGGGCCTGGCGATGGCCGAGGAGCTGGGGCACCGCCTGGCGGGATTCCGGCTCGCCTCCCAGCTCGCCCTGGTGGCGGCCGTCCGGGGCGACGCCGAGACCGTCGGCACGCTCACCCGCGCCATCCTCGCCTGGAGCGAACCGCGCCGTCTGGGTCTGCTCCAGGTGTCCGCCCGGCAGGCCCGCGCGCTGCTCGCCCTGGGGCAGGGGGACTACGAGACGGCGTACCGCGACTGCGCGCTGGTCAGCCCACCCGGAACCCTCCCCCCGCTCAACCCACGGGCGATCTGGTCGGTGTACGACCTGGTGGAGGCGGCCGTGTACACGGGCAGGACCGCCGAGGCACGCGTCCACGTCGCGATGGCGCGGAGCGCCCGTCTCGGTGAACTCTCGCCCCGGCTGGCGCTGTTGACGCACGCGGCGGCGGCCCTCGCCGGTCCGGTGGAGACGGCCGAGGCCGGATTCCGGCGGGCGCTGGCGGTCGCCGACGTCCACGCCCCCTTCGACCGGGCCCGGGTCCAGCTCGCCTTCGGCCGCTGGCTGCGCGCCCACGGCCGCGACCCGGAGGCCGCCCGGGAGCACCTGACGGCCGCACTGCACACGCTGGAGGAGCTGGGCGCCGCGCCCTGGGCCGGCGCGGCCGGTACGGAGCTCGTCGCCCTGGCGCCGCCGGCGGAGCCGGAACCGCTCGACGCGGAAGGCCTGCTGACGCCCCAGGAACTCCAGATCGCCGACCTGGCGGCCACCGGGCTCAGCAACAAGGAGATAGGCGCCCGGCTGTACATCTCCCCGCGCACGGTCAGCACCCACCTGTACAACATCTTCCCCAAACTGGGCATCCGCTCCCGCGCGGCGCTGCGCGACGCCCTCGGGGCCCAGGCACGGGCGGCACACGGCGACGGACACGTCGAATACGTCGACGGACCCGTCATCTGACGGTCGCGACCCGCGTCCCGCGCTTCCTAGCCTGCCGCCATGTCCGCACACGATGAACACCAGATACAGGCCGCCAACGACTCCGGCAGGACACCCGTGGTCTTCGTCCACGGGCTGTGGCTGCTGCCCAGCAGCTGGGACCGCTGGGTGGAGTACTTCGACCAGGCGGGTTACGCCGCCGTCTCGCTCTCCTGGCCCGACGACCCGGACACCGTGGCGGAGGCGAACAGCCACCCCGAGGTGTTCGCCGGCAAGACCGTCGGGCAGGTCGCCGACCATCTGGCGGACCTGATCGGCCGCCTCGACCGCAGGCCGGCCGTCATCGGCCACTCCTTCGGCGGCCTGCTCACCCAGATCCTCGCCGGCCGCGGCCTCGCCGTCGCGTCGGTCGCCATCGACCCGGCCCCCTTCCGCGGCGTCCTGCCCCTGCCCGTCTCCGCGCTCCGCTCGTCCGCGCCGGTACTGAGCAACCCGGCCAACCGGCACCGCGCGGTCCCGCTCACCTTCGAACAGTTCCGCTACGCCTTCGCCAACGCGGTCAGCGAGGAGGAGGCGAAGGAACTCTTCGAGACGTTCGCCGTCCCGGCACCCGGCGCGCCGATCTTCCAGGCCGCCACCGCCAACCTCAACCCCTGGACGGAGGCGAAGGTCGACACCGGGAACCCCGACCGCGGCCCGCTGCTGATCGTCTCCGGCGAGAAGGACCACACCGTCCCGTGGGCCATCGCCAACGCCTCCTACAAACAGCAGCTGCACAACCCCGGCGTCACCGAGATCACCGAGATACCGAACCGGGGCCACGCCCTCACCATCGACAGCGGCTGGCAGGAAGTCGCCGAAACGGCCCTGACGTTCGTCCGCCGCTTCGCCTGAACAGATCCGGGCCGCCGCCACCGCCCCGGAGGGTGTGCGCGGCGGCTCGGTCCCACGGCCCCGGAGACAGGAACGCCACCCCGCCGTGTCCAAGTCCAACGACCCGGCCCCGACGCCTGTGCCGGCCTGGCTGCCCAGAGCGATCGCCGTCGCTCTCGTCCTCACGGCGGTGTTCGAGATGACGGTCTGGGCCGCCCGGCAGCTCGTCGGTCCCGGAGTGCTGCTGCTGGTGTCCTTCTTCCTGTCGATGGTGATGGAGCCGGCTGTGTCCCGCCTCCAGGCCCGCGGTATGGGCCGGACCGCCGCGACCCTGCTCGTGTCTGCCTGCTGCGGTACTTCACCATCGCGATGGACGCGGGAATGGCGTACTCACTCGACTGCTTCCGTCGGAACCGGTGAGGCGCGGCAGTGAATGAGACACGTCCGATGCGCTCGCCAGGTGCGGCCGATCACAGCGGCCCTTCTCCGGAGATCGCCGTTCGTCGGGACGGCGCGCCGGAAGTCGCCGTCGCTGACGAAGCAGGACCGCATGGCGCCGTCGGCGCCCGGTTCTCGGCCGACGGGACTTCACCACGCCGATGCCGGGCCTGCAATCCGTCGGGGACCTCACAGATCGATCCGGCGCCAGGTACAGCCGTCCCTCGACCGTCGGCGAACAGATGAACGGCCCGGGCATCCTTCGGAGCCGCTCGGCGCCCGCGACGGCCGCCCCGCACTCAGCTCCGCGAAAGCGCCGACGTCGTCACGCGGAGGAATTCCCCTCGCGAGTCCGCGGCGCACGGAGTGTCTGTTGCAGGGCGGCCAGATCGCGGAACTGATCGACTCAGCCGCCGCTCTTGCGTCGGAAGGACCGCTGGCTCGCAGCCGGGCCGTTCGTCCTACGGACCTTCGGCGTATCTCCGTTCGGAGCGAGGTCAGCGGAGTCCGCCTGCGCACCACGCTTGCGCGCCAGGGCCTCCCGGAACTTGCGTTTCAGGTCGTACTGGCCGTCGCTGTCGGGGACCAGAGCGGACGTCTCCGGGTCAGCCGGCTCCGAACCTTCTTGGGATGCAGACTCTGCGGTCATGGTGACCTCCTGGGTTCGGACGGTGGGAAGCACAGCTTGTCATGCCGGGCGACGCCCGGGCTCCGGCGACATCGTCACGGCTCGGCTGGATCGTCTTCCGGCGCCCGGGGCCACCGGGCACCACTTCCGGATCCTCATACCGAACTCGCGGTCCTCCGCTCGGACCATTCGGTCGAGGACCGTACGCGCCTGAAGGCGGCACCGACGCCCCCTACGCCCGGTGCCCCGTGCCGGACGGCGTCCACCGTCGCTCCCGTGCCGTCCAGGAGCAGCTCACCGCGAAGGGGGAGCACGGCGGCGCGGGACCGGTCGGCTCCTCGTGGCCGCAGCCGCCGAGGAGGCGGGGCTCACGCTCCTGCGCTGCGACCGCGACGTCGAGACCGTCGCCCGTACGACGGGGCAGCCGGTCCGCATGATCGGCCTCAGGACCCCGGACCCCGGCCCAACTCCGTCTCGATGAAGTGACGCAGATGCCGCCGCGCGTCCTCCACCGTCAACGGCGGTGTCTGGCGCAGGCGTTGCAGGGCCAGACCGTCGGCCAGGGCGGCGAAGCGGACGGTGAAGCCGTCCAGGTCCGCGGAGGTGACGTCGCCCTCGGCGAGGGCGCGTTCGGCGAGGGTTCGGATCTGCCGGTGCCAGCTCTCGTAGCGGCGGTCCTGGCCGCGGGCGAACGCCGGGTCGGGGTGGTGCTCGCCGACGTTCCAGTACTCGAACCACATCCGCCAGTGCCGGTCGGTGTCCTCGGTGAACAGCGCGTCGACCAGCAGCCGCAGCCCCTCCGCCCCGCTGGTGGCCCGGTCCGCGGCCTCACTCAGACCCGTGTAGTACCGCTCGATCTGCAGCACCATCGCCTCGGAGAGGATCTCCTGCACGCTGCCGAAGTGGTAGGTGACCGTGCCGACGGACACCCCGGCCGCGGCGGCGACGTCCCGGACCCCGACCGAGGCGTAGCCTCGCTCCGCGATCAGCGGGACCGCCGCCTCGACGATGAGCCTGCGACGCACCTCGGTGGGCTGCCGGGTGCGGTCGGCTGCGGCGACGGCGCGGCGCGGGCTCTTCTCGGCCTTCATCCCGACGTCCTCGGGGTGGTGCGGTGCCATGCGCGCTTGGCCACTGTCTCTCCGTTCGCCCGTGCTTCGAGGTGACTGTCCATGACGAACTCGGCGGCCGTGGCCCGCAGTTCCGTCCGTGCGACGATCTCCGCGTCCCATTCGGCCCCGTCCTCGCCGCGGGTCAGCCGGATCGTCCACTCGGAGACGGCCGAGGCCGAGAGGGGGTCGTCGCTGCGGATACGGTACGTCTCCCGGGCGTTCTCCGCGTATCGCAGGCCGTCGGGGTAGGTACGGGAGCCGCCGTAGCGCGGGTCGACCTCCAGGGTCCACTCCCCCGCCGCCACGTCATGGATGACCAGGCGTTCCGGGCGCGGCTCGGACTCGACGTCGTACGTCACCGGGAGCGGGGGCGCCTGTTCCGGTTCCTCGAAGCGGATCGGCGGCTCGTCGCCGGCCTCGCGGACCGGCAGCAGAAGGGCGCTGTCCGCCGGCAGCAGGGTCAGCTCGCCCCGTTCTCCGTGCGGCCACACCCACGGCCAGTACGTGTCCGATACGGCGACCCGGATGCGGTGGCCGGGCGGGAAGGCGTACCCGGTCGCGTTCAGCTCGAACTCGACGTCCTCGTACGTGCCCGGCGTCCACTCCACCGCCTTGTCCCGTCCGTGCCGGGCCAGCAGGTTGAGTACGCCCCGGGTGACGAGGGTCGACGAGCCGTCCGGGGCCACGTCGCACACGCGGGCGATCACATGGGCGCGGGGGGTGGCGCTGTCCAGGCGGAGCCGGACGCGCGGGCGGCCCAGGATCTCGACGCGTTCGGTCAGCGGCGCCGAGTCCAGGCAGACCGAGCGGCCGTCCTCCTCCCGCTGGTCGGGCGCCAGATCGCTCGCGTTGCCGAACGGGAAGAAGCGGCCCGCGTCGATGCCGGTGTGGTGAGGGGAGCGGACGAGGACGGGCGGGGTGCCGTCGATGCCCAGCGGGCGCTGCTGCCAGGTGACCCGCGACGACGGCCACTGCGTGTCGCCGACCCACCGGCCCGGCATCACCTCGTACGACGTCGCCGGCGGAACCGGGTCGTTGACCCAGGCGCGCAGCAGCGGTTCGCTCATCGCCCCCGTGTCCTCGCCCTTCAGCCAGTGGTCCCACCAGCGCAACGTCTCCTGGAGGAAGCCGATCGCCGGGCCCGGCGGCAGGCCGCGGTCCGGGTACTGGTGGGACCAGGGCCCGATCAACCCCCGGACGCGGTCGTGCGGCAGGTGCTCCACCAGCCGCAACACCGTGTCGCGATAGGGGTCGTTCCAGCCGCCCACCGCCAACACCGCGGCCTGCACCGCGCCGTAGTCCTCGCACACGCTCCCGTGCCGCCAGTACTCGTCCCGCTGCTGGTGGGCGAGCCACGTGTGCAGGAACGGGTCGAGGGCTTCGAGCCGTTCGCGCCACATCGGCAGCCAGCGGTCGGCGCCGACGTTCGCCGGGTCCGGCGGGCGGGCGGCGAAGGCGAGCATGGTGCCGGCCCAGGCGAGCATGTCGATGCCGAGGACCGCGCCGCCCATGTAGTGGACGTCGTTGTCGTAGCGGTCGTCGGTGGAACAGACGGTGACGATCGCCTTGAGGGGTTCGGGGGCCAGAGCGGCGATCTGGAGGGAGTTGAAGCCGCCCCAGGAGATGCCGAACATGCCGACCTTGCCGGTGCACCAGGGCTGCCGGGCGAGCCAGTCGACGACGTCGACGCCGTCCGCCAGCTCCCGCGCGTCGTACTCGTCGCCGGGCGTGCCCTCACTGTCGCCGTGGCCGCGGATGTCGACGCGGACGGAGGCGTAGCCGTGGCCGGCGTACCAGGGGTGGCGCTGGGCGTCGCGCGGGGCGGTCCAGTCGCTCTTGCGGTACGGGAGGTATTCGACAAGCGCGGGCACCGGGTCGGCCTCCGCGTCGGCCGGGCGCCAGATACGGGCGTGCAGGTGGACCCTGCCGTCACGGGTGGGGATCCAGACGTCCTCGCGCACGACCTGGCGCTCGAACCGCTCGCGGTACTTCACGAAACTCCTTCGCCGACAGAGGTGAGAGGGGCGTTGGCCGGGCGCCAGCGGCGGGCCCGGTGGCCGTCGCCGAGGTCGGTCCACAGGTCGCCGGGCTCCGCCGCGTCGAGCCACTCCGGGGCCTCCTCGACGAACGGCTCGGCGTCGGGGTCGGGTTCGAGGGCCGCCGCCATCAGCTCCCGGGTGTAGGGGTGGGCCGGGTCGGCGAAGACGGCCTCGGTCGGGCCCTCCTCGACCACCACGCCCTGGCGCAGGACCAGCACGCGGTCGGCGATGCCCCGTACGACGGCCAGGTCGTGACTGATGAACAGGCAGGCCAACTGCCGTTCCCGGCGCAGGTCGTCGAGCAGGCGCAGCACCTCGGCCTGGACCGAGACGTCCAGCGCGGTCGTGATCTCGTCGGCGATCAGCACGTCCGGCTCGCCCGCCAGCGCCCGCGCGATGCCGATGCGCTGGCGCTGGCCGCCGGAGAGCTGGGCGGGCAGCCGGTCGGCGAACGCCGGGTCCAGGCGTACGTCCCGGATGAGGTCGAGGGCCCTGGTGGCGGCCTGCTGCCGGTCGGGGGCGGTGCCGAAGAAGCGGAGCGGGCGGCGGATCGCGTCGCCGACCGTGCGGCGCGGGTTGAGGGAGGTGTCGGCGTTCTGGAACACCAGCTGGACCAGGCGCCGCAGCGCGGTGGGGCGTCCACGGGCGGGCTTGGCCAGGTCGCCGGAGCCGTGCGTCATCGTGCCGCCCGAGGGGGCGCGCAGACCGGCGAGGGACCAGGCGAGCGTGGACTTGCCGCTGCCCGACTCCCCGACCAGGGCGACGATCTCGCCGCGCCGGACGTCGAAGGAGACGCCGTGCACGGCACGCGACGAGCCGTAGTCGATGGTGACGTCCGTCGCCGAGACCGCGACCGGGGCGTCCGCGTCCACCACCGCCTTCGCCCGCACCTCCCGCTCACCGTTCTCCCCGACGAGGGCGAGCCCGTCGTCGGTCAGGCGCGGCACGCTCGCCAACAGGCGCTTGGTGTATGCGTGTCGGGCTCCGGCGAAGAGGGTGCGGGTGGGGGCCGCCTCCACGACCCGGCCCGACCGCAGCACGCTCACCTCGTCGGCCATCCGCGCGACCACCCCGAGGTCGTGGCTCACCAGCACGGCGGCCAGGCCCAGTTCGTCGCGCAGGGCGGTGACGAGGTCGAGGATGCCGCGCTGGGTGACGACGTCGAGGCCCGTCGTGGGCTCGTCGAGGACGAGGACCTTGGGGCGGGCGGCGAGCGCCATGGCGATGGCGACGCGCTGCTGCTGGCCGCCGGAGAGTTCGTGCGGGTAGCGGCGCGCGAGGTCGGCGGGGCGGGGCAGCCGTACCTGTTCGAGGAGGTCGAGGACCGGGACCTCGCCGCCGGCCTCGGCGATCTGCCGTCCGACGCGCATGGACGGGGTGAGCGCGTGCCCGGCGTTCTGGGCGACCAGCGACACCGTCCCGCCGCGCAGCCGCCGCAACTCCTTCTCGGGCAGGGCGAACACGTCCTTGCCGTCCACCCGCACGCTCCCGCCGTCCAGGCGCGAGCCGTGTCGCAGATGGCCGAGCAGAGTGGCCGCGACGGTCGACTTGCCGCTGCCGGACTCGCCGACGAGGGCCAGCGTGCGGCCCTCGGCGACCTCGAAGGACACGTCGTGCACGACGGGGACGTCACGCCCACCCGAACGGTAGGACACGTAGAGGGAGTCGACGCAAACCACAGCGGTAGAGGTCATCACGAACCCTCCCTGATCCGGTCCACGCCCCACGCCTTGGACAGGCCGTCGGCCGCGAGGTTGAGCCCGACCACGAGCGTGGCCAGGGCGATGATCGGCGCGAGGCTCGCCATCGGGACGACGGTGATGGCGGTGCGGTTCTCGGCGACCATGAGCCCCCAGTCGGGGGTCGGCGGGTCGGCGCCGAAGCCGAGGAAGGACAGCGAGGAGATCAGCAGCACGACCCAGGAGGCCCGCATGGCGAACTCCACGCACACCACGTCGGCGATGTTGGGCAGGACCTCCCGCCACAGGATCGACCAGGTGCGCTCGCCGCGGGCGCGGGCCGCGGTCACGTAGTCGGCGGGTACGACGGCCAGCGCCGCGCCGCGCACCACCCGTACGACCTGGGGTACGAAGACGACGGCCACGGCGATCACGATGACCGCCGGGCCGGTGCCCAGCGCGGTCACGACGACGAGCAGCGCGAGGACGGCCGGCACCGACAGCACCGCGTCGAGGAAGCGGCCCAGCACGTCGTCGAACCAGCCGCCGCGCAGCGCCGCCGCACAGCCGATCACCGTGCCGAGGGCGAGGGCGATGACGGTGGCGACGACGGAGACGCCGAGCGCGTAACGGCCGCCGTACAGCACGCGGGTGAGGACGTCCCGGCCGTACTGGTCGGTGCCGGCCCAGTGCGACCAGCTCGATCCGAGGAGGGCCTGGGAGGGGTCGTTGGCGGTGGGGTCGTAGGAGGTGAGCAGGGGGGCGAGGAGGGCGATCAGCGTGTGGAGGCCGACGATCGCGAGGCCGACGAGGGCCGTTCGGGAGGAGCGCAGGGTGCGCCAGGTGCGGGCCGCGCGTCCCGGCGTCGCCGCCGCGGTCACCGGCGGGGTGTCGAGGGTGGTCATCAGGTCCTCCCGCGCGTACGGAGCTTGGGGTTGAGGGCCATGGCGCCGAGGTCGGCGGCGAGATTGCAGACGACGTACACGACCGCGCTGATCAGGGCGACGGCCTGCACGACGGGCAGGTCCCGGTTCTGCACGGAGCTGAGCATCAGCTTGCCGATGCCGGGGTAGTTGAAGACGTTCTCGACGACGGCGACACCGCCCACCAGCCAGGCCACGTTCAGGGCGATGACGTGCAGGGTGGGCAGCAGCGCGCTCGGCAGGGCGTGCCGGGTGACGACCCGCCAGGTGGAGAGGCCCTTGAGCCGGGCCGTGGTGACGTACTCGCTCGCCATGACGTCGATGACCGACGTGCGGGCCATGCGGATGATGTAGGCGGCCATCACGATGGCGAGTGCGAGCGCGGGAAGCCATACGGCGGGCAGGAGTTGGCCGACGCTCGCGTCGGGGCCGTACAGGACGACCGCCGGGAACCACGGCAGCGCGACCGAGAAGCACAGCACCAGGACGGTGGCGACCACGAACTCCGGGACGCTCATGCCGACCAGGCTGGCGGTCGAGATCACGTGGTCGGCCCAGCGGTCGCGGTACAGACCGGCGACGATGCCCAGCACCAGGGATCCGGTCACCGCGAAGACGATGGTGACGACGGCGATGAGGGCCGAGTTGCCCAGGTACTGGGCGACCTCGCTCCCCACCGGCTTGCCGGAGACCAGCGACGTACCGAAGTCGCCGTGCACGGCGCCCTTGATCCAGTCGAAGTAGCGCTCCCAGGCGGGCCGGTCGAGTCCGAGCTGCCCCCGCAGGGCGGCGACCGCGTCGGGGGTGGCGTCCTTGCCGAGGATCTGGGTGGCGACGTCGCCGGGCAGGGCCTGCAGGGCGAGGAAGACCAGGACGGAGGAGAGGAGCAGCGTGCCGAGGGCGGCTGCCAGTCGGCGGGCGACGAACACGAGCATGCTCAGGCTCCCTTCAGGCCGATGCCGAGGTAGTCGAACTCGAAGCCGTGCTCGGCGTATCCGCGCACCTCGCGGGAGATCCCCACCAGCCGGTCGGCGAACATCGGGGTCATCGCCCCGCCCTTCTCGATCACCATCGTCTGCGCCTGGCCGTAGAGTTCGCGGCGCAACGCGTCGTCGGTCTCGGCGCGGGCGCGGTCCAGGAGCGTGTCGAAGGCCTTGTCGGACCAGGCGGTCTCGTTGTACGAGGAGCCGCTGCGGAAGATCTGCGTGAAGAGCTGGTCGACGGGCCGGCCCGTGTACCAGTAGGTCGCCATCAGCGGCTTCTTCATCCAGATCTGCGTGTAGTACGAGTCCGCGGCGGCGGTCTTGACGCGGACGCGGATGCCGGCCCGCTTCGCGGACTCCTGGTAGGCGAGCGCCATGGGCGTGAGCAGGGGGTCGTAGGCGGAGGTGTAGAGGTCGATCGCCAACCCCTCCTGGCCTGCCTGCTTGAGCAGGTACTTCGCCTGCTCCGGGTCGTGCTCGGGGTGCGCGGCGATGTGCAGCGGGTCGTCCGGCGGGACCGGGTTGTCCCAGCCCGCGGTGCCGGCGCCCTGCAGGGCGACCTTCACCACGTGCTCGGGGTCGTAGGCGAGCTTCATCGCCTGGCGTACGCGTACGTCGGTGAAGGGCTTGTCGGTGGTGAGCATCGGGAGGACGTACCACTGGGCGTTCTTCACGCGGGCGACGGTCGCGCGGTCGGAAGCGGCGACCACGCGGGCCGTCGCGAAGTCGAGGTTGGTCTGCGAGAGCAGGTCGACCTGTCCGGCCAGCAGGGCATTGGCGCGGGCGGACATGTCGGCGACCGAGTAGAAGGAGATCGCGTCGAGGACGGGGCGTCCGGCCCAGTGGTCGGCATAGGCGGTGATGCGGCCGGGGCCCGCGGGCGCGAAGGACTCCAGCTTGAAGGGGCCGGTGCCGATGCCGGTGCGGCCGATGGACTTCGCGCTGCCGTCCGGGACGACGTAGCAGTTGTAGTGCGTGAGCAGGCTCGGGAACTCGGCGTTCGGGGACTTCAGCGGGACGACGAGGGTGTGCGCGTCGGGGGTGCGCAGGGTCTTCGCGTCGATGAGCGGGGCGAGGACGGCGGCCTGCGGGGAGGCGGTCGCCTTGTCGATGATGTGGCGCAGCGTGTAGGCGGCGTCGGCCGAGGTGAAGGCCCGGCCGTCGTGGAAGGTGACGCCCTTGCGGAGCCGGAAGGTCCAGGTGGTGGCCTTGGCGTCGGTCTCCCAGGACTCGGCGAGGTCGGGGGCGAGGGCGCCGTCGCTGCCGACCCGGACGAGGCGGTTGTAGAGGGCGCCCAGGTATTCGTACGCCGACAGGGAGCTGGCCGGGTCGAGGGTCTCGGCGTCGGAGGCGGGCGGCCGGGCGATGCGGAGGGTGCCGCCGCGGTCCGGGGTGCCCCCCGGCGCCGCGGCCGGCAGCACCGTGCCGGCGTCCGCGCCCGAGCATCCGGACAGCAGCCAGGACGCGCCGAGGCAGGCGGCGCCCGCCGCGCCGGCGGTGAGGAACGACCGCCGTCCTGGGTGGTGGGTGTCGGGCATGGGCCGACCGTCCTTCTCGTTATTCGTTCAACGGAACGATTGAGTGGAGTGCGGGAACGATAGCCAGCGGGCGCTTTCCCGCCAACCCTCGGGCGCGGAGAATTAACCGCGGAAACGGACCCGTAACCGGCGGGGCGGGGCCATGGGGACCGCGGGGTGGCCGCCCGGCTGGCTATCCTTTCCGCCATGACCAGCACCGGAAGGCCCCGTGACACCTCGGTGCAGTCCGTGGACCGGGCCGTCTCGATCCTTCAGTCGCTGTCCCGGCGCGGGCCGTCCGGAGTGACCGAACTCGCCGAGGCGCTGGGTCTGCACAAGGCGACGGTCTTCCGCCTCCTGGCCACCCTGGAGTCACGCGGTCTGGTCGAGCAGGACGCCGAGCGCGGGCGCTACCGCCTCGGCTTCGGCATGGTAGAGCTGGCCGCCGGTGCCGGACGGCAGAGCGATCTGTCTCTGCTGAGCCGCCCGGTCTGCCGGGAGCTGGCCGCCGAGGTGGGCGAGACGGTGAACCTCGCGATCCACGACGGGCTCGAAGTGATCACCATCGACCAGGAGATGGGCGGCGCGACCATCTCCAGCGTCGACTGGGTCGGCAAGCGCAGCCCCCTGCACGCCACCGCCGCCGGCAAGCTCTTCCTCGCGCACATGCCGGAGGAGCAGGCCGACGAGGTGCTGGGGCGCGGGCTCGTGCGGTACACCCCGCACACGATCACCGAACCGGCGCTGCTGAAGGCCGAGCTACGGACGGTACGCGAACGCGGGTACGCCACCACCTCGCAGGAGCACGAGATCGGGCTGGCCGCCATCGCCGCGCCGATCCGCGACCTGGACGGCCGGATCGTCGCCGCCGTCACCGTTTCCGGGCCGACCTTCCGCCTTGACCTCGGCGGCGACGACGAGACCGGGCCGGCTGTCGCGGAGCAGGTCAGGCAGGCGGGCGAGCGGATTTCCGTACGCCGGGGACATCGCCCGCAGGCCTGACGAGGCTCTTCCCCGTCCCTGCCACCTCTTGACGGCTGCGGCCGACCGCCTCCACCATTTGTCTCGCATCGCGATTTTGTTTCGCAATGCGATACAACCGGCGCTCGTTGCGTGGCGCCATCGACGCCCCCACGCAGCGGCCGGCCTCCCACTTCCCGAGGAGTGGTTGTGCCTTTCCAGAGCCTCGATCCCCTGCTCCAGCCCTTTCGCCTCAAACACGTCACCCTGCGCAACAGGGTGGTCAGCACCTCCCACGAACCCGCCTTCGGCGAGGACGGTCTGCCCAAGGACCGTTACCGCGCCTACCACGTCGAGAAGGCGCGTGGCGGTGTCGGCCTGACCATGATCGGCGGCTCCGCCGTGGTCGCGCCGGACAGCCCGCCCGCCTTCGGCAACCTGCTGCTGTACCGGGACGACATCGTGCCGTGGCTGCGCCGGCTCACCGACGAGGTGCACGAGGCCGGGGCCGCGGTGATGTGCCAGGTCACCCATCTCGGCCGCCGTACCAGCAACTACACCGGCGACTGGCTGCCGGTGCTCTCCGCGTCACCGCTGCGGGAGCCCGCGCACCGGGCGTTCCCCAAGGCCGCCGAGCCGTGGGACCTCGACCGGATCACCGCCGACTACGTCTCGGCCGCGCTGCGCTGCCGCGAAGGCGGCCTGGACGGCATCGAGTTGGAGGCGTACGGCCACTTCCTCGACAGCTTCCTCTCCCCCACCACCAACCAGCGCGACGACGAGTTCGGCGGCAGCCTGGAGCACCGCATGGCGTTCCCGCGCCGGGTGGTCCGGGCGGTGCGGGAGGCGGTCGGCCCGGACTTCGCGGTCGGGATCCGGCTGATGCTGGACGAGGTCCGGCCCGGCGGGCTGACCTTCGACGACGCACTGGCGGCCGCGGAGCGTTTCACCGAGGACGGCATCGACTTCGTCAGCACCATCCGCGGCTCCATCGAGAGCGACGCATCCCTGGTACGTGCCATCCCGCCGATCGGCACTCCGCTGGGCCCGTTCCTGGAGTTCACCGGCGAGGTCCGGCGCCGGCTGCGGGTGCCGGTGATGCACGCGGCCCGCATCGCGGATCCCGCCACCGCGCGGTACGCCCTGCGCGAGGGACTGCTCGACCTGGTCGGCATGACCCGCGCCCAGATCGCCGACCCGCATCTGGTCGCCAAGGTCGCCGCGGGCCAGGAGGACCGTATCCGCCCTTGCGTGGGCGCGAGTTACTGCCTCGACGCGATCTACGACTCGGGCGACACGAAATGCGTCCACAACCCGTCGACCGGGCGGGAGCTCCACCTGCCCCACACCATCCCGGCCACAACGGGACCCCGCAGGAAGGCAGTTGTCGTCGGCGCCGGTCCGGCAGGGCTGGAGGCCGCCCGCGTCCTGGGCGAACGCGGCCATGACGTGGTGCTGTTCGAGGCAGGGGACCTGCCGGGCGGCCAGATCCGGCTCGCGGCCGCCAACCCCCGCCGCCGCGACCTGCTCGGCATCGTCGACTGGCGGGTCGCCGAGTGCAAGCACCACGGCGTCGACCTGCGTCTCGGCACGTACGCCGAGGCGGCCGACGTACTCGCCGAGCACCCCGACCTGGTCGTCCTCGCCACCGGCGGCATGCCCAACAGCACCTTCCTGGACGTGGGCGAGGACCTGGTCGCCGACACCTGGGACGTACTGACCGGCGCACTGCGCCCGAAGGGCGAGGTGCTGGTGTACGACGACCACGGCGGCTATCCCGCCCTCGACGCCGTCGAGGTGCTCGCCGCCGCCGGCGCCCGCCTGCGCTACGTGACACCGGAACGCACCCTCGCCCCCGACGTCGGCAGCATGAACTCCCCTGCCTACCTCCGGGTCTTCGCGGAACACGACGTCACGACCACCCTCGCCCGCCGCCTGCGCGCCGTGCGCCGCACCCCTGACGGCCGCCTGACCGCGACCCTGACAAGCGACTACACCGACGCCGGCACCGAACTCACCGTCGACCACGTGATCGTGGAACACGGAACCCTCCCGGCGGACGAGCTGTACCGCGAACTCCTGGCCGGATCGAGCAACCTGGGCGAGGTGGACCACCGCGCCCTGCTCGCCCACCGGCCGCAGACGGTGGTCCGCGACGACACCGGCCGCTACCAGCTGTTCCGCATCGGCGACGCGGTCGCCAGCCGCAACATCCACGCCGCCGTCTACGACGCGCTGCGCCTGTGCCTGCCGGTCTGACCGTCACCAACCGTCTGGAGAGCCGACGTTGACGACATTCGCCCCCGTGACCTCTGTGTCGGACACGGCCGCCCTGGTGGCGCGCCGCGCCCCCGGCCTGAGCCTCGAAGCCCCCTTCTACACCGGCCAGGAGTTCTTCGACCTCGACATCGAGGCGGTCTTCGCCCGGAGTTGGCTGTTCGTCGCCGCCGAGGCCGAACTCCCCGAGCCCGGCGACTACGTGACCGTGGCCCTCGGCCCGTACTCGGTGATCCTGCTCCGCGACGACGACGAAGAGGTACGGGCCTTCCACAACGTCTGCCGTCACCGCGGCGCCCGCATCCTCGACGAGCAGCGCGGCTCGGTGGGCAACATCGTCTGCGGTTACCACCGTTGGACGTACGGCGTGGACGGCCGTCTGCTGCACGCGGAGTCGCTGCCGCCCGACTTCGACCGGTCCTGCTTCGGGCTGCGCGCCGTGCACGCCCGTACCGTCGCCGGCCTGGTGTTCATCTGCCTCGCCGATCGACCGCCCGCCGACTTCGACGAGGTGGCCGCCCGCATCGAGCCGTACATCGCGCCGCACGGCCTGGGCCGGGCCAAGGTGGCCACGCAGATCGACCTGGTGGAGAACGGGAACTGGAAGCTCACCATGGAGAACAACCGGGAGTGCTACCACTGCGGCGGCCACCCGGAACTCCAGTGCTCCCTCTTCCCCGTCTACGGCTACGCGGAGGAGGACGTGCCGCCGGTACTGCGCCCGGCGTACGAGCGCTACCTCCAGGCCGACGCCGAGTCCCGGACGACGTACGAGTCGCTGGGCCTGCCGTATGCCGCGATCGAGGAACTGGACACCCGCGCCACGGGTTTCCGCATCCAGCGCGAACCGCTGGACGGCGCGGGCGAGTCCTTCACCGAGGACGGCACGGCGGCCTGCAGGAAACTTCTGGCCGACTTCACCACGCCCCGCCTGGGCCGCCTGTCCCTGCACATGCAGCCCAATGCCTGGTTCCACTTCCTCTCCGACCACGCCATCACCTTCTCCGTGATCCCGCTCGCCCCGGACCGCACCCTGGTCCGCACCACCTGGCTGGTGCACGCCGACGCAGTCGAGGGCGTCGACTACGACCTCGACTCCCTGACCCGGGTGTGGACGGCCACCAACGACCAGGACGCGCTCCTGGTCGCCCGCGCCCAGCAGGGCATCTCCAGCCCCGCCTATCTCCCGGGGCCGTACAACCCCACCGAGTACCAGGTCGAGGCGTTCGTCAACTGGTACGTGACCCGGCTGAAGGCGCACCTCGCACGATGACCGACACCCTCCTGACCTGGACCGACGCCCTCCCCTGGAACGACGAGGCCACCGACGGGCTCCTGGTCTGCAAGCAGGTCCACGTCCTCACCCCCGACGTCAGGACCTTCGTCCTCCAGCCTCTGCAGCCCCGGCTCTTCCGCCACGACCCCGGGCAGTTCCTCACCCTCGGCGTCGACATCGACGGCCGCTCGGTCGAGCGCTGCTACACCGTCTCCTCGCCGCCGACCCGCCCCCACTCGGTCACGGTCACCGTGAAGCGGGTGCCGGGCGGGCTGGTCTCCAACTGGCTCCACGACCATCTGCGTCCTGGGGGCACGGTACGGGCGCGGGGCCCGCTCGGGGACTTCTCCTTCACCCGGCACCCCGCGCCGAAGTACCTCTTCCTGTCCGGCGGCAGCGGCGCGACGCCGATGATGGCCATGACCAGGACCCTGTACGACCTCGCGCACCCGGCCGACGTGGTGTTCGTGCACAGCGCCCGCACCCCCGACGACATCCTCTTCCGCCGTGAACTCGACCTGATCGCCGCCACCGCGCCCACCATCCGGGTGGCGCACGTCTGCGAGGAGGACGGCCCCACCGAACCCTGGGGCGGCCACCGTGGCCGGCTGACCCTCGACATGCTCCGGCAGATCGCCCCCGACTTCCGCCGGCGGGAGATCTTCACCTGCGGCCCGGCCGGCTACATGGCGGCGGTGCGCGAGCTGCTCGCGACGGCCGGGTTCCCGATGACCCGCCATCACGAGGAGAGCTTCACCTTCGAACCGCCCCAGGCCGACGAACCCCCGGCCGACCCGACGGACACCGCCGAACACCCGTCGTACACCGTGGAGTTCACCCGCAGCCGGCGCACCCTCACCTGCGACGCGGACACCTCCCTCCTCGCGGCGGCCTCCCGGGCGGGCCTGAGCCTCCCGGCGTCCTGCGCCCAGGGAATGTGCGGTACCTGCAAGACGACCCTGCTGTCCGGGTCCGTCGACATGCGGCACAGCGGGGGCATCCGGCCTCGTGAGATCGCCCAGAACAAGATCCTGCTGTGCTGCGCCAAGCCGCGGGAGGATCTCGTGGTCGACGCCTGACGACGCCGAATCGACTCCACCCAACTCGGACAGTCCACGCACTCCACAAATCTCGGTACAGCTCGGTCCGCGTGGGCAACTCAAAGCACGCGGGTGCGTCACTTCGGTGAAACATGGGGCTCCTACTCTGATTGAACCGGTTGGTTCAATCAGGCTCGGTTCCGCGGACTTCAGGAGGCGCTGTGCCGGACGTCAGCTCCGCAAGTTTCATCCCGCGCAAAGTAACCGGCCCACAGGAGGCGGCAGAGGTGCTCGCCGCCGAGGGCGCGGCCATCGTGACCGGGCTGGCGGACGAGGAGAAGGCGGTCGCGATGGGCCGCGCGATCATGGGGGACCGGGCTGTGCGTTGCGGTACCCAGTTCGAGGCGACGAAGGAGAGCGCCCGGGTAGAGGCGATGAAGATGAAGGCGCAGCCCGCCGACAGGCGCGGCCGCAAACGCGACGCCGGCGGCTCGACCGAGGAGCGGATGGTCGCCCACAATGACGGCTTCGCTTTCGGTGACTACGCCCCCGACCATCTGTTCCTGTGGTGCGAGCGGCCCGCGGCCAGCGGCGGCGACTCCTTCCTGATCGACACCTCCCGGCTGCTGGACCTGCTGGCCGCCGATCCCGGCAGCGCCGCGCTCGCCGATTTCTGCCGCACTGTCGACATCGACCACTCCGAGCCCAACTACTCGCAGGGCAGCTTTTCGCCGATCGTCCGGCAGACCCCGTCGGGCCGCTTCCAGGGCCGTCACCATCCCTATCTCGCGCCGGTCGAGGGCCCGTTGGAGCCGGAGCACTGGACGTATGTGCGCGCCTGGCAGGACGCGGTCGTCGCGGCCCGTGACAGCGGGCCGATGTTCCGGGTGGGCCCGGGTGAGATGATCTGCATTGACAACTACCGGGTGCTGCACGGCAGGGACGGGTACAGCGACCCGCTGCGCAGGGTCTGTTCGATCTGGGGCTGGAGCCAGGACGCGGTCGCGGTTCCGGACGGTCCGCTGGACATCGTCGTCCCCCGGATCCCGATGGCATCTTGAAAACTCCGTCATTCTAGGGAGATGTGACGGGATATCAGGATAATCAGGACCTGGGAGCGGCGGCGGCCGTCGCCGCCCGTCGTGCGATCGACTCGGCGGCGGACGCGATCACCCGATCGGTCCCGGCCCGGTCGCCCGAGGTGATCAGGTCCAGTTGCAGGCCGCGCCACAACGCGACCAGTTCCCGGGCCAGATCGTCCGCGGCGGCCTTCGGCACGCCGCCGCCGCCCAGTGATGCCGCAAGTTGTTCGCGCCACTCGCTGCCTACCGACCCCAGGAAGCCGTCGAACCGGCCGCGTCGATGCGCGGCCAGGCCCAGTACCTCGAAGAACGTCCGGTGGAACGGCAGGTTCTCGGCTGCCGCCACCGCGTCCCAGGCCGCGGTGATCCGCTCGCGCAGCGGGCGCAGCTGGTCGTCCATGATGACGAACGCCTCGCTGAGAATCGGGAAGCGCCCGCTCGCCTCGGCCAGCGCGGCCGTGATCAGCTCCTCCTTGGAGCCGAAGTAGTACAGCAGCATGCGATTGTTGGTGCCGATCGCGCTGCCGAGCTTGCGCAGGGTCAAGTCCGCGACGCCGTGCTCCAGGACGTAGTCCGCGGTCAGCGTCAGCAGGCGACCACGTTCGGACAGGGCCGGGGTATCGGGCATGGCCAGCACATTACCCGCAGCTCAATGGGCGTAACCGAGCGGCTCGGGGCCCGATGGGACGCATCACACGTGCCGTGGCCCGGGCGGAGTTCCGCTACTCCGCCGGCCTCCGCCTCACCGGCTTCACCGCCCCCGGCTCCCCAAGCGACTGCGCGGAATCGAGTACCTCGCCGAGGACACTCGCGGCTTCCGGGACGAACGCGACTACCACGACCTCGGTGACCCGTGGACGGGACAGCCTCACTCCCACCCGGAACAGGAAGGCGACGGTCCTTGGCTGTAGCCGTCCTGGCCGAGTACGACGCGAGTGTTGCTGTGCTGGGTCGTCGAGCCCATCCCCGTGATTCCGTGACACTGAGACTCCATTGCCTGCAGCGGTTCCGCGGGCGCTCGCTTCGGCGCCCCGGGCCAAACCCGGGCATGGAATCCGTAAGTAACAAACACGGAATGGCAGGGCAATCTCCGTGCGTCAGTCTCGGCTTGGTCGTCGGGCGACAGACAGTCGGCACTGAGCACGGAGGGATGCGCGATGAGCTTCGTCAGCGCGTGCAGCACGGACCTCCGGTGCCGTGCCCACCAGTCGGCCTGGACGCGCGGACGCGTGGCACACGGTTCACATCCGGAGTCCGAGGGCTCTCACACCTGACCTCGTACCGATGACCGCGGCCGGTGCCCTGCCCTGTCTGCGGTTCCACGGTGCCTCTGCCCCGGGATCGGCCTCCCGCCGCACTCTTCCGCCGCGCGCTTGTCCCACGCCGTCGTCCTGGCGTGCGCGCCTCGCAGGTGTCCATGTGGCCGTTCCCAGCCGCGCTACGCAGAAGGATTTTCGCATGACCACTGCTCCACCCCGGCCTGCCCTGCCCCGCGACTGCACGTTCGATGCCGACGACTGGGCGATCCTCGCCCAGCACTGGTACCCGGTCGCCCTGTCGAGCGAGATCGGCGACGCCCCGGCCGCCGTGCGCCTGCTCGACGAGACCCTGGTGGCCTATCGGGTGGGCGGCAGCGTGGTCGTGGCCCACGACATCTGCCCGCACCGCGGGGTGCCGCTGAGCCTCGGCGGCGGCGACGGGAACGGCATCACCTGCGCGTATCACGGGCTGCGGTTCGGCGAGGGCGGGCGGTGCGTGCAGGTGCCGGCCCATCCGGAGTCGAAGATCCCGTCCCGGCTGAACCTGCGGACCTACCCCGTCGTCGAGCGGTACGGGCTGGTGTGGACCTGCCTGCGCCCCGAGCCCGACACGGCCCCGGTGATCCCGGCCATGGCCCACTGGGACGAGGCGGGCTTCCAGCAGATCAACTGCCCCTGGATCGACATCGCCGCGTTCGCCGGCCGCCAGGTCGAGGGCTTCCTCGACGTCGCCCACTTCGGCTTCGTCCACCTCGACTCCTTCGGCGACCCCGACAACGTGGAGGTCCCCGACTACACCCCGGTACGCCACCAGTACGGCCACTCGGTCGACTACTGGAGCACCGTCAGCAACTACCCGCACGGCACCAAGCAGGCCCCGCCCGGCTTCCGGTGGCTGCGCCGCTTCGACGTGCACCTGCCGTTCACGGCCACGCTCGTCGTGCACTTCCCCGACGGCGGGCTGCTCAGCATCATGAACGCCGCCTCCCCCGTCTCCGCCCGCCAGACCCGCATGTTCGCGCCCATCGCCCGCAACTTCGACACCGACCAGCCCGTCCAGGCCGTATACGACTTCAACCGCACGGTCTTCGAGGAGGACCGCGCCATCGTCGAGGTCCAGAAACCCGAGAACCTCCCCCTCGACCCGAGACTCGAAGTGCACATCCCCGCCGACCGCAGTTCCATCGCCTACCGCCGCGGACTGCGCGACCTGGGCCTCAGCCACTTCTTCACCGCGTAGGGGCCCACCGTGCAGACACTCGACGTCATCGTCCACACGATCTCCCTCGCCTCCGTCACCAGCCGCACTTACGAACTCCGGGCGGCGGACGGCGGGGCCCTGCCGTCCTTCGAGGCCGGCGCCCACATCGACGTCCATCTCGGGCCCTCCCTCGTCCGTCAGTACTCCCTGTGCAACTCCCCCCAGGAAAAGGGCCGTTACCTGATCTGCGTACGGCGCGACGACAGCGGCCGGGGCGGCTCCCGCACCCTGCACCGTGACCTCACCGTGGGCCGACGGCTACGGATCTCGCCCCCGCGCAACCACTTCCCGCTCGTGGCGGCCGGGCGTCACGTGCTCGTCGCGGGCGGAATCGGCATCACACCCCTGCTGTCGATGGCCGAAGCCCTGGCCGCGCGGGGAGCGTCGTTCGTCCTGCACCACTACACCTCCAGCGCGGCGGAGGCCCCCCTGCTGGAGCGGCTCCAGAGCTCCGCTCTCGGCGAGCGGGCCGTGGTCCACCACAGCGACCAGGGGGACACCGTCCGCGCGGGGCTGCCCGCCGAACTACAGGTCCCGGAACCGGACACGGCCGTCTATGTCTGCGGGCCCGACGGTTTCATGACCCACGTCGTGGCCGAGGCGACCGCCGCGGGCTGGCACCCCGGGCAGCTTCACACCGAACGCTTCGCCCCATCGGCTCCGCCGTCCGTCGAAGCCGGAGCCGGAGCGAAAGCCGGAGACGGCGCGAAAGCCGGAGTCGCCACCGAATTCACCGTACGGATCGCGAGCACCGGCACCGGCTATCGCGTCCCCGCCGACCGCACCATCGCCCAGATCCTCACCGCTCACGGCGTCGAGGTCGAGCTCTCCTGCGAGCAGGGCATCTGCGGCGCCTGCCTCACCCCCGTCCTGGCCGGCGAGCCCGACCACCGCGACGAGGTCCAGACCCCGGACGAGCGCGCGGCGGGCGACCGGATCACCATCTGCTGCTCCCGCGCCCGCAGCCCTGAACTCCTCCTCGGCCTCTGACCTGTGGTCTCTGATCCCAGGTCAGCCGCCCGACCGGAGACCGGCCCGGCACCGTCCGGGCCTCGCCCCACCCACGTTCCTCATATCCGCCAGGAGCCGGTGCCGACCCGGCCAGTGAAAGGAAAGCGCGCCATGACCACAAGCACGAACAGTGACGACAGAGCGTTCGCCGCCACCGACCGCCGTCTCTTCCTCAGGCGGGGACTGCAGCTGGGCGGTGCCGTGCTGCTCGGTGGTCCGCTGCTCGCCGCGTGCGGCGGTTCCGACTCGTCGTCCTCGGCCTCCTCCCCCACGTCCTCCGGTTCCAAGAGTTTCGGTGAGCTGACGCTCCGGCTGTCGTGGATCAAGAACGTCGAGTTCGCGGGCAGCTACATCGCGGACAGCAAGGGCTACTACACGGACGAGGGCTTCTCGAAGGCCACGCTGATCGGCGGCGGCCCGTCCGCGACGCCGATGGAGACGGACGTCGTCACCAAGAAGGCGCTCGTGGCGATCAGCGCCCCCGACATCACAGGCGCGGCCGTCGCCAAGGGCGCGCCCCTGAAGATCATCGGTGCGCAGTACCAGAAGAACCCGTTCTGCATCATGTCGATGGCCAAGGCCCCGATCGCCAAGCCGGAGGACATGTACGGCAAGAAGATCGGAGTCCAGGCGGGCAACGAGTCCGTGTGGGCCGCGTACATCAAGGCGACCGGACTGGACGATTCGAAGATCACGAAGGTGCCGGTGCAGTTCGACCCGCTGCCCCTGACCCAGGGCACCGTGGACGGCTGGTTCTCCTTCGTGACGAACGAGCCGAACACGCTGCGCCTGAAGGGCTTCAAGGTCGCCACGATGCTGCTCGCCGACACCGGCTATCCGCTGGTCTCGGAGACGTACTGCGTCCGCCAGGACACCATCGACAAGCAGCGCAACCTGCTCAAGGCGTTCCTGCGCGCGGAGATCAAGGGCTGGAAGGCGAACATCGCCGACCCGGCGCTCGGCGCGAAGCTCGCGGCCGAGACGTACGGCAAGGGGCTCGGGCTGACGACCAAGGAGCAGACCCTCGAGTCCAAGGACGAGAGCGAGCTGATGGTGAGCGCCGACACCAAGAAGAACGGCCTGTTCACGGTCACGCAGGCGCTGATAGACGAGAACATCAAGACGCTGAAGTACGGCGGCCTCGACATCACCGCCGACAAGCTCTTCGACCTCTCGATCCTCGAAGAGGTCTACAAGGAAGACCCCAGCCTCATCTAAGGCCCCCGGCGGTACCGGCGCGGCCCCGTCGGCCCGCCGGTACCGGCTTCCCCTACCCGCACCGCACACAGAGGTCACCTGATGAGTACCGCAGCAGCCGTTCCCGAAGCATCCGACGACTCCGGAGGGTCAGCCGACACCGGCACCGGGCTGTCCCTGCGCGGGCTGAGCAAGGAGTTCAAGCTCGGCCGACAGCGCGTACCCGCACTGGCCGGCGTCGACCTGGACACGGCTGAGGGTCAGTTCCTCGCGCTGCTGGGGCCGTCGGGCTGCGGCAAGTCGACCGTTCTGCGGATCCTCGCCGGGCTCGACAGCCCCACCTCCGGTACGGCCCTCGTACACGGCGAGGACCCGGAGGCGGCCCGCAAACGGCATCACCTGGGCATAGCCTTCCAGGACGCCGCGCTGCTGCCGTGGCGCTCGGTCGCCGCCAACATCCGGCTCCCGCTGGAGATCAGCGGCATCAAGGCCGACCCGGCGGCGATCTCCGACCTCATCAAGCTGGTCGGCCTCGAAGGCTTCGAGAAGGCCCGCCCCGCCCAGCTCTCCGGCGGCATGCGGCAACGCGTCGCCATCGCCCGCTCGCTGGTCGTCGACCCCAAGGTGCTGCTGCTGGACGAACCGTTCGGCGCGCTGGACGACATGACCCGCCAGCGGCTCAACCTCGAACTCCAGCGCATCTGGCAGGCCCGCGCGGTGACCACCCTGCTCGTCACGCACTCCATCAACGAGGCCGTGCTGCTGAGCGACACCGTCGCGGTCATGTCGCCCCGTCCGGGCCGGATCGTGGAGAAGGTCACCATCGACCTGCCCCGTCCCCGCACACCGGAGATGATGCGCTCGCCCGAGTTCCACGCGTACGCCGACCGGTTGTCGGAACTCCTGTTCGGCCGCACCGACACTCCCGCCGACAGCGCCGCCGACGCTCCCGATCCCGCTGTGGAGGCGTCATGAGTGCGCGGCGTTCCGCCTGGGCCGGCGGGGCCGTCGGCATCGCGGCTCTGATCGGGGCGTGGTCGCTGCTGTCCACCACGGTCGTCGGCACCGGGGACGGCGTGCCCACCCCCTGGGCGGTCGTGGCGAGCGTGTTCGACGACGGCTGGACCTTCTACAGCCCGCATGTCGAGCAGACCGTCGGCGAGGCCCTGACCGGTTATCTGGTCGGCAACGGGCTGGCGCTGGGCCTGGCGGTACTGGTGCTGCTGGTGCCCGTGCTGGAGCGGGTGATCACGCAGATCGCGGTGGCCTCGTACTGCCTGCCCATCGTGGCGATCGGCCCGATCCTGTCCCTCGTCCTCGACGGGGACAAGCCGATGTCGGCGATGGCCGGGCTGTCGGTCTTCTTCACCACCCTCATCGGCGCACTGCTCGGGCTGCGCTCGGCCGACCCGGCCGCGCTCGACCTGGTACGCGCCTACGGCGGCGGCCGCTGGCAGCAGATGCTGCGGGTCCGCCTGATCGCCGCGCTGCCCAGCACCCTGGCCGCACTCAAGATCGCGGGTCCGGCGGCGCTGCTCGGCGCGATCATCGGCGAATACCTCGGCCGCGTCGACAGCGGCCTCGGTATCGCCATGACCATCGCCCAGCAGCAGCTCGACGTGCCCCGCACCTGGGGCATCGCCCTGGTCTCGGGCGCGGTGGCAGGCGTCGCGTACGGCGTGGTCGGGCTGGTCGCCCGCTACGCCCTGCCGTGGTCGCGCACGACGACAGTGGAAGGCGGAGGCGCATGAGCACCGCGACGGAGACGGGGACCAGGACGGACGCGGCCCCCGTGGTGCGCTTCGTGGCGGGCGTGCTGCGCCCGCTGCTGAACGTGGTCGTGACGATGGCGGCCGTCGTCGTCCTGTGGATCGTCTTCCTGCAGGTCTACGACCTGGACCCGCTGGTGGCCAAGTCACCGGTCGACATCTTCCACTACTTGTTCACCGGCCCGGACGCGGGCGCCCACCGCTCCCTGGTCTCCTCCGGTCTGGGCCGCACGCTGCTCGACGCCGGGTCCGGCTTCGTGGCCGGGCTGGCGGCGGCGGTCGGGGTGGCGGTCGTCTTCGTACTGTCCCGGAGCGTCGAGCAGGCGCTGCTGCCGATGGCGGTCGTCCTGCGGTCGGTGCCCCTGGTGGCGATGACCCCGCTCATCACCCTCGTCTTCGGACGGGGCCTGACGGCCACCACCGTCATCAGCGGCCTGGTCGTCTTCTTCCCCGCCCTGGTCACCATGACCTTCGGCCTGCGCTCCGCCTCCCGTCAGGCGGCCGATCTGTGCCGCGCGTACGGCGCCGGAGACTGGACCGTCGCCCGCAAGGTCATGCTGCCCAGCGCGGTCCCCGCGTTCTTCGCCAGCGCCCGCGTCGGCGTCCCCGGAGCCCTGATCGGCGCGCTGCTCGCCGAATGGCTCTCCACCGGACAGGGCCTCGGCTACGCCATGCTCAAGGACTCCTCCACCTTCGACTACGACCACCTCTGGGCCTCGGTCGCGGTCCTCACCGCGGTGTCCGCACTGGCGTACAACATCATCGCGGCCATCGAGACCGTCGCCCTGGCCCGCTTCGCGCCCAACATCCGTCCGGGCAGCTGATCCCGTCCCGTCTGCAACTGGAGACCTGCGCAATGGATGCCTCCGCCTTCGCCACCACGTTCGGCGCCCAACTCCCCCCATGGGTGCTGACCGAACTGGCCGAGGCGCCCGAGACCCTGCCCACCGACGAAGACCGTGTCCGTCTCACCAACCGTCTCGCTGAACGCAACCACCGCGAGGACACCGGCGGGCCGTTCGCCGCCCTCGTCGTGGAGACGGGGACCGGACGACTCGTGTCGGCCGGGGTCAACCTCGTCCTGGCCTCAGGGCTCTCCTCCACCCACGCCGAAGTCGTCGCCCTCTCCCTCGCGCAGACCCGTCTGGGCGCGTGGGACCTCGGCGCGCCGGGCGGTCCCGATCTCGAACTGGTCGTCAACTGGCGCCCCTGCGCCATGTGCTACGGCGCCGCGATGTGGTCCGGAGTCCGCCGTCTGGTCATCCCCGGAGAAGGACCCGAGCTGGAACAGCTCACCGGTTTCGACGAAGGCCCCATGCGCGAGGACTGGGCCGAGCAGTTCGAGCGGCGCGGCATCCAGGTCGTGTCCGGCGTGCTGCGTGACGAGGCGGTCGCGGTCTTCCGGGCCTACGGCGAACGCGAGGACGCCGTCGTCTACAACGCACGCGGGGCCGCGACCGTCACCTCGTAGCCGGCCGGGTCGCGTCCCCGGCCGGCAGACCGATCACGGCGGCGACGCCGACACCGACCACAGCAGTCCCGGCACACCGTGTACTCGGGCCGGTGCCGTCCAGCCGCTCCACCTGGTTCCTCAGTCAAAGTTGAGGATCCGACACCCAAAAATGAACGTATCCGCAGGTCAGCGACCTGCACTGGTGGGGCAGGTGAGACTCGAACCCACGGCCGACGGATTATGAGGCCGTTGGGGATCTTGGCGGTCCTTGCCGATCAACGCTCATCTATGTCGTTTCCGCAGGTCAGAGGCGCTGATCCCTGCATGATGCCTGCCGATGTGTTCCTGCCCTTGTGGCCCTTCAATGGCCCCTGGGAGTAGATGAGTTGGACACTCACCACAGAAGCAGCCCAGTCCGCACAGTTGAGCCCAGGGGACAGAACCCTCGCACAGTGGATTCCCTCACCGATGCGTTGATGCTCCACCCCGGGTACCGGGGTGGAGCATCAACATCGACTTTCGACAGGCGATCAACCGAGGACGTAGCTCTCGTCACCGAAGTCAGCGACGATCTTCAACTTACCGCCGAGCGCCCTGACGTAGGCCGCGAGGGTGTCGACCTCGCTGCGCTCAAGCTGCCCCTTCTCGATGCGTGAGACGCGCGCCTGTGTGACACCCATGGCTTCGGCGACCTGAACCTGCGTGGTGTGCTGCCGCTTCCGCAGCTCGGCAAGGCGGTGCACACGGGAGGCCAGGACCATCGCCTGCGCTCCCTTCTCGATCTGATCCTTTTCGGCATCGCTGAAGGCGAATTCCTCGGCCAGGTCTCCCCAGGAGACGGCCTGCGGGTCCTTGAGGTGATCAGTCATCGTGCCCCGTCCTCTCCATCGATGCGCTTCAGATGCTCCGCGTATGCCTGCTCCGCCTGCGGCACCGCGACGCGGTACCAGCCGGACCAGTTGCCCGCCTTGTCACCGCCGACCAGGATCACGGCCTGCCGGTCCGGGTCGAACACGAACAGCAACCGTACTTCCGTGGCCCCTGCCGAGCCGGGGCGAAGCTCCTTGAGGTTCGGCAGCACCGAGCCCTTGATCGTGTCCACCAGAGGCCTACCCAACGCGGGACCCTCTTCCTGAAGGGCAGTGACAGCCTGGCTGACCTGTAGCAGAGTGTCGCGGTCAGTGCGGCGCAGGCCGTGAAGCCACGACAGCGCCGGCTCGACCACGACAATCTTCCAAGCCATGGACGCGTCCCCCTCCACGATTTATTACACTGGCAGCATACACCACTGACGTCATAACGGCAGATGTGGGACCGGGCTGGCCCAGGCGGTTTGGCCGACCCCTCGGGTCCTGTACCGGGAGGCGGCGCGGATGCGACCGCCGTCGACGGGGCCGGGGAAAGCCGGAATGGTTACAGCAGACCAGGCGACGCGCCACACCCGATGGGTCCCCTTGGCCTGCACCACGAGCCAGCCACTGGTGGCCCGCTCACATCTCGGGGCGCCGTTTTCAGAACTACCTGTGGCGGGTCCCGCGTTCCTGCCCTGCGACGGGGGCCCAGCAGCCGACGGATGCGCTCGTACAGAAGTTGCGCGCGGCCGTGTACCTCCCCGCTCCTCGACCGCGCTTCCTTCCCCGAGGACCACCCCCTGTCCAGTGGGCCGCTCAGCATGTCGGTGAAGACCATCGGCGACCGGCTGGCGGTTGACGATCACCGCGTCGGCGGCTTGACGCCGCTCAGGTTGCCATCTGGGCCGTTTTCAGTACGGGCCGTTTCTCCCTCGCGCCGACCGGCCTCGTCGGCACCTGCATGAGCCCCTTGCCACCACGCCGCACCGACTCCGCTCCTCCGGGGCAGCGTGGCCGACTCAACTCCGGAACACTCCATTCCGGTTTCCTCGCGGCGTCCAGCCGGCGTCCAGAATTCGGTACCCAACCAGCCACAGGGGCCATGTATCGCAGGCTCAGCCGCTGGGAACTAGGACATCGGCGCAGGTCAGAGCCACTCACACCACCGACACTGGCAACCAGGTTGAACTCACGAGCAGCGGATTCAGTCCTTTCAGGCGAAGTTGACGATCCGACACCCAAAAATGAACGTATCCGCAGGTCAGCGACCTGCACAAGTGGGGCGGGTGGGACTCGAACCCACGGCCGACGGATTATGAGTCCTTCGAGGATCTTGGAGACCCTTGTCGATCCATGCTCATCTTGGCCGTTTTCCCAGGTCAGACGCATTTTGACGCCTCAGTCTTTCTCGGCCCTTGCCGGTCTTTTCCGATCCTTGTGTCCAACCTGCGTCCAGAACTCGTCCTGGAAGGACGAGTCCGGCTGAGTACGGAGACCGTCACCCCCGCCCGGAAGCGTCGAAACGCCGCGACCCACGTCTGCCCGCGGTCCGTTCTGCGACTCGCTTCTTGGAGTCAGGGGATGATGCTCCACCCCGGGGCGAGGGGTGGAGCATCATCTCTCGGTAAGCCAATCCGTTGCGACACGGCCGGACCACCGCGGCCCTCGCCAACCTGCGGTTACCGCGTTGCGGTGGCCAGTGCCGCGCGGATGGCGTCCTCGCCGGCCGGCTGGCCCTTCTCGTTCGAGTACGGCCCGTACGGGGTCCCCCACACCGGCGTGCCCGTCGCCTGCCGCCAGCTGTCGGCCAGCGGTCCCGCATCCACCACGCCGTACCCGATGCATTCGATGAATTCGGTCACCGCCACCTTCGCCGGCGCGGAGTCCCCGGCGATCGGCAGGTACGAGCGGTCGGCCGCCCCGGCCGGGCGGGCGAGTGACAGCAGGTGCTTGAAGAAGATGTTGTTGAACGCCTTCACGACCATGGCGTCCGGGCTGTGCCGCAGCAACAGTTCGCTCGAGGTGAGCGACTCTTTGTCCAACTCAGCGATGTGCCCGTCACGCTCAGGGCCGTAGTTGCACGTGTCGATGACCGGCTTCCAGGCCAGTGGCTCGGCGGGCAGGTTGGGGAACGCCTTGACCGGCACCGTGACCACGACGATGTCACCGGCCGCCGCGGCCTCCCCGCTCGTCGCCGCGGACGCCCGCGGCCCCAGTTCCGCGACCGTGTCCGCAAGCGTTTCGGGACCGCGCGAATTGCTGAGCACGACCTGGTGCCCCGCCTCGACGGCGAGCCGCGCGAGGGTACCGCCGATATGTCCGCTTCCGATGAATCCCACAGTCGTCATATTCTCGGCGTCCTTCCAGAAGAGCCGAACCCTTGTCATTTGCCGGGCCCGTTGCGATTCGGGTCCCTGCCGTCAGCCGGCGGAGAAGTAATGGCCGTTGTCCAAATCGGCGAGCAGGCCCGGCTGAGCGGGTTCCCAGCCGAGGGTCCGGCGGGTGACGAGGTTGGACGCCGGGTAGCTCTGCGTGACTATGTTCGCGAGGAACCCGAAGTATCCCGGCACCATCAGTACGTCCGCGGGAACGCTTACGGTGGGCAGGCCCAGCCGGCTGCCAATGGCCTCGGCGATCTCGCGGAACGGAATGCCTCCGTCCCCAACTGCGTGCCAGTAATTGCCGGCCGGCCCCTTCTCCAGCGCCAAGCGGAACAAGGAGGCGACATCGCGGACGTGCACGGCGTTCCACAGGTTCGCGCCGTCTCCGGGGTAGCCGACGAAACCCTTCTCCTTCGCGAGCGCGATCAGTGTGGGGAGGAAGCCGGCACGATCGGTCGTGCTGTGCGCGATGTTGGCGATCCGCACGACCGAAGACCGCACTCCCCGCTCGGCGAGGCCGATGACGGCGGTCTCGACGACGTTACGGACCCGCAGGGTGCCCTTGTACTCATCGCCGCCGGGAAGGGCCGGGTCCTCCTCGGTGGCGGGCCGGCCCAGATTCCCTGGCGAGCCTATGCTCCCCGCCGCGATCAGCGGCTTTCCGGTTCCCGCCAGTGCCTCGCCGTACGCGAGCATGATCGGGAGCTCCGCGGCGGCCACGGCGTCGATCCCGCCGGACGGAAGCAGGTCCTGCCGGTGCGCGACGTGGATGACGCCGTCGGAGTCCGCGGCCGCCTCCTTGAGCCCGTCGAGGTCCTCGAGGTCGCCGCGACGCACCTTCGCGCCGAGCGCGGACACAGCCGCCGCGGCCGTGTCCGACCGGGCCAGGCCGGTGACCTCATGTCCGGCGGCGATGAGCTCGGGGATGATGTACGAACCGGAATGGCCGGTCCCGCCAGTGACGAAAACGCGCATGTGACTGTTCCTGGTGAGAGTGGGTGGAGGGGCTGCTTCTCCGCGTGCCGCAGATCCACTGGCGTGGTGCGGCGTGGGAAGTGGTGGTGCGTGCGCTCAGCCGGTGAATTCGTCGACGCCGAGGGCGAAGTCCCCGTGGCCGACCCCGTTACCGGCGAGGCCCACCGTGACCAAGCCCATTCCTTCCAGCCAGTGCGCCATTTTCAGACCGCCCACGTCCAGCGGGCGCAGACCGAGGCTCTTGATGAATGCCGCCACGCCCGCCTTGGCCTGCGCATTGTCGCCGGCGATGAAGACATTGGGCCGGCCCTTCTCCAGGACACTGCGGAAGATGGTGTTGAACGCCTTCACCACGGTGGCGTCGGCCGGGGCGACCTTGGCGACTTCCTGCGCGATCGAGGTCTCCTCGTTGTGGGCCAGTCCGTCGAACGTGGCGTTGAACGGGTTGCTGATGTCGACGA
The DNA here is from genome assembly GCF_042892755.1 of Streptomyces sp. NPDC001714. NCBI lineage: Bacteria > Bacillati > Actinomycetota > Actinomycetes > Kitasatosporales > Streptomycetaceae > Streptomyces > Streptomyces sp. NPDC001714. The sequence continues at coordinate 406,514 of NZ_JBIAUL010000004.1, forward strand.
TGACCTTGCCGGCGAGGGCGTCTGCGTACTCGGCGACGACCGGAACGACACCGTCGTACAACAGGGCCGTGATGACGATGTCCCCGGTCGGGACGGCGCCCCACTGGCCCGTCGTAGCGCCGCCGCCCAGAGCCTTGGCCAGGTCATCGGCCTTGGACCGATCGCGTCCCATTACCTCGACGGTGTTGTCGCCCGCCACGGCGAGCGTGCCGATGGTGCGGGCCATGTTCCCCGTACCGATGAGGGTGATGCTGCTCATGAGGTGCGCTCTCTTCCTGTTCTCAAGGTGTCGTTCTGTCTCGCTCGTGCAGGGTCAGGCGCAGGGCATCGGTCGCGAGGTTTACGGGCCGACTGCCGTGCCTTTTCCGGCACCTCCGGCTCGCCGGCGCGAATTCGGCGCGTGGCGGATGTCCGCGTTCGAGATCAGTTCGTTGTGGCGACCGGGTTGTTGCGGGGTCTGCCCGCGGTATTTCCGGTGTGTGGATCAGATGGCGGTGGTACCGCCGTCGGCGACCAGTTCCAGGCCGTTGACGTAGCTGGAGTCGTCGGAGGCGAGGAACAGGGCGATGGTCGCGATTTCATCGGGGCGGCCCATCTTTCCGCGCGGAATGAGGGACTCGAATGCGGCCTTAGTCGCCTTGTCGAACAGTTCTTCCTGTTTGGCGGTGGCGACCTGACCGGGGGTCAGGACGTTGACCCGGATCCTGCGGTCACGCAGTTCGTTGAGCCAGACGCGGGCCCAGGCCTGCTGGACGGCTTTGCTTCCCCCGTAGAGGCTCCAGCCGGGGAAGGCGCCGAGTGAGGCGTTGGATCCGGTCATAAGAATTGAGCCGTTGTCGTTGATCAGCGGCAGTGCCTTCTGCACGGTGAACAGGGTCCCGCGCGCGTTGAGCCAGAAGGCGCGGTGGAACTGTTCCTCGGTGATCTCGCCGAGGACGGCGTGTTCGCCCGTCCCGGCACTGGCCCACAACACGTCGATCGAGCCCTTTTCCCGCTTGACGGTGTCGTACAGGCGGTCCAGGTCGTCCAGTTCGGCCGCATCACCCTGGACGGCGGTGACGTTGCGGCCGATCAACTTGACGGCGTCATCCAGTGCTTCCTGCCGCCGGGCCTGGATGAAGACGTGCGCTCCTTCCTCGACAAACAGTTTGGCTCCGGCCAGTGCCATACCGGTGGATCCGCCGGTGATCACCGCTACCTTGCCATCGAGCTTTCCCACGATCACTCCGCTGAATTAGCTGAACTAATGGATTTCTGAAACACCGCGCACATTCCGGGCCCGGGCTCTGCCATCAAGCCCAGATGTCGAATTCTTGCCCCGAATTCCCTTCGGCCCTAATGGGTGCCTATTCAGGTTCCCATCGGCCTGAGCGGGTGTCCAAGACCTCTTTTAGCGGTGGTGATACCCTGAAGGCATCACCGGACCGGGAGACTTCATGGATCTGGACCTACGGAAATTGCGTTACTTCGCCGCCGTGGCCGACCAGTTGCACTTCGGCCGGGCCGCCGATGAGCTGCATGTCGCGCAGCCGGTGCTCAGCCGGCAGATCCGCGCGCTCGAGCAGGATCTCGGCGCCTCACTGTTCACCAGAGACCGTCACGGCGTGGCGCTGACCGACGCGGGCCGACAACTGTTGGCCGACGCCGGTCCGCTGCTCGCCTCCGCGCGCGCGGTTCGCCGCCGGGTGTCCGTGGCCGCCCGCGGCAGTCGGCGGCTGACGGTCGGTTTCCGGGCCGGCATCCCGGTCAGCCCGGCGGCGCGAGCGTTCGGGGCCCAGCACCCGGACGTGGTCGTGGACCTGCAGCGGATAGAAGGGGACGACCAGGCCCCGATGCTGCTCGACGGCCGCATCGACGTCGGCTATGTGCGGCTGCCCATCGACGAGGTCGGCCTGCGCGTCACCCCGCTGTACACCGAGCCGCGGGTGGCTGTGCTGCCCACCGGCCACCGGTTGGCCGGCAAGGCGGAGGTCACCGAGGCCGACCTGGCCGGCGAACCGCTGCTCTGGCATGCCGACCCGAGCACGCAGCCCACCAGCCGCCCGCACCCCAACGCCGGGTACCTGGTGCGCGGGGTGGACGAGACGCTCGAACATGTCGCGGCCGGCCGGGGCATCTCGTTCCTGGCCCGTTCGGCGTCCGTGTTCTACTCACATCCGAACGTCGTCTATGTGCCCATCCCGGATCTCGCGCCCGACCAGGTGTGCCTCGCGGTGGCGGCATCGCATACCTCACCAGTGGTCGATGACTTCATCACCGCCGCTCAGGAGACGGCCGAGATCACGGCAGAATGTGGGAACTACGAAATGTGGCAGCTTGGCAGCGATGCCGTTTCAAAGCACGGTTGAGCGGTCCAACTGACAACAAGAGCACCTGGCGGATACCTGGCCGCCGGACGAGCGGATCAGGATGCTGCGGCCCCTGTCGGCGCACCTGGCGCACCTGATACGCGGCCGGGCCTGGCTGGAGCATCAGACTCTGCCGGTCGACGAGCGGCAAACCGTGGGTGCCCTTTTGCGTCAGCTCGCCTTCTACAGTGCCGAAATCGCCGAGGTGGAACGGCGGCCAGCCGCCGAGGCGTCAGACCACCCAGTCGTGCGGCGCTTGATGACCATCCCCAAAGTGGACGCGATACCGCAGTCACCGTGCCGGCTGCGGTCCGAGACTTCCGCCGCTTCACCAACGCGGACAAGCTCGTGTCCTACCCCGGCATGAACCCGCGGGTGCGCGCGACAGCACCCGCAACAAGCGCCCTCCGGTCGCGTTCGTCCGGGCGGACGGCCGGCCGTCCGTCCGTCGGGTACTTCGACTGAGACCCCGACGCCGTCCTGGCCACCGCGTTCTCGCAAAGCGCCCGGATCCCCAACCTGCGCGAAGATGGTCGGCCTGCCCGACGACAGCAGACCTACGTCCGAAGAGCTGCACGAGGCCGGCAAGCCGCGTCGCTTCGTCCTCTCCCTGCTCCAGACCTGATCGGTGGCATCCCGCCAGGTGAATGCGGACAGCGAATCACCCCAGAGACACCATCGGCCGGGACCCGGCTGCGCCGCCCCGGCCCCTGTACGGCCCCTGGGTTTCGTCATCGACCTCACGGCAGCCACCCGGCCCCCGAGCGACAGCTTCGACCATCGACTCCACCGCAGATCAGAAGGGTCGCAGCTCTCCGACCACCACCCAACTCCACACTCACGAGCAGCGGACCTGGTGACGCGCGGCAACCGGGGCCGACCGACGACGAGTGACAGACCTGCGGGCGAGCCGGGTGCGCTCTCCCTCTGAGATCAGGCGCGCACGTCTCGCTGCTGAACTTCCTTGAGTACTTCGGCCACTGTGGCGAAGTCGTTGTCCACGTGGAGGACGGTGTGCCCATGGTGCACAGCCGTCGCGCACACCAACAGATCGATCGCCCCAGCCGCCCGATGCTGGCCCTGCTGGGTCAGTTTGTACTGGGCGGTGTCGACCCAACGCCAGGCGTTCTTCGGAACCGGAGAGAGCAAGCAGAGCGCGTCCAGTTCCTCTGCGAGCTCATCCCGATGGGACGGGCTGGTTGCCGAGTAGAGAAATTCGGCACGTGTCGGCTCGCAGAGATGGAACACCCCGGCGGCAATGTGTCCCTCCCAGGGACGCAACGCACCGGGGGTGCGAAACAGGTGCCACAGAGCCGAGGTGTCCACCAGATACGTGATCACTCGAAGGCCTCGCGTCGCGCACGCTTCTCCGCGTCATGCGCCGCCGCGGCCTGCTCGAACTCTCCACGCGCACCCCGCGCGGCCAGCTTCTCCGCAGCCTCAAGCCGCTTGATCCGCGCCACATAGTCCCGAAGGGCCGCGTTGACGGTCTCCTTCTTCGTCGTGGCGCCCATGAGCCGCATGGCCTCGGCCAGCGCCTCGTCGTCGAGATCAATCTGCGTGACGGACATCGGACACCTCCAACATCCACGATGTATGTACCTAAGATACATCACCAACATCGGGCGCAGCCATCGATCCCGAACAGGCCACGCGAGGGAAGTGCATGGAACTTCGGCGCGGCGGAGTCCCTTACCGACGCGTTGGTGCTCCACCCCGGATACAGAGGTGGAGCACCAACGTCGATTTCAACAGGCGATCAGCCGACGACGTAGGTCTCATCACCGAAGTCAGCGACGATCTTCAGCTGCTCCGCCTGGGGCACAGCGACGCGGTACCAGCCGGACCAGTTGCCCGCCTTGTCACCGCCGACCAGGATCGCGGCCTGTCGGTCCGGGTCGAACACGAACAGCAACCGCACTTCCGCGGCCCCTGACAGCTTGGCTGACCTGACTCAGGTGTCGCGTTCAGTACGACGCAGGCCATGAAGCCACGAGAGAGCCGGCTCGATCACGACGACCTTCTGGTGTGCGGGTGCTGTCGGAAGAAGTCTCTGTGGGCATGTCGGTCCTCGATTCCGTGGTGGTGGGTCGCGTCGCCGTGAGGGGGCGGACGCCGACGGTGTCGAGATAGGTTTCGAGGCCGCTGAGGTCGGCGGTGTCGACCACGGCGGCGACGTATCCGTCCGGGCGGATGAGCACCCACTGTTCGCAGGACAGCCCGTAGGCGCTCTGGACGCGGTCGCTGGTGTCGAGGATGTCGCCCCGGGTGCCGATGGTGTGGATGCGCAGGCCGCGGCGTGGTGCCGGAGCCGATGTGTCGTCGACGTCGTGGCCGAGCAGGGTCCAGTGAGGTCCTTGGAACAGGCTGAACAGCCGGGTGGGAAGGCCGCCGGCGCCGGTCACGGGCGCGTCGGGCGCACGGTCGCCGGCGAGTACACCGGTGTCGCGTTCGGGGGTGTGCAGCGACAGGGGTGAGTCCAGGTAGCCGAGGTCGAGCTGGCTGACCTCGCGCCCCCGGTGGATGTCACGGTTCTTGGCCGCTTCGAGCAGCTTCTCGGACAGCCCGAGAACGGCTTGGGCGATCGGCCGGCGTTCCTGCTCGTACGTCTCCAGCAGGGATTCCGGGGCGCCGTCGAGTACGGCGGCGAGCTTCCAGCCGAGGTTGTAGGCGTCCTGGACACTGGTGTTGAGGCCCTGCCCGCCGGTCGGCGGATGGCAGTGCGCCGCGTCCCCGGTCAGGAAGACGCGTCCGCGCCGGTAGGTGTCGGCGAGCCTGGCGTTCATGCTGAACGCGGACGCCCAGGACACGGAGCGGATCACGACGTCGTGGCGACCGGCGCGTTCACGGAAGAACGCGGTGAGTCCGTCGGCGGAGAGGTCCAGGTCGACGTCGAAGGGGATGGGGGCCTGGAGCTGGAACATGTCGGTGCCGTACAGCGGGCACATCGACACCTGCCCGGCGGTGCCCTCGCCCCAGCGGTGCCAGGCGTCCGACGAGACGCCGTCGACGTAGACGTCGGCGACGACGGCGCGTACGCCGTGGGTCTTGCCGGGGAAGCCGATGCCGAGGGTCTTGCGGACGAAGCTGGAGCCGCCGTCGGCACCGATCAGGTAAGCGGCCCGGACGGTCTGTTCGCCGTCCGGAGTGGCGATCACCGCGGTCACGCCCTCGGCGTCCTGGTCGAAGCCGACGAGTTCGTGGCTGTAGTGCGGGGCATGACCGAGTTCGGCGAGGCGTTCACGCAGCCGGCGTTCGGTGAGGAACTGCGGGACGAGCAGTGGTATCTGGTACGGCTCCTCCGGCGTCGGCTCCGACATCTCCACGCCCACCTGGTCAATGGGTCCGTCGGCGGTGTAGATGCGCTGGACGGGGTATTCGCCGCCGGAGGCGACGATCCGGTCGATCACGCCAAGGTCCTCGAAGACCTCCTGACTGCGGGGTTGGATGCCCTTGCCGCGGGAGCGGCACCCGTCCCGCAGATGATCACATCGGTGTCGGTGGTGTGTGCCATAGCACTTGTGCTCTTTCGGTAAGTCCAGTACGGGCTGCACGACGGTCCCGTCGGGTTCAGGGCACCAGGACGGTGCGCGTGCCCGGGACCTCGGGTGCGCTCCACGCGGTTCGGATGTCGGCGAGGGGTACGGCCTTGGCGGTGACCGTGAGGCCTCCGGCCTCGATCTCGTCGACGAGGGAGGGCAGTTCCTCCAGGTAGGTCCTGGTCGACACGGCACCCTGGCCGTTGCCCTGGAGGCGGAAGTTCGCCGAGCGCAGTGCCACTGACGGGAGTTCGATGGTGGGGCCGGCCATGGCGCCGATCTGGATCCAGTTCAGGGCACGGCCGCGGTCGGCGCGAGCCCGCAGCAGTGCCATGATCGCGTCGCCGGCAGGCTTGCCCCACAGGTAGTCGATGACCAGGTCGACCTCGGCGGCCTCCCCGGCCAGGGCCGCGGCGGTGGCGTCGGCGTCGCCGGTGAGCGCGACGGTCGCATCGGCGCCGAGCCCGGGCAGGGTCGCCAGGCGGGCCTGGTCACGGCCGGCGCCGACGACCCGGCCGGCGCCGAGGCGCTTGGCGACCTGTACAGCCATCTGGCCGGCGTTGCCGGTGGCGCCGAGGATCAGCACCGACTGCCCGGCCTCGATCGGGACGCGGCGGCGCAGCGCCACCCACGCCGACATGGCCGGGTTCATCGCCGCGGCGATCTTCACCACGTCGGCGCCGTCGGGCAGCGGGATGCTGTGGCGGCTGTCGATGACGGTCCGGGTGGCCATCGGGCCGATGAGGTCGTCATCGGCGACGAAGTACACCAACCGGCCGTCCTCGCGCCGGCCGACCCCGTCGACACCGGGCACCATCGGCAGCTTCCCGGTGCTGGTGTAGTGGCTGCCCGACGCACCGGTACGTACGCGGGGGTGCAGGCCCACCGCGAGGACGTCGACGAGCACCTGGTCCTCGCCGGTCGGGGCGGGCAGGCCGAAGGGCACGTAGCGGGGCGGGCTGTCGAACGAACTGACGACGGCGGCATGGATGTTCACGGGAACCTCCTCAGATTTGATACGCGACACAAAGGTTTTAGTACGTGACGCAAATTAAATTAGTAGGTGCCGCGTACCTTTGCAAGTAGGATCGGGACATGAGCTCATCCTCCGACATGCCGCCCCCGCCCGGGCCGTCATCCGCGGACGAGGACTTCGGACTGGTCGACGCCCTGGCCCAACTGTCGTTCCTGGTACAGAACGGCCTGGCCGAGATCGCGGGACAGTACGACCTGTCGATCACCCAGACGCGGCTGCTCGGGATACTTCGGGACCGGGAGCCGACGATGAACCAGCTCGGCCGCCACCTCGGCCTCGACAAGTCCTCCATCACGGGCCTGGTCGACCGTGCGCAGCGCCGGGGCCTGGTCACCCGCACCGTCAGCGCCGTCGACCGGCGCTCGTACCAGGTGTCGATCACCGACGCCGGCCGTCAGCTCGTCGAACAGGTCGCCACGCAGTTCGCCGGACAGATCGAGAGGTGTGTCGAGCCACTGCCCGAAACCGACAGAAAGCAGCTGTCACAGCTGGCGACCCGGATCGTGACCGCGGACGCCCAGGCCCGCGGCATCGACCTGCACCACACCCCGCACTGACCGGACTCCGTCAAACGGACCCACGCGGCACCGTCACCACGTGCTTGCCATGCTCTGCCGCGGCCGCCAAGCTCGTCCAGTGCTCGCGGCGCGGCACGAGCTCCGGTCGGCCACCGCCGAAGCGGTGCTCAGCCCGCCTACCCCTGCTCCGTGCCGGTCGTCGGCGGGACCACTTTGAGGTTCGCGTCGGGCTGCACCCAGGACAGGTCTGCGCCCTCGGGGGCCTCGAGATCCATGGCGGCACTCCAGACGGCGGGCAGTTCGGAGAACTCCCCAATGGGCGGTCTGTACATGCGGAGCACCCTGGCCGGGGAAACCCCGGCTCCCGGTGAGCTGTCCACCGGGAGCACCGAGTCGCCGGGGAAGATGCTCCGCTCCAGACTGATGCAGCGGGCGTGACAGGTCACCTTGTTCACCGAGGGCCGCTCGTACACGATCAGCACCCGCAGTAGCCCCTCAGGCTCGGTACCAGTCATGCTGTGAATGCCTCCATCTGGGCCACTCGGAGGTTCGCCATGGGCTGCACCCAGGACAGGTCCGTGCCCTCGGGAGCCTCGAGCTCGATCGCGGCGCTCCAGCCAGGGGTCAGTTCGGTGAACTCCCCGTACGGCCGTCGGTGTATCCGGAGCACCCGGGCCGGGGAGACCCCGGCATCCGGTGGGCCGTTCTCCGGAAGCACTGAATCGCCGGAGAAGACGCTCCGCCCCAGACTGATGCAGCGGGCGTGACAGGACACCCTGTTCGCCGAGGGCCGCTCGTACACGATCAGGACTTTCAGTAGTCCGACAGGCTCGGTGCCAGTCACGCGGGGGATGCCTCCATCCAGGATCAGAACCAGTTCATAACCTTGTCGGCCACATCGGATGCCACACCGCTGCCGATGATGCCTCCGACGGCACTCCCGACGACACCGCCGACGACGGTACCCGCACCGGGTATGGCCGAGCCGATGGACGCACCTACTTCCGCGCCGTAGGCGGCGCCCGCGAGACCGCCCGCGGCACCGCTGGGGGGCGAAAGCCGTGCCCCCAGCTGGCAGGTGCGGCCCACCCGTCTGCCGTACGTGTCGACTCCAGGAGCCGCAGCAGGTCGGACCGGGACCAGGCCGTCGCGCCCTCATCCGGTCGAACTGCCCGTTCACCAGGGGGACTTGCGCGATGGTCTGCCCTCGCTCAGGGAGCGATAACGGCCGGCGGGTGGACGCCCCGGGGAGGCACCCGCGCGTTCCACAGCCCTGCCCGGCTGCACCACTCGACGGGAGGCCGTCCGGCGCGCCGTACCGCGGGTATTCCCTGTCCCGTCGGTTCCTCTCCGCCCGAGTCCGGTCTCACCGAAGTATTCGGCGGCCTCCCGCGGCACGGTGTCGGGCCGTGCAGTCCCGAGCCCAGGACCGTCCTGGTCGGCCCGTCGGCCCGTCGGCCCGTCGGCCCGTCGGCCCCGAGGCTCGGAAACTGTCAGGTGGTACTGCTGGTCTCAGCCTCGCGTCTGGTGGCGTCGGGTTCCCGCAGAGGACCATGAAGATCCGAGCCCGGAGCCCCGACCTGGGCAGGGCACGGGCACGGGCACGGGCACGTCATACCGCGCGCTGCCCGGCTCGCAGATCGTCCACCCCCTCCCCCGCCGGAGAGACAATGGCTGACGCAGCCGGATTCAACGAACGCAATATCGAGGAGTTCCGCGCGAACCACGGACAGTTGGGTGGGGGGTTCGCCGGGGCCCCGGTGCTGTTGTTGCACACCATAGGGGCGCGCTCAGGCGCGGCCCGGGTGAATCCGATGATGTACCTGGCCGATCAGGGCCGTTATCTGGTCTTCGCCTCCAAGGCGGGCTCCGACCGTAATCCGGACTGGTACCACAACCTCGTCGCGCATCCCGAGGTCCGGATCGAGGTGGGTGACGACGAAATCGCCGTAGAGGCAGAGGAGTTGCGCGGCGCCGAGCGCGACACCGCGTTCGCGGAGCAGGCCCGCCGTTACCCGGGCTTCGCCGCTTACCAGCGCAAGACCCGACGAGTGATCCCCGTCGTCGCGCTCATTCCCACCGGCAAGGGCACAGCGCCCGCCGATCGCACAGAACGGACGTCGTCGTGAGCATGCCCTATCTCGCTCAGCCCGATCAGCAGCAGAAACTCGAATGGCTCGACGGAGGCCAGTTCGCCGTACTCCTGGACAGCGCGGCCACCGAGGGCCAGCTGACCGTCGGGCGGTTCAGCGTCGCCAAGGGCGAGGCGCCGCCGTACCACATGCACACCCGCGAGGACGAGATCTTCATGCTCATCAAGGGCACCGCGCTGCTGTGGTCGAACGACCAGGAGATGGAACTGTCGGAGGGCGGCATCGTCTACCTGCCCAGAAACGTCCCGCACGGCTACCGGATCACCTCGGACACCGCGGACCTGTTGATGATCTGCACTCCGGGCGGTATCGAGGGCATGTTCCGGCACGCCGGACGCGACCTGTCTGCCCCCCGGCCCGAAGGATTCGAGATCTCCAAGGACCGGATGGCCGAGGCCGCCGACCTGTACGGACAGATCGTCCTCGGCCCGCCGCGCTGAGCGCCGGCACCCCCACGCTCCACCCGCGCATCCACCCCGCACGAAAGGCACCGCCATGTCCGGGCAACAACGCCGCGCCCTCGACGAGATGCTCCGCCACGCACCGCTCGACGTCGGAGGCGACGTGGCCGAAGCGCGCGCCGTCTTCCACGAGATGATGACCTCGATACCGCTGCCACCGGATGTCACGACCGCCCCCGGGCACCTCGGCGGCGTGCCCGTCGTCACCGTCGACACACTCGGCAGCGATCCGTCCCGCGTGCTGCTGTACTTCCACGGCGGTGCGTACGCCATCGGTTCCGCGGCCGACGCGGCGGGCCTGGCCGCGGACGTGTCCCGGCGCTGCGGTGGCCGTGCTGTCTGCGTCGACTACCGGCTGGCCCCCGAGCACCAGTTCCCCGCGGCCGTCGAGGACGCGGTGGCCGCGTACCGCGCGCTGCTCGACCAGGCGATCCCCGCCGACCGGATCGCCTTCGTCGGCGAGTCCGCGGGCGGCGGCCTGACCGTCGCAACGCTGGTCGCGGCCAGGGAGGCGAGCCTGCCCCAGCCTGCGTCGGCCACGGTGTTCTCGCCGTGGGCCGACCTCACAGTGTCCGGCGCCAGTGCGACGGGCAAGGCCCGTCTGGACCCCGCGCTGACCCCGCAGGCCCTGCGTACCCGCGCCCGCGACTACCTCGCTGGGACGCCCGGCACCGAACCGCTGGCCAGCCCCGTCTTCGCCGACCTCGCGGGCCTGCCTCCCCTGCTCATCCAAGTGGGCTCGCACGAGATCCTGCTGGACGACGCCGTACGACTGGCCGGACGCGCCGCCGACCACGACGTACCCGTCGCACTCCAAGTCTGGCCCCAAGTCCCCCACGTCTTCCAGGCGTTCGCCGCCCTGCTCGACGAAGCCGACGAGGCACTGGACTCCGCCGCCGCCTTCGCCCGGACCCACTGGGCCCGTGCCGCGAACGCCGCCGAAGGCACCGCACCCGACGCCACGCCGGACCCCGCGCTCCAGCCGTGACCGCGATCGCCCCGCACACTTCGGGAGAGTCTGGAGCACAACCGTCATGGTCGATGTGAACGTGGAGCCCTTCGAGACCGAGGTCCGCACCCGCGCCGGAGATCTCGTCCGCGCCGACGTCTACCTTCCCGCCGACAGCGAGGGGCCGTTCCCGGTCGTCCTCGGCGCCTCCCCCTACCAGAAGGCGCTGCGGCACCTGCCGCCGCACCCCGTGTTCCCGTTCATCGAGTACGGCCCCATCCAGCTCTACCTCGACCACGGCTACGCCTACGTCGCCATGGACGTGCCCGGCACCGGCCGCTCCGAGGGCACCTGGGACCCGGTGTCGCGCGGTGAGGGCGAGGCCATCCACGACATGATCGAGCACGTCGCGGCCGAGGCATGGTCCACCGGCGCGATCGGCATGATCGGCATGTCCCACTACTGCTGGAGCCAGTGGAACGCCGCCCGCACCCGCCCGCCGCACCTGCGGACGATCGTTGCGTACGACGGCGCCACCGACACGTACCGCGACTGGATGTACCAAGGCGGCATACCGGTCCAGGGTTTCCTGAGCACCTGGCTCTTCGGCTCGGTGCTGGTCCAGCACCAGATCGCCGGCATCGACGTCCACATCGGCGACAAGCAGGACTTCGTCTACGACGTCCTCTCCCAGCCCCTGGACGACGAGTGGCAGCGTCGCCGCTCACCGTCCGGGAAGGTCTACGAACTCCACATCGAGATGCTGCCGCTGTCGTTCCTCGCCCGTGCGGGCGACCGCATCCGGCTGGAGATCACCAACCAGGACTCACTGATCACCGACGCCCCCATGACCCACTTCTACGGCCAGAAAGCCGGGACCGACACCTACCACCACGACCGGTCGCACCCCTCGGCGCTGTACCTGCACGAACGCCCGCGCCCCCGGTAGGGCCGTACCGGGGGGGGGCACCGCCAGGCCTCCCCGGCCCTCCCCGGCTTTACCCAGAAGTGAGAAGAAGGTCCTGTCCGGGCAGGGAATTCGAACGATGATGACCGCATGGCATCGACGAACCACTTCGGCGTCGCCCTGCGAGGCTGGCGGGAGCGCCTTTCGCCCCTGGCGAGCGGACTGGAGACCGACGCCGCCCGGCGCATTCCCGGTCTGCGTCGCGAGGAACTGGCCCGGCTGGCCGGTCTGTCGGTCGACTACGTGGTGCGGCTCGAACAGGGCCGCGCCCGCAATCCCTCCGCCCAGGTCGTCACCGCCCTGGCCAGGGCCCTGCGGCTGGACACATCCGAGCGCGACCACCTGTTCCGCTGCGCCAGTCTCGCGCCGCCCGCCGGCGGCGGTGTACCGCTGCACGTGCCGCCGAGGGTGCATCGGCTCGTCCGGCAGCTGAGCGATGCGCCGGTCGCGGTCTACGCCGCCGACTGGACGCTGGTCAGCTGGAACCGGATGTGGACCACCACCGTCGGCGACCCCCGTACCTACGGCTGGGACCAGGGCAATCTCGTCGCCGGGATGTTCCGTTCCAGCGGCGGTCACCGGGTCGATTCCATCGCCGCCTGGCCGATACGGTCCTGGGCGGGCGACGAGGCCGAGGAGGAGTCCCTCGTCGCCGACCTGCGAGTCACGGCAGCGGTCTACCCCCACGACGCCCGTCTCACCGCACTCGTCGACCGGCTGCTGCACACCAGCTCCCGCTTCGCCCGCCTGTGGTCCAACGGGACCGCAGGCCTCCACGGCGGCGACCGCAAGACCATCGAGCACCGCCTGGTCGGTGACCTGGCCCTCGACCTCGACGTCCTCATGGTCCCCGGCTCCGACCTCCGTATCGTCACCTACTCGGCCGACAACGGAACCGACGACGCCGAGAAGCTGGACAGCCTGCGCGGTCTGTGCCCCGCTGCAACTCTCACCGGGAAGCCCGAGCGGGCCTGACGGACGGCACACCGTCCTCCTTTCGGCCCTGGCCCGGGGAGGGCACAACCGGCGGTCAGCCCCGGCTCGGCGAGTTCGGCGCGGAGTCCCTCGCGACCCCGATGACCGCGGCCCTGGTGGTCCGGCCACGCAGACGGCCGCCCGGACTGACTCCGGCCGGCGTCGGCCCTCGGGGTAGCCGCCCGGACGGCGAACGACAACCGCGATCACCTCCTCTGCCGCAGGTCAGGAAGGTTGAAGCTCTCCCGAGTGCTCTCGGACTCCGAAACCGCGCGCAGCGGATTCAGTCCGTTCAGGCAAAGTTGACGATCCGACAGGACATATTGAACGTTTTCGCAGGTCAGAGGCCTGCACTGGTGGGGCGGGTGGGACTCGAACCCACGGCCGACGGATTATGAGTCCGCTGCTCTAACCGGCTGAGCTACCGCCCCATAGCGGCGTGTCGCGTACAAGTGTGCGCGCCGTCTGCCGCAGCATAGCCGCTCATACGATCTCCTGCTTCGGCTGGTCGGCGAACTGCGACGTTCACGACCTTGAGGACATCGGTGCAGGCCCAGCGGTTCCCGCGGACGCGCAACGCACATGAAAAAGGACCCCCGCAGGGGTCCTCGTTCAGCATGCTCCCCCGACTGGACTCGAACCAGTAACCTGCCGGTTAACAGCCGGCTGCTCTGCCAATTGAGCTACGGAGGACCGAGCTCCCCCGACTGGACTCGAACCAGTAACCTGCCGGTTAACAGCCGGCTGCTCTGCCAATTGAGCTACGGAGGAATGCCTCGTTGCATCGAACGTACCTCCCTGGGTATTCGCCAGGGGGCGCCCGCTCGCTGCGACACATACATTAGCGCAAGCAGGGGGGTGCTCCGCCAATCGGTACTCCCCCACGTCGGAAGGGTGGCCGCCATGCGTTACAAGCTCACGTTCGTCGTCGGGCTCGCTCTGGGTTACGTGCTCGGCACGCGGGCCGGACGCGAGCGCTACGAACAGCTGAAGAAGTCGGCCCGCCAGGTCGCCCAGAACCCGGCCGTCCGCAACACCGCCGAGACCGCCGCCCAGCAGGGCCGCGTCTACGCCGGCCGGGCCTTCCACACGGTGAGCGAGAAGGTCGGCGACCGCATGCCCGACTCGGTCGCCGCCCGGGTCCGCTCCCTGCGCGAACGCAACACGAACGGCGCAGCCGGGGACGACTGGGGCACCAGCAACACCTGACAGCACTGTCCGGCGCCGGCCTGGCTTCCCCGCCCAAGGGGCGCGGGACCATGTCCGAATATGCGCTCCGCCGGGTGGGCGCGACCAGCCCCAACGCGCCCGCACCCGCGGATCCACGCGAACCCCTGCGGCGCCCACGGCCGAACCACGGCGGAGCGTGCGGCAGAATTTCGGTCATGGGGATAGTCGCCGGGTTGGACAGCTCACCGGATTTCACTCGCATCGTGGTCTGCGACACGGACACGGGTGCGGTGCTCCGCCAGGGATACGCACCGCACCCGGTCGACACGCCGGACGGCGCGGCGCGCCCCAGTGACGTCGACCCGCAGGCCTGGCTGCTCTCCCTCGGCGAGGCCGCCGGGGGCGGGCTCCTGGAGGGCGTGCAGGCCATCGGCGTCTCCGCCCAGCAGAACGCGCTGGTCCCGCTGGACGCCCAGGGCAACACCGTCCGGCCCGCGATGGTCGGCGGCGACAAGCGCGCCCAGGTCGCGGCCGCCGATCTCATCGACGCGCTGGGCGGCCGGGAGGCCTGGGCGCAGGCGGTGGGGTGCGTGCCGCAGGCCGCGCAACCCGTCACCAAGCTGCGCTGGCTGGCCAAGACCGAACCGGAGAACGCCCGCCGGACCGCCGTACTGTTGCAGGCCCACGACTGGCTGGTGTGGCAGCTGCTCGGTCGGCCGGTCAGGAGGACCACCGATCGCGGCGGGGCCTCCGGCACCGGGTACTGGTCGGCCGCCACCGGCGGCTACCGGCCCGACCTCGTCGAACTCGCCCTGGGGCACCAGGCGATGCTGCCCGAGGTGATCGGCCCGTCCGACGCGGCCGGTACCACCCCGGAGGGGCTGCTGATCTCCGCGGGGACCGGCGAGACCATGGCCGCCGCCTTCGGGCTGGGGCTCGGGTTCGGGGACGCCGTGGTGTCGCTCGGCGCCTCGGGGTCGGTGATGGCCGTGCACACCGAGGCGCTCGCCGACACCTCCGGGATGATCACCTCGCTCGCCGACGCCACCGGCATGCACCTGCCGGTCGTCACCACGCTCAACGCCGTACGGGCCCTGCGCGGCACCGCCGAACTGCTCGGTCTTGCCGATCTGGAGGCCCTCTCCGACCTGGCGATGAAGTCCACGCCCGGGTCGCACGGGCTGGTCATGCTGCCCTACCTGGAGGGTGAGCGGACGCCGAACCTGCCGCACACCGCCGGGACGCTGGCCGGGCTGCGCCGGGAGTCGATGAAGGCCGAGCATCTCGCACGGGCCGCCTTCGAGGGCATGCTCTGCGGTCTCGCCGACGCGCTGGACGTGCTGCGCGGCCGGGGTGCGGAGGTGCGGCGGATCTTCCTGCTGGGACAGGCCGCCGAGCTGCCGGCCGTACAGGCGGCGGCGCCGATGCTGTTCGGCGCGCAGGTCGTCGTACCGCAGCCGGCCGACTACGCGGCGATCGGGGCCGCGCGGCAGGCGGCCTGGGCGCTCGGGGTCTCGCAGGGGACGCTGGACCCGCGCACCCCGCCGGTGTGGCAGGGCGCGGCGGCGCAGGTGCTGGAGCCGGGTGACGAGCTGGCCGTCGGGCAGGCGGTGCGGCAGCAGTTCATCTCGGTGCGGGAGCAGGCCCATCCGGGGGCGTTCCGGTCGTAAACGTCGCGAAACGTACGGCGGCGTATGTCCGCCGTCGGGTTAATCGGTTGAGGTAACACGGGTGGAGTGTCGGACGATAGGGGCCTAGGGCAAACACCCCGCCCTTCGGGCAGGCGACCCCGCCCACCCCACCGCCGACTCCGAGAGACGTAGCGTGCTCATACGACTTCTGCGGACCTATCTCAGGCCCTACCGGAAACCCATCTCCATCCTGGTGCTGCTGCAGTTCCTGCAGACCTGCGCCACTCTCTACCTGCCCACGCTCAACGCGCACATCATCGACAACGGCGTCGTGAAGGGTGACACGGATTACATCCTGTCCTTCGGCGCCCTGATGATCGGCATCTCGCTCGCTCAGGTGGTGTGCAACGTCGGTGCCGTCTACTACGGCGCCAGGACCGCGTCCGCCCTCGGCCGGGACGTGCGTGCCGCCGTCTTCGACCGGGTGCAGTCCTTCTCCGCACGTGAGGTGGGTCACTTCGGGGCGCCCTCGCTCATCACCCGTACGACCAACGACGTACAGCAGGTCCAGATGCTGGTCCTGATGGCGTTCACCCTGATGGCGTCGGCGCCCATCATGTGTGTCGGCGGCATCGTGCTCGCCCTCGGCCTGGACGTTCCGCTGTCCGGGGTGCTGGTCGCCGTCGTACCCGTGCTCGGCATCTCGGTGACCCTGATCGTGCGGCGGCTGCGCCCGCTGTTCCGGGCGATGCAGGTACGGCTCGACACGGTGAACCGGGTGCTGCGCGAGCAGATCACCGGCAACCGGGTGATCCGCGCGTTCGTCCGCGACGAGTACGAGCAGGGCCGGTTCGGCAAGGCCAACAAGGACCTGACCGAGATGCAGCTGGCCACCGGCAACATGCTCGCGCTGATGTTCCCGATCGTCATGACGACGGTGAACGTCTCTTCCATCGCCGTGGTCTGGTTCGGTGCTCATCGCATCGACAGCGGCGGGATGGCCATCGGTGACCTGACGGCCTTCCTCGCCTACCTCATGCAGATCGTGATGTCCGTGATGATGGCCACCTTCATGTTCATGATGGTGCCGCGCGCGGAGGTCTGCGCCGAGCGCATCGAGGAGGTCCTGGACACCGAGTCCAGCGTCGTCCCGCCGCTCGCGCCGGTCACCGAGCTGCGCCGGCACGGCCACCTGGAGATCAGGGGCGCCGGATTCCGCTACCCGGGTGCCGAGGAACCGGTGCTCAAGGCCGTCGACCTGGTCGCCCGGCCCGGCGAGGTGACCGCGGTCATCGGCTCCACCGGCAGCGGAAAGTCCACCCTGCTCGGGCTGGTCGCACGCCTCTTCGACGCCACGGACGGTCAGGTCCTCGTGGACGGCGAGGACGTC
Organism: Streptomyces sp. NPDC001714; assembly: GCF_042892755.1. NCBI lineage: Bacteria > Bacillati > Actinomycetota > Actinomycetes > Kitasatosporales > Streptomycetaceae > Streptomyces > Streptomyces sp. NPDC001714. The sequence goes on from NZ_JBIAUL010000004.1 coordinate 423,651, forward strand.
TCGGGCCTCGACCCGAAGCTGCTCGCGCAGACGGTCGGCATGGTCCCGCAGAAGCCGTACCTGTTCGCCGGCACCGTGGCGACCAACCTGCGCTACGGCAACCCGGACGCCACCGACGAGGAGCTGTGGCAGGCGCTGGAGGTGGCGCAGGCCAAGGGCTTCGTCTCCAAGCTGGAGGGCGGGCTGAACGCGCCCATCGCCCAGGGCGGTACGAACGTCTCCGGCGGCCAGCGTCAGCGCCTCGCCATCGCCCGGACGCTCGTGCAGCGCCCGGAGATCTACCTCTTCGACGACTCCTTCTCCGCCCTCGACTACGCGACCGACGCCGCCCTGCGCGCCGCGCTCGCCCAGGAGACGGCCGAGGCGACCGTCGTCATCGTCGCCCAGCGGGTGGCGACCATCAGAGACGCCGACCGGATCGTCGTCCTCGACGAGGGACGCGTCGTCGGCACCGGCCGCCACCACGAACTCATGGCCGGCAACGAGACCTACCGGGAGATCGTGCTCTCCCAGCTCACGGAAGCGGAGGCTGCCTGATGGCCGGGCCCATGGGACGCATGATGGCCGGGGGCGGCCCCGACCAGCGCTCGATGGACTTCAAGAACTCGGGCAAACGGCTCCTCGCCCGGTTCAAACCCGAACAGCTCACCATCTACCTGCTGCTGTTCTGCGTCGTCGCGAGCGTCGCCCTCAACGTGATCGGCCCCAAGATCCTCGGCAGGGCCACCGACCTGGTCTTCGCCGGTGTCATCGGCAAGCAGATGCCCGCCGGGACCACCAAGGAGCAAGTCCTCCAGGGCATGCACGACCGCGGCCAGGACACGGTCGCCGACATGCTCAAGAGCACCGACTTCACCCCGGGCAAGGGCATCGACTTCGACCAGGTCGGCAACGTCCTGCTGTTCGCGCTCTGTACCTACGTCGTCGCCGGCCTGCTGATGGCGGTGGCGACCCGGCTGGTCAACCGGTCCGTCAACCGGACGATGTACCGGCTGCGCGAGGACGTCCAGGCGAAGCTGTCCCGCCTGCCGCTCTCCTACTTCGACAAGCGGCAGCGCGGCGAGGTCCTCTCCCGCGCCACCAACGACATCGACAACATCGGCCAGACGCTCCAGCAGTCGATGGGCCAGCTCATCAACTCGCTGCTCACCATCATCGGCGTCCTCGCGGTGATGTTCTGGGTGTCCTGGATCCTGGCGCTGGTGGCCCTGGTCACCGTGCCGCTGTCCTTCCTGGTCGCGACCCGCATCGGCAAGCGCTCGCAGCCGCACTTCGTGCAGCAGTGGCGCTCCACCGGCAAGCTGAACGCCCACGTCGAGGAGATGTACACCGGGCACACCCTGGTGAAGGTGTTCGGCCGGCAGGAGGAGTCGGCGCAGCAGTTCGCCGAGCAGAACGAGGCGCTGTACGAGGCCGGGTTCAAGGCGCAGTTCAACAGCGGTGTGATGCAGCCGCTGATGATGTTCGTGTCGAACCTGAACTACGTGCTGGTGGCGGTCGTCGGCGGCCTGCGGGTCGCGTCGGGCGCGCTCTCCATCGGCGACGTCCAGGCCTTCATCCAGTACTCCCGGCAGTTCTCGATGCCGCTGACCCAGGTCGCCTCCATGGCCAACCTGGTGCAGTCCGGTGTCGCCTCCGCCGAGCGGATCTTCGAACTCCTCGACGCGGAGGAGCAGGAGGCCGACCCGGTCCCCGGCGAGCGCCCCGCCGAACTGCGCGGCCGGGTCGCCCTGGAGCACGTCTCCTTCCGGTACGACCCGGAGAAGCCGCTGATCGAGGACCTCTCCCTGACGGTGGAACCGGGCCACACGGTCGCGATCGTCGGTCCGACCGGCGCCGGCAAGACCACGCTGGTCAACCTCCTCATGCGGTTCTACGACGTCTCCGGCGGCCGGATCACCCTCGACGGCGTCGACATCACCCACATGTCCCGGGACGAACTCCGCGCCGGCATCGGCATGGTGCTCCAGGACACCTGGCTGTTCGGGGGCTCCATCGCGGAGAACATCGCGTACGGCGCCGCGCGCGAGGTCACCCGCGGCGAGATCGAGGAGGCGGCGCGGGCGGCCCACGCGGACCGGTTCGTCCGTACGCTCCCCGACGGCTACGACACGGTCATCGACGACGAGGGCACGGGCGTCAGCGCCGGTGAGAAGCAGCTCATCACCATCGCGCGCGCCTTCCTGTCCGACCCGACGATCCTCGTCCTCGACGAGGCGACGTCGTCGGTCGACACGCGCACGGAGGTCCTGATCCAGAAGGCGATGGCCAAACTGGCGGACGGCCGGACGTCGTTCGTCATCGCCCACCGGCTGTCGACGATCCGGGACGCGGACACCATCCTGGTGATGGAGAACGGCTCGATCGTGGAACAGGGCGCGCATGCCGAGCTGCTGGCCGCGGACGGGGCGTACGCCCGGCTGTACAAGGCGCAGTTCGCGCAGGCGGTGGCCGAGGTCGACTGAGTCCGGCACCGGCCGCTGGGGGCTGGGCACGGGTGGGGACGCTCACCGGCGCTTGCCGGGTGCCGCTGCGCCCACCCGTGCCGCCCTGGGGGCACCTCCCAGGCCCTTAAGGCACTGGGGGAGGCACGACTGCCCGCAGCTAGGTCTTTGTCTTTTAGGGGCGCGGGGAACTGCGCGACCAGCCCCCACGCACCCGCACCCGGCGTCAGTCCAGGTAACCCCTCAGCTGATCCGCAAAGGCGTGGTCCCGCAGCTTGTTCAAGGTCTTCGACTCGATCTGCCGGATCCGCTCCCGCGTCACGCCGAAGATCCGGCCTATCTCCTCCAGCGTCCGAGGACGGCCGTCGGCCAAGCCGTACCGCAGCTGGACCACCTTCCGCTCCCGCTCCCCGAGCGTCGACAGCACCGCCTCCAGGTGCTCCCGCAGCAGCAGGAACGCCGCCGACTCGACCGGGCTCGCCGCGTCGCCGTCCTCGATGAGGTCACCGAGGGCGACGTCGTCCTCCTCGCCCACCGGCGCGTGCAGGGACACCGGCTCCTGCGCCAGCCGCAGCACCTCGCCCACCCGCTCCGGCGCCAGATCCAGGTGCGCGGCGACCTCGTCGGGCGTCGGCTCGTAGCCCCGTTCCTGGAGCATCCGGCGCTGGACGCGGACGACCCGGTTGATCAGCTCCACCACGTGCACGGGGACGCGGATGGTGCGTGCCTGGTCGGCGAGGGCGCGGGACATGGCCTGGCGGATCCACCAGGTCGCGTACGTCGAGAACTTGTAGCCGCGGGCGTAGTCGAACTTCTCCACGGCGCGGATCAGGCCGAGGTTGCCCTCCTGTACCAGGTCGAGCATGGTCAGGCCGCGGCCGACGTACCGTTTCGCGACCGACACCACCAGCCGCAGGTTCGCCTCGATGAGGCGGCGCTTGGCCATGCGGCCCATGACGACCAGCCGGTCCAGGTCCAGCGCCAGCTCGCTGTCGAGGTCGGGGGTGCTGCCCAGTTTCTCCTCGGCGAACAGGCCGGCCTCGACGCGGCGGGCGAGTTCGACCTCCTCGGCGGCGGTGAGCAGCGGGATGCGGCCGATCTCGCGCAGGTACTGGCGGAACAGGTCCGAGGAGGGGCCACCGGTGTCGGCGCGGGCGGCGGCCCGCGGCTCGGCGGGCTCGGGCTCGGGCTCCGCGTCGGCCGCGAGTTCCTCCGGGGGCGGGCCCTCCGGTTCGGTCTCGGGGTGCAGCGCGGCCCGGCTCTGCGGCGGTACGCCGGCAGGGCCGCCGGTATCGGCGTCCGGCTCGTCGGTGAGCGTGCTGCTGTCTGTCTGGGTCAGGGTCTGGGTCTGCACGGGGGCGACCTCCAGGATGATCGCTGCCAGGGGGTACGGCAGCGGTACTTCGGGGGCGGAGACGACGGCCTCGCCGCTGTCCGTCCCGTACGCGATGAGTGGAACGGCGGGGGTGTGGGACCCGTCCGGGACGGGCCGGCCGCGCTCCGAGGACTCAGGCACCGCACCCCAGTGTGGGGTAAGACACATCGCCGCCACGAGGGGCGTGCGGTGACTTTTTGCGTCCGGTCCGTGACCGCCCGGTTATCCTGCCGGCCGGCCGGGGCTCAGAGGGCCGCCGGACCCTGCTCGCGCAGTGCCTGCCCGTACTGCTGGAGCACCCACAACTCGTTCTGCACGGAGGCGAGTTCGGCCGGGTCGCCACCGTTGCCGAGGCGGGTGAGGGTGATCTGGATCTCGTGGATACGGCGGTCGACGGCGCGGCGGCGGACGGTCACGAGTTGCTCGCCCGCGTAGTTCTCGTCGACCGTGCGGCGCATGATCGCCTCGACGGCGAGCTCCGTGACCATCGCGCGGACCGCGTCGTCGGCGGCCGCCTCGCGGACGCGGACCAGGTACTCCTGCGGGTCCTGCACCCCGTACGCGGCGCCGCCCGCCTCCATGATGGTCCGGCGCACGGCCGCGTAGGGCTCGGCGGTGAACTCGTCGATGCCGTACGCGTCGAAGGCCGGGGAGACCAGCTCGGGGCGCTGGAGGGCGAGTTTCAGCAGCTCGCGCTCGGTGGCGTAGACGGCGTTGCGGAGGTTGAGGGCGGGTCCGGAGACGGCGGGGCGGGCCGCACCGTTGCCGTACGACGGCTGCTGCGGGGCGCGCGCCGGGCCGCCGGTACCCCGGCCACCGCCGCCGCCCTTCTCGCGGGCCCAACGGGCCAGCTGGGCCACCCGCTTCACCACGAACTGGGTGTCGAGGATGCCGAGCATGCCGGCGAGCTGGACGGCGACCTCGTGCTGGGCGCCGCTGTTCTTGATCCGGGCGACGACCGGCGCCGCCTCGTCGAGGGCGGCCGCGCGGCCCGCGGGGGTGTCCAGGTCGTAGCGGGCGACGATCTGGCGGAGTGCGAACTCGAAGAGCGGGGTGCGGGGTTCGGTCAGGTCGGCGACCGCCTCGTCGCCCTTGGCGAGGCGCAGCTCGCAGGGGTCCATGCCGTCGGGGGCGATGGCGATGTACGTCTCGGCGGCGAACTTCTGGTCGTCCTCGAAGGCGCGCAGGGCCGCCTTCTGCCCGGCCGCGTCGCCGTCGAAGGTGAAGATCACGCGGGCCGAGCCGTTGTCCATCAGCAGGCGCCGCAGGATCTTGATGTGCTCGCCGCCGAAGGCCGTACCGCAGGTGGCGATCGCGGTCGTCACCCCGGCCAGGTGGCAGGCCATGACGTCCGTGTAGCCCTCGACCACGACCGCGCGGCTGGCCTTCGCGATGTGCTGCTTGGCGAGGTCGATGCCGTACAGGACCTGGGACTTCTTGTAGATCGCGGTGTCGGGCGTGTTGAGGTACTTGGGCCCGTTGTCCGCCTCGTAGAGCTTGCGGGCGCCGAAGCCGACGACCTCGCCGCCGATGTCCCGGATGGGCCACATCAGGCGGCCCCGGAAGCGGTCGATGGGCCCGCGCCGCCCTTCCTGCGACAGGCCGGACAGCAGCAGCTCCTTGTCGGTGAAGCCCTGGCCGCGCAGGTAGCGGGTGAGGTGGTCCCAGCCCTGCGGGCTGTAGCCGACGCCGAAGTGGACGGCGGCGGCCTGGTCGAAGCCGCGCTCGGCGAGGAAGACCCGGCCGGTCTCGGCCTCGGGGCTGGTCGCGAGCTGCTCGGCGTACCAGACGGCGGCGATCTTGTGCGCCTCGATCAGGCGGATGCGCTCACCGCGCTGGTGGGACGGGTTGTACCCGCCCTCCTCGTAGCGCAGGGTGATGCCGGCCCGGGCTGCCAGCCGCTCGACCGCCTCCGAGAAGGAGAGGTGGTCGACCTTCATCACGAAGGTGAGGGTGTCGCCGCCCTCCTGGCAGCCGAAGCAGTGGAAGAGTCCCTTGCTCGGGCTGACCTGGAAGGACGGCGACTTCTCGTCGTGGAACGGGCACAGGCCCTTGAGGTTCCCGCCGCCCGCGTTGCGCAGCTGGAGGTACTCGGACACGACGGCGTCGATCGGGACCGCGTCCCGTACCGCCTTCACATCCTCGTCATTGATCCGTCCAGCCACGGGTGAATTCTACGGGGGTGCCGTGACAACTCCGGCGCGCTGGAGCGCCCCTTCAGGGGCGCGGAAAACTGCGCGAGCAGCCACCCACCACCCGCACCCGCGAGACGACAGAACCCCGCAGCCCCTTAGGCGAGCGATTCCAACGGCACGTGAGGATCCGCCAAGGCATCGGTGTCCACGACAGCCCCCGAAGTGATCAGCCGCTGGATCGGCTCTGTGACATCCCACACGTTCACGTTCATCCCGGCCAGCACCCGCCCCTCCTTCACCCAGAACGCGATGAACTCCCGCTTCCCCGCGTCCCCCCGGATCACCACCTGGTCGTACGACCCGGGCGGCGCCCACCCGCTGTACTCCATGCCGAGGTCGTACTGGTCGGTGAAGAAGTAGGGCACCCGGTCGTACGTGACGTCCTGTCCCAGCATCGAGCGGGCCGCCGCCGGGCCGCCGTTCAGCGCGTTGGCCCAGTGCTCCACGCGGAGCCTCGTGTCGAACAGCGCGTGCGGGAAGGCGGCCACGTCGCCGGCCGCGTAGATGTCCGGGTCGGACGTCCGCAGCCGTTCGTCGACCACGATGCCGCCGCCGGACGCCCGGTCGGCCAGCTCGAGCCCGGCCGCCTCGGCCAGCCCGACCCGCGGGGCCGCGCCGATCGCGGCGAGGACGTCGTGCGCCGGGTGCTCCTCGCCGTCGTCGGTGCGCGCGGCGAGCACCATGCCGTCCTGGCCGATGATCTCGGTGAGCCGCACCCCGAAGTGGAAGCGGACCCCGTGCTCCTCGTGCAGCTGGGCGAAGACGTTGCCCAGTTCGGGCCCGAGCACGCTGTGCAGCGGGGTCGGCCCGTGTTCGATGACGGTGACCTCGGCGCCGTACGTCCGGGCCGCCGCCGCGACCTCCAGGCCGATCCAGCCGGCGCCCGCGATGACGAGGTGGCCGTTGTCCCGGCCGAGCGCGGCGAGGACGCCCTTGAGGCGTTCGGCGTGCGCGAGGCGGCGCAGGTGGTGGACGCCGGCCAGGTCGGTGCCGGGGATGTCGAGGCGGCGCGGCTCCGCTCCGGTGGCGAGCAGCAGCTTGTCGTAGCGGACCAGCGTGCCGTCGTCGCCGAACCGGACGGTCTTCGCGGCGCGGTCGATGCGGTCCACGGTCTGGCCGAGGTGCAGTTCGATGTCGTGCTGCGCGTACCAGGCGGGCTCGTGCACGAAGACGCTGTCGCGTTCGGCCTTGCCGAGCAGGTAGCCCTTGGACAGCGGCGGCCGCTCGTAGGGGTGGTCGCGCTCGTCGCAGATCAGTATCACCCGGCCGCTGAAGCCCTCGGCTCGGAGCGTCTCGGCCGCCTTCGCGCCGGCGAGTCCGCCTCCTACGATGACGAAAGTCTGGTCCGCGTCGACCACTTGATGCCTCCTCGTAAGGGTGCCGCCACATATGCCGCCCACATGCGCCGCACTGTGAGCCTCCCGCACGCAGCGTGATGCGGGAAGAGGGAGTGACCCCCGCTTACGCGATCTTGCCCCGATCAGGCCAGAGGGAGTCGCGGAGAGTCACAAAGTGTTCACATACCTCCCGTCAGTCGCGCGTGCAGCGACCGCGCGGAGGCGTCGGTGAGCGACGCGATCTGATCGACGATCACGCGCTTGCGGGCGTGGTCGTCGCCTGCCGCGTCGAACAGCGCCCGGAACTGCGGGTCGAGTCCGTCGGGCGCGCGGTCGGTGAGCGCCTCGGCGAGTTCGGCGACGACGACCCGCTGGTCGGCGCGGAGCCGCTCCTGCTCGGCGCGCTGCATGACGTACCGGTGGGCGATGGCCTTGAGCACCGCGCACTCCATCCTGGCCTCGCGCGGTACGACGAGTTCGGCGCCGTACCTGGTGAGCCGGCCGCCGCCGTACGCCTCGCGGGTGGCGCCCTCCGCGGCCAGGCAGAACCGGCCGATGAGCTGGCTGGTGGCGTCCTTGAGGCGGGCCTGGGCGACCGCGCTGCCGTCGTAGCCGTGCGGCCACCACTCCTCGTCCTGGAGCCGGTCGAGCGCGGCGGCGAGTTCGGCGGGGTCGGTGCCGGCGGGCACGTACAGGCCGACGGCGACGGCGAACACCTCCTGCCGTTCCGGCTCCGCGTGCAGGCAGTCGGGGTCGATGTGACCGGCGTGCAGGCCGTCCTCGACGTCGTGCACGGAGTAGGCGACGTCGTCCGACCAGTCCATCACCTGGGCCTCGAAACAGGTGCGGGTGCCGGGGGCCTCCTTGCGGACCCAGTCGAAGACCGGCCGGTCGTCCTCGTACACACCGAACTTGGGGGACGCCGGGGCGGTGGGGTGCGCGCCGCGCGGCCACGGGTACTTGGTGGCCGCGTCCAGGGCGGCGCGGGTGAGGTTGAGGCCGACGGAGCCCTCGGGGGTGAACCGCTTGGGTTCGATGCGGGTGAGGAGCCGCAGGGACTGGGCGTTGCCCTCGAAGCCGCCGCAGTCGTCCGCGAACTCGTTCAGCGCGTGTTCGCCGTTGTGGCCGAAGGGCGGGTGGCCGAGGTCGTGGGAGAGGCAGGCGGCCTCCACGAGGTCGGGGTCGCAGCCGAGGGCCGCGCCCAGTTCCCGGCCGACCTGGGCGCATTCGAGGGAGTGGGTGAGGCGGGTGCGGGGGCTGGCGTCCCACGCCTGGGCGGAGGTGCCGGGGGTGACGACCTGGGTCTTGCCGGCGAGCCTTCTGAGGGCGGCGGAGTGGAGGATGCGGGCGCGGTCGCGCTGGAAGGCGGTGCGGCCGGGGCGTTTGTCGGGTTCGGGGGCCCAGCGGTCGGCTGACGCCGGGTCGTAGGCCGAAATAGGCGCGGGTGCGGGGGCTGCCATGGTTCGACACTACGGGTTGATGGTGACAAAACGGGGGTTGTGGGGCGCCTACTCGTCTGCCGGGTCGGGGTACGTCTGCGGCTGCGGGTGCGTTGTGGTTGGTCGCGCAGTTCCCCGCGCCCCCGAGAAGGTGGGTCCACTGGGCCGACCCGAAAGGGGCGCTGGGGGTACCCCCGGCCGAAGGCTGGGGGAGGAACTGCGCGACAAGCCCCCACGCACCCGCAGCGATCCACGCCCCCCTAGGCGGCCACAGTCACCGGCGTTCCCAGTGCCCGTTCGTACCGGTGGATGACCAGCTCGGCCATCGCGTCGTGGGCGCCCAGGGGCGCCGAGGCGATCCCCGGGGCCTGTGCCGCGCACTCGGTGGCGAAGCGGCCGGGGGCCGTGAAGTAGGAGGCGAGGGCGATGCGGTGGCGGCCCCTTGCCCGCAGAGCGGCGACCGCTTCCGGGACCGTCGGGGCCGCCGCGGAGGCGTAGGCCGGGAGGACCGGGACGCCCAGGCGGGCGGCGAGGAGGTCGGCCATGCGGTGGGTGTCGATCCTGGCGTCGGGGTCGCGGGAACCCGCCGCCGCCAGGACCACGGCGCTCGCGGGCCTCGGGCGCCAGCCCGCCTCCCGCAGGCGGGCGTGCAGGGTGTCGGCCAGGAGGGGGTGCGGTCCCAGCGGGGCGGCGACGCGCGTCCGGGCGGTGGCGGCGGCCGCCATCTCCGGGATGTCCCGCTTGACGTGGTAGCCGCGGCCGAGGAGGAGCGGTACGAGGACGGCCTCGGCGCCCCCCAGGGCGGCGAGGGTGTCCGGGAGCAGCGGCTCGTTCAGCTCGATGTGACCGAGGTGCACGGGCAGGCCGGGGCGCAGGGCGCGCACCCGGTCCATGAGCGCCCGCACGGTGCTGAGCGCGCGCGGGTCGCGGCTGCCGTGGGCCACCAGGACCAGGGCGGGCGGGCCGGGGCGCGGGGAGAGGTCGGTCACCGTCATGCGAAGATCCTCGCCGGGCGAGGTTGCGCACCCGTTGCCTGACCGTCACGAGTGTTTTCCGGCGCTTCACGGTACGCACCCGCACGCTGTGAGCGAACCGGAACGTCCCGCGCTGCGTCCTCCATGGTCGGAGCCCGGAGGGGGAGCGAAGGGGGGAACAGGCGTATGAAGATCCGCCGACCACGGCTGCCGCGGACCCGCACCGGCCGGCGGCGTCTGGTGCAGGGCGTGATGGCCGCATGCGTGCTGGCGCTGCTGCCGGCCACCTGGCTCTACGTCTCCACGGCGGGCCGGCTGCACACGGTGGCGGACGTGCCGCGCGCCGACGTCGCGGTCGTCTTCGGCGCGGGCCTGTGGGACGGCGAGCCCTCGCCGTACCTCGCGAACCGCCTGAACGCGGCGGCGACGCTGTACAAGGAGGGCCGTGTCAAGGTCGTCCTCGTCACCGGGGACAACAGCCGGAAGGACTACGACGAGCCGGACGCCATGCGCACCTACCTGACCGCGCACGGCGTCCCCGGCAAGCGCATCGTCAGCGACTACGCCGGCTTCGACACCTGGGACTCCTGCGTCCGCGCGAAGAAGATCTTCGGTGTGGACCGGGCCGTGCTGATCAGCCAGGGGTTCCACATCCGGCGTGCGGTGGCGCTGTGCGAGGCCGCGGGGGTGACGTCGTACGGGGTCGGGGTCGACGCCAAGCACGACGCGACCTGGTACTACGGGGGGACGCGGGAGGTCTTCGCGGCGGGCAAGGCCGCCCTCGACGTGCTCTTCGACCCGAACCCCCGGTTCCTGGGGAAGAAGGAACCAGGGGTTGCCGAGGCCCTGGCCGCGGCGCGGCACTAGGGTCGCGCCGCCGTGGTCCTCATCGGGTGACCGTCACCGTGCCTGCCGTGCGCTCCCCGGCGAGCCGGAGCAGTGGCCGTTTGCCGGGCGGCCCGACCCGTTCGGCGGGCCGGCCGAGGTGTTCGAGGTCGCCGTCGGGGGTCCAGCGGCCGAGGCCGCGGGTGCGGAACATGGCGCGGCCCGCGCCGAGGAACGGGTCGGGGGCGTACCGCTCGGCGTTCAGGGCGTCGTCGCCGAGATAGCCGGCCGAGACCGAGTCGCCGCCCGCCCACACCTCGCCGGCCTCGCCGATGGGCAGCGGCCGACGGTCGGGGCCGAGGACGTACACGGTGTTGTTGGGGGTGGGGCGGCCGGTGGCCGGGCGGCCGGCGACCGGGGTGTGGCGGCCCATGGTGGTCACGAGGGTCGCCTCGACCGGCCCGCGGCAGTGGAAGAGGGCGGCCCGGCGCGACCAGCGGTCGGCGAGCGGGCGCGGGCAGGGTTCCCCGGCGACGGCGACCGTGCGGACGCGCGGGCAGTCGGCGGGGTCGATGCCTGACAGCACGGCCGGGGTGGCGATCAGGACGGTCGCGGCGCGGGCCGTTGGCTCGGCCTCCTTGCCGCGGATGGCCAGGGTGGCGCCGTGGGTCAGGCAGCCGAGGATCTCCCAGGCGGCCGGGCCGGAGGCGATGCCGAGGAGCTGGGCGACGCGGTCGCCGGGGCGGATGCCGAGCCCGCCGGGTTCGGTGAGCAGCAGGTTGGCGATGTTGCGGTGGGTGAGCCGCACGCCGTGGGTGTGCCGGCCGGCGGTCCCGGGGACGAAGAGGACGCAGCAGCCGCCGTCGGGGTGCGGCGGCAGCAGCGGCACGGGGCCGGGATCGTACGGCGCCGGGTCGTCGAGGGCGATCAGCCGGTGGCCGGCCGGGAGGGGGACGCGCGGGACGTGTTCCTTCTGGGTGAGGATCACCCGGGTACGAGCGGTGCGGATGACGTGGGCGAGCCGGTCCGGGGGTGTGCGGCCGATGTCCTGCGGGACGTAGGCGGCGCCCGCCTTGAGGACGGCCAACAGGCCGACCAGCGTCGGGATGGAGCGGCGCGCGAACAGGCCGACGTGGTCACCGGGACGGACGCCCTCGCGAACCAGCCGGGCGGCGAGGGCACCGGCGTAGCGGTCGAGTTCGCCGTAGGTGAGGGTCGCGCCGTGGTGTTCGGCGGCGACGGCGTGGGGGTGGGCGATGGCATGCCGTTCGATGGCGCGGTGGACGAGCGGTTCGTGGACGGGTACGTCGGCGCCGCGGCCGTACTGCCAGAAGAGGTGCTGGTCGCGGGGGGTGAGGTGACGCAGAGGCATGGCTCGGAGACCTCCTGGCTGGCTCTTTCGAGTGGGGGGAGGCCGAGTCCGGGAGCGGCGGGGCCCGGTCAGGGCGGTGTGTCGAGCGCCGTGCGGGGTCTTACGGGGATCTGAAGGGGGTGCGGGGCTTACCGGATCCGCGGGGCGAGCGGGGCCGACGACGACTGTAGTCGCGTCTTTTGAAGACTCAACGGGGTGGGACCGGCCAACGGGGTGGGGAATGAGCCACGCACGGGGGCCCTGCGAGAAGGGGGCAGCGGCTGACCACGCGCCCATCAGCCCCGAGCCGGGCCCGGGACCGGCAGCCGCCGGCCCGGTATCGGTTCTCACGATGGCTGGGATACGGCGGGGAGTTGACCGCTTCGGCCGTGCCACACGGGTCCGGCACGGGACGTGACACACCGGAAGCACGCTGAGCGACGTGGAGACCGACTCGACGCCACCCGCACCCGCACTGCGCCCCGCAGAGCGGGATGGTCCTGTCGCCCCTGCCCATCGGGGGGCGCCCCTGCCCATCGGGGGGCGTCGAGGCCTCCGCCCGTGTCCCCGCTGCTGCCCCTGCCCCGCCCCTGCCCCTGCCCCCGCCCCTGCCCCTGCCGGTCAGCCGTGGCCCAGCCAGTCGCCGCCGTCGATGCGCCGCCCGTCGGTGCGCAGCTTCCCGGCCACGACTGGCCCGGCGACGTACACCCAGGCCCGGACCGCGGCCCCGTCCCGCAGCCGTACGACGTCCCGCGCGACGCGCACGTACAGGCTCGCCGGGTCCTGAGGCACGCACTCCTCCAACGCGTCGAGTTCCAGGAGGAGTCGGTCGTACGACTCGGGGCGCGCGGTGACGAGTTCGCCGCGCACCGCCGCCGGCCCGGGCTCCTCGACGGCGTAGGGGTAGCCGGGCCCGTCGTAGAGCACCGCGCCGTCGAGACGGCCGGGTTCCTCGGTCTCCGTCCGCCCCCGCAGGTACGCGTCGTGGTTGACCTCGCCGGGGCGGAGCGTGCCGTAGACGAAGAACGGGAGGTGGCGGGGGTTCCGGGTGGTCACAGAAAGGATTCTCCACCCCCTCCACCTCCACACACATCTCCATGGAGGCGCTATGGACATGACATGTCATGGCCTCTTAAATCTCAGTGGTCATCAGCGCCACCCCACGCCTTCGAGGCGCACCTCCAAGGAGACCGATGAGCCGGACACGGAACACCCGAGCATCCCGTCTCGCCACGGCCGGCGTCGCCCTCACCACCGCGACCCTGCTGGCAGCCGCGCTCTCCCCCGCCGCCCACGCCGACGCCAGACCGACCCGGGCCACCGCGATCGCGAACGCGGCGCAGGCGCTCGTCCAGCACGCCACCGCCCTGGGCCTCACGTCCACCGAGGGCACCGCGGTCCGTGACGTGATCGTGGACAAGAGCGGCACCCAGCACGTCCGTTACGACCGCACGTACCGCGACCTCCCCGTCCTGGGCGGCGACTTCGTCGTCCACCTCAAGTCGGACGGCGCGTACCGCAGCGCCGACCGGGCGACCCGGAGCCGGATATCCCTGGCGTCGATCGTCCCGGACGTCTCCGCCCCGAAGGCCGCCGACCTCGCGGTGAACGCGCTGCGGGCGGCCAACCTCGGCGACGCGCTGAAGCAGGTGCGGGCCAAGCCGGAGCTGGTCGTCGACGCCCTGCACGGCACCCCGAAGCTGGCCTGGCGCACCAACGCCGTCGGCAAGGACTCACTCGGCAACCCGGTCGCCCGCACGGTGCTGACGGACGCCCGCACCGGCGCCCAGATCGACGCCTGGGACAGCATCGAGACGGCGACCGGCGACGGCAAGTCGCTGTACAGCGGCACGGTCCCGCTGGAGACGACGCAGTCCGGTTCGACGTACAACCTCACCGACCCCACCCGCGGCAACACCTACACCGGGGACGCGGCGAACAAGACGGACCTGTGCATCTTCGGCATCTGCATCAGCCGGGCGCCGTCGACGGTGTTCACGGACGCCGACAACCACTGGGGCACGGGCGCCACCTCCGACCGCTCGTCGGCCGCGGTCGACGCCCAGTACGGCACCAACGAGACCTGGGACTACTACAAGAACGTCCACGGCCGCAACGGCATCGCGGGCGACGGCAAGGGCTCGTACAACCGCGTCCACTACGGCAACAGCTACAACAACGCCTTCTGGGACGACAGTTGCTTCTGCATGACGTACGGCGACGGTGACGGGACGACCTTCGGCCCGCTGGTGGCCCTCGACGTGGCCGGCCACGAGATGACGCACGGGGTCACCTCCAAGACGGCCGCGCTGACGTACTCGGGCGAGTCCGGCGGCCTGAACGAGGCGACCTCCGACATCCTCGGCACGCTGGTGGAGTGGTACGCCAACAACTCCAGCGACCCGGGCGACTACCTGATCGGCGAGAAGATCGTCCGCTCCGGCTTCGGCAAGACGGCACTGCGGTACATGGACCAGCCGTCGAAGGACGGGAGTTCGGCGGACTACTGGAGTTCGTCGGTGGGGAACCTGGACGTGCACTACTCGTCGGGCGTCGCCAACCACTTCGCGTACCTGCTCGCGGAAGGCAGCGGCGCGAAGACCATCAACGGCGTGAGCTACAACTCCCCGACGTACAACGGCTCGACGGTCACCGGTATCGGCCGCGACAAGCTGGGCGCGATCTGGTACCGCGCGCTGACCGTCTACATGACGTCCTCGACGAACTACGCGGGCGCGCGGACGGCGACGCTGAACGCGGCGAAGGACCTGTACGGCAACGGCAGCACGGAGTACAACGCGGTGGCGGCGGCGTGGAGCGCGGTGAACGTGAACTGAGGCACGGCGCACAGAGGTGAGGCGTCCGCCCCGCGAACGAACCGGGGCGGCCGTCACATACACCCCAGACAACGGGGAATAGCGCAATTCAAGGAATCGCGGAATTCGGGAATACCGAGCCCTGTCACCGCGCTTCCCGAGTGGATCCGATGGCGATGATGTGCAGTTTCGGTGACGGCCCGCCGAATTCCCGAACTCCATTGGCCTGAGGGCCACTTGCGGCAATTCCCCGCGTGGACTAACTAGATAAATCATGAACTTGTTCAGCCGCCCCCACACGTCCCGGCGCACTCCCACGCTCCCCCCGCGCCCGGCAGCCGCCCCCACCTCGGCCCCCGTGCTCCTCGACCCCGCCCTCGCCGCCCTCACCGGCGAATGGATCATCGACCCGGCACACAGCAGAATCGGTTTCTCGGTCCGGCACGCCATGGTGACGACGGTCCGCGGGGCCTTCACCGAGTACAAGAGCCGCCTCTACTTCGACGGCCGCGACCCGTCCCGTTCCCAAGCGGAGATCATCCTGTCCACGGGCAGCGTCGACACGGGCGTGGAGCAGCGGGACGCCCATCTGGTGGGGCGCGACTTCCTCGACTCGGCGACCTATCCCCGGATGCGTTTCCAGAGCACGGCGGTACGCCTGAAAGCGCCGGACGTCTACGTCATGACCGGCGACCTCGCCATCAAGGAGACGACGCGCCCGGTGGACCTGGAACTCACCTACATCGGCAACGTCACGGACCCCTTCGGCTACCAGCGCGTCGGCTTCGACGGCACCACCACCATCAACCGCATGGACTGGGGGCTGGCCTACAACTCCCGGCTGGCGGAGGGCGGGGCGATGGTGAGCGAGACGGTGCGGCTGCAGTTCGACATCGCGGCGATCCGGACGGTGCCGGAGGGCGGGCAGGGGATGCCGTAGCGCCGCAGATGCGACCCGGCCGTCCGCCTTCGGTCACGCATGCGACACCCGAACGGTGACCCCCCTCCCGCACACATGGCGTTTCACGCGTGGCCGCCCACCGCGCGGGTCGAGGCCTCGCCTCCGCCTCCGCGACCGTATCGACGTCGTCGCCCCCCGCCGCGGCCGCGCGCCCCGGCCGCGCGCCGCGGCCGGCCGTCCCGGCCACTCGCCGTGGCCGCCCGCCCCAGAGAGGGGTCACCCGTTCACTCCCCCCGCCCCCCGCCGTTCGTGTGTTCTTCATACCAGTGCTCGCGCAGCCCCCTTGACCTGCCCGAATCCGTCCTCAACCGGCTTCCCGACCCCCCGCCGTGACACCCGTTCATCCCAAAACTGACGGGGTCTCAGGGAGCGGGCCCGGGCGGTTGGCTTTTACCTCGGTAGAGCAAGGGAGTGGACGACCTCGACCGAGGGAGCACCATGCGACGCACCGCCCGTCTGGTGACCGGGACCGCGCTGGCCGTGGCCACGGCCGGACTCGCCGTCGCGCCGGCGTACGGCGGCGGCACCGGCAGCCTCGACGTGTACCCGTCGACCGCGGCGGCGGGCGGCCAGGTCACCGTGAACACGGCGGCGTGCGGCGAGAAGGGAACGGCGGTCGGGGACGCCAGTTCGGTGGGCGCCGGCCAGTTCACCCTTGCGCCCAGTACGCACGAGGGCGAGGCGATCGGGCAGTTCCAGGTGCCGTCGAGTGCGCAACCGGGGACGTACGAGATCGTCGCGAAGTGCGCCGAGGGGAACCGGCAGGTGACCGGGGACCTGGTGGTGGCACTGACGCCGGCCGCGGGGCAGGTGCAGCCCCACGGCAGTGTGAAGACGGGGGTCGGTGGTGCTCTTGGCTCCGACCCCGTGCAGACCGCGGCGGGCGTGGCGGCTCTGGCCGTCGCCGCCGCGGGCGGTACCTGGCTCCTGCATCGCCGGGCGAGAGGCGATGTGATCTGACGGACACCCTCCGCTGTCCGTCCGCCGGTACCGCACATCCCACCCCCTCCGGGTCCGACGCCCCTCGCGGCCCGGAGGGGGAGGGGGTCACGATCGCCAGAGGCTCTCACCGCCTCTGCCGTCCCGCCCCCTCGTTACAGCCTCCGACCTCAGGGAGAGGGGTTCGCATGCGCAGGATCGGGGACACCGCGATAGCCGCCGTGACCGTCATGGCCCTGGGCTCCGGCGTGTGGCTGCTCGGCCCCGGCAGCGGACCGCACACCGCGCCGCCCCAGCCGTCCGCCGCCGAGGGCCGCCCCGATCCCGGCGAGGAACGCCTCGAAGCCCCCGCGCTGCCCCCGTCCCCGCCCACCCGCATCCGTATCCCCGCCATCCGCGTGGACGCCCCCCTCATGGGCCTCGCCCTCACCCCGTCGGGCAGCCTCGACGTCCCGCCCGCCGGGCAGAAGAACCTCGCCGGCTGGTACGAGGCCGGCACCACCCCCGGCGAGACGGGCACCGCGATCGTCGCCGGCCACGTCGACAACACCGCGGGCCCCGCCGTCTTCTACGACCTCGGCGCCCTCAAGCGCGGCGCGACCATCGAGGTGGACCGGCAGGACAGAAGCGTCGCCGTGTTCAGCGTCGACGCGGTGGAGGTCTACCAGGCCCGCGACTTCCCCGACGAGAAGGTGTACGGCGCCGCGAAACGCCCCGAGCTCCGCGTCATCACCTGCGGCGGCGGCTACTCGCGCACGACCGGCTACCAGGGGAACGTCGTCGTCTTCGCCCACCTGACGGGCAGCCGGTGACGGGCAACCGACTGACCGGCGGCCGCCCACCCGCAGTCGGTCACCGACCGCGGTCCGGGGACGACGTACACAACCGCTGCCCCGCGTAACCGGCCCCACCGCCCCACCATCGCACCGCCGCCGCCAACACCACCGCCCACCTGCGGCGCAGGCCGACCGCCGCCCCGCGTTTCCGCCACCTCACAGTCCCCGCCGTCCCTCCCCCGGACCCCTCACACCCTCCTCCCGTCCCCGAAGAGGGCAGCGTTCCTCACGGGAAACAGCGGTGATGCGGCCGGGTAACCTCGGCGCCGCACGCTCCTGGGTATGACCTCGAATACGCGTGTGGTGGTGATCGGCGCCGGCCGCGCGGGCGCCCGTCCCGCCCGGCGGCCCGGCGAACTCGGCGCCCCCGTGACGCCCGAGTCGCCCCGCCACGCTTCCGAGGTGACCGCCCGCCCCACCTGCGGCGGCCCCGCCGGGGCCCAGGTGCCCGGCCCCGTCCGCGCCGCCCGGACCGCCGGCCGCGCCGACAGCCCCGCGATCGCATACGACACGCCGGACCACGTACAGCCGGAGCACGTACAGCCGGAGCACGTACTACCTGACCACGTACAGCCGGACCACGTACAGCCGGAAGGCGTGCTGCGGACGGGCGTGCGCTCCGAGCGCGGTCGCCCCCTGCTCCGCCTGCTCACCAACGATGGAGGCTCCTGATGACCACCACCCCCGGGGCCACCCCCACGATCGTGCTCGTCGGCCACGGCATGGTCGGTCAGCGCTTCCTCGAGGCGCTCGCCGAGCGTGGCCTGACCGCCACGCACCGCGTGGTCGTGCTGTGCGAGGAGCCGCGCCCCGCGTACGACCGCGTCGCCCTCACCTCCTACTTCTCGGGCCGCACCCCCGACGAACTCTCCATGACCGACATGGAGTTCATCGACACCCACGGCATCGAGCTGTACGTCGGCGACCCGGCGGAGACGGTCGACCGTGCGGCGAGGACGGTGACGGCCAGGTCCGGCAAGGTCATCGCCTACGACACGCTCGTACTCGCCACCGGCTCCTACCCGTTCGTGCCCCCGGTCCCCAACAAGGACGCGACCGGCTGCTTCGTCTACCGCACGATCGAGGACCTGCTCGCGATCGAGGAGTACGCGAAGTCGAGGGCGGCCGTGGGCGCGGTGGTCGGCGGCGGGCTGCTGGGGCTGGAGGCGGCCGGTGCGCTGAAGGGGCTCGGCCTCACCTCCCACATCGTGGAGTTCGCACCCCGGCTGATGCCGGTGCAGGTGGACGAGGGCGGTGGCGCGGCCCTGCTGCGCACCATCGAGGAGATGGGCCTGACGGTCCACACCGGCGTCGGCACGCAGGAGATCGTGGTCGACTCCGAGGGTGCCGTGACGGGGATGAAGCTGTCCGACGGTTCCGAACTCGCCACCGACCTGGTGGTGTTCAGCGCCGGGGTCCGGCCGCGGGACCAACTCGCCCGGGACTGCGGTCTGACGGTCGGCGAACGCGGCGGCATCACCGTCGACGAGCGGTGCCGTACGGTGTCCGACCCGCACGTGTTCGCGATCGGCGAGTGCGCGCTGGCGGCGGACGGCCGGGTGTACGGGCTGGTGGCGCCGGGCTACGAGCAGGCCGAGACGGCCGCGGCGACCATCGCCGCCGACGAGGCCGAGCAGCTGACGTTCACCGGTGCCGACCTGTCCACCAAGCTGAAGCTGCTCGGCGTGGACGTGGCCTCCTTCGGCGACGCGCACGGCACGACCGAGGACTGCCTGGACGTCGTCTACTCCGACTCGCGTTCGGGCCTGTACAAGAAGCTGGTCATCGGCCGGGACGGCACCCTGCTCGGCGGCATCCTGGTCGGTGACGCGGAGGCCTACGGCACGCTGAAGGCGTTCACCGGTTCGGTCCCGCCGGTCGCGCCCGAGTCGCTGGTGCTGCCCGCCGGCGCCGGGGAGCCGGTCCAGCTGGGCCCGACCGCGCTACCGGACGACGCGATCATCTGCTCCTGCAACAACGTCCGCAAGGGCACGATCCGCGGCGCCGTCACCGAGCACCGCTGCACCACCGTGCCCGAGGTGAAGAAGTGCACCAAGGCCGGTACGACATGCGGTAGTTGCGTCAAGGTGCTCGGCCAGCTGGTCACCGCCGAGCTGGAGGCGTCCGGTGTCGAGGTCGACAAGGGCCTGTGCGGCTGCTTCGCGCAGACCCGCGAGGAGCTGTACGAGATCGTCCTCGCGCTCCGCGTCAACACGTACCGGGACCTGCTCGACCGGTACGGCCGCGACGGCGCCAAGGGCGGCGACGGCTGCGAGGTCTGCAAGCCGGCGGTGGCCTCGATCATCGCCTCCCTCGCCCCGACGATCGGCGCGAGCGGCTACGTCCTGGACGGCGAACAGGCGGCGCTGCAGGACAGCAACGACCACTTCCTCGCCAACCTCCAGAAGAACGGCTCGTATTCGGTCGTCCCGCGCATCCCCGGCGGCGAGATCACCCCGGAGGGCCTGATCACGATCGGCGAGATCGCCCGCGACTTCGGTCTCTACACGAAGATCACCGGCGGCCAGCGGATCGACATGTTCGGCGCCCGCGTCGAACAGCTCCCGCTGATCTGGATGCGGTTGGTGGACGCCGGTTTCGAGTCGGGCCACGCGTACGGAAAGGCCCTGCGGACCGTCAAGTCCTGCGTGGGGTCCACCTGGTGCCGCTACGGCGTCCAGGACTCGGTGCGGATGGCGATCGACCTGGAGCTGCGCTACCGGGGGCTCAGGTCGCCGCACAAGCTCAAGTCCGCCGTATCCGGCTGCGCCCGCGAGTGCGCGGAGGCCCAGTCGAAGGACTTCGGCGTCATCGCCACCTCCAACGGCTGGAACCTGTACGTCGGCGGCAACGGCGGCGCCACCCCGCGCCACGCGGACCTGCTCGCCCAGGACCTCACCGACGCCGAACTGGTCCGGCTGATCGACCGTTTCCTGATGTTCTACATCCGTACGGCCGACCGCCTGGAGCGCACGTCGACCTGGCTGGAGCGGATCCCGGGCGGCCTGGACCACGTCCGTGACGTGGTGGTCGAGGACTCCCTGGGCATCTGCGAGGAGCTGGAGTCCCTGATGGCGGCGCACGTGTCCGCCTACGCGGACGAGTGGGCGACCACCATCAACAACCCGGAGAAGCTCGCCCGGTTCGTGTCCTTCGTCAACGCCCCCGACACCCCCGACCCGGTCGTCGGCTTCGTGCCCGAGCGGGACCAGATGAAGCCCGACCTGCCGCTGCTGTCCATCGGCCTGCGCCGCGCGGACGGCACGGCGACCGTTCTGGAAGGAAGCTCCCAGCGATGACCCTGGCCCCCGAGACCACCGACCTGAAGGTCCAACTCCAGCTGGCGGACAGCTGGTTCACGGTCTGCGACCTGAGCCTGCTCACCCCCGGCCGGGGCGTGGCCGTACTCCTCCCGGACGGCCGCCAGGCCGCCGTCTTCCGCGACCGCACCGACCGTCTCTACGCCATCGACAACCGCGACCCGTTCGGCGGCGCGGCGGTCCTCTCCCGCGGCCTGACCGGCACCCACCAGGGCCGCCCGTTCGTCGCCTCCCCGCTCCTCAAGCAGCGCTTCGACCTGGAGACCGGCGCGTGCCTGGACGACGAGGCGGTACGGGTGACGGCGTACCAGGTGCGGGCCGCGTAGGCCCCGAGCCAGCCGGACGCGGCCGTACGCCGCACCCTGCGCAGCGTAGGGTGCCAGGATGATCGGCATTCCAGAGGCACTGGTGCGGGGCACGATCGACCGCGAGGGTGACCGCGGAGCGGCCTGGATCACCGGGCTCCCGGCGACGGTCGAGGACTTGCTGCGGCGCTGGGACTGCGTACCCGACGGCGAGGTGACGCACGGCGGTGTGGGGTTGATCGTCCCGGTCCGGCTGCGGTCCTCCGGCCGCCGCTGCGTCGTCAAGGTGTCTTTTCCCCACCCCGGCAACGTCCACGAACCGGACGCGTTCGAGGCGTGGGCGGGCCGTGGCGCGGTCCGCCTCCATGGGCGCGACGACGCCCGCTTCGCCCTCCTCCTGGAGCGGGCGCACGTATCGACGCTGGCGGCGCTGGAGTCCGACGACGAGACGGTGATGACGATCGCGGGCCGCCTGAGCCGCCGCCTGGCCGTCCCGGCCCCACCGGGCCTGCCCCGGCTCCGGGACCGCGCCGACACATGGGCGGCGGAGCTGCGCGAGAACGCCGCCGAGCTGTCCCACGCACTGCCGCCCCGTACGCTGGACGCGGCTGTCGCCACGGCCCGGGAACTGGGCCGGACCCAGCCGGACACCCTCATCCACGGCGACCTGCACGCACGCAACATCCTGCGGGCGGACCGGGAGCCGTGGCTGGCGGTCGACCCGAAGGGCTACGCGGGTGACCCGGCGTACGACGGCGGGACCCTCCTCAAGTCCCGCGCGCTGAGCCTCATACAGTCCGCCGACCTGCCGAAGACCGTCCACCGCCTCCTGGACGTCTTCGCCGAAGCAGCGGAACTGGACCGCGAACGCGTCCGGCGCTGGGCCCAGTTCCACGCCGTGCAGGCGGCGTTCTGGGGCCGCCGGCACGGTTTCCGCATCGCACGCGGCGGCCCGCAGCTGGACCGCATCACGGAATTCGCCGACGAACTGGCGGAGTTGCTGGTCGGGTAGGGGCATGCTGTGCACAATGCGCGCATGGCTCACCTCCACGACATCGTCTTCGACTCCGCCCACCCGGCGTCGGCGGCCCGCTTCTGGGCGGCCACGCTGGACGGCCACGCGGTGGCCCCGTACGACGAGACCGAGCTGACCCGCCTGCGCGACCTGGGCTTCACCGGCCCCGAGGACGACCCGACGGTCCTGGTCGAACCGGCGTCGGGCCGGGGTCCCCGCCTGTGGTTCCAACTCGTCCCGGAACAGAAACGGCTCAAGAACCGCGTGCACCTGGACCTCCGGGCAGCCGACGTGGGAACGGAGACCGTACGGCTGACGGAGCTCGGCGCGTCGGTGATCGCCCGCCATGACGATCACACGGTGCTGGCGGATCCCGAGGGCAACGAGTTCTGCCTGTTCCCCCTCACCTCATAGCCGTCCGGTCACCGTCGCCCGCCGAACTCCCAGTCGTGCACCTCCACGTCCGCGTACCGGGCCGGAGCCAGAACGGCCCGTGCCGCGTCCGGATCCGGGGCCCGGACCAGCGCGGCGGTCCCCACCCAGGTGGTGGCGTCATCGGACAGCAGCGGCCCGAAGGCGATCAGCTCGTCGTGGTCGATGCCGGTGGGCAGCCGGAGATCGTCGACGGCGGCCTGCACCGGCCCGAGACCGAGCACGAGATACCGGTCACCGCCGGCCCGTCCGCCCGGGAACTCCCACATGGTGCGCCCCAGCATGCTGCGCCACCGCCGCAGCAGCACGTCCCGGTACACGCCGGCCTGGTAGTTGGGCTCGTCGAAGGCGAACGCACGGGCGGCGGCCGGATCGGGCAGATCGACGACGTGCACGCTCCCGGTGGGCGTCTCGCCGTCGGCGGCGAAGGTGGGCCCGCGGGCGATCAGCACGTCCGCGTACCGGTCCATGTAGGCCCAGTGCTCCTCCACCAGCTCCTGGCGCAGGGCGAGGGAGCCGGCCCGGTCACGGTGGTGACAGAAGAACTCCATGGCTGCGGAGCCTTCCGCAGGACCGCCCGGCCTCTCAACCCGGTTTCCCTGGCTCCGCCCCTCCCTGGTCCCCCACCACCCCGCGCAGCAGCAAGTCGATGAGCCGGCCGGCCAGTTCACGCTGTCCCTCGTTCGCCGCCATCAGGCTGATCCCCCCGAGCGCCATCAGCACATCGCGCGCGTCCACCCCCGGCCGCACCGCCTTCGCCCCCTCCCCCGCGCCCAGCAGGTGGGCGATCGCGTCGACCAGCAGTGTCCGGGTGTGCAGCTTCTCGCTCTCGTCGGTCAGGATCATCCGCAACGCGTCGGCCATCCCCTGCTTCGCCGCCATGAAGTCGATGAACCGCTCCATCCACGCCCGCAGCGCCTCCGCCGCCGGCAGCGCGGCCGCCAGCTCATCCGCCGCTTCGCACAGGCGCTGCACCTCGTGCCGGTAGACGGCCTCGATGAGCAACTCCTTGGACGGGAACCTGCGGTAGAGGGTGCCGACACCGACGCCCGCCCGGCGGGCGATGTCCTTGACCGAGGCACCCGCCCCCTCGCGGGCGAACGCCGCCGCCGCGGCCTCCAGCAGCCGGTCCTCGTTGCGCTGCGCATCCGCGCGCAACGGCCTGCGGGACGTCGCCGCGCCCTCGTCGATGCCGGTCAACCCAGCCCCCTCCTCGTCACCACTTGCAACCGGAACCGGTTCCGCTTAGTGTCGAGAAGCGAACCGGAACCAGTTCCGGATATGAGCGTACGACGGCCCCTGCCCCGACGCCACCGGCCGCGCCCACGGCCGCTCCCCGTGTTCCACCACCTTCCTGGAGAGCCCCATGTCCCGCCCCCTCATCACCACCCCCTTCGGAGCCCTGAGCACCGCCGCCGAGGTGCTCACCGGAGTCGGCCTCAGCGGCAGGCGCGCCGTCGTCACCGGCGGAGCCTCCGGCATCGGACGCGAGACCGCGCGCGCCCTCGGTGCCGCCGGCGCCGAGGTCACCATCGGCGTCCGCGACCTGGCGGCAGGCGTGCGGGCCGCCGAGGAGATCGCCCCGGCGAGTGGACCGGGCAGCGTACGCGCCGCCCTCCTCGACCTCGCCGACCAGCGCTCCGTGCGCGCCTTCACCGATGCCTGGCAGAGCCCGCTGCACATCCTCGTCCTCAACGCCGGCGTCATGGCCACGCCGCTCCAGCGGACGCGGGAGGGCTGGGAGATGCAGTTCGCCACCAACCACCTCGGCCACTTCGCCCTCGCCACCGGCCTGCACGGCGCCCTCGCCTCGGCGCACGGCGCCCGCGTCGTCGCGGTCAGCTCGGTCGGCCACGTCAACGGCGACGTCCTCTTCGACGACGTCAACTTCGAGCGGCACCCCTACGACCCGTGGGCGGCCTACAGCCAGTCCAAGACCGCCAACGTCCTGTTCACCGTCGAGGCGGCCCGCCGCTGGGCCCCCGACCAGGTCACCGTCAACGCCCTCAACCCCGGTCGCATCACCAGCACCCGGCTCGGCCGGCACATCGGGGACATCTCCAACAGCCCCGCTTCGTTCGGCGCCACCAGCACCGACGTGTCCTGGAAGAACATCGAGCAGGGCGCCGCCACCTCGGCGCTGCTCGCTGCCTCCCCGCTGGTCGAGGGCGTGACCGGGCGGTACTTCGAGGACTGCGGCGAGGCCGGCCCCCACCGGCCCGGCATCCGCCGAGGAGTGGCCGCGCACGCCCTGGACCCCGGCCGCGCGGCCCGCCTGTGGCGGCTCTCCACCGACCTGCTGGCGACGACGGGGACGGTCCCCGCCTGAGGCCCGCCCGCTTTCAGCCGTCGGTCACCGTGACGAGTCCTGCGGCGCGGCCCTACGGCCGCAACGCCACCGCGACCGCCACGCGCAGCCTGCGCACGAACTCCGCGCGGTCGGCGACGCGGTGCTTCCAGCCCTCGCCGGCCGCCTGCAGGACCTCGGCGAGCTGGTGGGGCGTGGCGCTGCCGGTCACCGGCCGGCCGGAGTCGGTGATCGCCTCCGCGAGCGTGTCGAGGAAGGCGTTCCGGTAGTCGCCGTACAGGTCGTGGAGCTGCGCGGTGCCGTGCTCCAGCAGTTCGTCGACGCCCTCGTTGAGGTGGGTGCCGACGTACCGGCCGAGGTTCGCGTCGAGCGCGGCCACCAGGCGGGCGTCGAGGTCCGCGCCGGGTGCGGCCAGTGCCGTACGGACGTCCGCCAGCGCCCGGTCCAGCTCCTGCCGCATGGTCTCGCGGAACAGCTCCTCCTTGCCGGAGAAGAGGAAGTACAGACCGGGGCGGGAGATGCCGGCGGCCCGGGCCACCGCGTCCATCGACGTCCTGGGGTAGCCGAACGTGGCGAAAACGGTCAGCGCCGCCGCGAGCACCTGCTCGCGGCGCCGGGTGTCCCCTCGGGTCGCGGTCACATGCACACCATATAGACCGCTATACATGTTTTGTAGATTCTGCTCAGTGGGGGGTGAGGCGCACACGGGCAGAGCACACGCGAGCACGAGAGAGAGCACCGTGAGCGGTCAGACGACGCGGCGCAGGGCCTCCGGCGTGAGGTCGGCGAGCGTCGGGTAGCCGTCCACGGCCATGATCAGGTCGACCTCGGCGAGCAGCGCCCGCAGGATGTGGACGAGGCCCTCCTCACCGCCGTTGGCGAGACCGTACGCGTAAGGACGGCCCACCCCCACGGCGGTGGCGCCCAGCGCGACCGCCTTGGCGATGTCGGCGCCGCTGCGCACCCCGGAGTCGAACAGGACGGGCAGGCCGTCGGCGGCCTCGACCACCTCCGGCAGCACGTCGAGGGCGGGCAGGCCGCCGTTGGCCTGGCGGCCGCCGTGGTTGGAGCAGTAGACGCCGTCCACGCCGGCGTCCTTGGCGCGGCGGACGTCCTCGGGGTGGCACAGGCCCTTGAGGATCAGCGGCAGGTCGGTGATCGACCGCAGCCAGGGCAGGTCGTCCCAGGTGAGCGGGTTGCCGAAGATCCCCGCCCAGAGCGCGACGGCGGCCTGCGGGTCGTCCTCCGGGTTCTTGCCGAGGCGGGCGCGGAAGACGGGGTCGCTGGTGTAGTTGGCCAGGCAGTTCCCGCGCAGTTGCGGGAAGTTGCCGGTGCTCAGGTCGCGGGGCCGCCAGCCGGTGATCCAGGTGTCGAGGGTGACCACGATCCCCTTGAACCCGGCCTTCCCGGCCCGGTGCACCAGGCTCTCGGCCAGCTCCCGGTCGGTGGGGGTGTAGAGCTGGAAGAACCCCGGAGTGGAGCCGAACTCGGCGGCCACCTGCTCCAGCGGGTCGACGGTCAGCGTGGAGGCGACCATCGGTACGCCGGTACGGGCGGCCGCGCGGGCGACGGCGAGGTCACCGTGACCGTCCTGCGCGCACAGCCCGATCACCCCGACCGGGGCCATGAACAGCGGCGAGGGCAGCCGCAGCCCGAACAGGTCGACGGACAGGTCCCGCTCCGTGGCCCCCACCAGCATGCGCGGCACCAGCCCCCAGCGCTCGAACGCGCTGACATTGGCCCGCTGCGTCCGCTCGTCACCGGCACCGCCCGCGACGTACGAGCGCACCGCAGGGGGCAGCGCGGCCAGGGCCAGCGGCTCCAGATCGTCGTACGACATCGGGAACCGCGGCACCACTCCGCGCAGCCCGTCGAGGTAGATCTCGTTCTGGTAGTCGGCGAACGCCATGTTCCGGCCCTTCTTCACGACTGCGCCCGCGGGGTGCGGGCCCCTGGAAGTCCACAATGGGAGAGTGGCGCACAACGGCACCGAGACGCAGGATTCCGGCTCATCTGGCGAGCAGGCGCAGGATGCTGCCGCGCCTCCGGCTCTGCTGAGCGAGGACGAGCTGGCGCTGATCAACGCGCTGCAGCTGAGCCCGCGGGCCTCCTGGACCGAACTCGGACGCGCCCTGGGCGTCGACCCGGTCACGGTGGCCCGCCGCTTCCACCGCCTCCGCGTGCACGGCACGGCCTGGGTCGGCCTCTCCCCCGGCCCGCGCCTGCTGGAGCAGATCTGCGTGGCGTACGTCGTGATCGACTGCGCTCCCGGAACCACGGCCCGGGTCGCCGAGGCCCTGAGCGCCCACCCCCACATGGTGACGATCGAGCGGACCGCCTCCGGCCACGACATCCTCGCCACGGTCGCCACCCGCGACCTGCCGGCCCTGTCCCGCTACACCCTCGACCTGCTCCCCCACCTGCCGGGCATCACCACCGTACGGTCCCGGATCGTCACCCACATGTTCACCGAGGGCGGCCGCTGGCGGATCGCCGCCCTGGCCCCGGCCCAGCGCGCCCGGCTGACGGCCCGGGCGCCCGCCCCCGCCCCCTCCGCACAACGGACCGCCGATCGGCAGCTCACCCCCTTCGACCGCGCCCTCGCCACCCGCCTCGCCCACGACGGCCGCGCGCCCTACCAGGCCCTGGCGCGGGACCTCGGCGTCAGCCTCTCCACCGCCAAGCGCCGCGTCGAGGCCCTCACCCGCCGCGGCCTGGCCCGCTTCCGCTGCGACTTCGCCCGCCCGCTCGGCGGCTGGCCGGTCGCCGTCACGTTCTGGGCCAGGGTGCCGCCCGCCGACCTCCCGGAGATCGGCCAGTCCCTCATCCGCCTCCCCGAGACCCGCAACTGCGCCGCCATCAGCGGCCCGCAGAACCTCATCCTGCAGGCCAGCCTGCACTCGGTCAGCGACATCCTCCGCCTGGAGACCCACCTGGCGACGAGCCACCCGACCCTCGACATCGCGGACCGGGTCGTCACCCTGCGCCAGGACAAGCTCCTCGGCCGTCTCCTGGACGCGCACGGCCGTTCCGTCGGCGTCGTACCGGCGGACCTGTGGGCGGAACCGGCCCTGTGACCGGACCCCGGCCGTTGTCACCGGGCTGCCGTAGAGTGCGCCGTGGTGGGGACGCGGCAGTCGTTCGAGGGGGGCCTGCCATGGGTGCGCGTGTGCCGAAGAGGGACCGGGTCGGACCGGACCGTACCGGGTCGGTACCGACGAGTCCCGAGCAGATGATCGCGGAGGCGCGGAAGGCGTTCTTCGTGATGTTCGGCCTGCTCGCGGTCGTGTGGCTGGTGCAGCTGGCCAACTTCTCCGACCACTACGCCCTCTCCCGGGACCACGCGGTGGTCTCCGGCGACGTCGGCACCCTGCCCGACATCCTGGTCGCGCCGTTGCTGCACTGGAGCTGGGCACACATCGAGAGCAACTCCGGCCCCCTGTTCGTCTTCGGCTTCCTCGCCGCCTACCGGGGAGTGGCCCGGTTCCTCGGCCTCACCCTGCTGATCGCGCTGAGCAGCGGCCTGGTCGTCTGGTTCTTCGAGCACGGCAACGTGGCGACGGTCGGCGCCAGCGGCCTGATCTTCGGATACTTCGGCTACGTCGTCGTGCGGGGTCTCTTCGACCGGCACCTGATCGACACGCTGATCGGGATCGTCATGGGCGCGTCCTTCGCCTACCTCCTCACCGTGGCCGTCCCCGGCACCCCGGGCGTGAGCTGGCTCGGCCACCTCGGCGGACTGCTCGGCGGCCTGGTCGGCGCCTGGCTCTTCCGCGACCGCCGCGCACCGCGCCCCACCACCGGCGACATCACCCCCCGGACACCGAACGGCGGCAACACCCCACAGCCCCGCTCCGACCTGTACAAGGAACTCGGCGACCTCGGGCTGCTCTGACCGCCCGCGCATTCCTCACGGAGGTCTTGTGACACCGAGTCCGCGCGACGTCTTTCTCCGGCTTGTCCACGGAGTCGCCGACCGGAACGTCGAGGAGTTGCCCGACCAGTACGCCGAGGTCACCGACGTCCGGCATCCGATGGCGACGCCGGAGTCCGGGCCGTTGCCGAGCCGGCGTGAGCTCCAGGAGCACTTCGCGGTGCCGCCGGAGGGCCGGGAGTCCCCGCCGAAGCGACGGGGCGTCGACGTCGTCGTCCACGAGACCGCCGATCCCGAGGTGATCGTGGCATCCGATCCGTACGTACACGGCACGCGGGGACCTCGACCTCCTCATCACGTCATTGCGGAAGGACGCCTCCTGACGTGACCGGGGACCGCATCCCGAGCCACTGCTCGGCGCCCCAGGCCTCGAACTCGCCGAACTCGACGGGGCGATGATCGGCCAGATCCTGCTCGCTCCACCTCGGTGAACCCCTGCTTCGCCGCCCTCACGCGGCCGGGGACCGCCGAGGTAGGCGTGCACCTGCGGCGAGGCGAGCAGCTCGACGAACGCCGCACGGTCCCGGGTCTCGGACTCACGGAGCACGAGCCGCTCGGTGACGATCGGCTCGGGCGGCCACGCCACGGGGCCCAGATCTTCCATCCGCGCACGCCAACAGACGGTCAAACCCCCTGGCCACTCGCACGGAGGGGCGGCACCCCCGCACAGGGTGCCGCCCCTCTTCTTGCGTGCCGGGGCCGCCGTCCATCGGTCTTGAGGGTCGGGGACGGACGGCGGACCCGGGGTTCGCGGGAGGCCTGCGAGGGCCTCAGCGGTGGTCGCTGCCCGCCGACTGGGTCGCCGCCCGGCCCGCTTCCAGGCGGGCCACCGGGATGCGGAACGGGCTGCAGGAGACGTAGTCCAGGCCCACCTCGTGGAAGAAGTGGACGGACTCCGGGTCGCCGCCGTGTTCGCCGCAGACGCCGAGTTTCAGTTCCGGGCGGGTGGCGCGGCCGGCCTTCGCCGCGGCCGCCACCAGGGAGCCGACGCCGTCCCGGTCGATCGTCTCGAAGGGGGAGACGCCGAAGATGCCCTTCTCCAGGTAGGCCGTGAAGAAGGAGGCCTCCACGTCGTCGCGGCTGAAGCCCCAGACCGTCTGGGTCAGGTCGTTGGTGCCGAAGGAGAAGAACTCCGCCGCTTCCGCGATCTGGGCCGCCGTCAGGGCCGCTCGCGGGAGTTCGATCATCGTGCCGATCGAGAGTTTGAGGCTGGTGCCCGTCGCCGCCTCCACCTCCGCGATGACCTGGTCGGCCTCCTCGCGGACGATCTCCAGCTCCTGGACCGTGCCGACCAGGGGGATCATGATCTCGGCCCGCGGGTCGCCCTTGGCGTTCTTGCGTTCCGCGGCGGCCTCGGCGATGGCCCGGACCTGCATCGTGAACAGGCCGGGGATGACCAGGCCGAGGCGTACGCCGCGCAGGCCCAGCATCGGGTTCTGCTCGTGCAGGCGGTGGACCGCCTGGAGGAGGCGGAGTTCGTTCTCGTGGGGTTCCTGGCGGGACTCCGCGAGGGCCACCCGGACCGAGAGCTCCGTGATGTCCGGGAGGAACTCGTGCAGCGGCGGGTCGAGGAGGCGGACCGTGACCGGGAGGCCGTCCATCGCCGAGAAGAGCTCGACGAAGTCCTTCTTCTGGAGCGGGAGAAGGGCGTTCAGTGCCTCCTCGCGGTCCTCCTGCGTGTCCGCCAGGATCAGGCGTTCCACCAGTTCGCGGCGGTCGCCGAGGAACATGTGCTCGGTGCGGCACAGGCCGATGCCCTGGGCGCCGAAGCGGCGGGCGCGCAGGGCGTCCTCGGCGTTGTCCGCGTTGGCGCGCACGCGCAGCCGGCGCTTGCGGTCCGCGAAGGCCATGATGCGGTGGACCGCCTCGACCAGTTCGTCGGCGTCCTGGGCGCCCGCGTGCATCCGGCCCTCGAAGTACTCGACGACCGGGGAGGGGACCACCGGGACCTCGCCCAGGTAGACCTTGCCGGACGAGCCGTCGATGGAGATGACGTCGCCCTCCTCGACCACGTGGCCGCCGGGGACCGTCATGCGGCGGCGCTTGGTGTCGACCTCAAGATCCTCGGCGCCGCACACACACGTTTTGCCCATGCCGCGGGCGACCACGGCCGCGTGCGAGGTCTTGCCGCCCCGGGAGGTCAGGATGCCCTCGGCGGCGATCATGCCGTCGAGGTCGTCGGGGTTGGTCTCGCGGCGGACCAGGATGACCTTCTCGCCCGAGCGGGACCACTTGACGGCGGTGTAGGAGTCAAACACCGCCTTGCCCACCGCCGCGCCCGGCGACGCCGCGATGCCGCGGCCGACCTGCTGGGCCTTCGCCTGCTCGTCGAAGCGGGGGAACATCAGCTGGGCGAGCTGGGCGCCCGTCACGCGCTGGAGGGCCTCCGTCTCGTCGATCAGGCCCTGGTCCACCAGCTGGGTCGCGATCCGGAAGGCCGCGCCCGCCGTGCGCTTGCCGACCCGGGTCTGGAGCATCCACAGCTGACCGCGCTCGATCGTGAACTCGATGTCGCAGAGGTCCTTGTAGTGGTTCTCCAGCGTCTCCATGATCTGCATCAGCTGGTCGTACGACTTCTTGTCGATGTTCTCCAGCTCGGCCAGCGGGACCGTGTTGCGGATGCCCGCGACCACGTCCTCGCCCTGGGCGTTCTGGAGGTAGTCGCCGTAGACGCCCTGGTGGCCGGAGGCGGGGTCGCGGGTGAAGGCGACCCCCGTGCCGGAGTCCGGGCCGAGGTTGCCGAAGACCATGGAGCAGACGTTGACGGCCGTGCCGAGGTCGCCGGGGATGCGCTCCTGGCGGCGGTAGAGCTTGGCGCGGTCGGTGTTCCAGGAGTCGAAGACCGCGCGGATCGCGAGATCCATCTGCTCGCGCGGGTCCTGCGGGAAGTCCCGGCCGGCCTCGGTCTTGACGATCTTCTTGAACCTGGTGACGAGCTTCTTGAGGTCGGCCGCCTCCAGGTCCGTGTCGACGGTGACGTTCTTGGCGTCCTTCGCCGCGTCCAGGGCCTCCTCGAAGAGCTCGCCGTCCACGCCGAGGACCGTCTTGCCGAACATCTGGATGAGGCGGCGGTAGGAGTCCCACGCGAAGCGGTCGTCGCCGGCCTGCTTGGCGAGGCCCTGGACGGACTTGTCGGAGAGGCCGATGTTCAGGACCGTGTCCATCATGCCGGGCATGGAGAACTTGGCGCCGGAGCGGACCGAGACCAGGAGCGGGTTGTCGGCCTGGCCGAGCTTCTTGCCCATCCGCTCTTCGAGGGCTCCGAGGTGCGCACTCACCTCGTCACGCAGTGCCGTCGGCTCCTCGCCGCTGTCGAGGTAGACCTTGCAGGCTTCCGTCGTGATGGTGAAGCCGGGGGGAACGGGGAGCCCCAGGTTGGTCATCTCGGCGAGGTTCGCGCCCTTGCCACCCAGGAGGTCCTTGAGGTCCTTGTTTCCCTCGGTGAAGTCGTAAACGAACTTCACTCCGTGGGGTTCTTTGTTTTCCGACACGGGTCTCGACTCCCTGGAAGACTCGGTGGCTGCCCTGACGGCCAGGAACATACCCAGATCGAAGGCGCCTGGGTACGTCTACTTGTGTGTCATGCGCTCGTAACCAGTCGTCCGCCACGGGATCGAAAGTCAAAGCTTGGCAAGCGGAGACCGGTTCGTGTTTTCACTTCTTGAACACAAGACCGCTCAGCACCACACCTTTCCGCTCAGGTGAGCGGCCAGACTGCACACCTGATTTCGATCGATGAACGATCAAAGGGTGGCACCCAGTGCCACCCTTTGGAGAAGTGCAGTCGCTCATGATCCGCTCATCTGAGCGCAACCCTTATCAAGGGTGGCGAGAATCACGCTCCCACAGACCGCCCGAGTTCACCATGCGGACGCGGGAGCGGACACCAGAACCCACTGGAAACGTGCCGGTCACACGCCCAGCGCCAGCAGTCGTTCCTCGACCCGCTCCGGCGTGCGGACGCGGGAGCGGACACCAGAACCCACTGGAAACGTGCCGGTCACACGCCCAGCGCCAGCAGCCGTTCCTCGACCCGCTCCGGCGCGTACAGGTACTCCACGACCAGCGCCCCGGCCCCGACCAGCCCGGCCCGCTCCCCCAGCCGCGACGTCACGACGTCCAGATGAGCGGTGGAGCGGGGCAGGGCCCGCTGGTAGAGCAGTTCGCGTACGCCGGTCAGGAACGGGGTGCCCGCGAGGTCGCCCGCGATCATCAGGACGCCCGGGTTGAGCAGGGTCACGACCGTCGCCAGGACGTCCCCGACCAGGCGGCCCGCCTCCCGGGCCAGCGCCGCCGCCTCCGGATGGCCGGAGGCGAGCAGGTCGCGCACATCCGAGCCCGACGCCGCCGGCACCCCGGCCTCCGCCAGCCGCCGGGCCACCGCGCCGCCGCTCGCGACCGCGGCGAGGCAGCCGTACGAACCGCAGCGGCACTGCGCCTCGGCACCCACCCGGATGTGGCCGATGTCCCCGGCGCCGCCGTCGACGCCCCGGTAGATCGAGCCGTCGACCACGACCCCGGCGCCGATCCCCGTCGAGACCTTCACCAGGACGAACGCCGAGCAGTCCGGGTATCCCGTGCACTGCTCCCCGTACGCCATCAGGTTCGCGTCGTTGTCCACCAGGACCGGGACGGCCGGCCCGCCCGTGTGCTCCGTGAACGCCCTGACCAGCCGGCCCCTTATGTCGTAGCCGTCCCAGCCCGGCATGATCGGCGGCTGCACCACCCGGCCGGTGTCCGTGTCGACCGGCCCCGGCACCGCGAGGCCGATCCCGCACACCTCCGTCGCACGGTGGCCGGCCTTCTCCAGCAACTCGGCGAACCAGCGCCCGAGTTCGCCGAGCACGGCGTCCGGACCGTCCTGGATGACCAGCGTGCCGGAGTGCTCGGCGAGGAGCTCGCCGGTGAGCGAGACCACGGCGGCGCGGGCGTGCCGGGTCTCCAGGTCGGCGGCGAGGACGATCGCGTGGGAGTCGTCGAACTCGAGGGTTATGGAGGGGCGTCCGCCCAGCGGGGAGTCGACCGGGCCGCCGGCGCCCTCGCGCAGCCAGCCCGCCCGGAACAGGCGGTCCAGGCGGTGGCCGACGGTCGCGCGGGAGAGCCCGGTGGCCTGCTGGAGCGCACCGCGCGTCACGGCCCGGCCGTTGCGGACCAGTTCGAGCAGATCTCCGGCGCTCGCCTGTCCGCCGCCCTTGCCGGTCCTGCCGGGACGTCCGGTCATGCGCACCCCCTTGTGTTTCTCAAGCTTGCATTACATATTGAGTTTTGCGTGTTAAATAGACGTAACCCTACGGTAGCCACAGCCAAACCCGGCCGGCCGGACGTCTTCGGGGAGTCCCGAGTGGATCGCACTGCCCAGCTCACCACCCATGCGCTCGATCGCGGTATTGCATACGATCCACCGCCCGTCCGCGCCGCCACGAGCGCCGGCGCACGACGGTCCCTGCACGTCAGAGCCGCACGGGTGCTCGACGACAACTGGACCGGCAGCTCGACCGTGCCCTCCCGGAACCTGTATCCGCACCAGTGGTCGTGGGACTCGGCGTTCATCGCGATCGGCCTGCGGCACCTCTCGCCGCTGCGCGCACAGACGGAGCTGGAGACGCTGCTGGCCGCCCAGTGGGGCGACGGGCGGATCCCGCACATCGTGTTCAACCCCTCCGTGCCCCTCGACGCGTACTTCCCGAGCCCCGACTTCTGGCGCTCCTCGACCGCGGGGCGCGCTGCGGGCGCCCCGCGCACCGTACAGACCTCCGGGATCGTGCAGCCACCGGTGCACGCGCTGGCGGCCTGGCTGGTGCACCTGGCCGACCCGGGTCTGTCGCGGGCGCGCGGCTTCCTGGCCGGCGTCTACCCACGCCTCGCCGCCTGGCACCGCTACCTGCTGCACCGGCGCGACCTGGGCGGCGGCGGGCTGGCCTCCGTCATGCACCCCTGGGAACAGGGCATGGACAACAGCCCCTGCTGGGACGCCCCCCTCGCCCGGGTCACCCCGGCCCCGGCGCGCTCCTTCCGGCGCGCCGACCTGGACCACGGCGCCGCCGAGGACCGGCCGACGGACCTGGACTACGGGCGGTACGTGCGCCTGGCGGCCGACTACCGGGACGCCGGATACGCCGACCGGGCCAGGGACTTCGCCGTCGAGGACCCCGCCTTCAACGCGCTGCTCATCGCCTCCGAGCACGCCCTCGCCCGCATCGCACGGGAGCTGGGGGCGCCCGGCACGGCCCGGCACGCGCGGGCGGAGCGGCTGACGGCGGCGCTGGTGGACCGGCTGTGGGACCCGGAGAAGGAGATGTTCCTGTGCCGGGACCTGCGGGACGGCGAGGACGGCGAGGGCGGCCGGCTGATCCCCGAGCGCGGGGTCTCCGGGCTGGTCCCGCTGCTCCTGCCCGGCCTGCCCCGGGAGATCGCCGCCGCGCTCGTCCGCACGCTGGACGGCCCGCACTTCGGCACCGGCTCCCGCCTGGTCCCCAGTTACGACCTGCTCGGCGAGGCCTTCGACCCGCACCGCTACTGGCGTGGGCCCGCCTGGTTCAACACCGGCTGGCTGCTGGAGCGGGGGCTGCGCGAACAGGGCGAGCGGGAGCGGGCGGACGCGCTCGCCGAGGCGGTCGTACGGACGGCCGACGCGAGCGGGTTCGCCGAGTACGTCGACCCGTACACCGGCGAGGCGTGCGGGGCGACCGGGTTCAGCTGGACGGCGGCGCTCGCGCTGGATCTGCACCACCAGCGGCACCCGGCACCGCACCTCACGTCGCACGAAGAACCACACAACGAACGTCAAAACCTGGACAAGAGCTGACAAAACGGGGTGTCTTCGGCGGACACCGCACGTTCGACCAGAGGGACGAAGGAGGGGACCGGGGATGACGGACCGGCATCATCTGCTCGTGCGCGGCACGACGTTCGCGGCTGTGGACGACCGCGGCGACATCAGCGGTGTGCGGGGCGGCGGTTCCCCGGACGGGTTATTCGTACGGGACGCCCGGCACCTCAGCCGCTGGCAGCTGACGGTGGACGGGGCGCTGCCGGAGGTGCTCACCCCGGTGGCCGACGGGGACGGCACGCGCTGTGTCCTGGTCCCGCGCGGCGGCCGCCAGGAACCGCCCGCGCACACGCTCTTCCGCGAACAGGCCGTCGGTGACGGCTCGTTCGTCGAGTCCCTGCGGGTCACCAGCAACCGTCCGGTACCGACCACGATCCGGCTTGCGATCACCGCCGACGCCGACTTCACCGACCAGTTCGAGCTCCGCGCCGACCACCGCACCTACACCAAGGCCGGCGCCGTCCGCTCCCGCCAGGTCCTCGAGGACGGTCTGGAGTTCGGCTACCGCCGGGGCGAGTGGCGGTCCTGTACGACGATCACCGCCGAGCCCGCCCCGGACGGCGTGGAGGAGACCGGGACCGGCGCCCGGCGGATGGTGTGGACGCTGGAGCTGGAACCGCACGGCACCACCGAGCTGCTGGTGCGGGTGATGGCACGCCCGCACGGCGACCGGCGGGCGTTGCGGGTGCCCCGCGACCCGGCCGCACTGAACGAACAGCTCCTCGCGCTGGAGGGCGAGTTCGTGGAGGGCGTGGCCTTCCCGACGGGCTGGCCGGAGCTGGCGGCGGCCTGCGCCCGCGGTCTCTGCGACCTCGCCGCCCTCCAGGTGCCGGCCACCGGCCCGGACGGCGAGGAGCTCAGGGTCCCGGCGGCCGGGGCCCCCTGGTTCCTCACCCTGCTCGGCCGCGACGCCCTCCTCACCTCCCTCTTCGCCCTCCCCTACCGCCCCGCCCTGGCCGCCGCCACCCTCCCGGCCCTGGCCGCCACCCAGGCCACCGAGACCGGCGCGCACTCCGTGGCCCAGCCGGGGAAGATCGTCCACGAGGTACGCCATGGCGAGCTGGCCCACTTCGGGCAGGTGCCGTACGGGCGTTACTACGGATCGGTCGACGCGACACCCCTGTTCCTGATCCTGCTCGGCGCGTACGTCGAACAGACCGGGGACGCGGAGACGGCCCGGCGGCTCGAACGCAACGCCCGCGCGGCCGTCGGCTGGATGCTCGACCACGGCGGGCTGACCTCGCGCGGCTACCTGGTCTACCGCGCGGACAAGGGCGGCCTCGCCAACCAGAACTGGAAGGACTCCCCCGGCGCGATCTGCTCCGCCGACGGCAGCCGGCCGATGGGGACCGTGATGGCGGCGGGGGCGCAGGGGTACGCGTACGACGCGCTGCGCCGGACGGCGTGGCTGGCGCGGACGGCGTGGGCCGACGAGACGTACGCGGCGCTCCTCGAACAGGCCGCCGGTGATCTGCGGGACCGGTTCCAGCGGGACTTCTGGATGCGGGAGGCGTCCTTCCCGGCGCTGGCGCTCGACGGGGAGGGCCGGCAGGTCGACGCGCTCGCCTCGGACGCCGGGCATCTGCTGTGGTCCGGCCTGCTGGACAAGGAGTACGGGGAGGTGGTCGGGCGGCGGTTGCTGGAGCCGGACTTCTTCTCGGGGTGGGGGGTACGGACGCTGGCCGCGGGGCAGGCGGCGTACCACCCGCTGTCGTACCACCGGGGATCGGTGTGGCCGCACGACAACGCGCTGATCGCGCTGGGGCTGGCCCGGTACGGGCTGCACGACGAGGCGCGGGCCGTGGCGCACGGGCTGGTGGACGCGGCGACGGCCGGCGGGCACCGGTTGCCGGAGGTGCTGGCCGGGTACGGGAGGGACTCGCATCCGGAGCCGGTGCCGTATCCGCATGCGTGCGTACGGGAATCCCGGTCGGCGGCGGCTCCGTTGGCGCTGCTCACTGCGGTGGGCGGGGCGTAGGAGGGGGGCGTGGGTCGGGTGCGGGTGTGGGGGGGCTGGTCGCGCAGTTCCTCCCCCAGCGCCCCTGAAGGGGCGCTGCCCGCAGCCCGGTGCCCAAGAAGCCGCGTCTCTGACCGGGCGTTGTGTTTGCCCGGTGTTTGCCGAAAGGCCTGAACCCGGGCCTGGAGAGAGCCGTACGGAATTGTGGCGGGTTCGGCCTCCGAGCGTCGGCCCGCCTTCCGTCCACGGGTCTCGCACGGAAGGACCTCCGGGTTGTCTCAGCAAACGAGCATTCGCCAGCCATCGGACGCGCCGTCCGGGCCGTCCGAACGCGAGGTCCCGCCGGAGGCGTCCGAGGTCCTGAAGTCCGAACGGGAAGCGGCTTCCGAGGCGCCCGGGATCCCTGAGCCCGATGCCGAGGCCGCGTCCGTCGACGAGTCGAGCGACGCCGCGTCCGAAGCCGGGCCCGAGGCCGAAGCCACTACTGGGGCCGAACCCGAGTCCATAGCCGCCGGGACCACCCCCGGATCCGAGGCCTCACCGGGCACCGAGGCCGAAGCAGCCGTCGAAGCCGGCACCGAGGCCGAAGCCGAGGCCACCGTCGAAGCCGGGCCGGAATCCGAATCCGGACCCGAGCCCGAGACGGCCGCCGGCCTCGACCCCGAAGCCGCCGACGTCGAACCCGAAGCCGCCGACGCACCCGCGACCGCCCCCGAAGACGCCCCCGAGCCCGTCCTCCCCGCCCCGGACGCCCCCCGCCCCCGGCGGCGCGGCTGGGCCGCCTGGAGTGGGCGGGTTCGGGAGCGGCGGGAGGCGTGGCGGGACGCGCATCCCACCGCCGCCTCCGTGCTGTCGACCGGCGTCACCGTGCTCTGCGCGGTGCTCGTGATCGCGGCGCTGGTGATGCCGAACACCGTCGTCGACCTGGGGCCCGCGAAGTTCGTGCGGCTGCCGTCCGAGGGGATCATCGCGGCCGCCGTCGCGCTGGCGCTGCCCCGGCGGCCCCGGACCGTGCTGGCCGCGGTGTTCGGCGTCGTGCTCGGCGCGCTGACCCTGGCCAACGCCCTCGACATGGGCTTCAAGCAGTACCTGGGCCGGAGCTTCAACCCCATCCTGGACTGGAGCCTGCTCGGCGACGCGGAGTCGTACCTGGAGGACACGCTGGGCCGGACGGCCACCCTCGCGGTCAGCGTCGGTGCCGTCGTCCTCGTGCTGCTGCTGTTCGTGCTGCTCGCGCTGGCGACGATCCGGCTGAGCAATCTGCTCGCCCGGCATCCCGGGCGGGCCACCCGCGGCACCCTGATCGCCGGTGTCGTCTGGATCACCTGCTCCTCCTTCGGCGTCCAGCTCGCCGGCGGCGTGCCGCTCGCGGCCGACAGCACCGCGACCACGCTGGAGATCAAGGCCCGCCAGGTGAAGGACACCCTGCACGACGAGGCGGAGTTCCAGAAGGTCGCCAAGGTGGACGCCTTCGGGAACACCCCGCCGGACCAGCTGCTGACCAGCCTGCGCGGCAAGGACGTGGTCTTCACGTTCATCGAGAGCTACGGCCGCAGCGCCATCGAGGACCCGATCGAGGCACCCGGCGTCGACAACACCCTCGCCGTCCGCACCCAGGCACTTGCGAAGGCCGGCTTCCACGCGAAGAGCGGCTGGCTGACGTCCGCGACCTACGGCGGCAGCAGCTGGCTCGGGCACTCCACGACCATGTCCGGGCTATGGGTGAGCAACCAGCAGCGCTACCGGACCGTGATGGCGAGCAACCACCTGAGCATCACCAAGGCGTTCCAGAAGACCGGTGACTTCGACACGGTCGGTGTGATGCCGGGTATCCAGAAGGGCTGGCCGGAGCAGAGCTACTACGGCCTCGACAAGGTCTACAACGCCTTCCAGCTCGGCTACGAGGGACCGAAGTTCAGCTGGTCGACGATGCCCGACCAGTACGCGCTGCAGCAGTTCCAGGACCGGGTGCACAGCAAGAAGCCGGCCGACGGCAAGTCCCGGATGTCGTTCCTGATCCTGACCTCCAGCCACCAGCCGTGGGCGCCGATCCCGAAGATGGTGCCGTGGGACCAGCTGGGCGACGGCTCGATCTTCAACGCCATCCAGAAGGCCGGCAACAAGGCGTCCGACGTCATCGCCGACACCACCAAGTCCCGCCAGGAGTACGGCAAGTCGATCCAGTACTCGGTGACCGCGCTCACCGAGTGGCTGGAGCGCTACGGCAACGACAACACGGTGCTCGTGTTCCTCGGCGACCACCAGCCGATCGCCCGGGTCAGCGGCAACCACGCCAGCCGTGACGTGCCGATCTCGATCGTCGCCAAGGACCCGAAGGTGCTTGACGCGATCGACTCCTGGAACTGGACCGACGGCCTGCGCCCGGCGCACGGCGCCCCGGTGTGGAAGATGAGCGCGTTCCGCGACAAGTTCCTGGCGGCGTACGGCTCCACGCCGCACCCGAAGACGAACTGAGCGTTCCCCGCGCCCCTTCGGGGGCGCGGTGCTCAGCCCCCTGAAGTGTCCAGTTCCGCGTCCTCGCCGATGCCCGCGCAGTCGTACGGGTCCTTCAGCCAGCCGTCCGGCAGCACCACCCGGTTGTTGCCGGACGTGCGGCCGCGGGGCCCGTCGGCGCCGGCGGGCCAGGGCTGGTCGAGGTCGAGTTCGTCCAGGCCGGCGCGGAGGTCGGCCAGCGAGGACGTGATGGCGAGCTTCTTGCGCATCTCGCTGCCGACCGCGAAGCCCTTCAGGTACCAGGCGACGTGCTTGCGGAAGTCGACCACGCCCTTGGACTCGTCGCCGAGCCACTCGCCGAGCAGGGTCGCGTGCCGGACCATGACCTCGGCGACCTCGCGGAGGGACGGCTTCAGGACGTCCTCCGGGCGGCCCTCGAAGGCGGCGACCAGGTCGGCGAAGAGCCACGGCCGGCCCAGGCAGCCGCGGCCGACCACGACGCCGTCGCAGCCCGTCTCGCGGACCATCCGCAGCGCGTCCTCGGCCGACCAGATGTCGCCGTTGCCGAGCACGGGGATCTCCGGGACGTGCTCCTTCAGGCGGGCGATGGCCTCCCAGTCGGCGGTGCCGCCGTAGTGCTGGGCGGCGGTGCGGCCGTGCAGCGCGATCGAGGTGACGCCCTCCTCGACGGCGATCCGGCCCGCGTCGAGGTAGGTGATGTGGTCGTCGTCGATGCCCTTGCGCATCTTCATGGTGACCGGGAGGTCGCCCGCGCCGCTCACCGCTTCCCGGAGGATGGCGCGCAGCAGGTTCCGCTTGTACGGCAGGGCGGACCCGCCGCCCTTCCGCGTCACCTTCGGGACCGGGCAGCCGAAGTTCAGGTCGATGTGGTCGGCCAGGCCCTCCTCCGCGATCATGCGGACGGCCTTGCCCACGGTGGCCGGGTCGACGCCGTACAGCTGGATGGACCGGGGCTTCTCGCTCTCGTCGAAGCGGATCAGCTGCATGGTCTTCTCGTTGCGCTCGACCAGCGCCCGGGTCGTGATCATCTCGCTGACGAACAGCCCCTTGCCCCCACTGAACTCCCTGCACAGGGTACGGAAGGGCGCGTTGGTGATCCCCGCCATGGGGGCGAGGACGACCGGCGGCCGGACGGTGTGCGGGCCGACCTGGAGGGGGGACGTGGGCTCGGGCATTCCCCCATTGTCCCGTACGCCGCACGGTGCTCGTCCGGTACTCGTCCGGCCTGTGGACAACCGCCTCTCGCGCGCCCCGCCGTCACGATCATGTATCACTCATTAGTTAGACGCACTATCGAAACGGGCGTACGATGGGGCGCATGCCCGAGCTCAGCCCCCGCCGCCGCATGCTCGTCCTCGCGATCTGCTGCATGAGCCTGCTCATCGTGAGTCTCGACACCACCGCACTCAATGTCGGCCTGCCGTCCATGCAGCGCGAGCTGCACGCGTCGACGGCGGGCCTGCAGTGGACGATCGACGCGTACACCCTCGTCCTGGCCTCGCTGCTGATGCTCGCCGGTTCCACGGGCGACCGGGTCGGCCGCAAGAAGGTCTTCATGACCGGCCTGGTCGTCTTCTCGATCGGCTCGCTGCTCTGCTCCCTCGCGCCGAACCTGGACTCGCTGATCGCGTTCCGCATGGTCCAGGCGGTGGGTGGCTCGATGCTCAACCCGGTCGCCATGTCGATCATCACCAACACCTTCACCGACCCGCGCGAGCGGGCCCGGGCGATCGGCGTGTGGGGTGCGGTGGTCGGTATATCCATGGCCGCCGGACCGCTGGTCGGCGGCCTGCTCGTGGAGTCGGTCGGCTGGCGCGCGATCTTCTGGGTCAACATCCCGGTGGGCCTGGCGGCCGTCCTGCTGACGCTGCGCTTCGTGCCGGAGTCCCGGGCGCCGAAGGCCCGCCGCCCCGACCCGGTCGGCCAGGTGCTGGTCATCGCCCTGTTCGGCTCGCTGACGTACGCGATCATCGAGGCGCCGACGGCGGGCGCCGGCACGGTCCTGCCCTTCGCCGCGGTGGCCCTCGCCGCGCTGCTGGGCCTGCTCTGGTACGAGCCCCGCCGCGACGAGCCCCTGATCGACCTGCGTTTCTTCGGCTCGGCGCCGTTCAGCGGCGCCACCGTGATCGCGATCAGCGCGTTCGCCTCGCTCGGCGGCTTCCTGTTCCTGTCCACGCTCTACCTGCAGAACGTGCGCGGCCTGGACGCCCTGCACGCGGGCCTGTGGATGCTGCCGATGGCGGTCCCGATGTTCCTGTGCGCCCCGCTGGCAGGCCGTCTGGTCGGCAGCCGGGGCCCGCGCCTGCCGCTGGTGATCGCCGGGGTCGCGATGACCGCGAGCGCGGTCCTGTTCGCCGCGTTCGAGGCGGAGACCTCGGACACCACCCTCTTCCTCGGCTACGTCCTGTTCGGCATCGGCTTCGGTTTCGTGAACGCCCCGATCACCAACACGGCGGTCTCCGGCATGCCGAGGTCCCAGGCGGGCGTCGCGGCCGCGGTCGCCTCCACCAGCCGCCAGCTCGGCCAGACCCTGGGCGTCGCGGTGATCGGCGCGGTGCTGGCGTCCGGGATCGGCTCCTCGTCGTACGCCGGCAGGTTCGTGGGCGCCGCCCGCCCCGGCTGGTGGATCCTGGCCGGCTGCGGCCTCGCAGTGCTGGTCCTGGGCGCGGTGACGAACGGCGGCTGGGCCCGCGCGACCGCCGACCGCACGGCGGCACGGCTGGAGTCCCCGGAGGTCCGGGAGGCCGTGGGGGCGGCGGAGCGGGTCTAGGGCCTGCGGTCAGCAGGAGCGGATCGAGCGCTGGTGGCGGGCCAGGACGGCCTGGCGCAGGGCGCCCAGGGCCAGGGACTGGAGCAGCGCCGAGACGACGACGGTGCCGACGAAGAACCAGTTCGGGGTGTCCGTGCGCCAGGCCGTCCTGCCGAGCGCCGAGAGCAGCGGGAACACCGGGAACGTGACCAGGGGCGGCCAGAGCCAGGCGTAGTCGGAGCCGTGCCCGTCCGCGTCGCCGGAGTCGACGGCCGCC
Organism: Streptomyces sp. NPDC001714; assembly: GCF_042892755.1. Classification (NCBI taxonomy): domain Bacteria; kingdom Bacillati; phylum Actinomycetota; class Actinomycetes; order Kitasatosporales; family Streptomycetaceae; genus Streptomyces; species Streptomyces sp. NPDC001714. The sequence continues at coordinate 466,744 of NZ_JBIAUL010000004.1, forward strand.
TTGGCGATGACGACGGCGACCAGGACCAGGTAGGCCAGAGACAGGCGGTTGGTGAGCATCAGCCGGACAACGGTGCGGGCCGGGCCGGATTCCATCGTCTTCTCCCCCGTGGCCGGTCGTCGATTCGTCGATCCCTCTCCCCCCTGCATCGTCGGGGGAAGGCGGCGCCCCGGTCCTGAGTACGCGTACTCAGTTGTGCGAACGAATTCCCGTAACCAGGTCAGGAGTTCGGCGACGCCGCCCGCACCAGGTCGTACAGCTGTGCCAGGCGTTCCCGTGACTCCTCGTCCGTCGGTACGTACGTGACCATCCGCGCCCCGGTCTCGGGCTTCAGCCACAGGTCCGTGTGGTCCACGGAGAGGAAGCCCACGTACTGGTTGAGGAACTGCTTGGTCCTCGTGCGGGTGCCCACCACCTCGTACCGCTCCCAGTTCGCGCGGAACTCCGGGGACTCCGCCGTCAGACGCTTGACCAGCATCTTCCAGGCGGGCTCGCCGAGGTGACCGGCCATGGAGGCGCGGAGTTTCGCGGCCATCAGGCGGCGGGTCTCCTCCAGGTGCACGATGGAGCGCTGCCACTCGGGGTGGGTGTAGACGAGGATCATGCAGTTGCGGTCCTCGGGCGGGACCGCGTCGAGGTCGCACAGCAGGCGGGCGTAGGTGCGGTTGTAGGCGAGGATGTCGTAGCGGCTGTTCTGGACGCAGGCCGGGAGGGGCTCCAGGGCGCGGAGCATCTCGTGCATCGCCGGGGTGACGCCGGTACAGCTCGCGGCCGGGGTCGGGTCCACGGCTTCGGCCAGCTGGAAGAGGTGGGCGCGCTCGCTGGCGTCGAGCAGGAGCGTACGGGCGAGGGCGTCCAGGACCTGGACGGAGACCTGGATGTCCCTGGCCTGTTCGAGCCAGGTGTACCAGGTGACGCCGACCGCGGAGAGCTGGGCGACCTCCTCGCGGCGCAGGCCGGGGGTGCGGCGGCGGGTGCCGCGTGGCAGGCCCACCTCCTCCGGGGTGATCCGCTCCCGACGGCTGCGCAGGAACGCGGCCAGCTCCTGCCGCCGGATGCACGCGCTCCGTACCGGCGAAGCCTTCGTCTCACTCGCGGTGGTCGTCATGCCTCCAGCGTGCCGCCCCGCGGATCCTGTTGCCAGGTACTTCTGCTACCAGGATGAAGAGACTCTGGTACCAGTCTGAGTACCGGAGCAGGCTCGGGGTCATGACCGAAACCGTCACCACCGCGCCCGTACGGTCCCCGTCGGCGCCACCGGCGCTCGGCGGCCCCGGGCTGTTCACCGTGCTGCTGGCCGCCGCACTCCCTCTCATCGACTTCTTCATCGTCAACGTCGCCCTGCCCACCATCGGCGCCGACCTGCACGCGGGCGAGGCGGTCCTGGAACTCGTCGTCGCCGGGTACGGCGTCGCCTACGCCGTGCTGCTGGTGCTCGGCGGGCGGCTCGGCGACCTGTTCGGGCGCCGCCGGCTCTTCCTCGGCGGCATGGCCGCGTTCGGGCTGACCTCACTGGCCTGCGGACTCGCGCCCAGTGCCTGGACGCTGGTGGCCGCCCGGGTCGCCCAGGGCGCCGCGTCCGCCGCGATGCTCCCGCAGGTCCTCGCCACCATCCAGGCCGCCACCGCCGGCGGCCGCCGCGCCCGCGCCATGAGCCTGTACGGCGCCACCGCCGGCCTCTCCATGGTGGCCGGGCAGATACTCGGCGGGGTGCTGGTCGCCGCCGACATCGCGGGCACCGGCTGGCGCTCCGTGTTCCTCGTCAACGTGCCGGTCGTGGTCGTCGGGCTGGTGCTCGGCGCCCGTTTCGTGCCGGAGACCCGGTCGCAGAAGCCGGAGCCGGTCGACGGACCCGGCACCGTGCTGCTCGCCGTCTCCCTGCTCGCCCTCCTCGCCCCGCTCACCGAGGGCCGGGCGGCGGGCTGGCCGCTGTGGACCTGGCTGTCGCTGGCCGCGTTCCCGGGCGTGGCCGTCGCCTTCTACGCCGTGGAGCGCCACGCCGACCGCGCGGGCCGTACCCCGCTGGTCCCGCCCAGCCTGTTCGAACTCGCCTCGCTGCGCCGGGGACTGGTGCTGATGCTGCCGTTCTCGATCGGGTTCAGCGGGTTCATGTTCGTGATCGCCGTGGCCCTGCAGAGCGGGGAGCACCTGGGTCCGGTCCCGGCCGGGATGGCGCTCGCCCCGATGGCGGTCGTCTTCCTGTTCGTCTCGCTGGCCGGGCCGCGGCTGATCGCCCGGTACGGCAGCCGGGTGGTGACCGCCGGGTCCGTGATCCAGGCGGTCGGGCTGGTCCTCATCGTGCTCGCCGCCCGGCGGGACTGGCCGCACCTGGACTTCGCCGGGCTGCTGCCCGGGGTCGCGGTCGCCGGTGCCGGTCAGGCCCTGCAACTGCCCAACGTGCTGCGCCTGGTGATGTCCGAGATACCGTCGGCGCGGGCCGGGGTGGGCAGCGGCGTGATGGTCACCACCCAGCAGTCCGCGCTCGCCCTCGGCGTGGCGACCCTGGGCACCCTGTTCCTCTCCCTGGTCCCGCACCAGGGCATGCGGGACGCCCTGGTCACCACCTTGCTGGTGCAGCTGGCCCTGGTGGTGCTGACCGGCCTGCTCAGCCTGCGGCTGCCGCGCGCGGTGGGCTGACCGGCCCCCCGTGCGGCAGCGCCCCGAAGGGGCGCGAGGAACTGCGCGACCAGCCACGACGGCGCCGCACCCGCCGGACGGCATAGCGGGGCACCCCCGGCGGCGCACTCAGCCGCCGGGACCGCCCAGTTCGAACCACACGATCTTCCCGGTGCCGAGCCGAGTGGTACCCCACCTCCGCGCCAGCCGGTGCACCAGATAGAGACCGCGGCCGTGTTCGTCGGTGGCCTTGGCCTGCCGCAGCCTCGGCAGCTGCGGCACGTCGTCGCCGACCTCGCAGCGCAGCACGTCCGTGCGCAGCAGCCGCAGGCTGATCGGGCGGGAGGCGTGCCGTACGGCGTTGGTGACGATCTCGCTGACCAGCAGCTCGGCGGTGTCGGTGAGGTCCTCCAGACCCCAGCCGGCCAGGGCCTGCCGGGTCAGCCGGCGGGCCCGGCCGGGGGCGCCGACCTCCGGCTCCAGGGTCCAGTACGCCACGTCGCTCGGCGCGATGCCGTCGAAGCGGGCGGCGAGCAGCGCGATGTCGTCGTCGCGGTCGCCCGGCCCGAGCATGTCGAGCACCTCGTCGCACAGGGCTTCGAGCGGCGGCGGCCGGTCGGGCCCGGTCAGCTGGGCGGTGGCGGCGAGCTTCTCGCGCAGCTGCTCGATGCCGGTCCACACGTCGCGCAGCCGGGACTCGACCAGGCCGTCGGTGTAGAGGAGCAGGGTGGCCCCGGTGGGGGCGTCCAGCTCGACCGCCTCGAAGTCGATGCCGCCGACGCCGATCGGGGCGCCCGGCGGCACCGTAAGGACCTCCGCCTTGCCGCCCGGGTGCAGCAGGATCGGCGGCGGATGACCGGCGTTGGCGACGGTGATGCGGTGCGAGACGGGGTCGTAGACGATGTACAGGCAGGTGGCCATGCGGTCGGTGCCGAGCCGCTGGGCCTGTTCGTCGAGGTGGTGCAGGACCTCCTGCGGGGGCAGGTCGAGGCCGGCCAGGGTCAGCGCGGTGGTGCGCAGCTGGCCCATGACGGCGGCCGAGGTCATGGAGTGGCCCATGACGTCGCCGACGACCAGCGCCACCCTGCTGCCGGGCAGCGGGATCGCGTCGTACCAGTCGCCGCCGACCCGCGCGGTCTCGGCGGCGGGCAGGTAGCGGGAGGCGAGCCGGACGCCGGTGGGCCGGGGCAGGGTCTGCGGCAGCATGGCGCGCTGCAGCCGGTCGGCGATGAAGGCCTCCCTGCTGTAGAGGACGGCCTTGTCGACGCCGAGCGCGGTGTGGGTGGCGAGCTGGGCGGCGACCAGCAGGTCGGCGGGCTCGAACGCCGGGCGCTCGGGGCGGCGCAGGAAGACCACCGCGCCGGTGACCCGGCGGCGGCCGCGCAGCGGGGCGAGGATCGCGTGCGAGCCGACCCAGTCGTTCAACGCGCTCTCCGGGCCGACGAGTTCGCCCAGTGCGGCGCGGGTCGGCGGGGTGTCGGCGAACACCGGCCGGACCCCGCGCAGCACCTCGGCGAGGGCACCGCCGGGCACCACCTCGCTCCAGTCGGAGGCGTCCAGGTCGTCCTGCTCGTCGTCCACCGTCTCCACGGGCCAGACCAGCTCGGCGCCGGGGCCCTTGAGCCGGTCGGTGCGGCGCAGTCGCAGCACGGCCGGGCCGTTGGGACGTTCGTCGCCGACCGGCAGCGGGTCGCGCAGGTAGACGAGGGCCGCGTCGGAGTACGTCGGTACGGCGGCCCGGCACAGGCCGAGCACGATCTCGTCGGTGTCGAAGCCGCGGGCGATCCGCCGGGTGGCGGCGCCGACGTAGCGCAGGCGGTCCTCGTCGGGGGCCTTCGGCGCGGCGGGCGGCGCGGCGGCGTGGGTGTCCTCGCGCACGCCGAGCGCGGTCTGCGCCGACAGCGCGTCGGCCAGGGCGATGTCGTCCTCCACGAAGTCCTCCCGGTCCGGGCGCCGCAGGAACACCGCCACACCCACGACGGCGTCGGGGGCGCGCAGCGGGGCGAGCAGGACCCGGTTCCCCTGCGGGAGCCGGATCGCCGACCCGAGGAGTTCGTCGAGTGCCTTGTCCATGTCGTCCGGCCCCCGGCCGCGCGCCCTGCCGCACCGCAGCAGGGCGGCGAGCGCGCCGTCGGGCGCCACCGGTCTCGACTGCGGGGGCATTCCGCCCATGGCGCCGCCGAGTTCGGTGGGCACCCCGTCCAGCTCCAGGCGCTCGGGCTCCGAGCCGTCCGGCGGGCGGTCTCCGAGGTAGACGAAGATCCCGTCCGCCAGGTCCGGGACCGTCACCCGGTACAGCTCACGGACGGCCTGGGCCGCGTCTTCGGCGCGCGCGATCCGGCGGCCGGCAACGGCCAGGAAACGTTGAGGATCCGGCAGCATCGCCTCTCCGTGCCGGTGGCCGCTTCACAAGGTCGCTTTCATCTTGAGCCAGGGTCAATTCCCTGTCCAGGGTTTCCGCCGGTAGACCAAGTCCGGCTCATGATCCGGAGGTTGGGACGGGACGTCCGCGAACACACCCTCAGGTCCGCCCTGACCTCCCCCTCGTCCCGCGCGGCCGGGCCTCGTCCGCCGTGTGAACTCCGGGGACATCCTCGCCAAAACCCGGTGAAGAATTCCCCGTTGATGTTGGTCTTGCTGCACACTCCTTGCCGTCGACCCGCCGTCGACACGTGCCGAACAGCAGACCGGGCACAGACTCCGGAGGCGTCAATGTCGCAGATCGACGAGAGCAAGGTCAGCCGCTGGGACCAGCACGGCCGGGAACACGTGGTCCGGGTGCAGCGCACGGGTGTGCAACGCACGATCAAATGCGACACCTGCGGCTGGCACAAGGGCGCGCAGTTCCTGCCCTGGCTGAAGGCGCAGGAGCATCTGGCCGAGGCCCACCAGGCCACCGTGGACCCGGCGGGCACCCAGCCCTCGCGATGACTTTCCGCGGGCCCGGAAGTCGTAGCTGAGACCGCGCCCACCGGAAGGACGACCGATGACCGTCTCCCCGCTGCACGCCACTCTGCGCCGCCACGTCGAGGCCGGCACCGTTCCCGGAGCCGTGGGCCTCGTGGCCCGCGGCGACGACGTCGAGGTGGTGGCCGTCGGGCACACCGACGTCGAGGGGTCCGCCTCGATGGCCCGGGACTCGCTCTTCCGCATAGCGTCGGTCACCAAGCCGATCACCGCCGCCGCGGTGCTGATGCTGGTGGACGAGGGCCGGATCGGGCTCGGCGACCCGGTGGCCGACTGGCTCCCGGAGCTGGCCAAGCCGATGGTGGTCCGTACGCCCGCGAGCCCCGTGGACGACGTGGTGCCGGCGGTCCGCCCGGTCACCGTCGAGGACCTGCTCAGCTTCCGCTCCGGCTGGGGCCTCGCCGCCGACTTCGCCCTGCCCGCCGTGCGGGCCCTGTCCGCGGTGCAGGACCACAGCCGTCCCTTCGGGGACTGGCCGGACCCGGACACCTGGCTGGGCCTGCTGGCCCAGGTGCCGATGCTGCACCAGCCGGGCGAGGCCTGGCTGTACGGCACCTCGTCCGCCCTCCAGGGCATCCTGGTGGCCCGGGTGTCGGGCCGTACCCTCCCCGACTTCCTGGCGGAGCGGATCTTCGAGCCGCTGGGCATGCGGGACACGGCGTTCGAGGTGCCCGCGCCGAAACGGCACCGCTTCACCTCGTCCTACGCCCCGGCCGCGGACGGCACCCTGCGTCTGACGGACACCCCGGACGGCGCGTACAGCAGCCTGCCGGGCTTCCCCTCGGGCGGCGGCGGCCTCGTCTCCACGGCCGACGACTGGCTGGCGTTCGGCCGGCTGCTGCTGAACGCGGGCGCCGCCCCGGACGGCCGCCGGCTGCTGACCGCCACCTCGGTGAGCCGCATGACCACCAACCACCTGACGGCGGCCCAGCGCGAGAGCGCCGCCCTCTTCCTGGAGGGCCAGGGCTGGGGGTACGGCGGCTCGGTCGACGTCACCCCGGCCGGCCCCTGGTCGGTGCCCGGCCGCTACGGCTGGGTCGGCGGCACCGGCACCACCGCGCACCTCGTCCCGGCGACCGGTACGGTCACGGTCCTGATGACCCAGGCGGCCATGACGAGCCCGGCGCCGACCGCGATGATGCGGGACTTCTGGCGGGTCGCCGCCTAGCCCGCGCGTTACGCCGTTCGAGTGAGCCTCCGGGGAAGAACCGCGAGGTCAGGGCGCCCGTCGCCACCTGCGGACTTTACCGGGCCGAGAGCGGCGGCCACGTGCTGCCGAGACCGCTCGGGTCGCCGCCGGGCGCGACCCGGCCAACCCTTGACGAGTCCCCCCGTCACTCGACAGGAGTACGTCCATGCACACCACCCAGCGCCAGATCTCCCGCGCCCTCGCCGCCGGTGCGCTCTCCGTGGCCCTGCTGTCGGCCGGTACCACCGGGGCCCTCGCCACCGAGGCCAAACCGAAGCCGAGCCCGTCCCCGACCACCATGGCCTCGATCTCCATCAAGGCGAGCGCCACCTCGGTCAAGGCCGGTGGCTCGGTGACCTTCACCGGCCGCACCTCCGGCCTGAAGGTCGGCTGGCCGCTGGTACTGCAGCACCAGAAGGCCGGCAAGTGGATCCCGCTCAAGGCGACCACGAAGACCAAGAACGGCAGCTCCTACTCGCTGACCGCCAAGCTCAACACCGTGGGCACCGAGCACCTGCGGATCTCCGCGGTCGGCAAGAAGGTCTACTCCCCCGCCGTGACGGTCAACGTGACCTGAGGCCCCTCAGCAGCAGCTCCACCAGCGCCCCGAAGTCCGCCTCGGCCTCCGGCCGCACCCACTCCCGCGCGTAGCCCGGGTCGTGGAAGCGGCCGGTGGCCTGGAAGACGGTCCGGGCCGCGGCGGCGGGGTCGGGCACGGTGAAGACACCGGTCCCGGTCCCGTCCCGGATGATCGCGGTCAGCTGGCCGGTCAGGTCGGCGATGTGCTCGGTGACCGCCGGGCCGTTCTCGTCGACCAGCACCATGTAGGTGGCGAACAGCTCCGGGTCGGCGCCCGCCTTGCGGCGCTTCGCGTCGAACAGGGCCCGCAGCCAGTCGCGCAGCCGGGCCTCGGGATCCCGGTCCCCGGCGGCGATGCCGGACAGCTGCTCCGAGGTGCGGTCCAGCCACCGCTTCGTCACCGCTTCGCGCAGCGCCGCCTTGGTCCGGAAGTGCCGGTAGACACTGCCGTGGCTGACGCCGAGCGCGCGGGCCACGTCCACCACGGTGGCCTTGGCCGGGCCGTGCCGGCGCAGCACCTCCTCGGTCGCCTCGAGGATGCGCTCGGCGGTCAGGGCCGGGGTCGGGGTCGGGGACGTCGCTGCCATGGCCTAGACGGTACCTGGCGCCGCGGTCAGTGCTCGGTGCCGAGATGGCTCATCTGCGCGGCCGGGTAGCGGGTGCCCGCCGCCGCGTCCGCCGGCACGGCCTCCTCGATCGCCGCCAGGTCGGCCGCGTCCAGGGTGACGTCCAGCGCGCCCAGCGACTCGGCGAGCCGCTCGCGGGTGCGGGCGCCGACGAGCGGCACGATGTCCTCGCCGCGGGAGAGCACCCAGGCGATGGCGATCTGCGCGACGGTCACGCCCTTCTCGTCGGCGATCTTGCGCAGCGCCTCGACGAGGTCGAGGTTGTGCTGGAGGTTGTCGCCCTGGAAGCGGGGCGAGAAGGCCCGGAAGTCGCCCGCGCCGAGCTGCCGGTCGCGGGTGAAGTGGCCGGAGATCAGGCCCCGGGAGAGCACGCCGTACGCGGTGATGGAGATGCCCAGCTCACGGGTGGCCGGCAGGACCTCCCGCTCGATGTCGCGGGTGATGATCGCGTACTCGATCTGCAGGTCGGAGATGGGCGCGGTGGCGGCGGCCCGCCGGATGTTCGCCACGCTCGCCTCGCTGAGGCCGATGTGCCGGACATGCCCCTTCTCGACCAGTTCGGCGATGGCGCCGACCGTCTCCTCGATCGGCACGTCCGGGTCGACGCGGGCGATCCGGTAGACGTCGATGTGGTCGACGCCGAGGCGCTGCAGGGAGTAGGCGGCGAAGTTCTTCACGGCGGCCGGGCGGCCGTCGTAGGCGTTCCAGCCGCCGTCCGGGTCGCGCAGGGCGCCGAACTTGACGCTGGTCAGCGCCTTTTCACGGAGGGCCGCGGGGGCGGTGCGCAGGGCCTCGCCGATCAGCATCTCGTTGTGCCCCATGGCGTAGAAGTCGCCGGTGTCGAGCAGGGTCACGCCCGCGTCGAGGGCGGCGTGGATCGTGGCGATCGACTCGGCGCGGTCGGCCTCGCCGTACAGCGCGGACATGCCCATGCAGCCGAGACCGAGGGCGGAGACGTGGGGGCCGGTGGATCCGAGGGAACGGGTGTGCATCGTCATGGCTCCACCATGGCATGACAGATGACAGATTTCAATATCTGTCATTCCATAGCCGTCCCGGCACCCGGAATGGTCCAGACCTATTGACGGGAGGTCTGGACCACGAGCACTGTCATGCCTACGACACCTCACCGCACCCCCACCGGGAGGACCGCATGCTCCGCCGCACGCTGCGCCTGCTCGCCGCCGGCCTCACCACGGCCGTGCTCGCCCCGCTCGCGATCGCCACCGCGCCCACCGCCTCGGCCGCCGACACCTGCGCGGTCAAGTCCCGTCCCGCGGGCAAGGTGCTGCAGGGGTACTGGGAGAACTGGGACGGCTCCGCCAACGGGGTCCACCCGCCCTTCGGCTGGACCCCGATCACCGACTCCCGGATCGCCGCCCACGGCTACAACGTGATCAACGCGGCCTTCCCCGTGATCCGTTCCGACGGCACCGCGCTCTGGGAGGACGGCATGGACACGGGCGTGAAGGTGGCCACGCCCGCGGAGATGTGCGCGGCGAAGGCGTCGGGGCAGACCGTCCTGCTGTCGATCGGCGGGGCGGCCGCGGGCATCGACCTCAGCTCGTCCACCGTGGCCGACAAGTTCGTCTCGACGATCGTCCCGATCCTGAAGAAGTACAACTTCGACGGCATCGACATCGACATCGAGACCGGCCTGGTGGGCAGCGGGTCGATCACCCAACTCTCCACCTCCCAGGCCAACCTGGTCCGCATCATCGACGGCGTCCTCGCCCGGATGCCGTCCAACTTCGGCCTCACGATGGCCCCGGAGACGGCGTACGTCACCGGCGGCAGCATCACCTACGGCTCGATCTGGGGCGCCTACCTGCCGATCATCAAGAGGTACGCCGACAACGGCCGCCTGTGGTGGCTCAACATGCAGTACTACAACGGCAGCATGTACGGCTGCTCCGGCGACTCCTACCCGGCCGGCACGGTCGCCGGCTTCACCGCACAGACCGACTGCCTCAACAAGGGGCTGGTCGTGCAGGGCACGACCGTCAAGGTGCCGTACGACAAGCAGGTCCCGGGCCTGCCCGCGCAGTCCGGGGCGGGCGGCGGCTACATGTCCCCGTCGCTGGTCTCCCAGGCCTGGAGGCACTACGGCACGTCCCTCAAGGGCCTGATGACCTGGTCGATCAACTGGGACGGCTCGAAGAACTGGACGTTCGGTGACAACGTGAAGTCCCTCCAGGGGCGTTGAGCCCGCCCGGACCCGGGCGGCAGGGCGGGTCCGGGCGGCGCGGGCCCGCCCCGCCCTCCGTTCGACAGACGCCGCCCGGACTCCGAGAATGGAACTGCCGGCGAGCAGTCACCGGCGGCGCCTGCCACCGGCCGTTCCCCCGGTGCTCTCGCGCCGCCGAGGAGGCCCGCCATGAGCATTCGGATCGCCACGTTCAACATGGAGAACCTCTTCCGCCGGCCCACGGCCTTCCGGCTGGAGAATCCGGCCGAGCGGGAGCAAGTCCTCGCCGACTTCGCCAAGTTGGTCGCCGTCCTCGACCTGCCGACGTACTCGGACGCCGACAAGGCGGAGATCGTCCGGATCGTCACGACGTACCGGGCGTACGACATCGACGACCCGAAACACCCGGACCCGAAGGGCCCGCCGCCGATCGTCATCAACCAGTCCCGCCCGGGCAAGCACACCGGGCTCTTCGACACGACCAGGCCGCCGAAGACCCCCCACGACATCATCGCCACCGGCCGGGGGTCGTGGACCGGATGGGCCGAACTCTCGCACGACGACCTCGACATGAGCATGGTGCGGAACACCGGCCGGGTGGTCGCGGAGGTCGACGCCGACATCCTGCTGACCGTGGAGGTCGAGGACCGGCTCACCCTGGAGCGCTTCAACACCCAGGTCCTGGCGGACGCGCTGGGCCGACGGCCGTACCCGTACAACCTGCTGATCGACGGCAACGACCCCCGGGGCATCGACATCGGGATCCTCAGCCGGCACCCGATCACGTCCGTCCGCTCCCACCTCTTCGACACCGACCCGGACCACCCGGCCGACCGGCTGTTCAGCCGTGACTGCCCCGAGTTCGAGATCCAGCTCGACGGAACGCCGCTGGTGATCCTGGGCAACCACCTCAAGAGCAAGTTCCGCGACGACCCGGAGCTGCGACTGGCCCAGGCGAAGCGGGTCGCGGAGATCTACCGGGCGGCGGCGGAACGCACCCCGCACGTCGTGGTCGCCGGGGACCTCAACGACGACCCGGAGAGCGAAGCGGTGGCGCAGCTGCTGGACACCGGTCTGCGCGATGTCATGAGCCACCCGTCCTACCACGGCGAGCCCGGCACGCACGAGCCGTGCACCCGGCTCCAGGACAAGATCGACTACCTGCTGCTCCCGCCGCCGCTGTGGCACGAGGTCCAGCACGTGGGCCTGGAGACCCGCGGCATCTTCGCGGACGGCATCAAGTCCTTCGACACCGTGACGTCGAAACTCACGGAGGCGTCGGACCACGCGGCGCTCTATGTGGACCTGGACCTGTAGGGAACTCCGGAGCACCCTCCCCCTCCCGCCCCAACGGCGACCAGCCCCAGCGACGGATCCCGGCGGCGCCGGGCACCGGCCGGTGGTTCGCCAGGGGCCGGCGGGGGCCGATCGCGCGGTTTCCCCGCGGGCCGGTGGGGCGGTGGGGCCGATCCCGCAGCTCCCCACGGGCCGGCGGGGGCCGATCCCGCAGTCCTCACGGGCCGGTGAGACCAATCCCGCAGTCCCCGCGGGCCGACGGGGGCCGATCCCGCAGTCCTCACGGGCCGGTGAGACCAATCCCGCAGTCCCCGCGGGCCGACGGGAGCCGATCCCGCAGTCCCCGCGGGCCGGTGGGACCATCCCGCAGTTCCCCGCCGGCCAGCGGGGCCGATCGCGCAGTTCCCCGCGGGCCGGCGGGGCCGATCGCGCAGTTCCCCGCGCCGCTTGGGTCGGGCGCCCTTCCCGCGCCCCTTGGGTCGGGCACCCTTCCCGCGCCCCTTGGGTCGGCCGCCCTCCCCGGCACCCAAAACGCCGAAACGCCCACCCTCCAGCCGACCGAGTCGGGTGGGAGGGTGGGCGAGAAGGCGGAAGGGCCGGGGCCTAGCAGCCCAGCAGGCGACCCGCGAGGTAGCCCTCGATCTGGTCGAGAGACACCCGCTCCTGCTTCATCGAGTCACGCTCACGCACCGTGACGGCGTTGTCCTCGAGCGTGTCGAAGTCGACGGTCACGCAGTACGGCGTACCGATCTCGTCCTGGCGGCGGTAGCGGCGCCCGATCGCACCGGCGTCGTCGAACTCGATGTTCCAGTGCCCGCGCAGCGCCTGGGCGAGGCCCTTGGCCTTCGGGGACAGCTCGGGGTTGCGGGACAGCGGCAGGACCGCGACCTTGACCGGGGCCAGGCGGTGGTCCAGGCGCAGCACCGTCCGCTTCTCCAGCTTGCCCTTGGCGTTCGGCGCCTCGTCCTCGATGTACGCGTCCAGCAGGAAGGCGAGCATCGCCCGCCCGACACCGGCCGCCGGCTCGATGACGTACGGCGTCCAGCGCTCCTGGGCCTCCTGGTCGAAGTAGGAGAGGTCCTGGCCGGAGGCCTTGGAGTGGGCGTTCAGGTCGTAGTCGGTGCGGTTGGCGACACCCTCCAGCTCGCCCCACTCGTTGCCGCCGAACTGGAAGCGGTACTCGATGTCAGCGGTGCGCTTGGAGTAGTGGGAGAGCTTCTCCTTCGGGTGCTCGTACCACCGCATGTTCTCCTCGCGCAGGCCCAGGCCGGTGTACCAGTTCCAGCGCTGCTCCATCCAGTACTCCTGCCACTTCTCGTCCTCGCCCGGCTTGACGAAGAACTCCATCTCCATCTGCTCGAACTCGCGGGTGCGGAAGATGAAGTTGCCGGGCGTGATCTCGTTGCGGAAGGACTTGCCCATCTGCGCGATGCCGAACGGCGGCTTGCGGCGCGAGGTGGTCTGCACCTGGGCGAAGTTGGTGAAGATGCCCTGCGCGGTCTCCGGGCGCAGGTAGGCGACGGAGCCGCTGTCCTGGGTCGGCCCGAGGTGGGTGGAGAGCAGGCCCGAGAACTGCTTGGGCTCGGTGAACTGGCCCTTGTTGCCGCAGTTGGGGCAGTTGACGTCCGCGAGGCCGTTCTCCGGGAGACGGCCGTGCTTGGCCTCGTACGCCTCCTCCAGGTGGTCCGCGCGGAACCGCTTGTGACAGGCGGTGCACTCGGTCAGCGGGTCCGTGAAGGTGGCGACGTGACCGGAGGCCACCCAGACCTCGGGGGCCAGGATGACGGACGAGTCGAGACCGACCACGTCCTCGCGCGACGTCACCATGTAGCGCCACCACTGGCGCTTCAGGTTCTCCTTGAGCTCGACACCCAGCGGCCCGTAGTCCCAGGCGGCACGCTGGCCGCCGTAGATCTCACTGCACGGGAATACGAAGCCACGGCGCTTGCTCAGGCTGACGATGGTGTCGATCTTGTCGGCGGCCACGGTGCTCTCTTCATTACGACGACGGGCGACGAAGCAAAGACGCTTCAGAGCGAATGCTTCAGGGTACCGGCGGGGGCTCCCCCTCAACCAAATCGGTTCCCCTCAGCAGGCTTGTTGACAACGGTTTCCATGTTTGTTGAAAATGACTCTCATGAACGTACGACGAGGCCTCATACCCGTGGCCGCCGCGACCACCGTCACCGCACTCGGCATAGCGACCCTCACTGCCTGCGGCGGCGACGCCACGGCGGCCCAGACCGGCAAGTTCGACGTCGTCGCGTCGTTCTACCCGATGGCCTACCTCGCCGATCAGATCGGCGGCAGCCACGTCCACGTCACCAGTCTCACCCAGCCCGGCCAGGAGCCGCACGACCTGGAGATCAGCCCCAAGCAGATCATCGGGATCGAGAAGTCCGACGCGGTCCTCTACCTGAAGAACCTCCAGCCCTCCGTCGACGACGCGGTCGCCCAGTCGTCGGTGAAGACGAAGATCGACGCCGCTTCCCTGACCACGCTGGAGAAGCACGGCAACGAGGTCGGCGGGCACGCGGCCTCGCACGACACCTCGAAAAACGAGGAGCTGTCCGGCCTCGACCCGCACATCTGGCTCGACCCGGTGCGCTACGCCCAGGTCGCCGAGGGCGTCGGCAAGGCCTTCGAGAAGGCCGACCCGGACCACGCCGCCGACTACAAGAAGAACACCGCGGCCCTGGTCAAGAAGCTGGACGACCTGAACACGCAGTTCAAGGACGGCCTCGCGGACACGAGGTCCAAGGTCTTCATCACCACGCACGCGGCCTTCGGCTACCTCGCCGAGCGCTACGGCCTGACCGAGGAGGCCATCAACGGCCTCGACCCCGAGTCGGAGCCGAGCGCGGCCCGCGTGAAGGACCTCGAGACCATGGCCAGGGCCGACGGCGTCACCACCGTGTTCTACGAGACGCTCGTCAGCGACAAGACCGCCAAGACCATCGCCGCCGACGCCGGTCTGAAGACGGACGTCCTCGACCCGATCGAGGGCATCACCGCCAAGTCCCGCGGCCGGGACTACTTCGCGGTCCAGGAAGCCAACCTCAAGGCACTGCAGCAGGCACTGGGCGCCCAGTGACACGCCACCTGACAGGAGACGACGAGATGAACGGCGAGCCCGTCATATCCCTGCGCGGCGTCACCGCGGAGCTGGGCTCGCGCCCCGTCCTGCGCGGCATCGACCTCACCGTGCACCGCGGTGAGGTGGTCGCGCTGCTCGGCGCGAACGGCTCGGGCAAGTCGACCGCGATCCGCACGATCATCGGCCAGGTGCCGGTGAGCGGCGGCGAGATATCCCTGTTCGGCACTGCACGCCGTTCCTTCCGGGACTGGTCGCGGGTCGGCTACGTCCCGCAGCGCACCACCGCGGCGGGCGGGGTCCCGGCGACGGTCACCGAGGTCGTCTCGGCCGGCCGTCTCTCCCGCACCCGCTTCGGTCTCTTCCACAAGGCCGACCACGCGGCCGTGCGGCACGCCCTGGGCCTGGTCGGCATGGCGGACCGCGCCAAGGACAACGTGGAGGCGCTCTCCGGCGGCCAGCACCAGCGGGTGCTGATCGCCCGCGCGCTGGTCGCCGAGCCCGAACTGCTGATCATGGACGAGCCGATGGCGGGCGTCGACCTGGCCAGCCAGGAGATCCTCGCGCGAACGCTGCGCGAGCAGGTCGAGCAGGGCACCACGGTCCTCCTCGTCCTGCACGAACTGGGCCCGCTGGAGCCGCTGATCGACCGCGCGGTCGTCCTGCGCGACGGCTGCGTCCTGCACGACGGCCCGCCCCCGCGGGCGGTCGGCCAGCACGCCCTGCCCGGCCACGACCACGTCCACCCCCACGACGAGCACACGCCACTGCGCACGGGACTGCTGAGCTGATGGACTTCCTGAACTACGCCTTCATGCAGCGGGCCCTGCTCGCCGCCGTCCTGGTCGGCATCACCGCCCCCGCCGTCGGCATCTACCTGGTCCAGCGCCGCCAGGCCCTGATGGGCGACGGCATCGGCCACGTCGCGATGACCGGCGTCGGCCTCGGCTTCCTGCTCTCGACCTCCCCCGTCTGGATGGCGACGGCGGTGTCGGTGCTCGGCGCGATCGTGATGGAGCTGATCCGCTGGTACGGCCGCACCCGCGGCGACATCGCCCTCGCGATGCTCTTCTACGGCGGGATGGCCGGCGGGGTGATGCTGATCAACCTCGCGCCGGGCGGCTCCAACGCCAACCTGATGTCGTATCTCTTCGGCTCGCTGTCGACGGTGTCCGAGTCGGACGTCACCGCGATCTGCCTGCTGGCGGCCTTCGTCCTCCTGGTCACCCTCGGCCTGCGCCGGCAGCTGTTCGCGGTGAGCCAGGACGAGGAGTTCGCGCGGGTGACCGGCCTGCCGGTACGGGCGCTCAACCTGCTCACCGCGATCACGGCGGCGGTGACCGTGACGGTGGCGATGCGCGTGGTGGGCCTGCTGCTGGTCTCCGCGCTCATGGTCGTCCCGGTGGCCGCCGCGCAGCAGCTGAGCCGCAGCTTCGCGGCCACGTTCGCGATCGCCGTCGCGATCGGTGTGACGGTGACGATCGGGGGCACGATCACGTCGTACTACCAGTACGTCCCGCCGGGCGCGACGATCGTGCTGCTGACCATCGCCGCGTTCGTCGTGCTGAGCGTGCTGGCCACCCCACTGGCCCGCCGACGCGCCCGCGCGGCCGCCGCGCGACGGCCCGCCGGGGACCCGGCGGAGTGCGCGATTCCGGCCACCAGGGGGGCCGCCGACGAGGTCGGCGTCTGACCGCCCTCAGCCCGGGCTGGCACAATGGCCCGGCAGAAGCAGTGATGTGAGGAGGCAACCGGTGACGACCGCTGGACCGCCCGTGAAGGGCCGCTCGACCCGTCAGCGGGCAGCCGTGGCGGCGTGCCTGGACGAGGTCGAGGAGTTCCGCAGCGCGCAGGAACTGCACGACATGCTCAAGCACAAGGGCGACTCGGTCGGCCTGACCACGGTCTACCGCACGCTCCAGAACCTCGCCGACGCCGGCGAGGTGGACGTCCTGCGCACGTCCGACGGCGAGTCGGTCTACCGCCGCTGCTCCACCGGGGAGCACCACCACCACCTGGTCTGCCGCGTCTGCGGCAAGGCGGTGGAGGTGGAGGGCCCGGCCGTCGAGAAGTGGGCCGAGGCCATCGCCGCCGAGCACGGGTACGTCAACGTCGCCCACACCGTCGAGATCTTCGGGACGTGCGCGGACTGCGCCGGGACCGCGGCGGAGAGCTGCTGAGCTACGCGCGGCTGAGGTGCCGGTCGAGGATCGCGCGCAGCCGGTCGGCGTCGGCGGGGTCCGGGAGGCCGCGCTTGGGCAGCACGGTGAAGCACGAGGCGTTCTTGTCGTCGCTGTAGGTGATGAAAGCGTCCTTGGTCTCCCGATAGCGGGGCTGCGCCGACCAGTTGACGGACGTCATGCTGTTGTCGGTGGTCATCGTCAGCCCGGCGTCCGCCACGGTCGCGCGAAACGTGCCGTTGCGGGCAGCGAGCTTGAGGAATGCGCGGGCCTGGAGCCGGGGTGTGAGGCACACCATGGCCACGCCCAAGGGCATCACGGTGAGCAGGAACCAGTCGGGCTTCTCACTCCCCGTCACCGAGAGCAAGGCGTTAAGCACGAAGGCGAACGCGATGAGACCGACAGCCCAGCGCCGCATCCACCCCCGTCGCCTCAACCGCTCGCGCTCCCGCAGCGCCCCCAAGAAATCTCCCACGACCGGCTGGTAGGCCAGCTCCACCACGCCCTGCCCGGCGTCCCGCCCCATGTCCATGACCATGAGGCGGGATCGTACAGGCGCAGGTCAGTTCCGGTCGAAGCACTCCTTCGGCAGCGTCGTCCACCAGTCGTGCAGGAGGTTCAGGCGGCCACTTCTGGTCCGGCTCCTGCTTCGCCGGAAGCTGCGACGAAGCGCCGCTGACCGCCGTACGCCAGTCCATCGAGAACCAGCAGCGCCCCGTGTGGCTCGACTGCCCTCGCGGGTACGGGTCAACGGCACGGATCCCTCTGTCCTGGCGTGCGCTGGCAGCGCGTGAGGAACAGGGCGCCGAGGGCGAGAGCGGGGGTGACACGCTTCGGCCCTCACGAACGGCGGATGGCCGTCAGTCGCTCTCCTGGCTGCCCTCCATCGCCAGCAGTTCCTCGTTGGGGATGGCCCCGCCGAACCGCCGGTCGCGGGAGGCGAATTCGACGCACGCCCGCCACAGGTCGCGGCGGTCGAAGTCGGGCCACAGCACGTCCTGGAAGACCATCTCGGCGTAAGCGCTCTGCCAGATCAGGTAGTTGGAGGTGCGCTGCTCGCCGCTGGGCCGCAGGAACATGTCCACGTCGGGCATGTCGGCGTAGTACATGTGCTTCTGGATGGTCTTCTCGGTGATCTTCGACGGGTCGAGCCGGCCCGCCTTCACCTCCTCGGCGATCGCCTGCACCGCGTCGGTGATCTCGGCCCGGCCGCCGTAGTTCATGCAGAAGTACAGGGTGAGCAGGTCGTTGTCCTTGGTCTGCTCCTGGGCGACCTGGAGCTCCCTGGCGACCGACTTCCACAGCCGGGGCATCCGGCCCGCCCAGCGCACCCGGACACCGAGCGAGTCGAGCTGGTCGCGGGACTTGCGGATGAAGTCGCGGTTGAAGTTCATCAGGAAGCGGACCTCTTCGGGCGAGCGCTTCCAGTTCTCGGTGGAGAAGGCGTACAGGGAGATGTTGCGCACGCCCATCTCGATCGCGCCCTGGAGCACGTCGAGGACCTGCTCGGCGCCGACCTTGTGGCCCTCGGTGCGCGGCAGCCCGCGCTCCTTCGCCCAGCGGCCGTTCCCGTCCATGACGATCGCCACATGGTTCGGGACCAGCTCGCCCGGGAGCTTGGGCGGGCGGGCGCCGGACGGGTGCGGCTCGGGCGCCTTGTACTCGCGGCGCTGACGCCCCAGGATCCCGCGTACGACCATGTGCTTCTCGTCTCCCTCTGGCTTTTCTCGCTAGCTTTTCTCTACGTACCTGAGCGAGCGCAGCCCGCGCTCCAGATGCCAGTGCAGATAGGCGGACACCAGCCCACTGCCCTCCCTGACGTGCCGGGCCTCGGCCGCGTCCGCGGTCTCCCAGTCTCCCGTAAGCAGCGCCCCGAGCAGAACCAGGGTCTGCGGCGAGGGTACGACGCTGCCGGGCACCCGGCAGTCGACGCAGACGCTGCCGCCGGAGCCGACCGAGAAGAAGCGGTTAGGGCCGGGCATGCCGCACTTGGCGCAGGCCTCGAAGCTGGGCGCGTAGCCGTTGACCGCGAGGGAGCGCAGCAGGAAGGCGTCGAGGACGAGATGCGGGGCGTGCTCCCCGCGGGCGAGGGTCCGCAGGCCCCCCACGAGCAGCAGGTACTGCTGCACGGCCGGCTCGCCCTCGTGGTCGGTGAACCGCTCGGCGGTCTCCAGCATGGCCGTCCCGGCGGTGTACCGCGCGTAGTCGGTGACGATCCCGCCGCCGTAGGGCGCGATGGTCTCGCTCTGCGTGCACAGCGGCAGCCCGCGCCCGACCAGCTCGCTCCCGCGGGCGAAGAACTGCACGTCGACATGGGAGAAGGGCTCCAGGCGGGCCCCGAACTTCGACTTGGTCCGCCGCACCCCACGGGCCACCGCCCGCACCCGGCCGTGCCCACGGGTGAGCATCGTGATGATGCGGTCCGCCTCACCCAGCTTCTGGGTGCGCAGCACGATGCCGTCGTCGCGGAACAGGCTCATGGGCCCATTCTGCCCTGTCGCCGGAAGGGGGCGTGGGGCGAGGCGGCCTTCAGGAGGCCTCGCCGCGGCTGCGGGCGTTGGCGTGGGCGGTGGCCGCGCTGAGCCGTTCGGCCTGGGTGGCGACGCGTACGGCGTCCGGGTGCGCGTCCCACTCCCGTCCTCCCCCGTACGGCCGCAACTGCACGTAGGGGCCCTCGTGGCCCATGACGATGCCCAGCCGTCCGGTACGGGTGTCGACGGCACAGGAGCCGATGGGGAGGTTCATCGCGTTCACCTCACCTGGCTCCCCCGCCCCTGGGAATTTCACGCTTCGCATCACCGGTGTGGCGCTGCGTGCCTAGACTCGGCCGGAGTCTGTCCGGGGACCCGCCGAGGACCGGGGCGGCTCGCCGCATCGGAGCTCGCTACATCAGACCCGCGCCCGCCAGGTACTTCGCCACGCACTCGGTCTCCTCCTGCGACAGCGGCACCTGGGGCTCGGCGGTGGCCGGGCAGTCGATCACCCCGCGCAGGTGCAGCGCCGCCTTGAACGCCCCCAGCCCCGCCGAGCTGCCGCCCATCCGGGCCGGGTCCCCGACACCGGTCATCCGGAAGAGACCGCACAGCCGCTCCTGCTCGGCCCGCGCCCGGTCCCAGTCCCCCGCCCGGCAGAGCCGGTCCAGGCGGACGTACCCGTCCGGGTCGACGTTGGCGAGCCCCGGGACCGCCCCGTCGGCGCCCAGCGCGAGGGCCGAGTCGACGGTCAGCTCGGACCCCGTCAGCGCGCTGAAGCCGGACAGGCCCCTGCTGCCCGTGACGACCTCGCGGAAGCCCGCCAGGTCGCCGCTGGAGTCCTTCAGCCCGGCCAGCACCCCGTCGGCGGCCAGCTCGAGCACCAGGGCGGCGGGGAGCCTGGTGTGGACGGCGACCGGGATGTCGTACGCGATGACCGGGACCGGCGACCGGTCGGCGACCAGACGGAAGTGGCGGGCGATCTCGGCCGGGTGGGTGCGGGTGTAGAAGGGGGCGGTGACGACGACCGCGTCCGCGCCGGCCGCGGTGACGGACGCGACGTGGTCCAGGACCCGGGGGGTCGTCATGTCGATGACGCCCGCCAGGACCGGGAGCCGGCCGGCCGCGTGGGCGACCACCGTCTCGGTGACCAGCCTGCGCTGCCGGTCCGTCAGGTACGCCACCTCCGACGTCGAGCCCAGCACGAACAGCCCGTCCACCCCGGCCGCCGTCAGATGGTCGACGAGCCTGCGCAGGGAGGCGACGTCCACCTCGCGGTCCGGTGTCAGGGGCGTGCAGACGGGCGGTACGACACCGGTGAGCGGGGTGGGCAGCGTCATCAGGTCTCCCTGGGCAGGCTGTGGCTCGGCTGGTCCTCCTCCACAGGATCCACGGGGTGGTGGCAGCGGTAGCGGTGACCGGGCCGTGACGCGGCCGAGAAGTCAGGCATGCGGACGGCACACTCGTCGTCCGCCCGCCAGCAGCGGGTGCGGAACGGGCACCCGGACGGCGGCCGGGTCGCCGAGGGCACCGGGCCGGTGAGCGGGATGGGGTCGATCGGGTTCAGCAGGCCCGGGGTGGCCGAGAACAGGGCCCGGGTGTAGGGATGCCGGGCGTGGTCGGTGACGTCGGCGGCCGGGGTGTCCTCGACGATCCGGCCCAGGTACATGGTGATCACCCGGTCGCTCATCCGCCGTACCGTCTGGATGTCGTGGGAGACGAAGACCAGGGCGAGGCCGAGGCGTTCGCGCAGCTCCAGGAGGAGGTTGAGGATCTGGGCGCGGACCGAGACGTCCAGCGCGCTGGTCGGTTCGTCCGCCACCACCAGGTCGGGGTCCAGGGCGAGGGCGCGGGCGATCGCGACGCGCTGGCGCTGCCCGCCGGAGAGCTGGCCGGGCAGCGCCTCGGCGAGCGCCCGGGGCAGGCCGACGAGGCTCATCAACTCCCGTACCCTGTCCTCCCGTTCGGCCTTGGTGCCGCGGTCGTGGACGTCCAGCGGGTCGCGCAGGATGCGGCGTACGGGCAGGCGGCGGTTGAGGGCCGTCGACGGGTCCTGGAAGACCATGCCGGTGCTCGCGCCGACGGTCGTCCGGCGTTCGCCCTGCGGCATCGCCCACAGGTCCCGGCCGTGGAAGGTGACCGTGCCGGCCGTCGGCCGCTGGATGCCGACCAGCACCTTCGCCAGCGTCGACTTCCCGCACCCGGACTCGCCGACCACGCCCACCGTCTCGCCGGGCGCCACGGTGAGGTCGGCGCCGGTCAGCGCGTACACCCGGTCCCGGCCGAACACGCCCCCGCCGCGGGCCCGGTGGACCACGTGGACGCCGGTCAGCTCCACCGCGCTCATGTGACCGCCTCCGTGCTCGCCGCCAGGTCGACGGCCGGGTGGTGGCAGGCCGCGGTGTGGGTGGGGGTGCCGGTGAGGCCGGGTGGTGTCGTACGGCAGATCTCGCTCGCCGCCGGGCAGCGGTCGCTGAAGCGGCACCCTGCGGGGAAGTCGGCGGGGGACGGCACCACGCCCCTGATCTGGGTGAGCCGCTCGGCCCCGGACTCCAGCGACAGCACGCTGCCGAGCAGGCCGCGCGTGTAGTGGTGGGTGGGCGCGCCGACCAGTTCCGCGGTGACGCCGGTCTCGACGATCTGCCCGCCGTACATCACCACCACCCGGTCGGTGACGTCCGCGACCAGGGCGAGGTCGTGCGAGACCAGGATCAGCGCGAAGCCGAGTTCCTCGCGCAGGCGCAGGAGGAGTTCCATCACCTGGGCCTGGACGGTGACGTCGAGGGCGGTGGTGGGTTCGTCGGCGATGATCAGGCGGGGGTCGCGGGAGAGGGCCATCGCGATGAGGACGCGTTGACGCTGGCCGCCGGAGAGTTCGTGGGGGTAGCTCCGCAGGGTTCGGGTGGGGTCGAGGCCGACGAGGGTGAGGAGTTCGGCGGGGGTGCGGTGGCCGCCGCGTCTCACCAGCTGTTTGAGCTGGGCGTTGACCGTCATGGAAGGGTTCAGGGAAGACAGGGCGTCCTGGTAGACCATCGCGATCTCGTGGCCGAGGAGGCGGCGGTGGGGGGTGGTGAGGTCCACGGGCGGCTGCGGGCCGGTGGGGGCTGGTCGCGCAGTTCCCCGCGCCCCTTTGGGGCGCGTTCCCTCACCGGCGTGGAAATCGATTCGGCCCGCTACCCGTGCCGTCTTCGGCTGCAGGCCCATGATCGTCAGGGCCGTCAGGGACTTTCCGCAGCCCGACTCCCCTACCAGACCCAGGACTTCGCCGGGATACACCTCGAAGCTGATGCCGTTGACGATGTTCACCCCCCGGTGGCGGTCCGGGAAGCCGATCGCGAGATTCTCCACGGACAGCACCGGTGGTCCCTCGTGGGAGGGGAGCGGGCGAGCACGGGCCCGTAGCCGGTCGGCCGCCTCGGTCAGGGACGGCAGCTCCGGGGCCTCCCCCGGCTCGGGGGCCGCTACGGGGTCCGGGGCCGGCTCCGTCTCCCTCGCCGCCGGTGACGCCCACGCGTCCGAGACGCCCTCGGAGAGCATGTTGAGGGAGAGGACCGTGAGGAGGATGAGCAGGCCGGGGAAGAGGGTGGCCCACCAGCCGCCGGTCAGGACCATGTTCTTGCCGTCGGCGATGACACTGCCCCAGGACGGGTCGGGGGGCCGTACGCCCGCGCCGATGAAGGACAGGGACGCCTCGAAGACGATGGCCTCGGCGACCTGGACCGTGCAGAAGACGAGGACGGGGGCGAGGCAGTTGACCGCCACGTGGCGGACGACGATGTGCGAGGTGCGGGCGCCGATGACGCGTTCCGCGGTGACGTAGTCCTCGCCGTACTGGTCGAGGACGTTCGCGCGGACGACCCGGGCCACCGGCGGGGTGAAGAGGAAGGCGATCGCGCAGATCAGGACCGTGCTGCCGCCGCCGAAGACGGCGACCAGGACGGCGGCCAGGGCGATGCCGGGGAACGCCATCACCACGTCCAGGCAGCGCATCAGGGTCTCGTCGACGGCCTTGCGGGAGGTGGCCGCGAGGACCCCGAGCAGGGCGCCGGCGACCAGGGCGAGGCCGGTGGCGCCGAGGCCGATGGCGAGGGACCAGCGGGCGCCGTACATCAGCCGGCTGAGGATGTCCCGGCCGAGGCTGTCCTGGCCCAACCAGTGGCCGGCGGAGGGGTGGCCGGTGCCGTCGGCGGGGGCCTGCTGCGCAAGGGGGTCGTCGGGGGCGAGGAGGGGGGCGAACGCCGCCACCAGGACGACCACGGCAAGGAACGCGAGGGCCGTCTTCGACAGCGGTGACAGCCTGCGCAGTCGTACGCCGGGGCGGGCGAGCGCGGTGGTGAGGGCCGCGCGGGTGAACGTCGTCATGTGGCCTCCCTCAGACGCGGGTTGACCAGGAGGTAGAGGACGTCGATGACCAGGTTGACGACGACGAAGCCGGTCGCGGTGGTGAGGACGACGCCCTGGACGACGGCCGGGTCGCCGTTCTGGACGGCGTCGATCATCAGCTTGCCCATGCCGGGCAGGGCGAAGACGGTCTCGATGACGACCGCCCCGCCGAGCAGGTAGCCGACCCGCAGGCCCAGCACGGTCAGGGGGTTGACCAGGGCGTTGCGCAGGACGTTGCGGCCGATTACGACGTGGGGCGGCAGGCCGCTGCCGATCGCGGTGCGGACGTAGTCCTTGTCGAGTTCCTCGACCACCGAGGTGCGGACGATCCGGGTGAGCTGGGCGGCCACCGGGAGGGAGAGCGCGAGGGCGGGCAGGGCCATGGTCCTGAGCCAGCCGGAGACGGAGTCCTCGGGGTTGATGTAGCCGCCGGACGGGAACCAGCCGCGGTCGACGGCCAGGTACTGGATCATCAGCAGCGCCAGCCAGAAGGCGGGGGCGGCGACGCCGACGAGGGAGAGGACGCGGATGACCTGGTCCGGCCAGCGGTCCCGGTGGATGGCCGCGGTCACGCCTGCGGCCAGCGCCAGGACGACGGCGATGCCGAGGCCCAGGAAGGTCAGCTGGAGGGTGAGCGGCAGGGCGGTGAGGACCTGGTCGAGGACCGGGGTGCGGGTGAGGGCGCTGGTGCCGAGGTCGCCGTGGAGCAGGCCGCCGACGAAGTGGACGTAGCGCAGCGGGAGGGGGTCGAGGAGACCGTTGCGTGCGCGGAAGTCGTGGAGTTGCCGCGGGGTGGGGTTGGCGCCCTGGAAGAACGCGGACGCCGGGTCGACGTCGGAGAACCGCATCACCAGGAACACGAACAGGGCGATGCCGAGCAGGAGCGGCACCAGCAGGGCGGTGCGGCGCAGCAGGATGCGCAGGACGGCGGTCATGCCGTCAGGCCCACTTGGCGGTGAGGACGTTGATGCCCGGGTAGGGCTGGGCCCTTATGCCGGTGAGTCTGCGCGGGTCCCAGGCGGTGATCAGCTCGTTGTGGACGACCGGGTAGAGGACGGCCTGTTCGGCGACGACGTCGATGTAGTCCTGGATCATCGTCTTCTTCTTGTCCGGGTCCGGTTCGCGGGTGGCCGCGTCCATGTCCTTGAAGAGCTGCTTCGCGACCGCGTTGTCGGCCCAGCGGGCGTAGCCCATCCACAGGTTCCGGGGGCCGTAGTTGTAGTGCATGATCAGGTCGGCGTCGAGGCCGAACTGGTTGGGGTTCGAGACGGCGGCGACGACCTGGTAGTCCTGCTTCTGGTCCATCTTGGTGAACACGGCCGTGGTCTCCTGCGGGGACAGGGTCGTGGTGACGCCGATCGCGTCCCAGGACGACTTGATGGTGGGCAGGCAGTCGACGAGCCAGCTCACGTTGGAGGCGAGGATGTTCACGTGCAGGCCGCTGACTCCGGCGGCCTGCAGGAGCGCCTTCGCCTTGTCGGGGTCGTGGTCGTAGACCGTCTTCGCCCGGCGGTAGGCGGGGTTGGTCTCGTTCAGGAACGAACTCGCGGGTTTTCCGTGGCCCTTGAGGGCGACCTCGACGATCTTCGCCTTGTCGACGGCGTAGTGCAGGGCCTGGCGGACCCGGACGTCGTCGAAGGGTGGGTGCCGCGTGTTGAACATCAGGAACGCGTTGTTCATCCCGGCGCCGCCGCCGACCGAAAGGCCGCCCTGTTCGAGGCGGGGGATGTTGGCGTAGGGGATGTTGTCGGAGATCTGGGCGCCGGCGTCGGACCCGGAGATCCGCGCCACGCGGGAGGCGGCGTCGACGATCGTCAGCCAGTTCATCTTCTGGAAGGCCGGCTTGCGGGGGCCGTTGTAGCGCTCGTACGCGGCGAAGGTGGTGTTCGACTTGGGGTGGTGCCCGGTCTGCCGGTACGGTCCCGAGCCGACCGCCAGTCCCTTGATCGCGTCGTCCCAGGCGCCGGGCCGGGAGAACACGTGCCTCGGCATGATCTTGGCGAGGGTGAGGCGGGCGACGCCGTCCGGGAAGGGGAACCTCAGCACCAGGTCGACGGTCCGGGTGTCGATCTTCCGGGCCTCCTTCAGCCAGCTCGCGAAGAAGCCCTGGGCGAGGGTCTGGGTGCCCGGGTCGAGGATCCGGTCGAAGACGAAGACCACGTCGTCGGCGGTGACCGGTCTCCCGTCGTGGAAGGTGGCCCCGGAGCGCAGGGTGAACCGCCAGGTGGTGGCGTTCGCGTCGGCGGGCAGCCGGGTGGCCAGCGCGGGGTAGGGGGCGCGGGTGATCGGGTCGGTGTCGGCCAGGCCCTCGTAGATGTGGTTGTTGGCGGCCATCGCGAACGCGGACGCGGTCTGGGTGGGGTCCCAGCTGCCGTCGTTGCCGTAGCCGATCACCGCGGTGAGGGTGCGGTCGGAGCCGTCGCCGCCGAGGTCGATCGTGGACTTGGGGCCGCACGCCGTCAGCGAGGAGAGGGCGGCCGCCGCGCCCAGCGCGCCGGTGTGGGCCAGGAACGTCCTGCGGCCGTGGGTCGCCTCGTCGCGCACGGTGCCTCCAGCGTGGGGGAAAGGAGACGTCGGACGTCCGGTGTTAGCGCGACCATAAGAGGGGGTTCGGGGGCGGTCAAGGCAAGGCGCGCGAATGGCGTAAACCGTCAGAGGTGGGACCAATGGCGTCGCTGGATGCCAGGATCGGCGGCGGTCGCCACCGTGGCGAGCAGCGCCGGGGATGGTGCATGGGAGCCGTCGGACGGGCCCCGGTGCAGGATCCGGAAGTTGAATCCTCCCAGCTGCTCGGGGGAGGGGATTCCTGGCTCGGGCGGCCGTTCGGGACAGCGCCCCAGACGGTCTTACGCCATCGACACCAGCCGGGTTGAGACCAGCCCGGACGAGCATCACGAGCGCGGAGTTCTTGTCCCGTGGGCTCGGACGTCATGGTCGGCCACGACTGACTTGGCCCCCTTGCGGCCGGTGTCCTGGCGCCGACGCGCGACCTTCTTGTGCAGCTTGGCTCGCAGCCGCTGCGCTTCGCGGTACCCCTTCGATGCGGCGTGTCCCTTTTTCGGCTTGCGACGGGCCGTCATCCGGTCGTACCGGGTCAGCTTCTCCTTGGCCTTCCCGCCTTGCCCGGCGTGCGGAGGCAAATGGTGGACGCGGCGTCCATATGTCACAGTGAGTGGTCGACGGACATGGTCAGGAGGCAGTACGTGGAGCAGCGGACGGAAGGGACGCCGGTGCGGCGGGGGCGCGGGCGGCGGCCCGCGGAGGAGGTGCGGGCCGACGTGCTCGCCGCCGCCGGGGCGCTGCTCCTGCGCGACGGCATGGCGGCCTTCACCTTCGAGCGGGTCGCCCAGGAGGCCGGGGTCAGCAAGACGACCCTCCACAAGTGGTGGCCCTCGCGCGGCACCCTCGCGCTCGACGGGTACTTCCACGCCGTCGAGGCCACCCTCGCCTTCCCCGACACCGGCGACATCGGAGCCGACCTGACGGCCCAGCTCCGCGCCTTCGTCCGGCTGCTCACCGGGACGCCGGCCGGGCGGGTCATCGCCGGGCTCATCGGCCAGGCACAGACCGACCCCGACCTGGCCGCCGCCTTCGGCCGGCGCTACTCGGGGCCGCGCCGTGAACTGGCCGTGGCGGCGATGCGGCGCGCCCAGGAGCGCGGCCAACTGCACGCCGACGCCGACCTCCAGATCCTGGTGGACCAGCTCTGGGGAGCCTGCTACCACCGCCTGCTGCTGCCCGACGAACCCCTCACCGAGGAGTTCGCGGAGCGGCTGGTCGCCAACCTGCTGCACGGGGTCGGCACCGGCTGAGCCGCCGGCTACGGCAGGGTCTTCTCGTACGAGCCGTCGTGGTCGGAGTCGTAGACCAGCTTGCCCGTCGCGTCGTAGCCCTTCAGGTGCGGAGCCGCGGTGACCTGCTTATGCAGGGTGCCGGTGGCGACGAACCAGCCGTGGTCGAGGACCACCTCGCCCGCGCTGTCGCCGTAGGACACCGTCATCGTGGCCACCGAGGCGCGGTAGCCGCCGATGATCCCCCAGCGGAACGGCAGCTTCCAGTCGCCCTTGTCGATGACCGACTGCTGGTACAGCTTGCCGCTGTTCATGTCCGGGACCACCGGCGTCCCCGCGTCGCCGAAGGGGTCGCCGCTGCTGGTGTTGAGACCCTCGGCCCGGCCGCCCTTGACGGTGCAGATGAGCCGGACCGGCACCGGCTTCTCCCGCACCGCGACCACGAAGTAGCCGTCGCCGGGGGCGTTGGAGTCCCCGGTGCTCCGCATCGCCAGGATGATCCGGTAGTCGGCCGGCCTGCCCAGGTCGATGTAGGTCGGGTCCTTGGGCAGGTGCTGCGCCTCGTTGTAGTCGAGGCACTTGCCGAGTCCGGCGGCGGCCTGGTCGAAGGTGATCCCGTCCAGCAGCTGGTGGGCCGCGGACGCCGGGCGCGCCGGGGCCGTCGGGGTGGCCGACGGGGTCGAGGCCGAAGAGGCCGTGGGGGCCGTCGGGGTCCCGGACGGTGCCGGGGCCGTCGAGGCGGCCGACCGGGTCGGAGCCGGGCTCGCGCTGGTCAGCACGGTGGGGCTCGGCCCGGCCGGGCTCGTCGTGGTGCTGCCGCCGCCCAGCGCGTACGCGCCGACCGGGACCGCCGCCAGCGCCGCCAGCGCCGCCCCGCCCACGGCCAGGCGCCGCCGCCGCTCCAGCACGCCCCGTCGCCGGATCTCCGGGTAGGGCACCGGTGACGGCCGGACCAGGGACGCGTCCCCCGCGAGCAGCGCCCGCACCCGGGCCTCGAACTCCGGCTCGGCCGCCCCGCCCTGCTTCTGACCGCTCACCTGCTGCCTCCCTGCACGGGCGCCGCGTGGCTCATGGCCTGCGCGAGCCCCGGAACCGTACGCAACTTCGCCAGGCCCTTGGACGCCTGGCTCTTGACCGTGCCCGGGGAGCAGCCGAGCACCTCGGCGACCTCCCCCTCGGACAGGTCCTCCCAGTACCGCAGCACCACCACCGCGCGCTGCCTGGGCGGCAGCCCGGCCAGGGCCGCGAGCAGCGTGCCGCGCTCGTCGGCCCGGGACACGGCGTCGTCGTACCCCGCGCGCTCCGGCGGTGCGTCGGTCAGTGACTCGGTCACCCGCCGCTTGCGGAACCGGTCGCTGTTGCAGCTGACCAGCATGCGGCGGACGTACGCCTCCGGATGGTCGGTCCGCGAGACGCGCCGCCAGGACCGGTAGGCCTTCGCCAGCGCGGTCTGCGTCAGGTCCTCCGCGTGGTGCGGGTCACCGGTGAGCAGATAGGCGGTCCGCACCAGGTGCGACCACCGTGCTCTGACGAACTCCTGGAACTGGGCCTCTAGTTCGGCCTGCATCAGCCACCCCCTCGCCCTCCAGACCACCGGATCCGTGGATTCGGTTGCCCGGCGGAAAGAAGCGGGCCGATTCAGGGGGCCGTGACGCGGCGGAACTCGATCGTGTCGTACGCCGTCTTCGTGCCCGTCTCGTACAGCACCCCCACCGTGGACCTGTCCACCTGGACCAGGTCAGAGTAGGCGGCCTTCCGGTCGGACAGGGTGCGGAACCTGCCGAAGGTGACGCCCTGGTCCGTGCTGGTCCACAGCGCCATGGACTTGCGGGCCGTCGGGACCGAGGGGGCGGAGAAGAGCAGCGGGCCCTCACCGCCGGGGAGTTGGAGCACCGAGCCCTCGACCACCGGGACCCTGGCCAGGGTCGGCTGGACGGTGTAGGCGGCGTCCAGGGTCTCGCCGCCGTCGCTCGACCAGGCCTCCAGGCGGTTGCCGGGACTGGAGCCGTTCTGGTCGCGGGCGTTGAAGTAGAGGCGGCCGTCGGGGAGTTGGGCGGCGGTGGTCTCGTTGGCGTTGTCGTGACCGGTGTAGGAGTCGTCGACGAAGCCGAGGTGCCAGCTGAGGCCGTGGTCGTCGCTGTAGATCGCGTGACCGCCGTAGTACTTGGCCTCCTGGCCGGTGTCGGCGGAGCCGGCGCGCGGGGCGGCGGAATGGTCTGCGGCGACGACCAGGCGGCCGCGGTGCGGTCCCCGGGTGAGCGCGACGGCGTGCCCGGGGCCGGTGGCGTACCAGCGCCAGCCGGAAAGTTTCACCTGGGCGGTGATCTCGTGCGGGCGGGTGAACCGGCGGCCGTCGTCACCGCTGCGCTGCACGTACACCCGGCGGCTCTGCGCCTTGGTGACCTGGCCGCGCATGATCTGTGCCTCGCTCACCGAGCCGTCGTTGTACGAGGTCACCAGGACGACCTGGCCGCTCTTCGGGTCCACCACCGGTGCCGGGTTGCCGCGGGTGTGCCCGTTGCCGTCGGCGACCACCCGGAGCGGGTCCCAGGTGCAACCGCCGTCGGCGGAGCGTCTGAGCACGACGTCGATGTCACCGCTGTCCCCGGTGGTGGTGTGCCGGCCCTCGGCGAAGGCGAGCAGGGTGCCGCGGGCGGAGCGGACGACGGCCGGGATGCGGAACTGGGCGTAACCGCCCTCACCGGAGACGTACGGCACGGAGGACTCGCAGCCGGCCGCCCAGGCCCTGGGCTCGACCGTGAACGCCCCGAACAGCAGGGCGGCGGCGAGGGAGAACCGGCTCGCACGGGTCACAGGAGACACATGACTCACTCCTCCATGGTGCTCCCGGCCGCCTTCACCGCACCCCCGCAACGGCCAAACGGGTCAGATGGTTTGGCGTGCCGTCAGGCCGGGGAACGGGCCGTGCCGAGCTCCTGCGCACCGGGCTGACATCGTGCGTCGCGGTGGCTCCGGCACCGGGGCGCCAACGGCAGGCGGAAGCAGGGCCGATGACGATCCGCCAGGACGCCTGCGGCCACGCGGGTGAACGACCGCCCGCTCAGGACGGCATGCGCGCCGCCGCCAGCAGCCGGCTCACGTCGTCGGCGCAGATGGTCAGGGCCGCGCCGACCGTGCCGAGGACCTCGCGTTCGGCGTTGGTGTAGGGGCCGTCGGCGAGCGCGATCCGGGCGCCCTGCAGGAGCAGGGCCTCCCGTCCGGCGGGGGCGAGGTGCGGGGCCAGCGGGTCGAGGGCCTCGTGCAGCTCTATCGCCAGGCTCGCGCGGTACGGCTGCTCGAAGACCCGGCCGGTGTCGGCGACGAGCGCCTCGACCAGCGCGCCCAGCTGGTCCTCCGTGGCCTCCTCGAAGCCGGCCGCGCGGACCGCGCCCACGGCCGCCTCCAGGGACGTACGGGCACAGGTGCCGCCGGCGGCCAGGACGGCCAGGGCGACGGTGTGCACGGCGTCGCGGAGCATCGCCGAGAAGCGGGAGGTGGTGGGGTGGTCGAGGACGTCGGTGCCGTAGTGGTGGCGGCAGGCGGCGCACTCCACGACCGGCCCGGTGGTGCCGCGCGGCAGCACGGGCACGCCGAGCAGGGTGAAGCGGCGCCGGCCGGTGAGCCGTTGGTAGTTGCGGTCACCGCCGCAGCCGGGGCAGAAGAACTCCCCGTCGCCGACGGGTGTCCAGGCGGTGCGGGTGCCCAGAATGCGGGCAGGCCTGGCGGTTCGGCAGTCTCGTCCCCGTACTGGCAGCACGTCGCACCTCCGTAACGCCGTGGCAACATCGCCACCGCTGGCGTGATGTTAGCCACATGGAGGAGCCTGAGTCAGTACCCCGTACGAGACCAGTCCGTGACCTGCACGACGGGATGGCCGGGAAACGACGGGGCCCTGATCGCCACGAGAGCTGATCAGGGCCTCGAAACCGCCGGTCAGAGGGGTTATCGCGTGGCGCGGTTGACGGCGGAGACGACCGCCTTCAGCGACGCACGCGTCGTGTTCGCGTCGATGCCGATGCCCCACAGGATCTTGCCGTCGATCGCGCATTCGATGTACGAGGCGGCCTGCGCGGAGGCGCCCTCGCTCATCGTGTGCTCCTGGTAGTCCAGGAGACGTACGTCGATGCCCAGGCCCTGCAGCGCGTCGAAGAACGCGGAGATCGGGCCGTTGCCGGAGCCGGTCAGGACGGTGTCCTCGCCGTCGACGGTGGCCTCGACGGTGAGGGTGTCCACCCCGTCGGTGTCGGTGGTCGACTGGCCCGTCCGCACCTGGATGCGGCCCCAGGGGTTCTCCGGGTTCGGCAGGTACTCGTCCTGGAAGACCGCCCAGATGTCGGCCCCGGTGACCTCGCCGCCCTCGGCGTCCGTCTTGGCCTGGATGAGCTTGGAGAACTCGATCTGCATCCGGCGCGGCAGGTCCAGCTTGTGGTCGTTCTTCAGGACGTAGGCGATACCGCCCTTGCCGGACTGCGAGTTGACCCGGATGACCGCCTCGTAGGAGCGGCCGACGTCCTTCGGGTCGATCGGCAGATAGGGCACCGCCCACTCGATGTCGTCGACGGTGACGCCCTGCGCGGCCGCGTCGGCCTCCATGGCGTCGAAGCCCTTCTTGATGGCGTCCTGGTGGGAGCCGGAGAAGGACGTGTAGACCAGGTCGCCCACGTACGGGTGGCGCGGGTGGACCTCCATCTGGTTGCAGTACTCCCACACGCGACGGATCTCGTCGATGTCGGAGAAGTCGATCTGCGGGTCGACGCCCTGCGAGAACAGGTTCATGCCCAGGGTGACCAGGTCGACGTTGCCGGTGCGCTCGCCCTGCCCGAACAGGCAGCCCTCGACGCGGTCGGCGCCGGCCATCAGCGCCAGCTCGGCGGCGGCGACGGCGGTACCGCGGTCGTTGTGCGGGTGGACGGAGAGCACGACGTGCTCGCGGCGGGACAGGTTGCGGTGCATCCACTCGAAGCGGTCCGCGTGCGTGGACGGCGTCGAACGCTCCACGGTGGCCGGCAGGTTGAGGATGATCTCGCGGCCCGGACCCGGCTGGTAGACGTCCATCACCGCCTCGCAGACCTCCAGCGCGAAGTCCAGCTCGGTGTCGGTGAAGATCTCCGGCGAGTACTGGTAGCCGAACTCGGTCTCCGGGCCCAGCAGCTTCTCCGCGTACTCCATCACCAGACGCGTGCCGTCGACGGCGATCTGCTTGATGTCGTCCTTGGAGCCGCGGAAGACCACGCGCCGGAAGACGGGGGCGGTGGCGTTGTACAGGTGGACGGTGGCCCGCTTGGCGCCCTTCAGCGACTCGACGGTCCGCTCGATCAGGTCCTCGCGGGCCTGGGTCAGTACGGAGATCGTCACGTCGTCCGGGATCGCGCCCTCTTCCTCGATGATCGAGCGCACGAAGTCGAAGTCGGTCTGGCCGGAGGCGGGGAAGCCGACCTCGATCTCCTTGTAGCCCATCTTGACCAGCTGGTCGAACATCCGGCGCTTGCGCTCGGGCGACATCGGGTCGATCAGGGCCTGGTTGCCGTCGCGCAGGTCGGTGGAGAGCCAGCGGGGGGCTTCGGTGATCCGCTTCCCGGGCCAGGTGCGGTCGGGGATGTCCACCTGCTCGTAGCGACCGTACTTGTGGATCGGCATGGTGCTGGGCTGCTGGCGGTTCGCCATGATTGCGGGGCTCCTAGTGGGTGTCCGGAAGGACGGCCGACGACGCAACGCGAAGCTCCGCGGGGAGGGAGTCGACCTGGACTACAGGCCCTCGCCGCGGCAGCTAAGAAGAAGCAGCCCGAAACGCATGATGCTCCGCATGCTAGCCGAGCCCCTTCGGACGCGGGGCGCCGTATCAGTATGCGGGACCGCGGGTAGAAACAGGACAAAACGTGCGCCATACCACTCGCCCTCACGGAGAGTGGCCAATTGTCACGGTATTTCACCAATCATGGTTGCAGGTAGTGACAGCCGAGTGACTCAGTGCGAAGGTGCGGTGCATGACGACCAACGGGGGCTCTGAGCCCGTCATCCGCCGCACGCCCGTCTTCTGCGGGATCGTGCCGCCGCACATCCTCGACCACCTCGCCCAGCACGAGGACCAGGCACTCTCCGACACGGCGCTGCGCACCCTGCAGCACGACTCCGCGGCCCGCGTCCGCCGCCGTGTCACCGCGGTCCGCACCCTCGCCGCCGTCGCCGCCCCGGCGGCGCCCGACACCGCTCCGCACCGCACGATCTACGACGCCGGGCACCGCACCGACCTCCCCGGCACCGAGGTCCGCGCGGAGGGCTCCGAGCCCGGTCAGGACGCCACCGTCAACCGCGCCTACGCCGGCCTCGGCGCCACCTTCGAGCTGTACCTGAAGGCGTACGAGCGGAACTCCATCGACGGCAACGGGCTGCCGCTGAACGCGAGCGTGCACTACGACGTCAACTACGACAACGCCTTCTGGAACGGCGACCAGATGGTGTTCGGGGACGGCGACGGCGAGATCTTCGTCGACTTCACGAGTTCCGTCGACGTCATCGGCCACGAGCTCACGCACGGCGTCACCCAGTACACCGCGAACCTGGAGTACTACGGCCAGTCCGGCGCCCTGAACGAATCGGTCTCCGACGTCTTCGGTTCGCTCATCAAGCAGTACTCCCTCGGCCAGAGCGCCGACCAGGCCGACTGGCTGATCGGCGAGGGCCTGCTCGCCCCGGGCGTGCACGGCGTGGCGCTGCGCTCGATGAAGGCCCCGGGCACGGCGTACGACGACACCCGCCTCGGCAAGGACCCGCAGCCGGCGACCATGCAGCACTACGTGAAGACCAGCCGGGACAACGGCGGTGTGCACATCAACTCCGGCATCCCCAACCACGCCTTCTACCTGCTCGCCACCGCCCTCGGCGGCAACGCCTGGGAGCGGGCCGGGCAGATCTGGTACGACGTCCTCACCGGCGGCGAACTGCAGTCGGACGCCACGTTCGTGGACTTCGCGAAGCTCACGGTCGACGCGGCCAAGGCCCGCTACCGGGCGGGCGAGGAGAGCGAGGCGGCCCTCAAGGCCTGGGCCCAGGTGGGGGTGCAGGCCGCCTGACCGGTCGGGGGCGGGGATGCACGCCGCCCGATTCCGTACTACACAGGGACCCATGCGTATTCAGGTGAGGCGCACGGGCGGGTTCGCGGGCATCGAGCGCCGGGCCGAGGTGGAGACCTCGGACCGGCCCGACGCCCCCGAGTGGCAGGCCCTGGCCGAGCGCGCGCTCGCGGCCGGCCGGGGCGCCCCGCCGCCCGGGGTGCCGGACGGGTTCGCGTACGAGATCACGGTGGACGGACGGACGGTGTACGCGGCCGACCCACGGCTGTCCGATGACCAACGCGAGCTGATCTCACGGGTATTGAAGGAAGGGGCGTGACCAGGTCCCGTAACGGGTAGTTCACGCCCGGGCGTTGACTTACGTTACCGGGGGTAAGGATGATCCCGGCCATGGCGACAGACTCGGTCCATCCGCTGCACCCCCTCCCCCGGTTCCCCGACGGCTTCCTCTGGGGCGTCTCGACCTCGGCGCATCAGATCGAGGGCGCGGCCGACCTGCGCGAGCCGTCCGTGTGGGACGTCTTCGAGGCGGAGCCGGGCCGGATCAAGGACGGCTCCACGGCGGCGGTGGCCTGCGACCACTACCACCGCCACCGCGAGGACGTGGCGCTCCTGGCCGGCCTCGGCGTGGACGCGTACCGCTTCTCGATCTCCTGGCCGCGGGTGCGCTCGGCCGGCGGCCTGGACTTCTACGACCGCCTGGTGGACGAGCTGTGCGCGGCCGGCATACGCCCGGTCCCGACCCTCTTCCACTGGGACCTGCCGGCAGCTCTTCAGGAGAAGGACGGCTGGCTGGACCGCGACACGGCGGCGCACTTCGCCGACTACGTCTCCACCGTCGCCGACCGGCTCGGCGACCGGGTCAAGAAGTGGATCACCCTCAACGAGCCCGCCGAGCAGACCCTGTTCGGGTACGCCCTGGGCGCCCACGCCCCCGGTCGGCAGCTGATGTTCGACGCGCTGCCGGTCGCCCACCACCAGCTCCTCGCGCACGGTCTGGCCGTACGGGCGCTGCGCGCGGCCGGTGCGGCCGACATCGGCATCGCCAACTCGCACGGCCCGACCTGGCCGGCCTCGCAGGAGCAGCCGGACCTGGAGGCGGCCGCCTTCTACGACCTCCTCCTCAACCGCCTGTTCGCCGAGCCGCTCCTGCTCGGCGAGTACCCGGACGGCATGGGCGACCTGATGCCCGGCGACGTCGCCGCCGACCTGAAGGTGATCGCCGAACCGCTCGACTGGTACGGCGTCAACTACTACGCCCCGACCAGGGTGGGCGCCCCGCAGGGCACCGAGACCGAGTTCGGCGGGCTCACCCTCCCCGCCGAACTCCCCTTCTCGGTCCAGGACATCGAGGACGTCCCGGTGACGGACTTCGGCTGGCCGGTCGTCCCGGAGGGCCTCACCGAACTCCTCACCGGCTTCCGCGACCGCTACGGCGACCGCCTCCCGCCCGTCGTCATCACCGAGAACGGCTGCTCCTACGAGGGCCTCGACGACCAGGACCGCATCGCCTACCTGGACGGCCACGTCCGGGCGCTGCACAAGGCGGTCGAGGCCGGCGTCGACGTGCGCGGCTACTTCGTCTGGTCGCTCCTCGACAACTTCGAGTGGGCCGAGGGGTACGCGCGCCGCTTCGGCCTGGTGCACGTCGACTACGCGACGCAGCAGCGGACGCCGAAGTCGTCGTACGCCTGGTACCGGGACCTCCTGCGGGCGCAGAGATGACGACGCTCCGGGAACCCGCCGCCGCGCTGGCGGAGCCGGTCGAGCGGGTCGGCCGCGGCTGGACGTCGGCCCTCTCGCTGGCCAACGGGGCGATCTGGGTGGGCTGGTACGGCCCGCTGCAGATCCTGCTCGCCTCCCAGGCCAAGGACTTCGCACCCGGCTCCGGGATGTCGAAGGAGACCATGCTGGCGTGGGTGACCGGCGTCGGCGCGGTGGTGTCGCTGGCCGCGAACCCGGTCTTCGGCGCGCTGTCGGACCGTACGACATCCCGCTGGGGCCGCCGTACGCCGTGGATCGTCGCCGGGACTGCGGGCGGGGCGCTGTCCCTGCTGCTGCTCGCGGGCGCCGGCGGCATCTGGACGATGATGGTGGGCTGGGGCCTGGTCCAGCTCACCCTGAACGCGGCCTTCGCGGCGGTCACGGCGGCGGTCCCGGACCGGGTGCCGCGGCTCCAGCGGGGTTCGGTGGGCGGCTGGCTGGGGGCCGCGCAGATCCTCGGCGTGGTCGGCGGCACCGGGCTCGCGACGGCCGCCGGGGGCATCGGGGCGGGCTATGTGGCGTGCGCGGTCTTCACCGCGCTCGGCGTCCTGCCGTACGTGCTGCGCCACCCGGACCTGCGGCTGGCGCCCGAGGACCGGCCGCCCTGGTCCTGGCGGGGCTTCCTGGCCGGCTTCTGGCTGAGCCCGCGCCGCTACCCCGACCTGGGCTGGGCCTGGCTGACCCGCTTCCTGATCAACCTCAGCAACGCGCTGGTCCTCCTCTACCTGCTCTACTACCTCCGCGACCGCCTCCACTACTCCGACCCCGACCAGGGCGTGCTGATCCTGACCGCCGTCAACGGGCTGACGCTGATGGCGACGGTCGTGGTCGGCGGGGTCTGGTCGGACCGGGTGGGCCGGCGCAAGCCGTTCGTGATCTGGTCGGGGATGCTGATGGCGGTGGCGACGGCGCTGCTGTCGGTGTGGCAGACCTGGCCCGGGGCGCTCGTGGCCGCGGCAGTGCTGGGCGTCGGCTTCGGGGTGTTCACCTCCGTGGACTTCGCGCTGATGACCGACGTCCTGCCGAAGGCCCTCGACCGCGGCAAGGACCTCGGCGTCATCAACGTCGCCAACGCGCTGCCGCAGGTGGCGGCGCCCGCCCTCGCCGCCCCGATCGTCACCTACCTCGGCGGCTACCGCGTGCTGTACCTGGTGGCGGCGGTGATCGGGCTGGCGGGGGCGTGGCTGGTGGGGCGGATCAGAGGGGTCGACTAGGGCCTGTTGCGAAAGTCCCGGTGTCCGCCCGGAGGGCGGGCCTCGCGGCGTCCGGTGCGTGCTCTCGGCGTGCCGGGTGCAGGCCCTCGTACTGGACGTACTTGGGTCTGTGCGCGGTGCGGCGAGAGCGCGTGCCGGGCGTCGCGGGGCAAGCGGGACTTTCGCAACAGGCCCTAGCCCTCTCCTACAGGGCGCCGGCGTCCCGTGCGGTCCAGACGCTGGGGTAGATGGGCCGGAAGCCGAGGTCACGGCGGATCTTCTGGTTGGAGACGATCCCGTGCCACGGGTCGCGGTCGGTGCGGGCGGACATCTCCTCGGGCACCTCGACACCGTTGAGCCGGTACAGCTCGACGGTCGTGACGGGGGCGTCGTCGGCGATGTTGTAGACCGGGCCGTTCACCGCCGGGGCGTACAGGAGGCGCAGCAGGCCCTGGGCGACGTCCGCGTGGTGGGCCATCTGGAGCCGCTGGGCGGGTGCCCAGTTCGCGGCCCAGGCCATGACGTTGACGAGGTGCGGGTCACCTTCGCCGTAGACGAAGGGCAGCCGCCCGATGCGCACCTCCATGTCTCCGCCGAGTGCGAGCAGCTCCCGCTCGGCGGCGATCTTGGACTCGGGGTAGGCGCCCCACATGTGGCCGCCGGGCCGGCTCTCGTCGTCCTCGGTGAGCGGGCGACCGCGTCCGGTGCCGTACACGTTGTTGGTGCTGACCTGCACGAACCGCCGGACCCCGGCGGCCGCGGCGGCTCGCCCGAGCGCGACGGCCGCGTCCCGGTTGACGGCCCAGGCCTCCTCGTCCGGCACCCCGCGGAAGGCGGCGGCGATGTTCACGACGGCGTCCGCCCCGGCGGCGGCCTTGCCGAGCGCCTCCTCGTCCCGCAGGTCGCCGACGACGACCTCGGCGCCCAGCGCGGCGAACGGCTCCGCACGGGCCGCGTCCCGCACAAGGACCCGTACCCGCTCGCCGGCCTCGGCCTGCTGAAGCAGCCGCGGCACGAACCGTCGCCCGACCTGCCCGGTCGTACCGGTGACGAGAGTGATCATGACCTTCTCCTTCGCTCTGGTCCCCCCACCCTCGCCCCGGCCCTCGGCGACCGGGAGAGACCTCCCGATCGGGGGACCGGCAGTCCCCTGGATAACCCGGACGCCCCCGGCGACCCTGGAGACATGGACCGCCCCGGACTCGCCGACTTCCTGCGCCACGCCCGCACCCGCCTGGACCCCTCCGACGTGGGCCTGCCCCCCGGCGCCCGGCGGCGCACACCGGGGCTGCGGCGCGAGGAGGTGGCGTCGCTGACCGGCATGTCCGCCGACTACTACACGCGCCTCGAACAGTCCCGGGGCCCGCACCCGTCCCGCCAGATGCTGACGGCACTGGCCCGCGCGCTGCGCCTCACCGAGGACGAACGGGACCACCTGTTCCACCTGGCCGGCGAGGAACCCCCGCGCCGGGAGGCGACCAGCACCCACGTCGGCCCGGGGCTGCTGCTGGTCCTGGACCGGCTGCACGACACCCCGGCACTGGTGACGACCGACTGCGGTGAGGTCCTGGCCCAGAACGCCCTGTCGCGGGCGCTGAGCGGCGACGTACTGGCCCGGCCGGCACGGGACCGCAACCTGGTCCGCCGCTTCTTCCTGGACCCTGCGGCCCGCCTGCTCTGCCCGCCGGAGGACCGCCCGCTGCGGGCCCGCGAACACGTGGCGAACCTCCGCGCGGTGGCCGCGGCCCGCCCCGCCGACCCGGTCCCCGCCGCCCTCGTCGCCGAACTCGTCACCCACAGCGACGAGTTCGCCCGGCTCTGGGCCGAACACGAGGTGGCGGTACGCCGCGCGGCCACCAAGCGCTTCCTGCACCCCGCGGTCGGCCTGCTGGAACTGGACTGCGAGGTCCTCCTCAACTCCGGCACCCACCAGCAACTCGTCATCCACACGGCCCGCCCGGGCACGGAGTCGTACGAACGCCTGCAACTGCTACGGGTGGTGGGCCTGCAGGACATGACCCCGAGCCGCACCTGACCGCTCGGGGCACCCGCGCCGCGGCGGTCCTAGAACCCCAGCCGCCGCAGCTGCTTGGGATCCCGCTGCCAGTCCTTCGCCACCTTCACGTGCAGGTCCAGGAAGACCGGTGTCCCGAGGAGGGCCTCGATCTGCTTGCGGCTCTTGATGCCGACCTCCTTCAGGCGCTTGCCCTTGGGGCCGATGATGATGCCCTTCTGGCTGGGGCGCTCGATGAACAGGTTGGCGTGGATGTCCAGGAGGGGCTTGTCGGCGGGGCGGTCCTCACGCGGGAGCATCTCCTCGACGACGACGGCGATGGAGTGCGGCAGTTCGTCGCGGACGCCCTCCAGGGCCGCCTCGCGGATCAGCTCGGCGATCATGACCTGCTCGGGCTCGTCGGTGAGGTCGCCCTCGGGGTAGAGCGCCGGGCCCTCGGGGAGGAGCGGGACGAGGAGGTCGGCCAGCAGGTCGACCTGCTTGTCGCCGACCGCCGAGACCGGCACGATCTCGGCCCACTCGAAGCCCAGCTCCTTGCCGAGCTGGTCGATGGCGATCAGCTGCTCGGCGAGGGTCTTGGAGTCGACCAGGTCGGTCTTGGTGACGATCGCGACCTTCGGGGTCTTGCGGATCCCGGCGAGCTCCTTGGCGATGAAACGGTCACCCGGACCGATCTTCTCGTTCGCCGGGAGACAGAAGCCGATCACGTCCACCTCGGCCCAGGTGGTACGGACCACGTCGTTGAGGCGCTCGCCGAGGAGGGTGCGCGGCTTGTGGAGACCCGGGGTGTCGACCAGGATCAGCTGGGCGTCCTCCCGGTGCACGATGCCGCGCACCGTGTGCCGCGTCGTCTGCGGCTGGTTCGCGGTGATCGCCACCTTCTGCCCGACCAGAGCGTTCGTGAGGGTGGACTTGCCCGCGTTGGGGCGCCCGACGAAACAGGCGAAGCCCGCCCGGTGGGCGGCCTCCGACGATTCCGACGGCTCGGTTGACTGGCTGCGAACGCTCATGGCCCCCATTCTCCCTGATCCACGGGGCCCCGCCGCACCGTGAGATTTCGGTAACCCAGACGCAACGAAACGTCACGGAAACACAGCCGTACGCAACCGGAAACGGAGACCGGTGACCCTCTGACGAGCCCCGACCGACGTTGGAGACGCCCGTGTTCCTCTCCGCCGCGCACGCCGACACCGGTGACACCGCCTGGCTGCTCGCCGCGACCGCCCTGGTCCTGCTGATGACCCCGGGCCTGGCCCTGTTCTACGGCGGCATGGTCCGCACGAAGAGCGTCCTCAACATGCTGATGATGAGCTTCGTGTCGATCGCCCTGGTCACGGTGGTGTGGCTGGCGGGCGGCTACTCGCTCGCCTTCGGGGACGACCTCGGGGCCGGGCTCCTCGGCGACCTCGCCCACGCGGGCATGAGCGGCCTCGGCCCGGACAGCGTCCAGGGCACCGTCCCCACCCTCCTGTTCGCCACCTTCCAGCTCACCTTCGCGATCATCACGGCCGCGCTGATCAGCGGTGCGATCGCGGACCGGGCGAAATTCGGGGCCTGGCTGGTGTTCGTCCCCGTCTGGGCGCTGCTCGTATACGTTCCCGTCGCGCACTGGGTGTGGGGCCCGGGTGGCTGGATCGCGCACCACCTCGGCGCCCTCGACTTCGCCGGCGGCCTGCCCGTCGAGATCACCTCCGGCGCCTCCGGCCTCGCCCTCTGCCTGGTCCTCGGCCCGCGGCTCGGCTTCAAGAAGGACGCCATGCGGCCGCACAACCTGCCGATGGTGGTCCTCGGCGCCGGTCTGCTCTGGTTCGGCTGGTTCGGCTTCAACGCGGGCAGCGCGCTCGGCGCCAACGGCCTGGCCGCCGCCGTCTTCCTGAACACCCTCGCCGCCGGCTGCACCGGCCTGCTCGGCTGGCTCTTCGTCGAGCAGAAGCGGGACGGCCACCCCACCACCCTGGGCGCGGCCTCCGGCGCGGTCGCCGGCCTGGTCGCCATCACCCCCTCCTGCGGCTCGGTCTCCCTGCTCGGCGCGCTGGTCGTCGGCCTCGCCGCGGGCGTGGTCTGCTCGTACGCCGTGGGCTGGAAGTTCAAGCTGGACTACGACGACTCGCTGGACGTCGTCGGCGTCCACCTGGTCGGCGGGATCATCGGTACCCTGCTGATCGGCCTGTTCGCCGAGAAGGCCATGACCGGCGGCGCGGCGGGCCTCTTCTACGGCGGCGGGCTCGCCCAGCTCGGCAGGCAGGCGGTGGCGGTCGTGGCCGTCGCGGCCTACGCGTTCGCCGTGACGTACGGCATCGGCAAGCTGCTCGACAAGGCGATGGGCTTCCGGGCTGCCGAGGACCAGGAGCACACCGGTTTGGACCTTACGGTGCACGCCGAGACCGCTTACGATCACGGGGTCCTGGGCCATGGCGCCCCGGTCTCCCACTCCGTCGTCCCCACCGCCCAGAAGGTCAACTCCCAGGCATGAAGCTCATCACCGCGATCGTCAAGCCCTACCGCCTCGACGCGGTGAAGACCGCGCTCCAGGAGCTCGGCGTGCACGGCCTGACCGTGACCGAGGCCAGCGGCTACGGCAGGCAGCACGGCCACACCGAGGTGTACCGGGGCGCGGAGTACCGCGTCGACCTGGTCCCCAAGGCCCGGATCGAGGTCGTCGTCGAGGACGCCGACGCCGAGCCGGCGATCGAGGCGATCGTCAAGGCCGCGCAGACGGGGAAGATCGGGGACGGGAAGGTGTGGGCCCTGCCGGTGGAGACGGTCGTACGGGTGCGGACGGGCGAGCGCGGCCCCGACGCCCTCTGAGAGACCAGGGGAACGGCTTCCCCCGGCCCCGGCGCGTGCGGGCGAACAACGCGCCGCCCGCCGCTCCGGCGACGAACACCACCACCAGCACGAGCCACGGCAGCGCGAGGAACGACGCGCTCGCCGACTCCCTGGTGCCGCTCGCGCTGGCCGTCAACGTCACGTTCCCCCAGTCGAGCTGGGGCGCGTCCCGCCAGCGCGCGGTGAGGCGGACGCGCTCCCCCGGCAGCAGCTCGGAGGGGACCTGGGTGAGGTCGCGGCTGAGCAGCGTACGGCCGAACAGGCCCTCGGCGCGCAGCCGCACCTTCGGGTTCAGCGTCACGTTCCCGGTGTTGTGCAGGGTGTAGGAGATGGTCGCCGTGCTGGCGCCGAGGCCGGGCACGAGCGGCTGGTGGTGGCCGATGTGCACGTTCTCGACGGCGAGGGCCGGAAGCGTCGGCCCGCTCACCCGCAGGTAGACCCGGGCGCCGACGGCCCGCTGCACGCCGAGCGCCAGGGACCCGGACCCCGGGTCGACCTTCTCGTCCAGCGCGACGATCGCCCCGGGATGGTCACCGGGCTCGGCGCCCTTCGGCACATGCAGGGTGAACGGAACGGTGACCGTCTTGTGCGGCGGCACGGTGACCCGCGCCTTCCCGATCTTCGCCCAGGCCCCCACCCCCCGCATCTTCTCCTTCACCGTCCGGACGGCGAAGCCGCCGTCCCGGGCGGTGTTGTAGGCGTCGGCCGCGTACAGCCGGAAGGTCAGCGGCTTGCCGGTCTTGTTGGCGACGGCCACCTTGTCGGTGATCGTCTGCCCGGGGTCGAGGGAGAGGTAGAAGTAGGGCCGCGCCGCGATCTTCGAGGCGACCGGGTACACGGACCAGCTGCCGTTGTCGGCGGCACGCGCGGGACCGGCCGTGCAGAGGACACCGAGGATCAGGCTCAGGAGGAGGACATACGGCTTGACGCGACGCATGGGTGCGGACCCCCGGTCGGAAGCGGGTCGGGTGACGACCGGGTCTTTCCGCACTCGAAAGCCCGGTCGCCACAGGAAAGTCGGCTCAGGTGAGCGTCAGGGTCAGGACTCCGGAGTACGACCCCGGAGGCGTGAACGCCGGTACGTCCAGGGAGAGTCCGGCGTCGACCGTGAACTCACCGCCGGTGAGCGTGGCGTCCGGGGTCGACGCGAGGGTCGCTCCGGAGCTGCCGACGGTGCCCGCCGAACCGGCCGCACAGGTGCTGGGGCTGCCCGGCTTGGTCGCACAGGCCGGCGTCCAGCTCAGCTTCCCGGCGTCGATCCTGGCGCCGGGACCGGTGAAGTCGGTGACCTTGCCGGTGAGCGACCAGCCGGCCGGCCCGCCACGGAAGTCCTTGACGGTGACGGTCTGCAGGTTGCCCGTGGACGCCCCGCCCTGCCCGAAGTCGACCGCCGACAGCGCGACGGAGTCCCCGGCCTGGGACATGGACAGGGTCCCCGCCTTGACGGTGGTGGTCAGCTTCTGGCTGCCGGGCGGCACGGGTGTGGTGTCGTTGACGGTGTAGGCGGCCGGTCCGGCCCCCAGGTCGTCGCTCCACGCGCTCCCCTCGTACGCCACGATCCCGGTCGTCGTCTTGTCGTTGACGACGACAGGCGCGCTGAAGGAACCGTCGGAGCCCGCGGTCGCCGTGGCCGTGTCGGCGGTCTGGCTGCCCCCGGACCGCCCCGCCAGGGTCACGGTGGCACCCGGCGTGAAGTTCTTCCCGCTGACGGTCACGCTGTCACCGGGGTTGCCGGAGGCCTTGTCGAGGCTGATGGCGCGGGTGTTGACCGGGGTGGTCGAGGTCGCCGTGACGGTCTCCGACACCGGGGCGGGCGGGTTGGTGACCGTGCACGGGGTGTCCAGCTCCAGGATGTAGCTGGTGTGGATGTTGTAGTCGCCGGGCGAGAGCTTGATGGCGCCCGGCGAGGTGACGGTGAACGTCCCCGTCATGGAGAACGACGGGAAGGTCCCGTAACCCGGCACCGGATCGTTCTTCTTCGGCCCGGTCACCGTCACATCACCCGTCTGGGCCCCACCCAGGGTGACCTTCCCCGTCGGCGTCATGATGTCGGCCGGCAGGGCGAGGGCGGTGGGGTTGTTGGCGGCGGGCGTGACCACGGTGTAGGTCACGGTGACCGTGTCGCCGACCTTGGGGCTGGTGTTGTCCACCGAGATGTTGGCGGTGGTGGTGCCGTCGATCGGCGGGAGGCCCGCGACGGCGGGCGGGATGCAGTGCGTGGCGAAGTCGACGTTCGTCCCGGCGGCACCGGCCGGGCAGGCCAGCGCGCCCCCCGCCGTGACCGCGAGCGCGGTCGCCCCGAACAGTGAGATCCAGCGCCACCGTCGGGATCTTCGTGATCTTGGGGGTGAACCCA
The DNA here is from genome assembly GCF_042892755.1 of Streptomyces sp. NPDC001714. NCBI lineage: Bacteria > Bacillati > Actinomycetota > Actinomycetes > Kitasatosporales > Streptomycetaceae > Streptomyces > Streptomyces sp. NPDC001714. The sequence continues at coordinate 511,350 of NZ_JBIAUL010000004.1, forward strand.
TGGAAGCCCCCTCCTGAGGGTTGCGGGCGCAGCGGCTCCTCTGCGCCGACAGGGGGCCATTGATGTGGAGGCCGCGTGAGAAGTCAATGGAGATGCCGCAGAAACCTGACGGTTCATCAGCTTCTGCGGCATCCGGAACGAGCCCGTCAGCGGACTCAGAAGACGAACGGGCCCGGGGACTGGGCGGCGCTGGACGTACAGGTGACGGTGACACCGAAGATGACCATCTTCAGCGAACCCTTGTAGAAGTCGAGGCTGTCACCGGAGGCCACGGTGCCCGGGAGGGGGCCGACGGTGACCGGAGAGCCGGCGGCCATGGCCGGGTTCACGGTGCCGCTGAAGACCCGGTTGGCGCCGGTCGAGTTGGCCATGGTCAGCGTGGAGGCGATGGAGTTCGCCGACAGCGCGAGCGGGGTGGTGATCGCGCTGGAGGTGAGCGTGAGGGTGGCCGAGGTACCGCTCTGGGTCGCGGTGAGGGTGGCCGTGCCGCCGCCGAAGATGCCGCAGCTGGCGGTGACGGTGGCGGTGGTCGGGGTGACGGCGGCGGCCGAGGGCGCGAAGGCCAGCGCCGTGACGGCGAGGCCCCCCGCCGCGAGTGCCGCACCGGTGGCTATTCGTTTCATGGGGATCGGGCTCCCTTCCCGTTACGTGGGAATGCCATGTGGGGATGGCGACCCCGGTCCGGGTGGGTGCGGACACACCGCGGGGCCGAATCTGACGGTCCGTCGGAACTTACGGTCCCATTGACACGCGAGAGACACAGACCGACAAGGTTGAAATTTGGCCGACTGCAGGGAGGGGACCGGCGGACGCGTGCCGCGACACGGCGAGGGGGCGGGCGGCGGATCCGTGCCACCAGACGGCGAAGGGGCAGCAGCGGCCCCGTCCCGCCACACGGCGAAGGGGCCGGCGGACGCGTGCCGCGACACGGCGAGGGGGCGGCCGCGGACCCGTCCCGCCACACGGCGAAGGGACGGCGGCGGACGATGATGCGGCTTCGGCAAGGGGGGGCTGGGGCAGCGGTGTGGCTGCGGGTACGTGGGGGCTGGTCGCGCAGTTCCCCGCGCCCCTTCAGGTGGGACCAGCACAGCCGCCCCAAAGGGGCGCGGGGAACTGCGCGAGCGACCACGACGGCGCCGCACCCGCCCACACACCGCATCCCACCCCGGTCAACCCACCCGCCCCCTCCCCCGACGGAGTCAGAGAACGCCTCGCTTCTCAGCGGAGCGAGTCGGGTGGGCGGGTGGGAAAAGGACTAGGCAGGGACAGTGAGCCGAACCTCCCCGTCCGCCCCCGCCAGCAGCACCGGCGTCCCCGGCCCCCCAAGATCCCGCACCGCGGCCAGGTCCTCCGCCGAAACCCCCTCGGCCCCCGTCACCACCGCCGCCGCCTCCAGCGACTCCGCCCCCGACGCCACCGCCATCGCCACCGCCGTCCGCAACGCGCTCAGCTTCAGCGAGGCCAGCTCCACGGTCCCCGCCACATACGTGCGGCCCGTCGAGTCCCGCACGGCCGCCCCCTCGGGCACCCCGTTGCGGGCCCGGGCCGAGCGGGCCAGGGTGACGATCTTGCGGTCCTCGGGATCAAGCGCGTTGCTGTCGGTCATGCCCCCGAGCATACGAACAACCCGGCCCGGCCCCTTCTCCTCCCCCGCCGCCGGACGGAGTCAGCCGAGGTTCCGGACGATCTGACTCCGTACCGCCCCTGGAACAGGGCAACCGTGTCTACGGCCGGTCCAGCCGCAGCCGCTCCGCCTTCGGCAGCCCCGCGACGACAAGGTCGTACGAGTCCTCGATCAGCTCCTTCACGAGCCGCTCGGGAAGCCCGCCGTCCACGGTCACGGTGTTCCAGTGCCGCTTGTTCATGTGATAGCCCGGCGCGATCAGCCCCTCGTGCTCGCCCCGCAGCCGCACCGCGTCCTCGGGGCTGCACTTGAGGTTGACCTTGAGGGGCTTCGCGTCGATCCAGCTCAGCGCGAACATCTTGCCGAGCACCTTGAAGACCGAGATGTCCGGGTTGAAGGGAAAGTCCTCCTCGGCCGCGTTGAAGGAGAGGCAGAAGGCGCGCAGCTGGTCCGGGGTCACTCGGGTTCGTCCTCCGAGGCGTCGGGCACCGGCACCGGCTCCACCAGTACCGTCACGATCTTGTTGCGGCGGCCGGCGGCCGACTCGGCGGTGAGGGCCAGCTTCCGGCCGTCGGGGAGTTCGACCTGGGCGGAGGCACCGGCGATGGGCACCCTGCCGAGGGCTTTCGCGAGCAGGCCGCCCACGGTCTCCACGTCCTCGTCGTCGTACTCGTCGAGACCGTACAGCTCGCCGAGGTCCGTGATGTCGAGGCGGGCGGTGACCCGGTAGCGGTCGTCGCCGAGGTCGGTGACCGGTGGGAGTTCACGGTCGTACTCGTCGGTGATCTCGCCGACGATCTCCTCCAGGATGTCCTCGATGGTGACGATCCCGGCCGTGCCGCCGTACTCGTCGATGACGACGGCGACGTGGTTGCGCTCCTTCTGCATCTCGCGCAGCAGGTCACCGGCGTTCTTGGTGTCGGGTACGAAGAACGCGGGCCGCATCGCGGTGGAGACCAGGTCGGACTCGGCGTCACGGCTGATGTGCGTCTTGCGGACCAGGTCCTTCAGGTACACGATCCCGACGATGTCGTCCTCGCTCTCCCCGGTGACGGGTATCCGCGAGAAGCCGGACCTGAGGGCGAGGGTGAGGGCCTGGCGGATGGTCTTGTACCGCTCGATGACGACGAGGTCGGTGCGCGGGACCATGACCTCCCGCACCAGCGTGTCGCCGAGTTCGAAGACCGAGTGCACCATCCGGCGCTCGTCGTCCTCGATCAGCGACTCCTTCTCGGCGAGGTCGACCAGCGCGCGCAGTTCGGCCTCGGAGGCGAACGGGCCGCGCCTGAAGCCCTTGCCGGGCGTGAGCGCGTTGCCGATGAGGATGAGGAGATACGGGATCGGGCCCATGATGCGAGCGAGCGGCAGCAGCACGTACGCGGCGGCCGTCGCCGTGTTCAGCGGGTGCTGGCGCCCGATGGTGCGCGGGGAGACGCCGACGGCGACGTACGACACGAGCACCATCACGCCGATCGCGGTGAGCAGCGCCTGCCAGGTGGTGGGGATCTCCTGGAGGCACTCGTAGGTGACCAGGGCCGCGGCCGCCATCTCACAGGCGACCCGGACCAGCAGCGCCACGTTGAGGTAGCGGGTGGGATCGGCGGCGAGTTCGGCGAGCCTGGCGCTGCCGCGCCGCCCGGACTTCACCGCCTCCTCGGCCCGGAAGCTGGAGACGCGGGCGATACCGGCCTCGGCGCAGGCGGCCAGCCAGGCGACGACGACCAGCGCGACCGCGCCGAGGACGATCTGCGGACTCATACGGCGGCGACCCGGTTACGAGACCGTCGGCGCCGGCGAGGGCCCGGTCAGGCCCTGCTCCGCCCGCCAGCCGTCCACGATGGCCGCCTGCAGACCGAACATCTCGGCCTTCTCGTCGGGCTCCTCGTGGTCGTAGCCGAGCAGGTGCAGCACGCCATGGACGGTGAGCAGCTGGAGCTCCTCGTCCATGGAGTGCTGGGTCTCGGCCTCGGCCCCCTGCTTGGCGGCGACCTCCGGGCAGAGCACGATGTCGCCGAGCAGCCCCTGCGGCGGCTCGTCCTCGTCCTTGGACGGCGGCCGCAGCTCGTCCATCGGGAAGGACATGACATCCGTCGGACCCGGCAGGTCCATCCACTGGATGTGCAGCTGCTCCATGGCGTCGGCGTCCACGACGATCACCGAGAGCTCGGAGAGCGGGTGGATGCGCATCCGTGCGAGCGCGTAGCGGGCGATGTCGAGGATCGCCTGCTCGTCGACCTCGGTTCCGGACTCGTTGTTGACGTCGATCGACATGGCGCTGTGCTTGTCTACTTCCCCTTGTGCGCGGACTTCGAGCGGCCGCCCTTGTGCGTGCCGTTCTCCGTGCCGTGCGAGCTGTCGTACTTCTCGTACGCGTCGACGATACGGCCCACCAGCTTGTGCCGTACGACATCGTGGGACGTCAGCCGGGAGAAGTGCACGTCGTCCAGGCCCTCCAGGATGTCCTGCACCTGGCGCAGACCGGACTTGGTGCCGTTGGGGAGGTCGACCTGCGTCACGTCACCGGTGATCACGATCTTCGACTCGAAGCCGAGCCGGGTGAGGAACATCTTCATCTGCTCGGGCGAGGTGTTCTGGGCCTCGTCGAGGATGATGAAGGCGTCGTTGAGGGTGCGGCCGCGCATGTAGGCGAGCGGCGCGACCTCGATCGTCCCGGCCGCCATCAGGCGCGGGATCGAGTCGGGGTCGAGCATGTCGTGCAGCGCGTCGTACAGCGGGCGCAGGTACGGGTCGATCTTCTCGTAGAGCGTGCCCGGCAGGAAGCCGAGCCGCTCGCCGGCCTCGACCGCCGGCCGGGTCAGGATGATGCGGTTGACCTGCTTGGACTGCAGGGCCTGCACCGCCTTGGCCATGGCCAGGTAGGTCTTGCCGGTGCCCGCGGGCCCGATGCCGAAGACGATCGTGTGCTTGTCGATCGCGTCGACGTACCGCTTCTGGTTGAGGGTCTTGGGGCGGATGGTGCGACCGCGCGAGGACAGGATGTTCTGCGTCAGAACCTGGGCCGGGGTCTCCTCCGGGCCCTCCCCGTTCTCGCTCGCCCGCAGCATGGCGATCGAGCGTTCCACTGCGTCCTCCGTCATCGGCTGCCCGGTGCGGAGCACCAGCATCATCTCGTCGAACAGGCGCTGTATGAGGGCGACTTCACGGGAATCGCCGACCGCGCTGATCTCATTGCCCCGGACGTGGATGTCGGCCGCCGGGAAGGCCTTCTCGATCACGCGGAGCAGGGAGTCGCCGGATCCCAGCACGGTGACCATGGGGTGCTGGGCGGGAACCTCGAACTGAGCTCGGGCCTGCTGCTGCGCGGAGGTGTGAGCTGTGGGTGTCTGAGTCATGGGCCGGCGCTTAAGGCCTGCGGTTCCTCCTCGTCACGGCCGCGTAGCTGAGGGCGGCCTCGCGTTATCAAGCGTACGACGCGGGAGTGACAACGCCGTAGGCCTTTTCACAGCGGAAGGCGCCCCCGCTGCGGCCGTGAGCCCTGCATGCGCTCCTGCACGCCGGGGCAGAATCCGTGCCGTCACTGCCACACGTGGTCGGGGGGCCGCGTTCGCCCGCTCCGGGCCACCTGTCCGTACAGAAAGCAGGTAGCCGTGCGACTGCGTCTGCCCACGTCGGTGTCCGAGGCCCGGGACTGCCTGGCCGAGGGGGCGATACCCGTCGGCGGGGCGACCCTGATATGGGCCGCGTGGCAGCGGGACGGCTTCCCGGAACAGGCGGTGTCCCTGCGGAAGGTACCGGAGGCGACGGCGATAGGAAACGGGGTGCTCGGGGGCGCGGTCCTTCTGCACCAGGTGGACGACCGGGTTCCGGAGGTGCTGCGGCAGGCGGCGAAGGGGGTCGGCACGGGGGCGGTGCGCCGGACGGCGACGGTCGGCGGGAACATCGCCGGGTCGAGCCTGCGGGACCTGCTGCCTGCGGCGATCGCGCTGGACGCGCGGGCCGACGTGCTCACGGCGGACGGGGTGTACGAGGTGGACCTCGCCGAGGTCCAGGCCAAGGCGCCGGTGCTGCTGGCGCTGCGCTGGCGGGAGCCGGTGAAGGCGGCGTACACCAAGGTGGCCGACCCGGCGGGCGGTGAGGTGCCGATGATCGCCGCCGCGGCGGTGGACACGGAGGGCGTGCTGAGGGTCGCGGTGCGGGAGGGGTATGCGGTGAGCAGCGGGGGTGTGGGGGCCGACGGGGGCGGGGTGGAGGAGCTGTTCGCCGGGGCGTTGTCCGGGGTGTCGGAGGCGGGTCGGACGCTGGTGCGGGAGCAGGTTGCCAAGGTGCGGGGAGAGTAGGCCGAGGGGTTGTACCGGTTTCGCCGTCGGGTGCGGGCCGGTGGGGGGCTGGTCGCGCAGTTCCTCCCCCAGCCTTCGGCCGGGGGTACCCCCAGCGCCCCTTGCGGGGCGCTGCAGTCGCGTCAGCCACATAGCTGCGGGCAGTCGTGCCGCTGGGGCGGCACGGGTGGGCGGTGGGGCCCCCGCGCGAGCGAAGCCGAGCGTGGGGGAGGCACCCTGCAAGCGCCGGTGAGCGAAACCCCCCGCCCCGGCCCCCACACACCCGCACCCGCGATCGTCACCCCGTCCGCCCGAACCCGATCGTCGGCACCGCCCTCCGCAGCGGCCACGGCCTGACCTGGTCCTCCTGCGGCACCAGGCCCTCCAGGAACGCGTACCGTCGCAGCGCCGCCGGATCCTGCCCCGCCACCGACTGCACCTTCCGCCACCACGCCCCGATCTCCGACCACCCGGGAGCGGACAGGGAGCCGCCGAACTCCTGGACGGAGAGCGCCGCGGTCAGCCCCGCGAAGGCGAGGCGGTCGGCGAGCGGCCAGTCCGCGAGGGTGCCGGTGACGAAGCCGGCGACGAAGACGTCGCCCGCGCCGGTCGGGTCGAGGGCCTCCACGGCGATCGCCGGCACCTCCGCGGACTCGCCGGTACGCCCGTCGACGGCGTAGGCGCCCTCCGACCCGAGGGTGACCACGGCGAGCGGCACGTACTCGGTGAGGGCGTGCGCGGCGGCCCGCGGGCAGTCCGCGCCGGTGTACCGCCGCGCCTCCTCCGCGTTGGGCAGGAACGCCTCGCAGTGCTCCAGATCGGCGAGGCCCGCGAGGTCCCACGCACCCGTGTCGTCCCAGCCGACGTCGGCGAAGATGCGGGTCCCCTCGGCGGCCGCCCTGGCGATCCAGGGGTTGCGTTTGCCGGGCGTGAGGGAGGCGACGGCGGCACGCGCACGGGCGGGGTGACCGGGTGCGTTCTGCTGGCGGAACAGGGTGTCGGCGGGCGGCTCGTGCCCGTGCGAGACCATGGTCCGCTCCCCCTCGTACGCCATGGAGACGGTGACCGGCGAGTGCCAGCCGCGCACGGTCCGGGACGGGGAGAGGTCGATGCCCTCGCCCTGGGCGAGCGCGTCCCAGCAGTACTCGCCGTAGTGGTCGTCGCCGAAGGCGGCCGCGAGGGAGGTCTTCAGGCCGAGGCGGGCGAGGGCGGTGGCCATGTTGGCGACGCCGCCGGGGCTGGAACCCATGCCCCGGGCCCACGACTCGGTGCCGCGCACCGGCGCGGAGTCGAGGCCGGTGAAGACGATGTCGAGGAAGACGGTGCCGGTGAGGTAGACGTCCCAGGGCGGATCGTCCGGCGTGCGCAGGGCGGCCAGCGGGTCGACCTGTGCGGCGCAGTGCGGTGCTGTTGCTCCCCTGTCGTCGTCGAGGTACTCCGGTTCCTCTCCGGCGAACGCGTTGGACGCGGTCACGGTGCGCTCCCTGACGTGGTGCGGATCCGGCCAGTGTGCACCATGTCACGGGAGCGGCGTCCGCTCTCGCCGTACGACCGCCCGAACGGGCGGCGCCACCGGCGGAGCCCGGCCGGTTTCGTACGGCCCGGCTCGGCCGCCCGCATCGCCGCCCCGCCGTCGCGGTCGCGGAGCGTCCCGCCGCGGTCTCCGCCTCGACGATCAGCCGGTGCGGGTACGGCCGGTGGACGCCCCGCGTGTGCAGCGGCGGTCGGCGACGAGGACCGGCGTGCCGCGGACGTCGGTGGTCGTCAGGTTCACCAGGACGCTCCCACGAGGTCGAGACCGGCGCCGAGCAGGCCCTCGAGGTCGGCGAGGTCGACGGCGGACGGGTCGGTGAGCGGGGCGCGCACGGGACCCACCGGCCGGCCGCGCAGCCGGGCCGCCGCCTTCACCAGCGACACCGCGTATCCGGGCGCCCGGTCGCGCAGTTCGACGAACGGCACGTAGAAGTCGCGCAGCAGCTTGTCGACGGTGCCCTGGTCGCCGCCCTGCAGGGCGGCGAAGAAGGCGTCGGCGATCTCGGGGGCGAAGGCGTGCACGGCGGAGGAGTAGGCGGGGACGCCGACGGTGGCGTAGGCGCGGGCCTGGATCTCGGCGGTCGCGGCGCCGTTGAAGAAGAGGAAGCCGTCCGGGGCGGCGAGGGTGAGCCGCTGGAGCCGGTCGAGGTCGCTGTGCCCGTCCTTGAGCCCGATGACGCCGGGGATGCCGGCGATCCGCGCCAACGACTCGGCGGTGTACGTGACCTGGCCGCGCTGGTAGACGACGAGCGGCAGCCCGGTCCGGCCCGCGATCGCCTCGACCTGCGCGACCAACCCCTCCTGCGGGGCGGCGACGAGGTAATGCGGCAGCACGAGCAGGGCGTCGGCCCCGGCCTCCTCCGCGATGCGCGCGAACCGGACGGCCTGCGCCCAGCCGTACCCCACCCCGGCGACCACGGGCACCCGCCCGCCCGCCTCCTCGACCGCCACGCTCACGACCTGCCGGTACTCCTCCTCGTCCAGCGAGAAGAACTCCCCGGTGCCGCAGGCCGGGAAGAGCGCGCCGGGCCCGGCGGCCAACTGCCCGGCGACGTAGGCCCGGAATCCGTCCACGTCGAGGGATCCGTCGGGGTGGAACGAGGTGAGCGGGAACGACAGCACCCCGCCCGCCATCCCGTCCCGCAGCCTCCGCACCACATGCTCCGGCTGTCCGGTCACCGCATCCATCTCCCCATGTAGACGTCATCCACGTATGAAGACAGACTCTAGATATGCGAACGCACCCCCGTCAACGGCGCCCACCACCACCGCCCCCATACGATCTGCTCATGTCCGAGACAGCAGGGGTCCGCGAGGTGAAGTCCGCGGCGCGCACCGTGGAGCTGCTGGAGCTCCTCGCCGCCCGCGGCGACCGCCCGGCCCGCCTCCAGGAACTGGCGGACGACCTCGGCGTGCCGCGCAGCTCGATGTACGCCCTCCTCCAGACGCTGATCGCCAGGGGCTGGGTGCGCACCGACACGACCGGCTCCCTCTACGGCATCGGCATCCGCACCCTGCTGACCGGCACGAGCTACCTGGACTCCGACCCGCGCGTCCGCCTCGTACGCCCCTACCTCGACGAGGCGTCCGAGGAACTCGGCGAGACGATCCACCTGGCCCGCCTGGACGGCCCGGACGTGGCGTACCTGGCGACCCGGGAGTCCCACGAGTACCTGCGCACGATCAGCAGGGTGGGCCGCCGCCTCCCGGCCCACGCGGGCGCGCTCGGCAAGGCGCTGCTGGCGGAGCGCCCGGCCGGCGACCTCCCCGAGGGCCCGTACCGGCCCCTGACCCCCAACACCCGCACGACCCCGGACGCGCTCTCCGCCGACCTGGCCGGGGTCCGCGCCCGCGGCTACGCGATCGACCGCGAGGAGAGCGTCCTCGGCATCACCGGCTTCGGCTTCGCCCTGCGCTACGACACCCCGGCCCAGGACGCGATCAGCTGCTCGGTACCGCTGGCCCGCCTGACCCCGGAGCACGAGGCAGAGATCGTGACGGTGATGCAGGAAACCCGCACCCGCATCGAGTCAGCGACAACGGGCGGCACGGTCAACTGGCGCTGAGGGGCGGGGAGGACCGGTTCGTTGCCGGGTGCGGGCCGGTCACGACCAACCACATCGCACCTGCACCCGCACCACCACCGAACCCCCCACGGCGCGCGGCGCTCCTACCCCCTTCCCCACCCTCGAAACCCCACCGTGCCCCACATCACACCCCCCACCCTTCTGCTCCCTCTCCCCACTTGATACAAATTCTCCGCGCGTTCCTGTCCCTCGACGGCCTGCGCCCAACCCCCTTCTCGAGCCGCTCCTTTCGCATGCCCTGGGAACGCCCGTGTTCGCCCCCCGCACCACCCCCTGGCCCCTCGTCGCCCTCTTCACGGCCGGGTACCTGGCCCCGTACCTCCTCCCGACCACCGTCGGCAGGCTCGAATCGGGGCTCCCCCTCTCCGCCACCCAGGCAGGCGCCATCGGCAGTGCCCTGCTGCTGAGTTCGGCGACGGCCGGCTTCCTCCTCGCGTCCCGGGTCGACCGCATCGGCCCCCGCACACTCGCCCGCCTCGGCCTCCTGCTCGCGGTCCTCGGTTACGGCGGGGCGGCCCTGACCACCACCGTCCCCGCGGTCATCGCCGGCGCAGTCGTCGGCGGATTCGGCTCCGGCACGGTCACCGCGGTGGCCGCGACCGGCATCGCCGCAACGGGGGTCCCCCCGCGCGAGGGGGTTCGAGCGTGGGGGAGTGATCCCCACCGCACCACCACCCTCGGCCTGCTCGGCGTCTCCGCCCTCGCGGGGGCCGTCTATCTGACGGTCCCACACCTCGGCCCCGGCCACGCGCAGCCCCTCGCCGCGATCGCGCTCACGGCGCTCGCGGTCTGGCCGCTCACCGCCCGCCTGTCCCCCCGCACCGCCCCGCCCCTCCCCCGCACCGCGACCGACTCCCGGCTGCCCCACCTCCGTTCGGGCCTGCTGCTCGCGGCCGCGATGCCGTGCTGGTCGGCCGCGCAGAACTCGCTCTGGGGGGTCAGCGGCCGGATCGGCCTGACGCAGGCGCATCTCGGCGAGGCGACCGTCGGCGCGGTGTTCGCGGTGGCGCTCGGCACCGGCCTGCTCGGCGTGGTCGGCGCGGGCGCCCTCGGCCCGCGACTCGGCCGGGCCCTGCCCATCGGTCTCGGCACCGTGCTGATCGCGGGCTGTATCGCGCTCAGCGCGTCCGCCACCGACCTGACGACCTTCGCGACCGGCGAGATCGCCTGGAACCTGCTCTACCCGGTCGTCCTGTCGTACGTCATCGGGCTGGCCGCCGCCCTCGACCCGCGGGGCCGCTGGGCGGTGCTGGTCGGGTCGGCGTCGTCGCTGGGGACGGCCGTCGGCCCGATGACCGGCAGCCTGCTGGCCGCGCGGGCCGGTTTCCCGGCGATGGGGACGGTCCTCGCGGTGGGCCTGCTGGCGGTCGCGGTACCGCTGACGGCGGTGGCGCTGCGGCGCAGGACCACCACCGTCACGACCGGCCCGGCGCTCACCGACGGGACGGCGGTACGGCTGGACGTCGCCGCCTAGCCGTGGGCCCGGCCGAACTCGTAGGCGTCGACCTCGGCCAGGTAGCGCGCCCTCAGCTCCTCCTCGTCGTCGAGGAAGGACGCGAGGAAGGAGTTGCGGGCCAGTTCCCGCATCTGCTCCCTGGACAGGCCCAGGGCGTCGCGCACGGCGTGGTAGTTGTCGGCGACGTAACCACCGAAGTAGGCCGGGTCGTCGGAGTTGACCGTGCACAGCAGCCCCGCCTCGATCATGGCGGGAAGCGGATGCTCGGTGAGCACGTCGACCGCGCGGAGCCGGACGTTCGACAGCGGGCACAGCGTCAGCGGGATCCGCTCCCGCACCAGACGCTCCACCAGCCGCGGGTCCTCCATGCAGCGCAGCCCGTGGTCGACGCGCTCGACGCCGAGCACGTCCAGCGCCTCGGTGATGTACTCCGGCGGCCCCTCCTCACCCGCGTGGGCCACCCGCCGCAGCCCCAGCTCGGCCGCCGCCTCGTACACCTCGCGGAACTTGGCCGGCGGGTGCCCGACCTCGGCGGAGTCGAGCCCGATGCCGGTGATCCGGTCGAGGTACGGCTTCGCCGCCTCCAGTGCCGCCATCGCCGACTCGGCGGACTCGTCCCGCAGGAAGCACATGATGAGGCGGGTGGAGATCCCGTGGCTGTCGACGCTGCGGCCGAGCGCCCGCCACAGGCCCTCGACGACCGTGCCCATGTCCACGCCCCGCGCGAGGTGCGCCTGCGGGTCGAAGAAGATCTCGGCGTGCCGCACGCCCTGCGCGGCGGCCCGCGAGAGGTACGCGTCGGCGAGGTCGTCGAAGTCCTGCTCGGTGCGCAGGACGGCCATGAGCTCGTAGTACAGGTTCAGGAACGACTGCAGGTCCTCGAACTGGTACGCCTTGCGCAGCGCGTCGGTGTCCGCGTAGGGCAGCTCGACGTCGTTGCGCGCGGCCAGCAGGAACGCCAGCTCGGGCTCCAGGGTGCCTTCGATGTGGAGGTGCAGTTCTGCTTTGGGGAGGGGCATCAAAGCATGGTACGGCCGCTTCACCTGCGCTTCGGGACCGGCACTCGGAGCAGGTCGTGGGCGACGGTCAGCTCGCCCTCGTAGCCGGCGGCCCGCGCCTGCCGTTCGAAGTCGCCGGGGTCCGAGTAGCGCTGGCTGAAGTGGGTCAGCACGAGGTGCCGCACCCCCGCGTCCCGGGCGACGGCCGCCGCCTGACCCGCGGTCAGGTGACCGTGATCCGCGGCGAGTCCGGCGTCCTCGTCGAGGAAGGTCGACTCGATGACGAGCAGGTCGCAGCCCTCGGCGAGCGCGTACACGCCGTCGCAGAGCCGGGTGTCCATCACGAACGCGAACCGCTGTCCGCGCCGCACCTCGCTGACGTCGTCGATCGTGACGTCCCCGAGGGCTCCCTCGCGCTGGAGCCGGCCGACGTCGGGGCCGGTGATGCCGTGCGCGGCGAGCCGTTCGGGCAGCATGCGGCGGCCGTCGGGCTCGGTGAGCCGGTAGCCGTACGACTCGACGGGGTGGGAGAGCTTGCGGGCCTGAAGCGTGTAGGCACGGGTGGCCGCGAGGTCGCCGTCCGCGTCGACCGGGGCCTCGGTGATGCCGACGGTCTCGCGGTAGGCGGTGGCGTACCGGAGCCGGTCGAAGAAGCGCCGGCCCGAGCGCGGGTAGTGCGCGGTGACCGGGTGCGGGACCTGGTCGAGGTTGATGCGCTGGATGACTCCGGCGAGGCCGAGGGAGTGGTCGCCGTGGAAGTGGGTGACGCAGATCCGGTTCAGGTCGTGCGCGGCGACCCCGGCCCGCAGCATCTGCCGCTGGGTGCCCTCGCCGGGGTCGAAGAGGATGCCCTCGCCGTCCCAGCGCAGCAGGTAGCCGTTGTGGTTGCGGTGCCGGGTGGGGACCTGGCTGGCGGTGCCGAGGACCACCAGTTCACGTACGGACACGGCTGGTTATCCGGGCGGCCACTGCAGGCCGCGGCCGCCGATGACGTGGGCGTGCGCGTGCCAGACGGTCTGGCCGGCGCCGCTGCCGGTGTTGAAGACGACGCGGTAGCTCTCCAGCTTGTCCTCGTCGGCCACGGCCTGCGCCTCACGCAGTATGTCGGCGGCGACGGCGGGTTCGCCCGCGGCGAGCTCGGCCGCGTTCCTGTAGTGGACCCTGGGGATCACCAGGACGTGGGTGGGCGCCTGGGGGTTGATGTCCCGGAAGGCGACGGTGGTGTCCGTCTCGCGGACGATCGTCGCGGGGACGTGGCCTGCGACGATCTTGCAGAACAGGCAGTCGTCCTGGGGTTCCCCTGCCACGTTTTCTCCTCGACCGGTGATCAGTTCCGGCAGCATCGTATCGTCGCCGGGTGCGGGTCGGTGGGGGCTGGTCGCGCCCCGCGGCGGAGCCGCATGTCATATGCAGCCCCGCGCCCCTAAGAGGTCGGCAGCGTCGGCGGAGTCTTCGCAGGTGCCGCTTCCAACGCCTCCAGCGCGATCCGCACCGCCTCGTCCAGCTGGGGATCGCGGCCCGCGCCCCAGTCCTGCGGACGCTGGACCACCTCCACGTCCGGGTCGACGCCGTGGTTCTCCACGCCCCAGCCGTAGCCCTCCAGCCAGAACGCGTACTTCGGCTGGGTGACCAGCGTGTCGTCGACCAGGCGGTACCGGCTGTCGATGCCGATCACGCCGCCCCAGGTGCGGGTGCCGACCACCGGGCCGATGCCGAGCGCCTTGATCGCCGCGTTGACGATGTCACCGTCCGAGCCGGAGAACTCGTTGGCGACGACCACGACGGGTCCCCGGGGCGCGTCCCTCGGGTAGCTGAACGGCCGCATGCCGCGCGGCAGGTCCCAGCCGACGATGCGCCGGGCCAGCTTCTCCACGACCAGCTGGGAGGTGTGCCCGCCGCGGTTCTCCCGGACGTCCACGACGATGCCCTCGCGCGCCATCTCCACGCTCAGGTCGCGGTGGATCTGGGCCCAGCCGGGCGCCTGCATGTCGGGGACGTGGAGGTAGCCGAGGCGGCCGCCGGACAGCTCGTGGACGTGGGCCCTGCGGTCGGCCACCCACGCGTGGTAGCGCAGCGGTTCCTCGTCGGCGACCGGGACGACGACCGGGTGCCGCAACTCACCGCCGCCCGCCGGGGACACGGTCAGTTCGACGGCCTTGCCTGCCGTGCCGACGAGCAGCGGGCCGGGGCCGGTCACCGGGTCGACGGGACGGCCGGCGACGGCGACGATGGCGTCGCCGGGGCGTACCGCGGCGCCGGGTGCGGCGAGCGGGGAGCGGGCGCCGGGGTCGGAGGTCTCGGCGGGCAGGATCCGGTCGATGCGCCAGCTGCCGTCCGCGTGCCGGGAGATGTCGGCGCCGAGCAGGCCCTGGCGGGCGCCGCGGCCGTGGCCGCCGTTGGGGGTGACGTAGGCGTGCGAGGTGCCGAGTTCGCCCTGGACCTCCCAGAGCAGGTCGACGAGGTCGTCGTGGGTGGCGACCCGGTCGACGAGCGGGCGGTAGCGGTCGAGGACGCCGTTCCAGTCGACGCCGCCGAGGTCGGGCCGCCAGAACTGGTCGCGCATGATGCGGCCGGTCTCGTCGAACATCTGCCGCCACTCGGCGGCCGGGTCGACGGTCTGCCGGACCCGGGACAGGTCGACGGTGATGTTGGTGTCGCTGTCGTCGTCGTTCGAGGCGCGGCGGTCGCTGGGTACGACCTTGAGCTTGCCGTCGGCCCAGAGCAGGACGCGTTTGCCGTCGCCGCTGACCTCGAAGTGGTCGGCGTCGGAGGCGAGGTACTCGATGCGCTGCTGGGCGAGGTCGTAGCGCTCCAGCTCGGTCTTGGGCGCCGGGTCCTCGGGGTGGGCGCGGGAGGCGCCGAGCACGCCGCGGACCGGGTGGCGCAGCCAGAGTATGCCGTCCTTGGCGGCGCGGAGCGTGGAGTAGCGGCCGGCCTCGACGGGGAAGGGCACGATCCGGTCGGCGAGGCCCTCCAGGTCGACGCGGGTGGCGGGGGTGCCCTCGGCGTCCGGGGTCTCGTCCTTGTCCGGGGTCTCGAAGGGGCGGCCGTGCCGCTGCGGGCCGAACGGGGAGGGCGTGGTGGCCGCCAGGGTGATCAGGTGCGGGCGGTCGCCGACCACGAAGGCCAGGTCGAAGACGTGCTCGTCGTAGACCGGGTCGAAGGAGCGGGTGGAGAGGAACGCGAGGTGTTTGCCGTCGCGGGTGAAGGCGGGGTCGTAGTCCCGGAACCGCAGCGGGGTCGCCTCGGTGACGGTCAGGTCGGTGGTGTGGGCGATGCGGAGCTGGCAGAGGCCGCCGGCGCCGGGGTGGGACCAGGCGAGCCAGCCGGAGTCCGGGGAGAAGGCCAGCCCGGAGACGTCGCCGTCCTCGCTCCGGTCGACCTCGCGGACCTCGCCCGTCTCGCGTTCGACGAGGAGCAGCCGGCCGTCGTGGGCGGCGACGGCGACCCGGCCGCCGTCGGGGGCGACGGCGAGGTCCAGGACCCGGCCGAGCTGTCCGGCGGCGATCCGGCGCGGGGTGGCGCCGGGCACGAGACCGGTGGCGGGAGCGAACTCCAGGGCGTCGTCGCCCTCGGCGTCCGTCACCCACACCACCCATTCCTCGGTGTCCGCGCGGAAGGTGACGGGCAGCCGGGCCCGTACGCCGGGCTGGGCCGCGAGGGCCCGCGCCGGGCCGGACCGGTGGGTCACCCAGTGCACGCCGCCGCGCACCAGGACGGCGCTGCCGCGCGCGGTGTGGTCGGGCGAGGCGGAGCTGAACCAGCGGGCCGCGTTGACCGGGTACGGCTGCCGGTCCACCCGGGACCCGCCGAGCCGGATGTCCAGGCGGCGCGGCTCGGCGCCCTCCAGGTCGTCGAGGAGCCAGAGTTCACCGGCACAGGCGTAGACGACGCGGGTGCCGTCGCCGCACGCGTGCCGGGCGTAGAAGCCTCCCCCGCTCTCGGCTTCGCTCGAGCGGGAGGTGCCCCCGTGCGGGGTGTGCCGGCGCAGGTCCGAGCCGTCGGCGAGGGAGGAGTACAGCGCCCCGGTGCCCTCGTGGTCGGAGAGGAACGCGATCCGGTCGCCGGCCCACACGGGGTACTCCAGGTTCCCGTCCAACTCCGCGTGCAGCCGTACGAACTCGCCGTCCCCCTCCCGGTCGATCCACAGCTTGCCCGCCGTACCGCCCCGGTACCGCTTCCACCAGGCCGCCTCCCGCCCCATCGGCGCGGACAGCAGCACGGTGGCCGGCCCGAACGCGACGTGGCCGACCGGGCCGTACGGCAGGACGGTGGACGGGCCGCCGTCGAGCGGGACGGTGTGGGCCCAGCTGCGCCGGAGGCTGGCCTGGCCGTAGGTGGAGATCGCGAGGACCTGCCCGTCGGCGGTCCAGCCGCGCACCTGGGTACGGGAACTCCCCCAGTGCGTCAGACGGGTGGACGAGCCGCCGTCGACGGGGGCGACGTGGATCTCGGGGGCGCCGTCGCGGGTGGAGGTCCAGGCGACCGTGGTCCCGTCGGGCGAGATGCGCGGCAGCGTCACGGGGACGTTGTCGGCGCTGACCCGCCAGGCCCGGCCGCCGTCCAGGGGCGCGAGCCACACGTCGTCCTCGGCGGTGAAGGCGACCAGATCGCCGTGGACATGCGGAAATCGGAGGTAGGACCGCGGTCCTGTCGCTGCACCCTGAGTCACTCGCTCAGCCTATGCATCGCGGCGTGTTCCCGGTGGCCGATTTGGATCACTTGCCCTGCACCGGCCAGCACTTGGGGTCGCCCTGGCACCAGATGGTCTTCGTGACGGTCACGGTGGGGCCGGGCTGCTGCCCGTACGTGGGCGGCCGGTAGGTGCTGTACGTCGGCCCCGGCGTGGCGTCGCAGTCGCCGAGGCCGTTCACCCGGAACCACTCCTTGCCGCCGACCTTGGCGACGAGGTTCCCGCGCACGCAGGCGCCGCTGACGGCCTTGGTGACGCGGCCGGTGACGGTGATGCTCCGGCCGTCACCGGTCCGGCCCTGGCAGTCGACGGAGACGACGGTGGTCGAGGTGGCCGACGGCGTCCTCGTGCTCTTCGTGGTCCCCGCCGACGACCCGTAGTTGCCGGTGCAGGTGAGCCAGTCGACGTCGACGTGCTGGCGTTTCAGCTCGGCGGTGGCGGTCCGGTCGGTGGTGTAGGCGACCGTCGCGGTGTTCAGGTCGCTCGGCTGACAGGCCACCGCACCACCCACGGCGACCACCGCAAGCCCTGCCACGGCCGCCACCCTGGTCCCGCGCGGTCGGCCCCAAATCCGCCTCAATACCCCCATGGAGGGCAGCCTGCCACCGTCGCGCCGGTGGCGGTAGGGGACATACGGCCACTCACGTGTTCGGAGAGGTCACCCGTGCCGGTGGCCTCTGCCGCGGGCTTCCTCAGGTCTGCAGCAGCAGCCACTCCTGCAGTTCCACCAGGTTGCCCTCGGGGTCCTTGAGGTGGGCGACCCGCATGCGTTCCGTCATCGGCTCGGGTCCGTGCACGAGGACGGCGCCCCGCGCGGTGATCTGCTCGCAGTAGCCGTCCAGGTCGTCGACGCGCAGCACCACCAGCGAACGGTGCCCGGTCGCCGCGTCCCCCAGCTCGCTCAGTATCGCGGCCATCATCGCCCGGTCCTGCAGGGCGATCCCCGCCGACCCGGCGTGCGGGCTGAACTTCTCGTACGGCCCCTCGCTCGCCCCCGACTGCGGCTTCAGCCCGAGCACCTCGGCGTAGAAGCGGTAGCAGGCGGCGAAGTCGGTGACCAGGAGCCGGACTTGGGCGAGTTCCACGGCGCGTCCCCCAGGGTGTGGCGCGGTCGGTTCAGGACCACCGGCCGGTGCGGCCCAGCAGCAGGGCCGTGGCCGCGGTTCCGGCGGTCGAGGTGCGCATCACGGTAGGCCCCAGGGTGTACGCCTTCGCACCCGCCTCCTCGAACAGCGCGATCTCGTCCCGGGCGACGCCCCCTTCGGGCCCGACGACCAGCACGATCTCGCCCGCGGCGGGCAACTCGGCCTCGGCGAGCGGCGCGCTGTCGTGCCCGAAGTCGGAGTGGAGCACGGCGGCGAGGTCGGCCTTGGCCAGAAGCGCCGCAACCTGTCTGGTGCTCACCGCGTCCCCGATCTCCGGGAACCGTACCCGGCGGGACTGCTTGCCGGCCTCGCGGGCGGTGGCCCGCCACTTGCCGAGCGCCTTCAGCCCCCGCTCGCCCCGCCACTGCGTGATGCAGCGGGCGGCCTGCCAGGGCACGATCGCGTCGACGCCGACCTCGGTCATGGTCTCCACGGCGACCTCGCCGCGGTCCCCCTTGGGGAGGGCCTGGACGACGGTGATCCGCGGCTGCGGCAGGGGTTCCTCCCGGACGCTCTCCAGCCCCGTCACCACCAGCCGGTCCTTGCCCTCGGCGGCCCGCACCACGCCCTCGGTCCAGCGCCCGTGCCCGTCGGTGAGGATGACGTCCTCACCGGGCTGCAGCCGCTTCACGGAGACGGCGTGCCGTCCCTCGGGACCGTCCAGGACGACCTCGCCACCCGAGAAACCGGGCACGACCAGCGGATCGAGCACGAACACGGGAGCGGTCATCGCCTCTCCCCCTCCCCCTTGGTCGACAACGCTGTCGACGCGGCGGCCAGTTCCTCCGCGAGGGTCTCCACCAGCTGTCCGGCGGGCAGCTCGCGGGCCATCCGGTGGCCCTGTCCGGCCCACAGGGCCATGCCCTGCGCGTCCCCGGCCCTGGCGGCGGCCTTGCGCAGCGGGGCGGTGAGGTGGTGGACCTCCGGGTAGGCGGCGGGCGCGTACGGGCCGTGCTCGCGCATGAACCGGTTGACCAGGCCGCGGGCGGGCCGTCCGGAGAACGCCCGGGTGAGCGCGGTCCGCGTGAACAGCGGGTCGGTGAGCGCCTGCTTGTGCAGGCCGACGGCGCCGGACTCCGGGGTGGCGAGGAAGGCGGTGCCCAGTTGCGCGGCGCTCGCCCCCGCCGCCAGTACGGCCGCGATCTGGCTGCCGCGCATGATCCCGCCCGCGGCGACGACCGGGATCCGCACGGTCTCGCGTATCTGGGCGACCAGCGACAGCAGCCCGATCCCGGACCCGTCGTTCTCCGGCACGTCCCGGTGGGTGCCCTGGTGTCCCCCGGCCTCCACGCCCTGGGCGATCACCGCGTCCGCCCCGGCCCGCTCGACGGCGAGGGCCTCCTCGGCGGTGGTGGCGGTGACCAGCGTGAACGTCCCGGCGCGCCGCAGCGACTCCAGCGCCTCCCGCGTCGGCACACCGAAGTGGAAGGAGACGGCGGCCACGGGGTTGTCGAGCAGCACGGCCAGCTTCGCCTCGTACCCGTCGTCCCGGCCGCTGTCCGGGTCGCCGAGCTCGGTCTCGTACCAGGCGGCCTCACCGGCCAGCTGATGCGCGTAGACCTCCACGGTGCCGGACTCCGCGTACTCCGGCTGCGGCATGAAGAGATTCACGCCGAAGGGACGGCCGGTCAGCCCCCGCAGTTGCTTGATCTCCTGGTACATCCCGTCGGCGGTCTTGTACCCGGCGGCGAGGAACCCCAGCCCGCCCGCCCCGGACACGGCGGCAGCGAGCTGCGGGACGGAGACCCCGCCCGCCATGGGGGCCTGCACGATCGGAAGAGGGAAGAGATCGGTCAGTGCGGAGGACATGACGGCATGTTGTCACGTCCTTTGAACAAGACCGAATCGGGCCGCCCCTTTGGCACATGCCAGAAATCTCCCCACCCACCGCCCCCGACCTCGCTTCTCGACCGCCGGAGCCACGGGACGACCTCGCCTGTCGACCGACCGACTCGAGGGGCGACAGGCGCCCCCCCCCGGCCTCTCGACCGACCCGGGCCGAGGGGCGGCCGCACCTTCCCATGTCCCGAGTCGAACAGTCGCTCCCCCGCCTCTCGACCGACCCCGGCTGAGGGGCGGCCGCACCTTCTCACGGACCGAGTCGGTGGTGGGTGGGCACAGGTCCCCGGGGTCCAGGGGGCGGAGCCCCCTGGCGGGGTCGAAGGGGCGGAGCCCCTTCACGGCACGCCCCGCCGGGGGCACCGGCTCAACGCCCGTTGAACGCGTCCTTCAGCCGGCTGAACAGCCCTTGCTGACCGGGCTGGAACTGCCCCTGCGGCCGCTCCTCCCCCCGCAGCTTCGCCAGCTCCCTCAGCAGTCGCTCCTGCTCGGGGTCCAACTTCGTAGGCGTCGTCACCTCGACGTGCACGATCAGGTCACCCCGTCCGCCGCCCCGCAGATGCGTGACCCCACGCCCGTGCAGCGGAATCGACTGCCCGGACTGCGTGCCCGGCCGGATGTCGACCTCCTCAAGACCGTCCAGCGTCTCCAACGGCACCTTCGTACCGAGCGACGCCGCCGTCATCGGAATCGTCACCGTGCAGTGCAGGTCGTCCCCGCGCCGCTGGAACGTCGAGTGCGGCAGCTCGTGGATCTCGACGTACAGGTCACCGGCGGGACCGCCACCGGGCCCGACCTCACCCTCACCGGCGAGCTGGATCCGCGTGCCGTTGTCGACACCGGCCGGGATCTTCACGGTCAGCGTCCGCCGCGACCGCACCCGCCCGTCACCCGCGCACTCGGGGCACGGCGTCGGCACCACGGTCCCGAATCCCTGGCACTGCGGGCAGGGCCGCGAGGTCATGACCTGGCCGAGGAAGGACCGCGTCACCTGCGAGACCTCACCACGGCCCCGGCACATGTCACACGTCTGGGCGGAGGTGCCCGGCGCCGCGCCCTCACCGTTGCAGGTGTTGCAGACGATCGCCGTGTCGACCTGGATGTCCTTGGTCGTACCGAAGGCCGCCTCGTCGAGCTCGACCTCGATCCGGATCATCGCGTCCTGGCCGCGCCGCGTACGCGACCGCGGCCCGCGCTGCGACGCCGTACCGAAGAACGCGTCCATGATGTCCGAGAAGTTCCCGAACCCACCGGCCCCGAAGCCGCCCGCGCCCGCGCCGCCGCTCTGCGAGAGCGGATCGCCGCCGAGGTCGTAGACCTGCTTCTTCTGCGGGTCGGAGAGCACCTCGTAGGCGGCGTTGATCTCCTTGAACCGCTCCTGGGTCTTCGGGTCCGGGTTGACGTCCGGGTGCAGCTCGCGCGCGAGCCGACGGAAGGCCTTCTTGATCTCTTCCTGCGACGCGTCGCGGCGCACGCCGAGAACGGCGTAGTAGTCCGTGGCCACTTACGACTCCGCCAGGATCTGTCCGACGTACCGTGCCACCGCTCGTACCGCTCCCATCGTTCCCGGGTAATCCATGCGGGTCGGTCCGACCACGCCGAGTTTGGCGACTGCCTCGCCGCCCGAACCGTAGCCGACCGACACCACAGACGTGGAGTTGAGTCCCTCGTAGGCGTTCTCGTGACCGATGCGTACGGTCATGCCCGAATCCCCGGCCTCGCCAAGGAGCTTGAGCAGCACGACGTGCTCCTCCAGAGCCTCCAGGACGGGCCGGATCATGAGGGGAAAGTCATGTCCGAAGCGGGTGAGATTGGCGGTGCCGCCGATCATCAGCCGCTCCTCGTTCTCCTCGACGAGCGTCTCCAGCAGCGTGGAGAGCACCGCCGAGACCGCGCCGCGGTCCTCGACCTCGAAGGCTTCCGGCAGATCCTCCACCAGCCGGGGCACGTCCGAGAACCGGCGCCCCGCGACCCGGCTGTTCAGCCGCGCCCGCAGGTCCGCCAGAGACGTCTCCCCGAAGGGCGCCGGGCAGTCGACCATCCGCTGCTCGACCCGCCCGGTGTCGGTGATCAGCACCAGCATCAGCCGGGCCGGAGCCATCGACAGCAGTTCCACGTGCCGCACGGTCGACCGCGTCAGCGACGGGTACTGCACGACCGCCACCTGCCGGGTCAGCTGGGCCAGCAGCCGAACGGTCCGCGCCACGACGTCGTCGAGATCGACGGCGCCGTCGAGGAAGTTCTGGATGGCCCGCCGCTCGGGCGCGCTCATCGGTTTGACGCCGGCCAGCTTGTCGACGAACAGCCGGTAGCCCTTGTCGGTGGGGATCCGCCCGGCGCTGGTGTGCGGCTGGGCGATGAACCCCTCGTCCTCCAGGGCGGCCATGTCGTTGCGCACGGTCGCCGGGGAGACCCCGAGGTTGTGCCGTTCGGTCAGCGCCTTCGACCCGACCGGTTCCTCGGTGCCGACGTAGTCCTGGACGATGGCGCGCAATACCTGAAGCCTGCGTTCACTCAGCATCCAGCGCCACACCTCCAGAAACTCGTCCCGCGGCCTTTCGGTCACTTCGGGCCTTTCGTCTGGCACTCTGCGAACGCGAGTGCCAGCATCCCCGGCCCAGTGTACGGCCGTGGGGTACTGACTGGGCAAGGTCGGTCAGGACCCATGGCGTTCTACGGCTAGCGTCGCGGCATGACGGTGACTTGGGAAGAGCTGGGCTGGGAGCGGGTGGCCGAAGGGGTCGGCCGGTGCCGGCTGCCGGGCTGGGACTGCACGGCCGGTCTGGTCCTCGGCGCGGGTACGGCCCTGATGGTGGACGCCGGGTCGAGCCTGGCGGAGGGCGCACGGTTGCGTACGGAGGCGCAGGCACTGGCCGACCGCCGTGTGACCCATCTCGCGCTGACCCATCCCCACTTCGACCATGTCTTCGGCGCGGCCGCCTTCGCGGGCGCGGACCTGTACGCGGCGGTGGGCACGGAGGCCGTCTTCGCGTACGAACGCGAGGAGCTCCGCCTGGACGCGATCCGCAACGGCCTGCCGGCCGCGGAGGCCGAGGAGGCGGCCGACGCCCTCCCGCTCCCGCGCCGCCTGGTGTCCGGCGAGTGGACGCTCGATCTGGGCGACGGCCGCCAGGCCCTGCTGGCCAACGTGGGCCCCGGCCACACCGCCCACGACCTCGCCGTCCTGGTCCCCGGCGACCCCGAGGTGGTGTTCTGCGGCGACCTGGTGGAGGAGTCCGGCGATCCGCAGGCCGGCCCCGACGCCGTACCGTCCCGCTGGCCCGCGGCCCTGGACCGCCTGCTCTCGCTCGGCGGCGACCGCGCCCTGTACGTACCCGGTCACGGAGCGGTGGTGGACGCTGCGTTCGTACGGGCCCAGCGCGACGCCCTGGCGGCCCGTTTCGGCGTGTCGTAGGCGCACCGGTTCGGCTTCTCCTATCGTCATCCGAATGCGCCAGTACTCCGCCGACCTGACCCCGCCGTGGAAGAAGCCGAGGCCGGTGCCCGAGGTGGCCGCCGAACCCGGTCTGGTGGTCGAGGAGCCGGGTACCGGTTTCTGCGGCGCGGTGATCCGCTGCGAGGCGGGCACGGTCACCCTGGAGGACCGCTTCGGCAAGCACCGCGTCTTCCCGCTGGAGCCGCGCGGCTTCCTCCTGGAGGGCCGGGTCGTCACCCTCGTACGCCCCACGTCGGCGGCCCCCGTACGACCCTCCCGTACCGCCTCCGGCTCGGTCGCCGTCCCCGGCGCACGCGCGCGTGTCGCCCGCGCGGGCCGCATCTACGTGGAGGGCCGCCACGACGCGGAACTGGTCGAGAAGGTCTGGGGCGACGACCTGCGCATCGAGGGCGTGGTGGTGGAGTACCTGGAGGGCGTCGACGACCTCCCCGCCATCGTCGCCGAATTCGCCCCCGGCCCCGACGCCCGCCTGGGCGTCCTCGTCGACCACCTGCTCCCCGGCACCAAGGAGTGGCGCATCGCCCAGGCGGTCACCAGCGACCACGCCCTGGTCGTCGGTCACCCGTACATCGACATCTGGGAGGCGGTGAAGCCGTCGTCGCTGGGCATCGACTCCTGGCCCCGCGTCCCGCACGGCCAGGACTGGAAGACGGGGGTGTGCCGGGCGCTGGGCTGGCCCACCGACAACACGGGCGCGGTCTGGCAGGCGATCCTCGCGCGCGTGGGCTCCTACAAGGACCTGGAACCGGAGCTGCTGGGCCGGGTGGAGGAACTGATCGACTTCGTCACGGGTAGCGGTGGGGCCTGACCTTCTCGTAGGTACCGAACTCGGTGGTGTCCAGCTCCAGCCCCAGTTCCTCCAGCGGCAGCGGCGCCCCGAACTTGGTGATCTGCTGCCTCTGGTAGTCGGCGTTCTCCCCCTTCCCGACGGGCCTCGTCAGTAGGACGCACTGCGCCATGATCGGGTCCACGATGAGATAGACGGGCACCTCGCCGGCGGCGTAGATGGACCGCTTGATTTCGTAGTCTCTCTGGACGCTGGTCTTGGAGACCACCTCGACCACCATTGTCACCAACTGGGACGGCAGCAGACGGCCCGATTCCGGGGCCACACCGCGTACCAGAACCACCAAGTCCGGAATGGGCTCACTGGTCTCGTCGATGATGTCCACATCCGTCACCTGAAGCCGTTCCCAGCCCTTGCGTGGGATCTGGTCCACCACGTCCGCCACGATCCGGTTGTGCACCAGATCGGGAGTGGCCATCATCACGATTTCCCCCCGGAGGAGCTCCGCCTTGATGCCCTCGGGAGGCTCGAACTCCTCGAAGAACTTGGCAATCCCACGCTCGTCCACAGCGGTCATCTCCGTGGCCTCCACATCCGCCGCGTCCTTTTGGCGGCAGCCTACGAACCAGGTTAGGGATCGAACCGTCGTTTCGTAGTGATTCACCCGCCGGAGTGATCAGTCCACCAATTCCCTGACCACCGCATCCGCCAGCAACCGCCCCCGCAACGTCAGCACGGCCCGACCCTCCTCATACGGACCGGCCTCCAGCAAGCCCTCCGCCAGCGCCCGCCGCGAAGCCGTCAGCCCCTCCTCCTTCAGCAGTGCCAGCGGCACCCCCTCCCGCAGCCGCAGCTCCAGCAGGATCCGCTCGACCCGCCGGTCCTCGTCCGACAGGACCTCCCGCCCGGCCCCCGGCGACCGCCCCGACGCCAGCGCCGCCGCGTACGCCCCCGGGTGCTTCACGTTCCACCACCGCACGCCCCCCACGTGCGAGTGCGCCCCCGGCCCCGCGCCCCACCAGTCGGCGCCCCGCCAGTACAGCTCGTTGTGCAGACAGCGGCCCGCTTCCGAGGTGGCCCAGTTGGACACCTCGTACCAGTCGAAGCCCGCCTCCGACAGCACCGAGTCGGCGATCAGGTACCGGTCGGCGTGGACGTCGTCGTCCGTCATCGGGACCTCGCCGCGGCGGATCCGGCGGGCCAGCTGGGTGCCCTCCTCGACGATCAGCGCGTACGCCGACACATGGTCGGGCCCGGCGCCGATCGCCGCGTCCAGGGAGGCCCGCCAGTCGTCGTCGGACTCGCCCGGGGTGCCGTAGATCAGGTCCAGGTTGACGTGCTCGAAGCCGGCCGCGCGGGCCTCCGCGACGCACGCCTCGGGGCGTCCGGGGGTGTGGGTGCGGTCGAGGACCCGCAGCACGTGCTGCCGTGCGCTCTGCATGCCGAAGGAGATCCGGTTGAAGCCGCCCTCCCGCAGCGCGGCCAGGTAGGCCGGGTCGACGGACTCCGGGTTCGCCTCGGTCGTGACCTCCGCGTCGGCGGCCAGCCCGAACTCGTCCCGGATCGCGTGCAGCATCCGTACGAGATCGGCGGCGGCCAGCAGCGTCGGCGTACCGCCCCCGACGAACACGGTCCGCACCTCGCGCGGGTCGTCGCCCAGGACCTTCCTGGCCAGCCTGACTTCGTCGGTCAGGGTGTCCGCGTAGTTGTCGCGGGAGGCGAGGACACCGCCGGTGCCGCGCAGCTCGGTCGCCGTGTACGTGTTGAAGTCGCAGTAGCCGCAGCGGGTCGCGCAGTAGGGGACGTGCAGGTAGAACCCGAGGGGGCGGGCGGCGGCACCGTCGAGCGCGGCAGCGGGGAGCGCGCCGTCGTCGGGGACGGGCTCGCCGTCGGGGAGTGCGGAAGGCATGTCCCCCATTGTCCCGTACCGGTTTCCATACCGATTTCCGTACCGTTTTCTTGAACGGCCTCGGTCACTCCGCCTGGAGGACGAGCAGCGCCAGGTCGTCCTCCGGCTGTCCGCCGCCGAACTCGTGGACGAGCCGTCTGATGCGTTCGGCGATCAGGTCGGCGTTCAGCCCCGCGCAGCCGGACAGCGCCCGCGCGAGCCCGTCGCCGTCGTCGAACTGGCGGCTGCCGGAGCGCCGCTCGGTGACCCCGTCGGTCACGCACAGCAGGCTGTCGCCGGGCGCGAGCTCGATGGTCTCGCTGGTGTACGTCTCGTCCTCGACGACCCCGAGCAGCGTCTGCGGGCGGGCGGCGGTGCGGACCTCGCCGTCGGGGCCGAGGAGCAGCGGCAACGGGTGCCCGGCGGAGGCGAGGGTGCAGCGGATGCCGCCGTCGTCGAGGGGGGTGAGTTCGCCGTACAGGAGGGAGAGGAACCGGGTCTGCGGGCCGTCGCCGGGCGGCAGGGCACGGCCGCCGGCGGCGACCAGGGCGCGGGCGGCGGCGTCGGCGGCCTCGGTGGCGTCGTCGAGGAGGAGCTGGTTGAGGCGGTCGAGGACGTCGGCGACCCGGTAGCCCTCGCGGGCGAGGAGCCGCAGCCAGGGCCGGGCGAGGCCGATGACGACGGCGGCCTCGGGGCCCTTGCCCTGGACGTCTCCGACGGCGAAGCACCAGCGGCCGTCGCCGGCCGGGAAGAGGTCGTAGAAGTCGCCGCTGGGGCCGCCCTTGTCGCAGGGCTCGTAGACGAGCGCGCTGCGCACGCCCGGGATCTCGGCCACCGCGCCGGGCAGCAGCCCGCGCTGCAGGACGGCGCTGATGGTGGCCTGGCGGGCGTACTGGCGGGCCGCGCCGATGGCGAGGGCGACCCGGCGGCCGAAGTCCTCCACGAGGCCGGTGATCTCGTCGGGGATGCCGTCCGGTCCGGAGCGGCCGATGACGAGCGTGCCGAGCGGGCGGCCGCCCGCGATCAGCCGGTAGGCGAGCGCCGAGCCTCGGGTGCCCTGCGGGCCGAGCGCCCCGCCGGGCCAGGGATACGGCTCGGGCCCGGACCGTAAGCCGCTCCTCGGGCACGGCGGGTCCTTCTCCAGGGCCTGGCGCAGTTCCTCGATGCGGTTCTCGCTGCCGTGCCAGACCCGGGCCAGCCGCGGGCCGCCCGCACCACCCGCACCGCCCGCACCGCCGTTGTCGCCCCACCCGCCGCCGCGCACGGTCGCCTCGTCCTCCAGCCACACCGCGCACCAGTCGGCGAGCCGGGGCACGATCAGCTGGCCGGTGAGCGCGGCCACCAGGTTCTCGTCGAGCTGGCCGGCGAGCAGGTCGGAGGCCTCGGCGAGGAAGGACAACGCACCCCGGTTGAGCCAGTCCCGGTCGCGCTCGGGGCGGTGGGAGCAGCCGCCGCGCTCCGCCGCGGCCGCGTTCGGGTGCGAGGGCGCGTGCGAGGGCGGCTCGGGAGCGAGGATCTCGGCGACCTTCAGCTGCCGCTCGTCGAGGAGCGTGCCGCCGCGGCCGGTCAGCCGCGCCCACACCGACTTGGCGCCGGTGCGGTACGTCACCCCCCAGGACTCGGCGAGCGAGGCGACCAGGCGCAGCCCGCGCCCGAACTCCGGCGTCTCGTACGGCGTCTCGCCCGGGTGGTCGCGGGGCGCACGGGAGGGATGGCGGTCGGTGACCTCGACGACGAACGCCGTCTCCTCCCGCCCCTCCAGCCACCAGTCGACCTCCACGTCCGTGCCGGCGTGGACGACGGCGTTGGTCACGAGTTCGCTGACGACGACCAGGGCGTCCTCGGCGACCCGCCGCTGCTCGGGGCAGAGGAGCCCGCACTCGGTCCACTCGTCGAAGGAGGCGCGCACCAGGGAGCGGGCGGAACCGGGCGCGAGGGGGCTTCCGGGCAGACTCGCGCTCCCCTGCGCACGCGGGCCCGCGGTGTCGTGCGCGGGCGCCGCGTCGTGCGCAGGCACCTCACGGACCCGGGAGACGGTCTCCCGTTGCGTGGGTATGGCCCCCATGTCCAGCTCCCCGAGCAGTTCGGACGAATACATCCCGATCGATGCGGACAGAGTGACAGACTGACTGCGCCCATAAGCACCGAGTTACCGAAGTGGGCCGCCATGAGTGAGAACAGTGCTACGCGTGTGCTCGAAGACGGACAGAAACCGGAACAACTCCGAGCATCCGCACTGCGCCCTCTGCTCGCCGCGATGACCGCCGCCCGTGACGGCGACTTCACGAAAGTCCCGGAGACCGGGATCGACGGGGCCGGCGGGGAGGGGATCGTCGCCGAACTCACCGCGGTCTTCAACCAGATCATGGACCGCGGCATTCACTTCAACACCGACGTACGACGCGTGAAACGCGAGCTGGTGCGCCACGGCCGCCTGGACGAACGGCTGTCGGCGAGCCCCGGGCAGGGCGCCTGGACGTCACGCGTCAACGACGTCAACCAGGTCCTCGACGCCCTGGTCGCGCCCGCGGCGAACGCCACGCGCGTGCTCGACGCGGTGGCCGGCGGCGACCTGACCCAGCGGGTCGATCTGCACGACGGCAGCCGGCAACTCCGCGGCGATCTGCGCAGGCTGGCCCGCGCGGTGAACACGATGGTCGACCAGCTGTCCCTGTTCACCGGCGAGGTGACCCGGGTCGCGCGCGAGGTCGGCACCGAGGGGCGGCTCGGCGGCCGGGCCAAGGTGCAGGGGCTGTCGGGCAGCTGGCGGGACGTCACCGAGGCCGTCAACACCATGGCGTCCCGGCTGACCGCGCAGGTCCGTGACATCGCCCTGGTGACGACGGCGGTGGCGCGCGGCGACCTGACCCGCACGGTGACCGTCGAGGCGACCGGTGAGCTGCTGGAGCTGAAGCTCACCGTGAACACCATGGTCGACCAGCTGTCCGCGTTCGCCGACGAGGTCACACGCGTGGCCCGCGAGGTCGGCACGGAGGGCCGGCTGGGCGGCCGCGCCCAGGTGCGAGGGGTCTCCGGCGTCTGGAAAGACCTCACCGACAACGTCAACTTCATGGCGTCGAACCTGACCTCCCAGGTCCGCAACATCGCCCAGGTGACGACGGCCGTCGCCAACGGCGACCTCTCGCAGAAGATCATGGTCGACGCGCAGGGCGAGATCCTCGAACTGAAATCGACGATCAACACGATGGTCGACCAGCTCTCCGCGTTCGCCGACGAAGTCACACGCGTGGCCCGCGAAGTCGGCACCGAAGGAAACCTCGGCGGCCGGGCGCAGGTTCGCGGCGTCTCCGGGGTCTGGAAGGACCTGACGGACAACGTCAACTTCATGGCCGACAACCTGACGTCCCAGGTCCGCAACATCGCGCTCGTCTCCACCGCCGTCGCCCAGGGCGACCTCGGCAAGAAGATCACGGTGGAGGCGAAAGGCGAGATCCTCGAACTGAAATCGACGATCAACACGATGGTCGACCAGCTCTCCGCGTTCGCCGACGAAGTCACACGCGTGGCCCGCGAAGTCGGCACCGAAGGAAACCTCGGCGGTCAGGCGCAGGTTCGCGGCGTCTCGGGGGTGTGGAAAGAGCTGACGGACAACGTCAACTTCATGGCGCTCAACCTGACCTCCCAGGTCCGCAACATCGCCCAGGTGACGACGGCCGTCGCCAACGGCGACCTTTCCAAGAAGATCACCGTCGACGCGCGCGGCGAGATCCTCGAACTCAAGGACACCGTCAACACGATGGTGGAACAACTGCGGGCCTTCGCCGACGAGGTGACCCGTGTCGCCCGCGAGGTCGGCACCGACGGCCGGCTGGGCGGCCGCGCCCAGGTGCTCGGCGTCTCCGGGGTCTGGCGGGACCTCACCGACAACGTCAACTACATGGCCGACAACCTGACCTCACAGGTCCGCAACATCGCCCAGGTGGCGACCGCCGTCGCCCAGGGCGACCTGTCGCGGAAGATCGACGTGGACGCCCGCGGCGAGATCCTCGAACTGAAGACCACCATCAACACGATGGTCGACACCCTGTCCTCGTTCTCCTCCGAGGTGACACGGGTGGCCCGCGAGGTGGGCTCCGACGGCCGGCTGGGCGGCCAGGCCCGGGTGGAGGGCGTGTACGGCACCTGGAAGCGCCTGACGACCAACGTGAACGAACTCGCGCTCAACCTCACCACCCAGGTCCGCGCGATCGCCGAGGTCGCCTCGGCCGTGGCCCAGGGCGACATGTCCCGCTCGATCACGGTCGAGACCCGCGGCGAGGTCGCCGAACTCAAGGACAACATCAACCTGATGGTGGCCAACCTGCGCGAGACGACCCGCGCGAAGGACTGGCTGGAGTCCAACCTGGCCCGCCTCGCCGCCCTCATGCAGGGCCACCGGGACCTGATGGAGGTCGCCGACCTCATCCTGCGCGAGCTGACCCCGCTCGTGAACGCCCAGTACGGCGCGTTCTACCTCGCCGACCCCGACGAGGACGGCGCCGCCGTGCGCACGGCCGTACCGCCCAAGGGCCTCGCGTTCATCGCCGGCTATGGCTCCGCCCAGGGCGCGACGGTCGAGACCGGCGGCCTCCCGGTGCACGGCCTGGTACGCCAGGCGGCCCGCGAGAAGAAGCGGATCCTCGTCGAGGAGACCCCGCCCGACTACATCAAGATCAACAGCGGTCTCGGCGAAGCCGCGCCCACCACGATCGTCATCATCCCGATCCTCTTCGAGGACAAACTCCTCGGCATCATCGAACTGGCCTCCTTCTCCCGCTTCTCCGACGTCCACCTCGCGTTCTTCGACCAGTTCGTCAACACCATCGGCGTGGCCATCAACACGATCATCGCCAATTCCCGCACGGAGTCCCTGCTCGGCGAGTCACAACGGCTGGCGATGCAGCTCCAGGAACGCTCGGACGAACTTCAGAAACAACAGGCGGAACTACAGCGCTCGAACGCGGAACTGGAGGAGAAAGCCGCCCTCCTGGCGACCTCTTCCCAGTACAAGTCGGAGTTCTTGGCGAACATGTCCCACGAACTGCGCACTCCGCTGAACTCTCTGCTGATTCTGGCCCGACTGCTGTCCGACAACCCGGACGGCCGTCTCTCCGACCAGGAGGTCCAGTTCGCGACGACGATCCACCGCTCCGGCTCGGACCTGCTGCAGCTCATCAACGACATCCTGGACCTGTCGAAGATCGAGGCCGGCCGGATGGACGTACGCCCCAAACGCCTCCCCCTGATCAAACTCCTCGACTACGTCCACGCGACCTTCCGCCCGCTGACCCTGGACCGGGGCCTGGCCTTCGAGGTGACCGTCGGCGAGGACGTGCCGCGCGAGATGTACTCCGACGAACAACGCCTCCAGCAGATCCTGCGCAACCTGCTCTCCAACGCGATCAAGTTCACCGCCAAGGGCCGCGTGGAGCTGCGGGTGCGCCGGATGAAGGACCCCGAGCACCGCTACGTCCACGACGGCGACGAGGTGATCGCCTTCGAGGTGTCGGACACCGGCATCGGAATCGCCGCCGAGAAACTCCCGGTCATCTTCGAGGCGTTCCAGCAGGCCGACGGCACCACGAACCGCAAGTACGGCGGCACCGGACTCGGCCTCTCCATCAGCCGGGAGATCGCCGGCCTGCTGGGCGGCCGGATCGTCGCCGAGAGCGAACCGGGCACGGGCTCGACGTTCACCCTGTACGTCCCGGTCGTCAGCCCCGGTCACACGGCACCCGGGCCGGCCCCGCAGAACCACGCCGCACCGGCCCTCGGCCCGGCACCGGCCGCCGCCCCCGACCCCGACGACTCCTGGCCGGCCCCGACCCGGCTGGAGGCATGGCAGACGGGCCGCGCGGGCCGCGTACTCCCCGGCCGCCGCGTCCTGATCATCGACGACGACATCCGCAACGTCTTCGCCCTCACCCACGTCCTCGGCCGCGTCGGCATGCCGGTGCTGTACGCGGAGAACGGCCGGGAGGGCATCGAGACCCTCGAACGCAACCCCGACGTCGAACTCGTCCTGATGGACATCATGATGCCGGAGATGGACGGCCACGAGACCATCGCGGCCATCCGCCGCGCCCCCCGCTGGACCGGCCTGCCGATCGTCGCCCTCACCGCGAAGGCGATGCCGGGCGACCGGGAGAAGTCCATCGCACGCGGCGCCAACGACCACGTACCCAAACCGGTGGACGTCGACCGGCTGCTCACCGTCGTCTGCGCACTCCTGGACCCCGACAGCACGCAGGACGGCGAGACCGCCGACGACGAACGGACGGAGCAATGACCGCTGACGACCGTGCCGGCATCCTCCTGGTCGACGACATGGAGGACAACCTGATCGCGCTGGAAGCCGTTCTGGGGTCGCTGAACGAGCCGATCGTCCGGGCCCGCTCCGGCGAGGAGGCGATGAAGGCCCTGCTCCGCCGCCGCTTCGCCGTCGTCCTCCTCGACATCCGCATGCCGGGCATGGACGGCTTCGAGACAGCCGCGAACATCAAACGCCTCGACCAGACGAAAGACGTCCCGATCATCTTCCTGACAGGAGCGGACGAGGACGCGGGGTACACGTTCCGCGGCTACGCCACGGGCGCGGCGGACTACCTGACGAAACCGTTCGACCCGTGGGTGCTGCGGGCGAAGGTCAACGTGTTCCTGGAACTGCACCGGAAGAACCAGCAACTGCGGGTGCTGCTGGCACGGGAACAGGCTGATTTCAGCGAGTTGAGCAAGCGGCTGACAGCCATGGAAGACCTGTTGTCAGAAGAACTCGTCGACCTGGCAACGCTGAGGGAGGAAGCCAGGGAACTACGGCGACTGATCAGCAGGGCTGAGCGGTCCTGCTGAAAGGGGCGCGGGGGAACTGCGCGACCGGCCACGACGAAGCCGCAGCCGCCGGCAGTCCCCCGCCACCTCCTACGCTTCGCGCGTCCCCGCGTACATCTCGTCGATGAGGTGCTTGTACTCCCGCTCCACGACCGGCCTCTTCAGCTTCAGGCTCGGCGTGATCTCCCCGTGCTCCACGTCGAGGTCCCGGGGCAGCAGCCGGAACTTCTTGATGGTCTGCCACCGCTGCAGCCCCTCGTTGAGCTGCTTGACGTACCCGTCGACCATCTCGACGGTCGCCGGCGCGGCCACCACCTCGGCGTAGGACTTCCCCTCCAGGCCGTTCTCCTTGGCCCAGTCCAGGATCGCGGCCTCGTCGAGGGCGATCAGGGCGGTGCAGAAGTTCCGGTCGGCGCCGTGCACGAGGATGTTGGAGACGTAGGGGCAGACCGCCTTGAACTGTCCCTCGACCTCGGCGGGGGCGATGTACTTGCCGCCGGACGTCTTGATGAGGTCCTTCTTGCGGTCGGTGATCCGCAGATAGCCGTCGGGAGACAGCTCGCCGATGTCACCGGTGTGGAACCAGCCGTCGGCCTCCAGCACCTCCGCCGTCTTCTCGGGCAGCCCGTGGTAGCCCTGCATGATGCCGGGGCCGCGGAGCAGGATCTCCCCGTCGTCGGCGATCCGCACCTCGCAGCCGGGCAGCGGCTTGCCGACCGTACCGGTGCGGTAGGCCTCGCCGGGGTTCACGAAGGACGCGGCGGAGGACTCGGTGAGGCCGTAGCCCTCCAGGATGTGCACGCCGGCGCCGGCGAAGAAGTAGCCGATCTCGGGCGCCAGCGCCGCCGACCCGGAGACGCAGGCCCGCAGCCGCCCGCCGAAGGCCTCGCGCAGCTTGGAGTAGACGAGGCCGTCGGCGACCTTGTGCTTGGCGGCGAGCCCGAAGGGCACGGTCGCGGCTCCGGTGCGGCGGAAGTTGTCCTGGGTGACCTTGGCGTACTCGCGGGCGACGTCGGCCGCCCACTGGAAGATCTTGTACTTGGCGGCGCCGCCCGCGCGGGCCTTCGCGGCCACGCCGTTGTAGACCTTCTCGAAGATGCGCGGCACGGCGGCCATGTACGTCGGCTGCACGACCGGCAGGTTCTCGATGATCTTGTCGACGCGGCCGTCGACGGCGGTGACGTGACCGACCTCGATCTGGCCGGAGGTCAGCACCTTGCCGAAGACGTGGGCGAGCGGCAGCCACAGGTACTGCACGTCCTCGCCGCTGATCAGCCCGGTCGCGGCGATCGCCTTCGCCATGTACGACCAGTTGTCCTGCGGCAGCCGCACGCCCTTGGGGCGGCCGGTGGTGCCGGAGGTGTAGATGAGGGTGGCGAGCTGGTCCTTGGTGATCGCGCCGACCCGCTCCTTGATGAGCTCGGGGTGCTTCTCCAGGTACTTGGCGCCGCGCTGCTCCAGCTCGGCGAGGGTGATGACCCAGTCGGAGGTCTCGACGCCGGCCGGGTCGATGACGACGACCTGGGTGAGCTCGGGCAGTTCGGCGCGCTTCTCGACGGCCTTGGCGACCTGTGCCGCGTCCTCCGCGATCAGCACCCGGCTCTCGGAGTCGGAGAGGATGAACGCCGACTCCTCGGCGTTGGTCTGCGGGTAGACGGTCGTGGTGGCCGCGCCGGCGCACAGGATGCCGAGGTCGGCGAGGATCCACTCGACACGGGTGGAGGCGGCGAGGGCGACCCGCTGCTCGGGCTCGATGCCGAGTTCGATGAGACCGGCCGCGATCGCGTGGACCCGCTCGGCGGCCTGCGCCCAGCTGAGCGACTTCCAGTCGTCCGGGCCCTGACCGGAGGCCGCGGGCACCGGGTAGCGGTAGGCCTCGGCGTCCGGTGTGGCCGCCACGCGATCCAGGAAGAGGGCCGCCACGGACGGCGGTCGGTTCTCGATCAGTGTCTGTGTGTCGGTCACGACATCCTCCGGGGCCCGCGACGGTGCGGCTGGCTCAGTGCGGCTGGGGTTGACTCACGGTGGGGTTCGCGCTGGTTGTTTAACTCGCGAGTAACTATCAAGCAGGGATCAGAGTAAGCCGCGACCGGCCTGTGCGTAAGGGGCATCGGCCTGTCTGTTTCGCCGCATGGCCCACGCAGAGCGACGCTACGCACGCGTAGGGGTCCGCCGCACTTTCGTACGGCGAACCCCCGTTGTACCCGATTTGCGGCCGCGACCAATTGTTACCCGCGGTTACTTCTTGCTCTTGGCCGATCCCGCGCTGTCATCGCTGGAGAGCACCGCGATGAAGGCCTCCTGCGGAACCTCCACGGAACCCACCATCTTCATCCGCTTCTTGCCTTCCTTCTGCTTCTCCAGCAGCTTCCGCTTACGGGAGATGTCACCGCCGTAGCACTTGGCGAGGACGTCCTTGCGGATGGCGCGGATGGTCTCGCGGGCGATGACCCGGGAGCCGATGGCGGCCTGGATGGGCACCTCGAAGGCCTGCCGCGGAATGAGCTCGCGCAGCTTGGCGACGAGCCGCACACCGTAGGCGTAGGCCGCGTCCTTGTGGGTGATCGCCGAGAACGCGTCGACCTTGTCGCCGTGCAGCAGGATGTCGACCTTGACCAGGCTGGAGGTCTGCTCGCCGGTGGGCTCGTAGTCCAGCGAAGCGTAACCGCGGGTCTTCGACTTCAGCTGGTCGAAGAAGTCGAAGACGATCTCCGCGAGGGGCAGCGTGTACCGGATCTCGACCCGGTCCTCGGACAGGTAGTCCATCCCGAGCAGGGTGCCGCGCCGGGTCTGGCACAGCTCCATGATCGAGCCGATGAACTCGGTCGGCGCGAGGATCGTGGCCCGTACGACGGGCTCGTACACCTCGTTGATCTTCCCCTCGGGGAATTCGCTCGGGTTGGTGACCGTGTACTCGGTCCCGTCCTCCATGACCACGCGGTAGACCACGTTCGGCGCGGTGGCGATCAGGTCGAGTCCGAACTCGCGCTCCAGCCGCTCCCGGATCACGTCCAGGTGCAGCAGGCCGAGGAAACCGACACGGAAACCGAAGCCGAGCGCGGCGGAGGTCTCCGGCTCGTAGACGAGCGCGGCGTCGTTGAGCTGGAGCTTGTCGAGGGCCTCGCGCAGCTCGGGGTAGTCGGAGCCGTCCAGCGGATACAGACCGGAGAAGACCATCGGCTTCGGGTCCTTGTACCCGCCGAGGGCCTCGGTGGCGCCCTTGGTCTGGCTGGTGACGGTGTCACCGACCTTGGACTGCCGGACGTCCTTCACACCCGTGATCAGATAACCCACCTCGCCGACGCCGAGTCCGTCGGCGGACAGCATCTCCGGCGAGTTGGTGCCGATCTCCAGCAGTTCGTGGGTGGCGCCCGTCGACATCATCTTGATCCGCTCACGCTTGTTGAGCTGGCCGTCGATGACACGGACGTAGGTCACGACACCGCGGTAGGAGTCGTAGACCGAGTCGAAGATCATGGCGCGGGCGGGCGCGTCGGCGACACCGACCGGTGCCGGGATCTCCTGGACGACCTTGTTCAGCAGGGCGTCCACGCCGAGGCCGGTCTTGGCGGAGACCCGCAGCACGTCGTCCGGGTCGCAGCCGACCAGGTTCGCCAGTTCCTCGGCGAACTTCTCCGGCTGCGCGGCCGGCAGGTCGATCTTGTTGAGCACGGGGATGATCGTGAGGTCGTTCTCCATCGCCAGGTAGAGGTTGGCGAGGGTCTGCGCCTCGATGCCCTGGGCGGCGTCGACGAGGAGGACGGTCCCCTCGCAGGCCGCCAGCGACCGCGAGACCTCGTAGGTGAAGTCGACGTGCCCCGGGGTGTCGATCATGTTGAGGATGTGCGTACTGCCCTGGTCCGGGCCCTCGGTCGGGGCCCAGGGCAGACGCACCGCCTGGGACTTGATCGTGATGCCGCGCTCGCGCTCGATGTCCATCCGGTCGAGGTACTGAGCACGCATCTGCCGCTGCTCGACCACACCGGTCAGCTGGAGCATCCGGTCGGCGAGCGTGGACTTGCCGTGGTCGATGTGCGCGATGATGCAGAAATTGCGGATCAGAGCCGGGTCGGTACGGCTCGGCTCGGGCACATTGTTAGGGGTCGCGGGCACGCAGGGTCCTGTCTCTTGAGGCGCCTTATGCCTCGGGTCGGATCGATACGTAGTCTCCATGGTCCCATGGAGAGGGACCGGGGACCGGTTTGGGCCATTCTCCTGCCCGCTGGTAGTGTGGGCAGCTGTGTCTCATGCCCTCTCAGCGCGAGGCACGTCTTCAAGAAATCATCGGTACGCGACCTTCGCGGCCCCGTACCAGAACCTGAAAAGGCTCATTCGTGGCGAACATCAAGTCCCAGATCAAGCGGATCAAGACCAACGAGAAGGCTCGGCTGCGCAACAAGGCCGTCAAGTCCTCCCTGAAGACCGCGGTCCGCAAGGCCCGTGAGGCCGCTGCCGCGGGTGACGTGGAGAAGGCCACCGAGCTGCAGCGCGCTGCCGCGCGTGCGCTCGACAAGGCCGTCTCGAAGGGCGTCATCCACAAGAACCAGGCCGCCAACAAGAAGTCGGCGCTTGCTTCCAAGGTCGCTTCCCTCAAGGGCTGACCTCTTGATTTGACGCCGGAAGGACCCGGGCGGGCCCTCTCTCATCCGCCCCCGACCGGCACCCGAGGATCGACGCGCGGCCTGCGTTCGCCACGCGGGCGTCGATCGAACAGCCTGAACCGAAGGCCCCGGCATCTCGCCCTTCCCCAGGGCGGACGCCGGGGCTTTCGGCATACCCGGGCGCGCCTCCTGCGCCACTCTCCTGGCTGCCGGCCCCGGCCCTACCCGTTATCCCCGGCCTCGTGACCGCGCCGCCCGCGCGATCGTCACGACGGCCTTCTCCAGGGCGTACTCGGGGTCGTCGCCGCCGCCTTTCACGCCCGCGTCCGCCTCGGCGACGGCCCGCAGCGCCACCGCGACCCCGTCCGGCGTCCACCCGCGCATCTGCTGCCGCACCCGGTCGATCTTCCACGGGGGCATCCCGAGCTCCCGCGCGAGATCGGCGGGCCGCTGCCCGCCCCGAGCCCCCGCGAGCTTCCCGATGGCCCGGACGCCCTGCGCGAGCGCGCTCGTGATCATCACCGGGGCGACGCCGGTCGCCAGCGACCAGCGCAGTGCCTCCAGCGCCTCCGCGGTACGCCCCTCCACGGCCCGGTCGGCCACGGTGAAGCTCGACGCCTCGGCCCGCCCGGTGTAGTACCGCCCGACGACGGCCTCGTCGATGGTGCCCTCGACGTCCGCGGCGAGCTGGGTCACGGCCGACGCCAGCTCCCGCAGATCGCTGCCGATGGCGTCGACGAGCGCCTGGCAGGCCTCGGGCGTGGCGGACCGCCCGAGCGCCCGGAACTCGCTGCGTACGAACGCGAGCCGGTCCGCCGGCTTGGTCATCTTCGGGCAGGCGACCTCCCGCGCCCCCGCCTTGCGGGCCGCGTCGAGCAGTGCCTTGCCCTTGACCCCGCCGGCGTGCAGCAGCACGAGGGTGATCTCCTCGGCGGGCGCCCCGAGGTACGCCTTCACGTCCTTGACCGTGTCGGCGGACAGGTCCTGCGCGTTGCGTACGACCACGACCTTGCGCTCCGCGAAGAGCGACGGACTGGTCAGCTCGGCGAGCGTGCCGGGCTGCAGCTGGTCGGGGTTCAGGTCCCGTACGTCCGTGTCGGCGTCGGCGGCCCGGGCAGCGGCCACCACCTGCTGCACGGCACGGTCGAGCAGCAGCTCCTCCTGCCCCACGGCCAGCGTCAGCGGGGCGAGCGGATCGTCATCAGCAGTCTTCTTGGCCATCGCGCCAAGCATCCCACGGCCCACTGACAACGGGCCCGGCCGCGCCCGCCCCGCCCCGGGCCACCCGCTCCTACGGCTCCTCCCGCCAGCCCTCCCACTCCCCCGCGAACTCGTCCAGCTCCGCCGGGTCCAGCCGACCCTGTTCGTCCCTCAGCAGCACCAGCCACTGCGCGTCCTCGGCGTCGTCCTCCCCCGCCAGCGCGTCCCGGACCAGCCGCGGCTCCTCGTCGACCCCGAACCGCTCCGCGAGGGCCTGGGAAGCCTCCTCCGCCGCGTCCCGGTCCGGCAGCACCAGCACATGTCTCACGTCGCTCACGGCCCCATTCTCGGGCACCGCCGGACACCGCGACGAGCCACAACGGGCCGCAGCGGCCGGCTCAGCCCTTCGGGACGATCTGCACGTCCAGGTCGACGCGGATGCTCGGCCCGACCACCGCGATCCCGCGTGCCAGCATCGTCTGCCAGCTCACGGTGAAGTCGTCGCGGTGGAGTTCGGTGGTGGCCCGGCAGGCGGCGCGTACCTCGCCCTCCATGCCGTTGCCGAGCCCGAGGTACTCCGTGTCGAGGGTGACCGTGCGCGTCACGCCGTGCAGGGACAGCGCCCCGGTGATGCCCCACCTGGTGCCGCCCTTGTGCACGAACCGGTCGCTGTAGAACTCCAGCGTCGGAAACCGCTGCACGTCCAGGAAGTCCGCCGAGCGCAGATGGTCGTCGCGCATCCGGACACCCGTGTCGATGGTCGCGGCGTCGATCACGACGTGCATCGCGGACCGCTCCATCTGTTCGTCGATCCGCACCGCACCCGCGAACGAGTTGAACCGTCCGTGGATCCGGGCCAGTCCGATGTGCCGGGCGGTGAAGCCGATCGAGGAATGCGTGGGCTCGATCTCCCAGTCCCCCGGTGCCGGCAGCTCCGGCGGCTGGGCGACCTGGAGGGTCACGTCACCGAGCGAGGCGAGGCAGTTCTCGCCGACCTGTGCGGTGGCCCGGTACGGCGCGAATCCCTCGGCGGACACGGCCAGCCGGTACTCCCCGGCCGGCACGGTCGTCACGAACGACCCGTAGGGATCCGTACCCCCGCTGACCACCGTGCGCCCCATGGTGTCGCTGACCGCGAACTCGGCGTTCGTCACCGGTTCGTTGACCGGGTCGAGCACGCGGCAGCTCAGGACCCCGGCGTCGGGCGGAGTCTGCACCGCCGCGAGGGGGCTCGTCCGCTGCACCCGGTTCGTTCGGTTTCCCATCAAGCGGCCGAACATCCTCGCCACCCCTGTACGCCTCGCCACCGTCCGTTGCCGAAGAGACATTCGATCACCGATGCGGCTTTCGAGGCAACACGGGCCCACATCGTGGGAATCAAGCGCATGCGCCGGAACTACCCACGAGTTGCACGCTACGCGCCAGTAGAAACACGTTCTCCCATGACACCCGAATTAGCCATTCCGGTTGACTTTCCCCGGATTTCGCACAGCCGGCACACAGTCCAGCTCGATCCCGAACCGCTCCCGGTAGACCCCCAGCACCTCCTCGTCGCGCTCCAACTCCCGTACCCCACGCGCCCCGTCAGCCGCCGTCTCCGTCAACGTCCGCCCGCTCAGCGTGATCCACCCGCCGTCCCCAGTGAGCCGGGAGCAGACCAGCGACCGGGTGAAGTGCGACGACGGCGAGGTGCTGTGCCACCACGCCCCGGCCGTGAAGTCCCCGAGCACCCGCGGCCGGACGTCCAGCCGGTACTGCGGCTGCCCGTCGCGCAGCACGTCCAGGTCTCCACCCACCGCGCGGCCCCCGCCCCCGCCCCCGCCCCTCGCCCCCGCCGCGTCCGGCCCGGCCTCCGCGATCCGGAACGTCCCGCCGGGATCGGCCTGCTCGCCCCGCTCCGCGAACGCCAACGGGTAGTGGCTGTGCGCCCCGAATCCCACGTCGGCGAGCCACTCGCCGCCGTCCGCCGTCCGCACCCGCAGCGCGAGATGGTCGTACGGGATCCCGAGCCGCCCCTCGGCCCCGTACACCCGCCCCGCCAGCGGTGTCACCTCGAAACCGAGCGCCGTCAGCAACACCGAGAAGGCGCCGTTGAGTTCGTAGCAGAACCCGCCCCTGCCCGCGCCCACCACCTTCTCCAGCAGCCGCTCCTCGGCCAGCGAGATCTCCTCGCCGAGGTGGATCGACAGGTTCTCGAAGGGCACGGTCCGCAGGTGCAGCAGGTGCAGCTCGCGCAGGGCGTCGGCGGTGGGCCGGGCCGGGCGGGCGGCTCCGAGCCGGCCGAGGTAGGCGTCGATCTGGGCGGGGTTCACCGAGTTCATGCCCTCAGTCTCGCGCCACGCGCAGCTCCCCCGCCTCCCCGCCTGTGCCATCACCGGTCACGGCCAGCGCCCCGTCCCGGTCCGTCCGCAGCACCACCGCCCCCACGGCCCGCAGCTCGGCCACCGTGCCCGGTGCCGGATGCCCGTACGGGTTGTCCGCCCCGCAGGAGATGAGCGCGACCCGTGGCGCCACCCACCGCAGCAGCTGCGGATCCTGGTACGCGGACCCGTGGTGAGCCACCTTCAGCACGTCCACGTGGCCCAGCCCGGCGGCGGCCGGTGATCTCAGCAGCTCCTGCTGGGCCGGGGGTTCGAGGTCCCCGAGCAGCAGCATCCGCAGTCCGGCCGAGCGGACCAGCAGCGCGACACTGGCGTCGTTCGGTCCGTCCGGTTGCGGTGCCGGGTCCGGCGGCGGCCACAGCACCCGCCAGTCCAGCGGCCCGGTCCTGCGCCGCTCCCCGGCGACCGCCCGCGTGACCGGGACCCGGTGCTCGGCGGCCTCCCTTCTGACGAACTCGGCCTGGTCCGCGGGCTCCTCGAATCCGGTCGTCTCGATCTGCGCCACCTCACGGCCGCGCAGCACCCCGGGCAGTCCCGCGACGTGGTCCGCGTGGAAGTGGGTGAGGACGACGAGCGGGATCCGGGTGATGCCGAGTTCCCGCAGGCAGTGGTCGACCAGTCCCGGATCGGGCCCCGCGTCCACGACCACTCCCGTGCCGGCGCCCGCCGCGAGCACGGTCGCGTCACCCTGCCCGACGTCGCACATCGCGAGCC
This sequence comes from Streptomyces sp. NPDC001714, assembly GCF_042892755.1. Lineage (NCBI taxonomy): Bacteria > Bacillati > Actinomycetota > Actinomycetes > Kitasatosporales > Streptomycetaceae > Streptomyces > Streptomyces sp. NPDC001714. Next base: position 552,858 of record NZ_JBIAUL010000004.1, read on the forward strand.
GCCAGCCGGGCGGCGGCCAGCCCGTGACCACCCGGGTCAGCGGCGCCGGCCGTACCACCAGCAGCACGAGCAGCACCCCCAGCACCCCGCACCACCACGGATGCCGCAGCAACCGCCGCCCCAGCAGTACGACGACCACCGTCACCGCGGCCAGCAGCAGCGCCCCCGCCCAGCTCCCGGGCCAGTCCACGCCCGCACCCGGCAGCCCGGCCCCGGTCCGGGCGATTCCCGCGATCCACCCGGCCGGCCAACCCGCGCACCACGCCAGCACCTTGGCCACCGGCATCGCGACCGGAGCCGCCGCGAGCGCCCCGAAGCCCAGGATCGTGGCCGGTGCGACCGCGATCTCCGCCAGCAGGTTGCAGGGCACCGCCACCAGACTCACCCGCGCCGACAGCACCGCGACCACCGGCCCGCACACCGCCTGCGCGGCCGCGGCCGCCGCCAGCCCCTCGGCCAGCCGCTCCGGCACCCCGCGCCGCCGCAGCGCCTCGCTCCACCCGGGCGCCAGCAACAGCAGCGAACCGGTGGCCAGCACCGACAGCACGAAGCCGTAACTGCGGGCCAGCCACGGGTCGTACAGCACCAGCAGCAGAACCGCCGTAGCCAGGGCCGGGACCAGGGACCTGCGGCGGCCGGTGGCCAGGGCGAGCAGGGCGACCGCGCCGCAGGCCGCGGCCCGCAGCACGCTGGGGTCCGGCCGGCACACGACGACGAAGGCGAGCGTGAGCGCCGACGCGAACAGCGCGGTCGCCCGCAGCGACAGCCCGAGGCGCGGGGCGAGCCCCCGCCGCTCGGTCTGCTGGGCCAGTCCCGGCGGTCCGATGAGCAGGGCGAGCAGGATGGTGAGGTTGCTGCCCGACACCGCGAGCGTGTGCGCGAGGTCCGTCGCCTCGAAGGCCTCGTCCAGCTCCGGGGTGATCCGCGAGGTGTCCCCGACGACCAGTCCGGGCAGCAGCGCCCGCGCGTCCTCGGGCAGCCCGTCGGTCGCCTCCCGCAACCCGGCCCGCAACCGTCCGGCCAGCCGCTGCGGCCCGCTCGGCTCCCCCACCACCACCGGCTCGGGGCGCTCCCGTACCCGCAGCATCGCCGCGACCCGGTCCCCGCCGGCCGTGGCCGGGGCCAGCCGCCCGCTCACCCGCAGCCGAGTGGAGGGCAGCAGCCCGAGCCACCGGGCCCGGCCGCCGCCACCGGGCGCCGGCACCCCCGTGTCCACGGCCACCAGCACCGGTGAACGCGTCGTCACCGCGGTCCCGTCGCTCCTGTCCACCCGCCGCACCTCGGCGCGCACCAACACGGCGGCCGGAGTGGCGTGGTCCCCCCGCACGCGCGGTCTGGCGGCCCAGGGGTCACCCGTGAGCTCCACCTCGGCGGTCACCGTGGCGTAGTCGCGGGCCAGCCCGGGAACCGGTCCGCGGCGTACGTCCGCCCCGTGCAGCCCCGCGGAGGCGGCCGCCCCGGCGACGCACAGGAGCAGCGCACCGGCCGAGGCCCGCCGCCAGGCCGGCCGGGCGGACCCGACGCCGCCGGCCGCCGTCCCGGGCCGGGGACGCGTCCGGCCGAGCCGCAGCAGGATCACCCCGGCGACCAGACAGGCGACGGCGATCGCGGCCGTCCACCCCGGTGGCGCGTCGAGCGCCGACGCCGCCGTCGCCCAGACGGTCAGCGCGGGCGGCACCAGCCGCAGGTCGGCCTGCGCGTCCTGCCGGGTGTGCGCGGTGCCGGACCGCTGCCCCGACTCTTCGGGCACGGCCCGGCGTGCGGCCACGGGGGCCGGGGCCGCCGATCCCGGGCCGGCGTCGTCGATCCCGCGCCTCATGCCCGTACCAGATCCCGCAGGTCGGAATAGCGGCGGTCGCCGATCCCCCTGACCTGACGGAGTTCGTCCACCGAACGGAAACCGCCGTGCTGGGTGCGGAAGTCGAGGATGTGCTGGGCCAGCACCGGGCCGACTCCGGGCAGGGCGTCGAGCTGCTCGAGGGTCGCGGTGTTCAGGGAGACCGGGGCGGCCGGGCCCGCTCCCGTCGCGGCACCGCCCACGGCCTGCCCCGGGGCGGCCGGCGGGGCGGGGCCCCCGACGACGATCTGTTCGCCGTCCGTCAGGAAGCGGGCGCGGTTGAGTCCGTCGGTGTCCGTACCGGGCCGCACCCCGCCCGCCGCCCGCAGCGCGTCGGTCACCCGGGAACCGGCAGGCAGCGTGTGGACCCCCGGGTCACGAACCTTCCCGGTGACATCCACCACAATCTCCCCACCGGGCCTGCCGGTTCCACCGAAGCCACCGCTCCCGCCGGACCCGGCGGGCCCGTCGATCGCACCGGTCGTCGCGGCGGTACCGGCGTCGGCTCCGGCGGCCGGGGCCTGCTCCGCGTTCTTCTCGTACGGCGCCTGCGCGCGCACCACCTCCGGTGCACTCACGGACTCTGACCGCCCGGTCCAGAAGTGCTGCACGGCCAGCGCCGCGGCCACGACGAGGACCATCCCGAGGGCGACCGCACCGCGGCGCTCCAGCCCGCAGCGCGTCTGGAGCCACACCGGCATCCGCTCCCGTACCGCGAGCCCGACCCGGGACCGCAGCCCGGGCAGCGGCGGCTCGCGGCGCGCCGTGGCCTCACCGGCCAGCGCACGGGCCGACGACACCACGGCCGCCGCCGTGGACAGCGCCGCCGCGGCGGTGCGCACCCCGGCCGTGGCCGTGCGCACCGCGGTCGTGGCCGTGCGCACCGCGGTCGTGGCCGCAGTCAGTCCGGTCGCCGCGCCGGTGCCGGACACCGTCTCCGCGCCGGGCGGTCCTTGTCCCGGCACGGGCCTGGCGACGGCCCGTTCGCCGAAGAGGAGTTCCGCCCGGCGGCGCAGTTCGTCCGCCGGGGCGGGGCGGTGGCGGACACGGGCCCGGACCGGGGAACGCCGGTGCCGGGTGCGGCCGTCGGAGGTGGGGCCCCGGCCGGGGCCACTGGTCGCGGGTGTCTCGTGTGAGCGTGATCGAAGTGCCATGCGACGAGGATCGGGCTTCCCGCCGATCCGCGATGATCTTGCTCAGTTTCCGTGGACCGCCGCGGGGTTGTGGACAACTTCGCCACCCGCACGAGTGATCGTGCCGAGGCGCGAGCCCTCGGATCCCCGGGTCACCGCAGCGAGACGACAGCCCCGAGCAGCCCCGGTCCGGTGTGCGCGCCGATGACCGCGCCGACCTCGCTCACATGCAGGTCGGCCAGCCCGGGCACCCGCGCCCGCAGCCGGTCGGCGAGGGCCGAGGCCCGGTCGGGCGCGGCGAGATGGTGGACGGCGATGTCCACCTCGGCGCCGCCCGCGCGCTCGGCGGTGAGCTCCTCGAGGCGGGCGATGGCCCGGGACGCCGTCCGTACCTTCTCCAGGAGCTCGATCCGGCCGCCGTCCAGCTGGAGCAGTGGCTTCACGGCGAGCGCCGAGCCGAGCAGGGCCTGGGCGGCTCCGATGCGGCCGCCGCGGCGCAGATAGTCGAGGGTGTCGACGTAGAAGTACGCGGAGGTGCCGGCGGCCCGCTTCTCCGCCGCCGTGACGGCCTCGTCGACGGTGCCGCCCGCCTCGGCCGCCTCGGCCGCCGCGACCGCGCAGAAACCGAGGGCCATCGCGACCATCCCGGTGTCCACCACCCGCACCGGGACGGGTGCCTCGCGGGCGGCGACGACCGCCGCGTCGTAGGTGCCCGACAGTTCGGCGGACAGGTGGAGCGAGACGATTCCGGTGGCCCCGGACCCGGCTACCCTGCGGTAGGTCTCGGCGAACACCTCCGGGCTGGGCCGGGAGGTGGTGACGGGGCGCCGCTTCTGCAAAGCCTGGGCCAGTGAACGGGTCGAGATCTCGGTGCCCTCTTCGAGCGCGCGGTCGCCGAGGACCACGGTCAGGGGCACCGCGGTGATGCCGTGGCGCTCCACCGTCCGCGGCGGCAGGTAGGCCGTTGAATCGGTGACGATCGCGACATGGCGGGACATGAGCTGGAGGTTACCTGGCGTAGCCCGGGCGCGGCAGCCCGCCCCCGGCGGCCCGGACCGGGACCGGCCCTGTCAAGTGGTGCTCTCCGGCCGGGGCTTCTTCTGCCACGGGTAGGCGCGAGGCCGGCCGAGCGGGGTGATCGCGGGCTGGACCGGCTCGTCCGCCGCGGCGGACCGGGGTTGTCCGGGCCAGGTCTGACGGTCGTCGGGGCCGGCGGCGGCCTCGGGCCACGGCGGGGTCTGTACGCCCGGCTCCGGCCGGGTCCAGTGCCGCAGGGCGTCCGCCTCGACGCCGATCTGGGTGCTCAAGGTGTCCAGATCGTCGGCCGCGAAGCGGCGGGCCCGGTCGCGGGCCGCCCAGCGCAGCGCGTCCGCGGACTCGGTGATGCGCTCGGTGCGGCGGCGCAGCTCGGGCAGGCGGGTGGCGAGCGTGGCCCGGTCCGGTTCGGCCTCCAGGCGCCTGAGTTCGCCGTCCAGTTCCTGCCCGTGCGCGCTGAGGCGCTGGAAGAGGCCGAGGGACTCCTTCAGCGACTCGTCCTCGGCGACGCCCGCGTGCAACGCGTCCTGGGTGGCCCGCATCGAGGTGCGCAGGGCGAGCCGGAGCTGGGCGATCTCGCCCGCCGGGCCGATCTGGACCATGGACCTGGCGCGCAGCGTGTGCTCCTCGACGGTGCGCCGGGCCTGGGTGATCGTGCGGTCCACGCCACGCTTTGCCGCGCCGACCGCCTTGAAGGTGACGTACGCCCCACCGGCGACGAAGAGCAGGAAGAGCACGGCGAATACGGCGATCACTGCTTCCACGGTGCTCCTCCTCGCTGCCCACCATCCCGGCCGTTTCCGGGCACGGCGTGGGTGGCCGTGCCCCTCAACGGTAAACGCAAAGGGCAGGCCCGGAGTTCCGGAAAAACCCCGAACCTGCCCGTAGGGGACCACCCGGAGACGGCCGGCGGTGTCACGCCGTGACGATGTTCACCAGCTTCGGCGCGCGCACGATCACCTTGCGGATCCCGGCGCCGCCCAGCGCCTTCACGACCGTCTCGTCGGCCAGCGCCACCTTCTCCAGTTCCTCCTCGGAGATGGCCGGCGGCACCTCCAGGCGGGCCTTGACCTTGCCCTTGATCTGCACGACGCAGGTCACGGTCTCGTCGACGACGTAGTTCGGGTCGGCGACCGGGAAGTCCCGGTGCACGACCGAGTCGGTGTGGCCCAGCTTGCGCCACAGCTCCTCGGCGATGTGCGGGGCCAGCGGTGCGATCATCAGCACCAGCGGCTCGGCGACCGGACGCGGCACCGCGCCACCCGCCTTCGTCAGGTGGTTGTTCAGCTCGGTGACCTTGGCGATGGCCGTGTTGAAGCGCAGCCCCTCCAGGTCCTGGCGGACGCCGTCGATCGCCTTGTGCAGGGCGCGCAGCGTCTCCTCGTCCGCCTCGGCGTCGGTCACGGTGACCTCGCCGGTGGCCTCGTCGACGATGTTGCGCCACAGCCGCTGCAGCAGCCGGAACTGGCCGACCACCGCGCGCGTGTCCCACGGCCGGGACACGTCCAGCGGGCCCATCGCCATCTCGTACAGGCGCAGGGTGTCGGCACCGTACTCGGCACAGATCTCGTCCGGAGTCACCGCGTTCTTCAGGGACTTGCCCATCTTGCCCAGCAGGCGGGTGACCTTTTCGCCCCCGTAGTAATAGGCGCCGTCCCGCTCCTCGACCTCGGCGGCGGGCACCGGGAAGCCGCGGCCGTCGCGGTAGACGTAGGCCTGGATCATGCCCTGGTTGAACAGCTTGTGGAACGGCTCGGCGGACGAGACGTGCCCCAGGTCGTACAGGACCTTCGACCAGAAACGGGCGTACAGCAGGTGCAGCACGGCATGCTCGGCACCGCCGACGTACAGGTCGACACCGCCGTGCGGCATGCCCTCGCGCGGGCCCATCCAGTACTGCTCGATCTGCGGGTCGACCAGCTGCTCGCTGTTGTGCGGGTCCAGGTAGCGCAGTTCGTACCAGCAGGAACCGGCCCAGTTGGGCATGGTGTTGGTCTCGCGGCGGTACTTCTTCGGTCCGTCGCCCAGGTCCAGGGTGACGTTGACCCAGTCCTCGTTGCGCGACAGCGGCGTCTCGGGCTGGGTGTCGGCGTCCTCCGGGTCGAAGGTGCGCGGCGAGTAGTCGTCGACCTCCGGCAGTTCCAGCGGCAGCATCGAGTCGGGCAGCGCGTGGGCGACGCCGTCCTCGTCGTAGACGATCGGGAAGGGCTCGCCCCAGTAGCGCTGACGGCTGAACAGCCAGTCACGCAGCCGGAAGTTGACGGTGCCCTCGCCGATGCCCTTGCGGGCCAGCCACTCGGTGATCCGGGCCTTGGCCTCGGCGACCGGCAGGCCGTCCAGCCTGATGTCGTCGTTGGAGGAGTTGATGATCTTCGCGTCGTACGAGCCGAAGGCGTCCTCCCACGTCGACGTGTCGGTGCCGCGGTCGTCGGTCGGCTCGACGATGCAGACGATGGGCAGCTCGAAGGCGCGCGCGAACTCGAAGTCGCGCTGGTCGCCCGCCGGTACGGCCATGATCGCGCCGGTGCCGTAGCCCATCAGCACGTAGTCGGCGATGAACACCGGGATCTTGTCGCCGTTGACCGGGTTGGTCGCGTACGCGCCGGTGAACACACCGGTCTTGTCCTTGGCCTCGGCCTGCCGCTCGACGTCGGACTTGGCGCCGGCCTGCGCGCGGTACGCGGCGACGGCGTCGGCGGGGGTGGCGTGGCCGCCGGTCCACACGTCGTGGGTGCCCTCGGGCCAGGCGGCCGGGACGAACCGGTCGACCAGCGGATGCTCGGGAGCCAGCACCATGTAGGTCGCGCCGAACAGGGTGTCCGGGCGCGTCGTGAAGACGGTGATCTTCTCGCCGTCGATCGGGAAGTCGACGCGGGCGCCCTCGCTGCGGCCGATCCAGTTGCGCTGCTGCAGCTTGATGGCCTCCGGCCAGTCCAGCTCGTTCAGATCGTCCAGCAGCCGGTCGGCGTAGGCGGTGATGCGCATGTTCCACTGGCGCAGCTTGGCCTTGAAGACGGGGAAGTTGCCGCGCTCGGAGCGGCCGTCGGCGGTGACCTCCTCGTTGGCCAGCACGGTGCCCAGGCCGGGGCACCAGTTGACCGGCGCGTCGGAGGCGTAGGCCAGGCGGAACTCGCCCAGGACGTCGCCGCGCTCGGCAGCGGTCAGCTCGTTCCACGCGCGCGTGTGGCCCGGTACGGCACGTTCACCGGACTCGAACTGGGCGATCAGCTCGGAGATCGGGCGGGCCTTGTCCGCCTCGTCGTCGTACCAGGAGTTGAAGATCTGCAGGAAGATCCACTGGGTCCACTTGTAGTAGTCCGGGTCGATCGTGGCGAACGACCGGCGCTTGTCGTGGCCCAGGCCCAGCCGGCGCAGCTGGACCTTCATGTTCTCGATGTTGGCCTCGGTGGACACGCGCGGGTGCGTGCCGGTCTGCACCGCGTACTGCTCGGCGGGCAGGCCGAAGGCGTCGAAGCCCAGGGTGTGCAGGACGTTGTGGCCGTTCATCCGCTGGAAGCGGGCGAAGACGTCGGTGGCGATGTAGCCCAGGGGGTGGCCGACGTGCAGGCCCGCACCGGACGGGTACGGGAACATGTCCATGATGAATTTCTTGGGCCTGGCGACCACCTCGGAGTCGCCGGCCAGGTCGCCCGTGGGGTTCGGCGCCGCGTAGGTGCCGTCGGCGTCCCAGAAGTCCTGCCAGCGTGCCTCGATCTCGGCCGCCAGGGCAGCCGTGTAGCGGTGCGGCGCGGCCTCCGCCGACGTGGCGGCGGCAGCGGGGTTCGTCTCGCTCATGATCCTCAAAGCTCCATCGGTCGTCTCTGCCAGCGGCTGCGAACGTTCTAGAAACGAAAAATCCCCTCGCACAGGAGGGGACGCCGCGCCGATGCCGACCAGCCGTTTCGTCCGGCGGTCGGGACTGATCAGCGCGGCCCGCTAAGCAGAAGGCGTACGGCACGCATGGCGTCAGGGTACCGCAGCGCTTGAGCAAGCTGCGACGCGCTTGCGTATCAATGGTTGACACGTGTGTCTGAGGCGACCATCGGGACGAGAGTTGAACCAGGTTCAAAAATTACTTCGCGTAACGTCCGCTAAGGGACACCACAAGGGCTGCACCGCTCTTTGGTAACAACGCAATAACTCAAACCTCGTACTGATCGGTATGGCGCCACTTAGGCTGCGGCACCGGGACCGCTTTCCCGAACTGCTCGGAGTTGCCCCCATGAACCCTCGTCGTAGTAACAGCACGCTTCCCAAGCCAGGCCGTTCGGCCTGGGGGGTGGCGTCCGCTGTCGTTCTGCTGCTCATACCCGTGGTCGTGCTGACCGGAGGCAGCCAGTTCCAGTCGTTCCTGAACTTCGGCGCGGGCGTGCTCTCGCTCGTCTCGCTGAGCTGCTCGGTGATCTGGGGTCTGATCGCACAGGACCGCATCTTTCTCAACACCCGCCAGCGGATCGTCGGCCAGGCGGTGCACCGGACGACCGCGGTCGCCTCGATCGCGTTCCTGCTGGTGCACATCGTCACGAAGATCGCGCTGGATCACACCGTGGTGATCGCGGCGATCATCCCGTTCTCGCTCGGCGTCACCGGAAGCGCCGGCCTGATCGGGCTCGGTTCGCTGGCCGGACTGCTGATGATCTTCGTGGGCGTCACCGGCGCCCTGCGCAGCAACTTCGCCGCCCCGGCCGTCGTCGCGGCCCGCTGGCGGGCCATGCACATGCTGGCCTACCCGGCCTGGTGCGCCGCACTGATCCACGGCCTGTACGCGGGCCGCGCGGCGAAGCCGTTCTTCATGATCTCGTACGACCTGTGCCTGGTCGGTGTCATGGCGGCGCTGGCGCTGCGCGCCGCCCCGCGCCCGTTCAAGCGAAGGTTCGCCGACCGTCTCGTCTCCGTCCTGGGCAGTCCGGAGCGGCCGGAGCTGGACGATCTGGACGCCAGCCGCGCCCGGGTGGGCGAGTCCGGGCTGCCGGGCTACGAGGTCACGCGAGAGCGCGAGCCGAGGCCGTCGCGCGCCGACACGGCGACCTCGCAGTCCAACCCGCTGTTCCCGTCCGGTGCGGCCGCCGCACCCGGTCCCGACCCTGCCTCCGGCTTCGCCGCCGCCTACCGGGCCACGTCGACCCCCGGCCAGGCCCAGTCGCCGTTCGCGGCCGGTCAGACCGCGCGCATGGAGCGCATGGACGGCCCGTCCAGCACCTCGGGCAGCTGGCCGATCCCGTCGCCGCCGCCGGTCGGCGAGGCGCCCCGGTCGGCGTACGACCCGATGCAGGACACCGGATACAACATCCCGGCCTATGGCAATCCGGGCGCCGGCGGCGTGGGCGGACGTGATGTGTACGACACGGGTGAGACGAATGCCCGGTACGGGACGTACAACTCGAATGACACGTACAACAGTGGTCCCGCCAACGAACCACCGCCCGGTGCGTCCTTCGACGCCCCGGGTTCGGGCGAACCTTGGAACACGCCTTCCGGAGGCTATAGGTGAACGAGGCCCTGCCCGACGTCCCAGAAGTCCGCGTGGTCGGCCTTCCGCAGCTCACGTCGGGCTTCGACCTTGTCGAAAGACTCGATCTGCCCATGCACCTCAAGGTGCACGGGCCGCTCGAACCCCTGGGCGGAGAGCAGCTCGCGCAGCTCTCCGAACGCATCAACCTGAAAGGCCGCGGCGGCGCGGGCTTCCCCTTCCACAAGAAGCTGCGCTCGGTCGCCGAAGCCGCGATCAAGCGCGGTGTACGGCCGGTCGTCGTCGTCAACGGCAGTGAGGACGAGCCGGCCTGCCGCAAGGACACGGTGCTGATCAACCGTGCCCCGCATCTGATCCTGGACGGCGCCCTGCTGTGCGCCGAGGCGCTGGGTGCCCGCACGCTCGTGGTGGGGGTCACCCGGGAGTCCACACAGCGCTCGATGGAGCAGGCGCTCGCCGAGCGCGGTCTGAGCAACGGCCGGCGATCGGCGCTGAAGGCGTTCGTCCAGCGCAACCCGGTCCGTATGGTCACCGGCGCGGCCGCGTCGCTGATCCGCTCGATCGACGGCGGCCCGGCGATCCCGCCCGGCCGCAAGACCAGTGCCTCGCAGAACGGCGTCGGCGGCGCGCCCACGCTGCTGTCGAACGCGGAGACGTTCGCGCAGCTGGCGATCGCCGCCCGGATCGGCCCGGAGCGCTACGGCAACACCGGTCTGTACGACGAGCCGGGCACCGTCATGCTGACGGTCTCCGGCGCGGTCGCCCGCCCCATGGTGATCGAGGTCCCCACGGGGGTGCCGCTGCGCTACGTCCTGCAGCTGGCCGGCGCCCCGCCGGTGCCGCAGGGTGTGCTGACCGGCGGCTACCACGGCAAGTGGATCGACGCGGCCACGGTCAACGAGGCGATCGTCTCCCGCAACTCGCTCGACGCGGTGGGCGGTGCGCTGGGCGCCGGTGCCATCCTGCCGATCACGCAGGAGACCTGCCCGCTGGGCGAGTCGCTGCGGGTGGCCCAGTGGCTGGCGGAGGAGAGCGCGGGACAGTGCGGTCCCTGCTACCTGGGTCTGCCGGCGGCCGCGCGCGGCATGGAGGACATCCTCAACGGCGGCGGACCGGCCGCCCTGGAGGCACTCAAGCAGGTCGCGAAGAACGTGAAGCGGCGCGGGGCGTGCTCGCACCCGGACGGCTCCGCGATGTTCCTCGAGTCGACGATCAAGGCGTTCACCGACGACCTCGCCGCGCACGTTCTCGGAAACGGCTGCGGACGGCCCGTGGAGGGCGTTCTGCCGCTCTTCGAGGACGGCAAGATGCCTACGGGCATCCCCGGCGGCGGAGAGCCCGAGGACAACGGCGGCGGCAGCCGCCAGAAGATCTACGTCGACTGGACGCTGTGCCGGGGCCACGGCCTGTGCGCGGACATCCTCCCGGAGGTCTTCGAGCTGGGCGCGGACGGGTTCCCGACGGTCGCGCAGGCGAAGGTGCCCCGGTTCGCGGAGGCCAAGGCGCTGCGCGCGGTGCGCCGCTGCCCGGCGCTCGCCCTGCGCCTGGAGGAGGACACGCGCTCGCAGGCGCCGGCCAAGAACCTGCCGGTCCTCTCGCAGGGCCGTGGCCGCCGGGCCCTGGGACGCTGATCGCACCTTTCACGCACGTGTGGGGCGGGCCACCCTGGCCGGGTGGCCCGCCCCACCGGGTTGAGAAGAACCCCGGAGCGAAGTTCCTGCGGACAACTCTCCCGAATGTCTTCGGTACCGAACAACGCCAAAGGCGGACCATCCGTTCGGATGATCCGCCTTCGACTTCTGTGGAGCTAAGGAGAATTGAACTCCTGACCTCCTGCATGCCATGCAGGCGCTCTACCAACTGAGCTATAGCCCCGTGTTTTGGTCCGCCCGGTTTCCCCGGCGGCGACGCCAACATTACACGGTCGCGGGGGTGCACCACCAAATCGTTTCCGTTCTGTACGGATACGGAGGCTAGTGTCGGACTTCGTGACCGTGATCGCCTTCTCCGAGACCCGGCGCCGGATGCCGGTGGCCCTCGGGGCGTGTCTCCTGTCGTTCACGGCGTTCTGGGTGGCCCAGCGGGCCGCGCACGTGTCGATGATCGACCTGATGGTCTACCGGGCGGAGGGGGCGACCGTCCGCGCGGGCGGCGATCTCTACGCGCTGCGTACGACGGCGGCTCATCTGCCGTCCACCTACCCTCCGTTCGCGGCGCTGCTGTTCGTCCCGCTGACGCTGCTGGACGTCACGGGCATGCGCACCCTGGCGACGGCCGGGAACCTGGTCCTGCTCCTGGTGTTCGTCGGGCTGTCGATGCGGCTCGTCGGGCACGCGCGCGTGGAGCACGTCCTGTGGGTCACGGCAGCGGCGGTGTGGTGCGAGCCGGTGTGGACGACGGTGCGCTACGGGCAGGTCAATCTGCTGCTGGCCGTACTGGTGCTGTGGGATCTGTCACGTCGTCCCGCCGAACGTCCGGACCGCTGGGCGGGGGTGGGGGTCGGGCTCGCGGCGGCGGTCAAGCTGACCCCCGCCCTGTTCGCGGTGTTCCTGCTCGCCACCGGCCTGGCCGCACGCCTCGCGGGACGGGACGGCGGCCCGTGGCTGCGGCACGCGCGCGGGGCGGCCGCCGCCTTCACGGGAGCGACCCTGCTGGCGGCGGCCGTCCTGCCGTACGACTCGTGGCGGTTCTGGACCGGGATGGTGTTCCGGACCGGACGGGTGGGGCGGGCCGAGGAGACCGCGAATCAGGCCCTGCGCGGCGTTCTGGCGCGTCTGCTGCACACTCCCGACCCGGGAGCCCTCTGGGCCGCCGCAGCCGCCCTGACGGCCGTCCTGGGGCTCGCGGTGGCGGTGACGGCGGAGTTGCGCGGCCGACGGGCCTGGGCGGTGGCCGTGTGCGCGGTGACCGCGCTGCTGATCAGCCCGGTGTCCTGGTCGCACCACTGGGTGTGGTGCGTGCCGGTGGTGCTGCTGCTGTGGACCCGCGGGCACCGGACGGTGGCCGCGGGCGCGCTGCTGGTCTTCTGCTCGTACGCCCTGTGGTGGGTGCCACACGGGCACGGGCGGCCCGAACTGCACCAGAACGCCGTCGCCTTGACGCTGTCGGCGCTCTACACGGTCACCGGGGTGCTGTTCCTCGCGCTCGCCCGGACATCGTTGCCGAGGCCGGGCCCCGCTCAAGCCGTGACGAACGAGTAGAACCGCTTGAGCGTGCAGTGCTCTTCGAGGAGCCGGCCGTAGATCGGCTCGCCCTCCAGCTCACGGTAGGTCTCGATCGGGTCGCCTTTTATGATCAGCGCCCGCGCGCATTCCTCGCACCAGTACTGGTAGTCGGGGTTGATCGGCTCCATGTCGCGGACGATGGGGGTACCACTCCCGCACCAGTCGCACTTCCGCCTGTGTGCACCCATCGATCAGCTCCAGCTGTGGCCGCAGGCCGTGCACACGTAGGAGATCCCGCCGTTGTCGCCGAGTACTTGGGCGACATGCACGGAACCGCAGGAAGGGCAGAGCAGCCGGGTGATCGTGTCCCGTATCAACGCCGCACCGAGGAGGTGGCCGCCCTCCTCAAGGATGCTCGCAGGCATCGCTACTCCTCCCGTCGGGCCGCGCCCCCTTCCGGCCGTTTGATTCTGCCACGGCCGGACCAATACGGTCAGCGACGCCTCAGTACCAGTCCGGACACGGCACCCGCGGCCGCCGTCGCGGCGAGCGCCCATGCGCAGGCTGACAGCGCCTCCGCAGAGGTATACGCCTGCGGGCCCCCAACTGACTCAAGCCGGTTCAAGAACAGTGTGCCGAACGCGGCGACGCCGACGAGCTGGCCGAGCTGGGTGACGGTCGCGAGGAGTCCGCTGGCGTCCGCGGCGTCCTCGGGGCGCACGGTTGCGAGCGCGCCGGTGAGCGTGGGGCTGAACGCGAGCGCGAGCCCCACGCCCACGCCGGCGTACGCCACATAGAGCTGCGCGCCCCCGTCGCCGCCCCCGCGGAAGGCCGATCCGACGCCGGCCACGCCCAGCGCGGTGAGCACGAAGCCGGCCGGTGTCAGCGCCCGCTGCCAGGCGGCCGGCCACCTGCGCCAGGTGAGGGCGACCACACCGAAGACGACGGCGGTCGGCGCGAAGGTGAGACCGGCGCGCAACGCGCTGTAGCCGAGGCCGCTCTGGACGTGCAGGGTGAGGGTGAAGAGGAATCCGGCGTTGACGGCCATCACGGCGAGGATGCGCAGGACGGCCAGGGCCATGCCGGGGTGGCGCAGCACCCGGGGAGCGACGATCGGGGCGCCGCCGCGCCGGGCCAGCCTCGCCTCGTACCCGGAGAACAGCGCGAACAGGAGCACGGCGGCGGCCAGGGACAGCCAGGACCACAGCGGCCAGTCCTCCTCCTGGCCGAGCACCAGCGGAACCGTCAGCAGCGACACCGCGGCCCCCAGCAGGACCAGGCCTGGCAGGTCCAGGCCGCGTGCCCGCTCGGGACCGGATCCGGCGCCGGGCGGCAGGACACGCCGGCCGAGGACGAGGAGTACGGCGCCGACCGGCACGTTGACGAGGAACACCGGCCGCCAGCCGGTGCCGAACAGGTCGGCGCTGACCAGGACGCCGCCGATGATCTGACCGGCGGCGGCGCCGACCGCGAGGACCGCGGAGTAGGCTCCGAGCGCCCGTATGCGGGCCTCGCCGGTGAAGGCACGCTGGATGATGCTGAGGACCTGCGGGATCATCACCGCCGATCCGGCGCCCTGCACCAGCCGGAACACGATCAGCTCGGTGGCGCCCTGGGCCAGGCCGCAGGCGAGCGACGCGGTGGTGAACACGGCGAGGCCGGCGAGGTGGACCCGGCCGTGGCCGAGCCGGTCGCCGAGCCGGGCACCGGTGATCAGCAGCACCGAGTAGGTGATGGCGTAACCGGCCACGACCAGCTGCAAGTCGGCGCCCGAGGCGTGGAGTTCGGAACCCATGGTGGGGGCCGCGACGTTCACGATGAAGACGTCCAGCACTGCCATGAACAGGGCCGCGAGGACGACCGCGAGGAGCAGCCGGGGCCGGTTGTCAGTGCCGGGTGCTTCACTTTTCGCAGGGGTCGCGGCGGGTGCGGGACCTGGTCCCGTCCGGGGTGTCGTCGTCATGCGACCGAGCGTGGCGGCGGGCCGGTACGGGTGCCGAGAGCCCGCCGATGCTGGTACTGGCAGCACCTGGCAGGGGGCGGGGGCTGCGCCCAGGATGGAGACGTGACGACGGGGGACGTGACGATGGCGACGACAGCACACCGCCGCAGGCCGGAGCTGGCCGCGTTCCTGCGCAGCAGGCGGGCCCGGGTGCAGCCGGCGGACGTCGGGATGCCGCCGGGGCTGCGGCGGCGCACGCCGGGGCTGCGCCGGGAGGAGGTCGCCCAGCTCTCCGGCGTGGGCGTGACCTGGTACACGTGGCTGGAGCAGGGCCGGCCGATCAACGCGTCGGCGCAGGTGCTGGACGCGGTGGCGCGGACCCTGATGCTGGACCCGCCGGAGCGGGAGCATCTGTACCGGCTGGCGGAGGTGCCGTTCGCCCCGGTGCCGGAGGGGCTGTCCCGGACGGTCGGGGCGGAGGTGCAGGGCATCATCGACGCGCTGGACCCGCTGATGGCGGTGGTGTACACCTCGCGCTACGACGTGCTGGCCACCAACGCCGCCTACCGGGACCTGTTCCTGGTGCCGGAGACGGTGCGGATCGGCGTGCCGAACGTGCTGTGGACGCTGTTCACGGTCCCCGAGGAGACCAGCCCGGTGGTGCATCTGCAGCGTGAACTCCCGATGATGGTGGCGACCCTGCGTTCGTCCTACGGCAGGCACGTGGGTGAGCCGGCCTGGGAGGACTTCATACGGGCGCTGTCCCAGGCCAGTGGGTACTTCGCCCGGTTGTGGGCGAGCGGGGCGGTGGCGCAGCCGGGGCCGCGGGTGAAGACGTTCCGTCATGAGGCGGTGGGCGAGTTGCGGATGACGTCGCAGTCGCTGTCGATCGACGGGATGCCGGAGGCGCGGATCGTGGTCTACACCCCGGAGGGCGAACGGACGCGGGAGCGGGTGGCGTTGCTGCGGGAGCGCAGGCAGCGGCTGTGGCCGGTGACGGAGGAGGAGGCCGCCGAGCTCCTCCGGGAGTGGAACACAAGAAATCCCGCCCTCTGAGGAGGACGGGATTCCCATCACCGATCTTTGACAACTCGACAGTGTGCGGAGTGTCGATCTGTGGAGCTAAGGAGAATTGAACTCCTGACCTCCTGCATGCCATGCAGGCGCTCTACCAACTGAGCTATAGCCCCTTGCGTTCTTCCCGTCTTTCCGCTCGGCGGGGCGAACAAGAAGAACTTTAGCCTGCGACCTGCCGGAAAGTGAAATCCGGGTCCCGGCGAGGCCGGGTGGCCGCCGGATCCTCAGTCGTCGTCGCCGAGGACGGGCTCCGGGAGGGTGCCGGCGTTGTGTTCCAGGAGCCGCCAGCCCCGGGCGCCTTCGCCGAGCACGGACCAGCAGCAGTTGGTGAGACCGCCGAGGCTCTCCCAGTGCTGGGACTCCAGGCCGAGGAGACGGCCGATGGTGGTGCGGATGGTGCCGCCGTGGCTGACGACCACGAGCGTGCCGTCCTCGGGGAGCTTCTCGGCATGCCGGAGCACGACGGGGGCGGCCCGGTCGGCGACCTCGGTCTCCAGTTCACCGCCGCCGCGGCGGACCGGCTCGCCGCGCTTCCAGGCGGCGTACTCGTCGCCGTGGCGGGCGATGATCTCCTCGTGGGTGAGGCCCTGCCACACGCCCGCGTAGGTCTCCCGCAGTCCCTCGTCGCGGATCACGTCGAGGCCGGTGAGGGCGGCGAGCTGGGCGGCCGTGCCGGCGGCCCGCCGCAGGTCGGAGGAGACGATCGTGTCCGGGCCGAGGGAGGCGAGCAGGCGGGCCGCACGGCGGGCCTGGCCGATGCCGGTCTCGGTGAGTTCGACGTCGGTGGAGCCCTGGAAGCGGCGCTCCACGTTCCAGGCGGTCTGGCCGTGCCGCCACAGGATGATGCGGCGGCCGCGGCCCCTGCGGTCGGTCACCTCGCCCGTGGCGCTCATCACCAGTCCCCGCCCGGCTCGCCGGCGTCCTCGGCGGCCTGGAGCTTGGCGTGCTCCGCCGCCTTGCCGCGGGTGGCCTTGGCGTCGGCGGGCAGCTCGATCTCGGGGCAGTCCTTCCACAGCCGTTCCAGGGCGTAGAAGACGCGCTCCTCGCTGTGCTGGACGTGGACGACGATGTCGACGTAGTCGAGCAGGATCCAGCGGGACTCGCGGTCGCCCTCGCGCCGCACCGGCTTGGCGCCGAGTTCTTTCTGGAGACGTTCCTCGATCTCGTCGACGATCGACTTGACCTGGCGGTCGTTGGGTGCGGAGGCCAGCAGGAAGGCGTCCGTGATCGACAGGACGTCGCTGACGTCGTAGGCGATGACGTCGTGGGCGAGCTTGTCGGCGGCCGCCTGGGCGGCGGCGGTGATGAGCTCGAGGGAACGGTCGGTTGCGGTCACTGCGTGGCTTTCCGTAGGCGGTCGTTTGACCACAAGGGTCTCACGGACCGCCGGGCGCACCCCACGTGATTACCGGGTCACGTGGGGTGCGGTGGGCCGCCGCTCAGGAGGAGGACGGCTTGTAGTCCTGGCCGAGGACGACCGAGACGTCGGCGCCCGAGCCGACCGTGCCCTTCTGGACGGCGCCGGTGCCGAGGCCGAGGGTCTTGGCGACCTCGGTCGCGTTCGCCTTGTCGGCGGCGTCGGAGTACAGCACCTTGGAGGTGGCCTGGGTGCCGGAGGCGGTGCCGCCTTCCAGGAAGGTGTAGCCGCCGTTGACGAGGACCACGCGGGCCTTTTCTGTGTCGTCCTTGACGCCGGTGGCGTTCTGGACGGAGACGCGCACCGCGGATCCGGCCGACGGGCTCTTGGCGGTGCCGCCGAGGATGTCCTTGACGACGCTCGAGCTGGTCTCGGCGCTGAGCGTGCCGTCGCTCTGGACGGGCAGCAGCGCGGTCTTGTAGTCGCCGTCCTTGGCGAGGTTGGAGAGCTTGGCGAGGAAGGTGCCGAGGTCCTTGTCGGTGAGGGACGGGTCGAGGATCTGCGCGAGGGTCTGCACGGTGGTCGTCGCCGCGGAGGCGTCGGAGGACAGCTTGCGCAGCACACCCTGCATGACCTGCCCGAACCGTTCCAGCTGGGCGTTCTGGGCCTCGCCCGAGGCGCGGTAGGTGGCGTAGGCGACGGCGGCCTTGCCCCCGAGGGTCTGGTCCTTGCCCTGGTTGACCAGGGGTTCCTCGCCCTTCTTCTTGGCGTCCGGGTCGGGGACGTCGGCGTTGGTGTCGATGTCGATGTTGCCGACGAGATCGACGAGGTTCTGGAGGTAGGGGGTGTCGAGCCGCCAGGTGCCCTCGATGTTGGTGCCGAGGACGGTGTCGAGCTGGTCGCGGGTGCCGGAGGAGCCGTCGTCGTCGACGGACTTGGCGAGGGTCGTGGTGGTGCCGTCGTCGTCGGTGAGGGCGAGGGAGTTGGGCAGCAGGACGGTGCTGCCCTGCTTGGTGGTGGTGTTGTCGACGAGCAGCACGGTCGAGGTGCCGCCGCCACCGGTGTTGTGCAGGTGGACGACGATCACGTCGCGTTTCTGGGCGGCCACCGGGGTCGTCGTGCCGCCCTTGGTGGCGGAGGAGGACAGACCGGGGATCTTTCCGGCGTACCAGAGGTAGCCGACGCCGCCGACGGCGACCAGGGCGAGGACGACGACCAGGGCGATCATCCGGCTGCGGGCGCGGCGCTTGGCCTCCTCACGGCGCTCGGTGCGGTTCTCGGTGAAGTTCAGCCAGTCGATGACGTCCTCGGAGTCGCCGTCCGGCTGCTCGACGAACGCGAACTGCCCGGTGTGGTAGTCCCGTTCGCCCTCGGCCTGCCGGGGGCCGACGGACTGGTCGGCCGGCCCGGCCTGCTGCGGGATGTGCGCGGTCTGCTCGGCGACCCGGGGCTGCCGGCCGCTCGTGGCCGCCTGCCCGTAGGGGTCGTAGGCGGCGTGGCCGCCGGTGCCGTACGGGTCGTACGCGGGCGTGACCGGCTGCCGGCCGGTGTCGTGGACGGGGGCCTGCTGCCCGGTGTCGTACGACGGCGCGGCCTGCTGCCCGCCCCCGGCGTAGGGGTCGTAGCCGTAGCCCTGCCCCTGCCCCTGCCCGGCGTACGGGTCGTACGTCTGCTGCTGTTGCGCCGGGATCTGGCGGTACACCGGCCGGCCGTACTCGTCGTAGCCGACGAGTTCGTAACCGTCGCTTCCGTAGCCCGCGTCGTATCGGTCGTTCACCGGTGCCCCTCTCGGCTCACTCGCCGCGGTACAGCTCGCGCTTGTCGATGTAGCGCACGACTCCGTCCGGCACCATGTACCAGATGGGGTCGCCCTTGGCGACTCTCGCACGGCAGTCTGTGGAGGAGATGGCGAGCGCGGGAACCTCCACCAGCGAGACGCCGCCCTCGGGGAGACCGCGGTCGGTCAGATGGTGGCCCGGCCGGGTGCATCCGATGAAGTGGGCCAGGGAGAAGAGTTCCTCCGAGTCCCGCCAGGTGAGGATCTGGCCGAGCGCGTCGGCGCCGGTGATGAAGAACAGGTCGGTGTCGGGGTTGAGGGCCCGCAGGTCCCGCAGGGTGTCGACGGTGTAGGTGGGGCCGCCGCGGTCGATGTCGATACGGCTGACGGAGAACTGCGGGTTCTCCGCGGTCGCGATGACCGTCATCAGATAGCGGTCCTCGGCCGGTGAGACGGCGCGGGAGGTCTTCTGCCACGGCTGTCCGGTGGGCACGAAGACCACCTCGTCGAGGTGGAACTGGGCCGCGACCTCGCTGGCCGCCACGAGGTGCCCGTGGTGGATCGGGTCGAACGTTCCGCCCATGACACCGAGGCGGCGCTTGCCGGTGTGCGCGGGGCCCGCCGGCGTGTACCGCGGCCGTGTCGCCATGTCGTCGGCCTCGTCATCTGCCGGACCGGTAGGCATGTCCTGCTCTCCCATGCGTGCAGACCCTACCGGCCCGGTCCGTGGGCCCTGCCCGGAGGACCGGAGCCGGGCTCGGCGTCCGGCTCAGCGGTCGCGGTTGAAGCGGGTGGTGATCCACAGCAGGAGCAGCAGGATGACGAGGGCGCTGCCGCCGGTGACGGCCGGGTTGAGGCTGTTGTGGTTGCCGCCGTGCTCCTCGCCCTCGGCGGCGAGGGTGACCAACTGGGCAGCGGCGCTGTGGAGATTCATCATCTGCGGCAGGACCTATCGCGTGTGGACGGGATAAAGATGTCGGCTCATCGTATGCGGGCGCCCCGGCGGCGATCACGCCGACTCCTCCGTTGGGGAACGTTCCCGGCGGCTCAGTCGTCCTTCTGTTTGTACCCGCGCAGCAGGAACCAGGCGGTCAGTGCGCAGCCGACGAACATGACGACGATGACGACCCGGAGCAGATCGCCCGAGCCCTGGTGCTGGGCGGCGCTCGCGGCCTGGGTGAGCCAGGCGGCCGGGGGGTGGTGCTCCATGAGGACTCCTTCGGCTGTACTGCCCGTCCACGGTATCGCCGCCTAGGCTGGGCCCTGCCCCGGGGGCACGGCAGACACTCACGCACATGGGGGATGACATGTCCGACGACGGCCACGAGCAGAACGGGCACGAGCGCGTGCCGAGCAGGCAGCGCAGGCGGTTCCCGGGGATCTCCTCGCGTGCGTACGAGCATCCGGCGGACCGGTCGGCGCTGGTGGCCCTGCGCAAGCTCAGCGGCTTCGACACGGTCTTCAAGGCGCTCAGCGGGCTGCTTCCGGAGCGGAGTCTCAGGCTGCTGTTCCTCTCCGACTCGGTCCGGGTGTCCGACCAGCAGTTCGCACACCTGAACGACATGCTGCGGGACGCCTGTTACATCCTGGACCTGGAGAAGGTCCCGCCGATGTACGTGACGCAGGATCCGCAGCCGAACGCCATGTGCATCGGCCTGGACGAGCCGATCATCGTGGTGACCACGGGTCTGGTGGAACTCCTCGACGAGGAGGAGATGCGGGCGGTCGTCGGCCACGAGGTGGGACACGCGCTGTCCGGGCACTCGGTGTACCGGACGATCCTGCTGTTCCTGACCAGCCTCGCGCTCAAGGTCGCCTGGATCCCGCTGGGCAACCTGGCGATCCTGGCGATCGTGACGGCCCTGCGGGAGTGGTTCCGCAAGTCGGAGCTGTCCGCCGACCGGGCCGGGCTGCTGGTGGGCCAGGACCTGCGGGCCTCGATGCGCGGGCTGATGAAGATAGCGGGCGGCAACCACCTGCACGAGATGAACGTGGACGCGTTCCTGCAGCAGGCCGAGGAGTACGAGGCGGGCGGCGACCTGCGCGACTCGGTCCTGAAGATCCTGAACGTGCTGCCGCGCTCGCACCCCTTCACCACGGTCCGCGCGGCCGAGCTGAAGAAGTGGGGCGAGTCCCGCGACTACCAGCGGATCATGGACGGTCACTACCCGCGGCGCACCGAGGACAAGGACACCTCGGTCAGCGACTCGTTCAAGGAGTCGGCGGCCAGCTACGCCAGTGACGTGAAGGCCTCCAAGGACCCGCTGATGAAGCTGGTCACGGACATCGCGGGCGGGGCCGGGGGCCTGGGCGGCCGGGTGAAGCGCGGCTTCGACGGGTTCACGAGCGCGCCCCCGCCGAAGGACGCACCGCCCAGGGACACTCCCCCGGAGGGCGACGAGGCGTAGCGGGCCGGCTGCGCCGCATCGCGGGTTCGGCCGCTCAGACCTTCGGTTCGGCCGCGGTGGCCAGCGTCCCGCACAGGGCGGTGGCGCTGTCCGTGGCGTACGGGTTCGTGCCCGCGGGGCCGCCCGCCTTGGCCGTCTGGCCCGCCAGCAGGGGGTGCAGATGGTCGGCGGCGTCCTCGGCGCAGGACAGGGGGCCCGCCTGGACGTAGGAGACGACCAGCTGGGCCTGGTGCAGGCGCAGGTCGTCGCGGTCGAAGCGGAAGGTCAGCTCACGGCGCACGGTGAACAGGGACACCTGGGCGCCGGCCGGGGCGCCGGTGGGCCGCAGCGCGTAGACGAAGGTGTGGTCGGCGGTGACCTCCAGGGTGGCCGGGTCGGTCTCGGCGGCCGTCAGGTTGCCCTGGACGCGGATCTTCGGGTCGGCGAGTTCGGCGCTGGTGGGGTCGAAGCGGACCAGCCATCCGGTGGGGGCGTGCCGGCCGTCCGCCGCGGGGTGGTCGACGCTCTGGTCGAACTGGTCGAGCTGACCGGGGTCGAGCAGCGCCCGCGCGGGCCGCACCTCGCTGCTGTCGAGGACCTCGGGGTAGAGCGAGGAGCGGACGAGGTAGTCCTTGGCCGTGGTCAGGGCGGTGACGACCTGGCTGTCGGAGAAGTGCGCGGTGCTCCGGGCGGCCGGCAGCGGTATTCCCTCGGCGCCGACCTCGTACAGCTTGGCCGGGCTGTGCGCGAACAGCGTCTCGGCGTCGGCTGCGCCGGGCACCTTGCCCTGCGGGGAGAGCGGGATGACGGTCATCCGCAGGGCCTCGACGGGCTGCTGGGCCTCGTCGGTGCCGTAGGGGTGGCGGACGCCCATGTAGATCGCGGTGCCGAAGGCCACGAGTATCAGCACGACGAGGATCAGGGCCTGCCGGGTGAGGCCCCGGCGCAGGGGCGGGCGACGGCGTACGGCGGGCGCGTGGTCGGTCATGCGTTCGCGCGCGGAGGACTCCTGGAGGCGGGCAGCGCGGACAAACGATTCGTCGAAGACGACGGATCGGTACTCGTCCTCTCCACCCACGGGGCCGCCCTCGGGTGTCCCCTCAGGTGGGTCTCCTGGCCCGCCCATACTTTCAGAGTAGGTCTCGGGAGCCTCAGGTAAACGCCCTGCTACGCGACAAGTTCTGACAGGTTCTCACCAGGACTGCCACCAGGGCGGCCGCGGCCGCTCAGGGGGTGTGCGGGATCGCGGAGGCCGCCGGCTTGGCGGACTGCGAGTAGTCGGCGGACACGGAGGGCGCCGCCGCGGTGCCCTGTTCCTGGCCGGTGGAGGGGGGCCTGGGCACCTGGTCGCGGCTGCTGCCCGAGGAGGCGCTGCGGTAGACCGCCGCGAAGGCGAGCGCGACCATGCCGATGCCCATGACGAGGGCGAGCACCCAGGCGACGGGACGGTGCCAGCGGATGTGCTTGCCGTACGTCCCGGCGGCGCCGTACCGGTCCTCGAGTACGTCGGTGTCGTCCAGGTCGTCGAGCTCGCCGGCGAGGTCGGTGCCGTCCGGGCTGTAGCGGTCGTCGTAGCGCTCGCCCCTGGCGTGGGCGCGGCGGGCCTCGGCCTCGGAGGCCTCGGCTCTGGCCTGGGCGGCGGCAAGGAGGCGTTCGACGGCGGTCGGCTCGTGGACCACGGCCGCCTTCACGAAGGCCTCGTCGAAGACCACGGAGTCGAACTCTTCGTCCGACATTCCGTGGTCATGGTCGTCGTCGGGCTCCCAGCCGTCAGGGAACGGCGTGCCCCCCACGTCCTCCGGCACGGATCCAGAGTAGACCTGGGGGGTCAATTTGGGCAGACGGTATGGAAATTCATGGGCCCGGTGAGACGCCTCTCACGCCGGCCCGGGGTCGCGCACGCCCTGCCGCGCGCCAGCACGCCGTACGAAGAGCGCGGGTTGGGCCGTACGGGGGTCAGCGGCGGATGTGGCCGTCGCCTGTGACGATGTACTTGGTGCTGGTCAGCTCCGGCAGGCCCATCGGGCCGCGGGCGTGCAGCTTCTGGGTGGAGATGCCGATCTCGGCACCGAAGCCGAACTGGCCGCCGTCGGTGAAACGGGTGGAGGCGTTCACGGCGACGGTGGTGGAGTCGACCAGCTGGGTGAAGCGGCGGGCGGCCTGCTGCGAGGTGGTGACGATGGCCTCGGTGTGCCCGGAGGTCCACAGCCGGATGTGCTCGACGGCCTTGTCGAGGGAGTCGACGACGGCGGCGGCGATGTCGTACGACAGGTACTCGGTCTCCCAGTCCTCCGGCACGGCCTCGACGACGGTCGCCTTGGAGCCCTTGGCGTAGGCCAGGACTCGTTCGTCGGCGTGCACGGTGACGCCGGCCTCGGCGAGGGCGTCCAGGGCGCGCGGCAGGAACTCGGGGGCGATGTCCTGGTGGACGAGGAGGGTCTCGGCGGCGTTGCAGACGCTGACCCGCTGCGCCTTGGAGTTGACCAGGATGTCGATGGCCATGTCGATGTCGGCGTGGGCGTCGACGTAGACGTGGCAGTTGCCGGTGCCGGTCTCGATGACGGGGACCTTGGACTCCATGACGACGGTCTGGATGAGGGAGGCGCCGCCGCGCGGGATGAGGACGTCGACGAGGCCGCGGGCGCGCATCAGCTCGTGGACGGACTCGCGGCCCTCGCCGGGCACCAGCTGGACGGCGTCGGCGGGCAGCCCGGCGCCGCCGACGGCGTCGCGCAGCACGCGGACGAGGGCGGTGTTGGACGCGTGGGCGGAGGCGGAACCGCGCAGCAGGACGGCGTTGCCGGACTTCAGGCAGAGGGCGGCGGCGTCGACGGTGACGTTGGGGCGGGCCTCGTAGATGATGCCGACGACGCCGAGCGGGACACGGACCTGGCGCAGGTCGATGCCGTTCGGGAGGGTGGATCCGCGGACGACCTCGCCGACCGGGTCGGGCAGCTTGGCCACGTCGCGGACGTCGGAGGCGATGGCCCGGACCCGCTCCGGGGTGAGGGTCAGGCGGTCGACGATCGCCTCGCTGGTGCCGTTCTCGCGCGCCTTGGCGATGTCCTTGGCGTTGGCTTCGACGATCTCGCTCGTACGGACTTCCAGGGCGTCCGCGACGGCGAGCAGCGCGTCGTCCTTCACGGCCCGCGGCAGCGGCGCGAGGTCGGCGGCGGCGGCCTTGGCGCGGTAGGCGGCCTGGGTGACCGGGGACATGGCGTCGTACGGCGAGAGCGTGGTCATGAGGGAAGGGTAGTGCGCCCCGGCGGGCCGTCCACGCGTCATCCCACAGCGCGAGACGGGATCAAACAGGGGCAATACCCGCCGGGGACCTACGGGGTCAGAACGGGTGGATGCCGACCGGCGTCGCGGGCGGCGGACCGTAGCCCTCGGCGATCCGCTGGTGGTAGGTGGCGCGGTCGATGACCTCGAGACCGACGATCTCCCAGGCCGGCAGACCGGCGGTCTGCCGGTGCTCGCCCCACAGGCGCAGGGCGACCGCGGCGGCGTCGTGGAGGTCGCGGGCCTCTTCCCAGTAGCGGATCTCGGCGTGGTCGCAGGCGTAGCGGCTGGTGAGGAGGAAGGGGTGGTCGTGGGCCAGCTGTTCGAGTCCGCGGCGCAGTTCCGGCAGGGGGACCTCGGCACCGCAGACGCTGAGGGTGACGTGCCACAGGCGGGGCAGGTCCTTCGGCTCCTCGTAGGTGTCCCCGGCCGCGACGCTCGTCAGAGCACCGCGGGAGGCCGCAGCCCCAGGGCGCACTCGTCTCACGACGGCCTCCTTCAGCTGTGCTCGTGCGGAACGTGGACCTGAGACAAAGTTGAGCAGGCCGCAAGGGTTCGTGTGGCGGTTTTACGGAACGTCCCCCACCGGGGTCCGTCGTTACGTCCCGTTTTACCGGTGCAGGATCACCAGGTCGTCCCTGTGTACGACCTCGCGTTCGTACGCCGCGCCCAGCTCGCGTGCCAGCTCCCTGGTCGAACGCCCGATCAGCTGCGGGATCTCCTTGGCGTCGAAACTGACGAGTCCGCGGGCCACCGCACGGCCTTCGGTGTCGCGCAGTTCGACCGGGTCGCCGGCGGCGAACTCGCCCTCCACCGCGGCGATCCCGGCCGGCAGCAGCGACTTGCGGCCGTCGACGACCGCGCGGACGGCGCCGTCGTCGAGGGTCAGCGAGCCCTGCGGGGTGGATGCGTGCTGGAGCCACAGGAGGCGGTCTGCGGACCGTTTGCCGGTGGGGTGGAAGTAGGTGCCGGTGTCGCCGCCCGAGAGCGCGTCGGCGGCGTGCACGGCGCTCGTGAGGACCACCGGGATGCCCGCCGCGGCGGCGATCCGGGCGGCCTCGACCTTGGTGACCATCCCGCCGGTGCCGACGCCCGCCTTCCCGGCGCTGCCGATCTCGACGCCCGCGAGGTCCTCGGGCCCCTTCACCTCCGCTATCCGCGAGGTGCCGGGCCTGCCGGGGTCGCCGTCGTAGACGCCGTCGACGTCGGAGAGGAGGACCAGCAGGTCGGCGTGGACGAGGTGGGCGACGAGGGCGGCGAGGCGGTCGTTGTCGCCGAAGCGGATCTCGTCGGTGGCGACGGTGTCGTTCTCGTTGACGACCGGCAGCGCGCCCATCGCGAGCAGCTTGTCGAGGGTGCGGGAGGCGTTGCGGTGGTGGGCGCGGCGGCTCATGTCGTCGGAGGTGAGCAGGACCTGCCCGACGCGGACGGCGTAGCGGGCGAAGGAGGCGGTGTAGCGGGCGACGAGCAGGCCCTGGCCGACGCTGGCGGCGGCCTGCTGGCGGGCCAGGTCCCGGGGGCGGCGGCGAAGGCCGAGCGGGGCGAGTCCGGCGGCGATGGCGCCGGAGGAGACCAGGACGATCTCCTTCTCCCCGCCGCTGCGGCTCTTGGCGAGGACGTCGACGAGCGCGTCCACCCGGTCCGCGTCCAGACCGCCGGAGGCGGTGGTCAGCGAGGAGGAGCCCACCTTGACGACGATCCTGCGGGCCTCGCCGACGGCCTGCCTAGCCCTTGCCACGTCCTGTCCCCACTTCCTTGCGCGTGGCAGCAATCTACGCGAAGTGGACCGGCGCCAGACCCGACCGTCCAGCCCCCGGACAGGCGACGGACCAGGGACGGACCGGGTGGCGCACCGCGGATGAGCCGAACGGTCCGTGACGACTCACTCACGTGCCGCGCACGGCAAAAAGGTTGTGTTGACTGTCTATAGAAATCGAAACGAACTCAAAGTTAATTTGAAGTCTGTGTCATCTAAAGATCGCCGCGTGAAGCGCATCCTCCTCAGGTCGGGAAAGAGTCCCTACGACGTCGTCACCGTCGAGGAGGCCCTGCACCGGGACGTCATCGCCACCAATTCGGGCAACCTGATCTTCAGCGACGCCGCCCACAAGATCCTCGAGACGCCGGGGACCGAGGTCGTCTCGAACGGCATGCCCTCCGACGTCTCCGCCGCCGCCCGCATCAACGAGGAGTACGACGCCTTCGTCGTCCCGCTCGCCAACGCCTTCCGGCCGTCCTTCGAGAGCGCGTTGAAGCGGATGACCCGGCTGATCTCGAAACTGAGCATCCCGGTGGTCGTGCTCGGCGTCGGTGCGCAGACCGGAGTGAGCTACAACCCGGATCGGCTCAAGCGGATGGAGCCGACGGTGCGGGAGTTCTGCGCGGCGGTGCTCGAGCGCAGCGCGTCGATCGGCGTGCGGGGCGAGTTCACCGAGCAGTACCTGCGGAGCATGGGGTTCAAGGACGTCGAGGTCATCGGCTGTCCGTCCCTGTTCATGTACGGCGAGCGGCTTTCGGTGCACAAGAAGGCACTGGAGTTGACGCCTCAGTCGCGGATCGCGATCAACGGCTCGCACAGTGCCGTACGCGCACAGGGCCTGGACCGGATCATCACGCGCACCCACGAGCGCTATCCGAACCTGCGTTTCGTCGGCCAGAACCTCAGCGACGCACGGCAGTTGCACTGGCGTGACCTGTCGGATCCCAACGCCGCGGGGGCCGGGATGCCGACCCACCCGGACCATCCGATGTACCGCGAGGACAAGGTGCGGGTCTACATCGACCCGGTCACCTGGATCGACGACCTGCGCTCCTTCGACTTCTCCTTCGGCTCGCGCATCCACGGCAACATCGCGGCGCTGCTGGCCGGTACGCCGGCCACCGTGCTGTGCGGTGACTCGCGAACACTGGAACTGTGCCGTTACTTCGAGATTCCGCACCGGCGGCTGGACCGAGCGGCGAAGGATCCCGAGTCGGCGGACCCGGCGAAGCTGTACGCGGAGGCCGACTTCGGCGGACTGGTCGGCGGTCACCGGGAGCGCTTCGAGCGGTTCACCGGGTTCCTCGACAAGAACGGGCTGGAGAACACCTTCACGCACGGCGACGGCGGGGCCGCCTTCGAGGAGCGGATGCGGACACTGGAGTTCCCGGCGGGGATCCGCCCCTGGAACGACGCGGACGTGGCCTCGCTCACCTCGCGGTTCGGCTGGCTGCACAGCCGCATCGACGAACTGTCGCTGGACAACGCCCGGCTGGAGAGGGAACTGGCACGTGCCGGGGCGCGCGCCGCCAAGGCGACCGCCGCGCAGCAGCCGGCCTCGGTCTACCGGCGG
Organism: Streptomyces sp. NPDC001714; assembly: GCF_042892755.1. Taxonomy (NCBI): domain Bacteria; kingdom Bacillati; phylum Actinomycetota; class Actinomycetes; order Kitasatosporales; family Streptomycetaceae; genus Streptomyces; species Streptomyces sp. NPDC001714. The sequence continues at coordinate 580,651 of NZ_JBIAUL010000004.1, forward strand.
GCGCGGCGTGCCGTGGGCAGGCCGATCCGGCGGGCCCTGGGGTCGGGCGGGTAGTCGCCCAGGGGGCCAGGGTCGGGCGGACAGCCGCCCGAGGGCAGGGTCAGGCGGCCGCGGCCTTCACGTCCCGGGTGGGCAGTGACCGCCGCAGCTTGCGCAGCGCACGCCGCAGGATGGTGTTGGCGGCCTCCTCGCGGTAGCCGTTGACGGCGCGGGCCTCGCGGGGTTCGGCGAGGTAGATCCAGTCGGGGACGCCGGCCGCCTTGGAACGGAAGTGCGGGTAGCCGAGGTAGACGCAGGTGCCGCGCTTCTCCAGGACCGGGGTGGGCTGCTTCTTCGCCCGTACGAACTCGACGACGTCCGGGAGGAGCTCGGTGCGGCGGACGGCGACCAGGTGCAGCTGGAGCCGCTCGTGGACCTTGAGGCGGCGGGCCACCTCGGGGTTCCAGTGGGCGTCCATCAGCGGCTCGGCGAGTTCCAGTTTGTGCTGCCGCACCTCCTCGCTGTCCTTGAGGAACCGGGGGCCGAACTGCGGGAGCAGCGTCACCTTGAACGGCCGGACCATGAGGCTGTCGCGTCGCGGTCCTGCCGGGACCATCTCGGCGATCAGGTTCATCAGGGCGCGCGCGGAGTCGAAGCGGAGGGTGTAACTGCCGCTCTTGGTGACGTGCTTGCCGTCCTCACGGCCGACGAGGTAGTAGCAGGGGTAGTCGGCGACGACGGAGACGCCGTCGGCGCGCAGGTAGGCCTCCATGGTGAACAGCGCGTCCTCGCCGGTCCACAGGGACTCGTCGAACCGCATGCCGTGCCGTTCCAGCAGCGCGCGACGGAAGAGTTTCTGGGCGCTGAGCGTGAACTTGATGTTGGAGGAGAAGACGTCGGTACGGCCCAGCGTCTTTCCCCACATCGACTGTGGGGGTTTGCGGTTGATCCCCTCGACCTTGCCGAGGACGACGTCGGTGCCGTTCTTGTCGGCCATGGCGACCATGCGCTCCAGGGCCTCGTCCCCGAGCCGGTCGTCGGCGTCCAGGAAGAACACGTAGCGGCCGGCGGCCTTGGCGAGGCCGACGTTGCGCGGGCCGCTGGGGCCGCCGGAGTTCTCCTGGCGGATCACGGTCACCGGCATGGCGGCGCGGGCCGCGAACTCCTCGAGGTACTCCCCCGTACCGTCGGTCGATCCGTCGTCGACGGCGATGACCTCCATGCGGGCCGGGTCGAGGGTCTGGCGCTCGACGGAGGCCAGGCACTCGACCAGGTACGGCATCGCTTCGTACGCCCCGATGATCACGGTCACATCAGGCTGCGCAACGACCGTCACGTTTCCCCCTAGTCAATGATGCGTTCCCCCTGCGTCACCCCGTACGCAACGTCTTAGACGCCGTCTCATTTGGCGTGCTGGGTAGTCTGCACTGTGTGGTGATGGTTGAGCGCATGGTGCCGGACGAGTTGTGGGAACTGTTCCAGCGGG